>JAKQIT010000088.1 GCA_029556915.1 Pseudomonadota bacterium
AAATACGTTGCTGGTCAACCATGGGTTGGTGCGACATTGACCATGTTCCCAGGTCCAGACGGTGTAATGGGTGGTTTTGCTGCCTATGACCCAATGACTAACAAAAAAGTATGGTATAACAAAGAGAAATTCTCTGCTTGGGGTGGTGCTTTAACTACTGCTTCAAACTTAGTATTCTTTGGTACTTTAGATCGTTGGTTCAAAGCAGTTGATGCTCAAACAGGTAAAGAACTATGGAAATTCCAAGTAGGTTCAGGTGTGATTGGTAATGCATTCACATACGGCCTAAAAGGTAAACAACACGTTGGCGTGCTATCAGGTATCGGTGGCTGGGCTGGTGTGGCGATGAACCTTGGTATGACTACACCAACAGACGCTTTAGGTGCTGCGGGTGGTTATGCTGAACTCGTTAAATACAACGCGGCTCCTGGCGGCGGTGCATTAACAGTGTTCACACTATAATTCAATCGCAAGATTAAGTTTTAGCGTTACACATTAGTTCATAAACACCTCGTTTCGACGGGGTGTTTTTTTATTTAAGGGTCATGTAGGTAAGTTTATTTTGCCAGCTAAGATGATGATGGTCTTTAAATAAAAAATCTTAATAATCTACAATTTAGATACAATAGTAGTTAATTTTTTGCTATTAATTAGTAAATTCTGATAAAGAACTTTTAATTAAAACAGCACTCTATTAAACAAGCGGAAAATTAAAACCGTATATTTAACGATAAGGAACTTACAATGTTGAAGCATGTTAATAAGCAATTGGCAATAGTCGCGTTGCTAGCGATTACAAATAATTTCAGTTATGCCGCCGAGCCTGTATTGCCATCACTTAATCCAGATGAGGGTCGCATAGGCGAAGTTAGACGTGTGGCAGATGACTCAGAGTTTAAAGTTTGTGCAGACCCAGATAACATGCCATTCTCAAACTTAAAGCAAGAAGGGTTTGAAGATAAAATTGCTGAGATATTAGCAAAAGATTTAGGTAAAAAGCTCACATATGCTTATGCATACAATCGACAAGGCTTTTTGAGAAACACACTCAATGCTAATCGATGTGATGTTGTTATGAGCACAACCTCTGATATTGATACCATGCGAACATCAAAACCTTATTATCGCGCTGGGCACGTATATGTATGGCGTAAAGACAGTAACTTCAATATCACCAATTGGGATTCCCCAGATTTAAAAAAAGGTTTTATTGGTGTGGTTGATCACAGCCCAGCCACCATTCCAATGGATGCACATGGCTTAATTGCAAATGCACGTCCATATCGTATTCAACGTGATCTAAATCTGCCTCCTAGTTTCATGATTGATGATTTAGCTAAAGGTGAAATAGATATAGCAATTGCTTGGGGTCCAATCGGCGGCTACTATGCAAAACAATCTAAAATACCGATGGTGGTAGCACCTATTCCAGAGTACGAAAATGAAAATGTAAAAGGTAAGGAATACTGGAATATTTCAGTAGGTGTGCGCAAAAAAGATAAAGAGCGCATGGCGATGATAAATGCAGCACTTGAAAGAAATCACGACAAAATAATGAAAGTATTAGATGACTATGGTATTCCACATGTTCCAGTAGTTGAAGGCGATAGCATTATGAAAGCCTATCAAAAGACAGGTGCAAGCACTATTGACAAAAAATAGTCAGTAAAATTGGTGAATTACATTTTATAAGTAACTAAAATGTAATCGATTTATCAATTAAGTGTAAAATAACAAAATTATTTCAGGATGTACTGTCAACTGAAATAAATTATAATACGTTGAATGACTACACGGTCAGTAATGCTCTAGCATGAAAAAAATCGTAGCTCATTTTTAATAGTTTAAAGATTAGGAGAAGGCATGTTAGGCAACAAAGCGTTAAAATCAGCGGTATTGGTTGGTTTGCTATCTTTGACAGGTTTTGCAAATGCAGACATTACATTAACAACAACCCAAGATGGCTCACCATTAAAGATCGATCCAGCATTGTTTGATACGCCAGCAGCTAAAGAGTTTTTGGCAACAGGTAAAAACCCGTATATTGGCAAAGAAGATGCCATTCTAATGGGTAAGAAAAAGTTTAACTTGTACTCATGTGTAGCTTGCCATGGTGGCAAAGGTGAAGGTGCGGTAGCGCCTGGCTTGCAAGGGCCAAACTTTAAATATGCTAAAAATGCGACAAACAAGGGAATGTTTGAAACGATTTGGAATGGCACTAACGGCGGCATGGGTGCAAAAGGCTTTGGATTAATGCAAGCGGATCCACCAGATGGCTTAAAACCAGATGAAGTGCTAAAAGTAGAAGCATGGATTCGTAGTAACTCAAAAATCACTGGCAACGAATAATAGTTAGGTGCTTGTTGTATAGAAAAAGCGGTCATGAAAATGACCGCTTTTTTACATTTTGTTGTAAAATGTTACAGCTTTTGCTTAATACAATTTTTAGGGAAAATATGATGAAGAAATATTTACTTGTCGGTTTGGCGCTTGCATTGGTTGCATGTGGTGAAAAAACTGAAACGGCAGCAACGGGTAACGCATCCACTGCTACAGCAGAGGCAACTTCTGCCGCCGGCGGCAAGGTGATTGATTTGGTCACAACCCAAGATGGATCACCATTGAAAATTGATGTTGCTATGTTTGATACGCCAGCAGCTAAAGAGTTTTTAGCCACAGGTAAAAACCCTTACATTGGTCAAGAAGCTGCGATTGCAGAAGGTAAAAAGAAATTTAACTTGTACTCATGTGTAGCTTGCCACGGTGGTAAAGGTGAGGGTGCAGTTGCCCCAGGTTTACAAGGTCCTAACTTTAAATATGCTAAAAATGCGACAAACAAAGGGATGTTTGAAACGATTTGGCATGGCACTAACGGTGGCATGGGTGCAAAAGGCTTTGGTTTAATGCAAGCTAATCCACCAGATGGTTTAAAACCAGATGAAGTGCTTAAAGTACAAGCATGGATTCGTAGTAATTCTACAGTTACTGGCAACGAGTAGTTATTAAAGAATTAAAAAGCACTTACCGTTAAACGAGGTAAGTGCTTTTTTTATTGACATTCGGTAAACCAATATCAACTATAAATTGAATATGCAATCTACAGAAAATAATTTGCATCACGTCGTGATTGTTGGCGGCGGTGCTGGTGGGTTAGAGCTTGCGACGAAGCTGGGTGATTCTCTTGGCCGTAAGGGTAAAGCTTTAGTTACGCTGATTGACCAGTCTAAAACGCACGTTTGGAAGCCCCTGCTGCATGAAATTGCTGCAGGCAGTATGAACCCAGAAAAGCATGAGCTGGTATATTTGGCACAAGCGCATTGGCATCATTTTAAGTTTCGCTTGGGTAGTATGGATAACTTAAACCGTGCGACACGTGAAATATCCATTGCACCAAATTATGATGAAGATGGCGTTGAAGTGATTCCGCGTCGTACCATTAAATACGATACCTTGGTGATTGCCGTAGGTAGCACAACCAATGATTTTGGCATCAAAGGGGCAAGTGAGTATTCTATTGCGCTGGACACGCAAGACCAGGCGGAAAAGTTTCATCGCCGATTACATAATTCGTTGCTTCGTGCGCAGACACAAGCCGCACCTATTCAACAAGGCCAATTAGATGTCGTGATTGTGGGTGCCGGTGCAACTGGCGTTGAGTTATCGGCAGAGTTACACAACACCACTCGTGAGTTAGCTGAATATGGCTTAGATAAAATTGATGCAGAACACGATGTTAAAATTTCACTTATAGAAGCGGGTGAGCGCGTATTGCCAGCCTTACCAGATAAGCTGTCGGCTTCAGTAGAGTTGGAACTTAAAAAGTTAAATGTCAACCTCTTTACGAGTGAGCGTGTGACAGAGGTTACAGATAAAGGTATTTTTACGCACAGCGGAAAATTTATCCCATCAAGTTTAGTTGTGTGGGCTGCGGGTATTAAAGCGCCCAACTTTTTGCATGAAATTGATGGGTTAGAAACAAACCGCATCAATCAATTAGTGGTTAAGCGTACGCTACAAACCACCTTAGATGACAATATTTTTGCATTTGGTGATTGCGCTGCTTGCCCTATGCAAAGCAATGCGCCAGATAAAGCTGGGCATAATGTACCTCCGCGTGCGCAGGCTGCCCACCAGCAAGCATCTCTGTTATACAAAACCATGAAAATGCGGGTAGCGGGGAAAACGCATTATCCAGAATATATCTACCGTGACTATGGTTCGTTAGTGAATTTGGGTCGTTATTCAACCGTGGGAAACCTAATGGGATCCATTTCTGGCGGTAGCCTGTTTATTGAAGGGCTAGTAGCGCGCATTATGTACCGCTCGCTATATAAAATGCATTTAATTGCCTTGCATGGCTTTTGGTGCACAGCGTTGCAAACATTGGCACGGACAATTTCACGGCGTACTGAGGCTCGGGTAAAACTACATTAAAAAAACCTAAAATTAGCACATCTTCTTTTTGATGCTCTGGAAGCCGCATGGATACTGGCTTGCAGGGCATTAATTTTTTCACGGGCGCATTTAAGCGTGTTAGAACTAAGCTTCTAAGCCTTTTAACCGCACATGTTTTCGGTAAAGATGCGTGATTGTCCCCATGCTAACAATAATAAAAGCACCAAAAATAATCACGATGCTGTTAATGCTCATTTGATAATGTACCATCAGCGCATATGCACCAAGCATCACAGCAATGCCGATATTTTCATTAAAGTTTTGTACCGCAATCGAGTGCCCAGCGCCGAGTAGTGTATGCCCGCGATGTTGCAAAAGCGAATTGAGCGGCACCAAAAAATAACCTGCCAACACACCAATAATAAACAGCAAAATAGCGGCAATAGCAGGGTTCAAGACAAAAATCATGCAGATGACTAATATGCCCATATAAATGCCTGAAGGCAGAACTTTGGCGGTATCTTCTAACTTAACGTATAGCGAGGCGAGTACAGAGCCAAACGCGATGCCCACTGCAAGAATGCCGATGAGGATGGCTGAAGCTTCTTTGTCAAAACCCAGTCGAATTTGCGCCCAACTTAACACCACAAATTGTAATGTTGCACCCGCACCCCAAAAAAGCGTAGTCACGGCCAAAGATACTTGACCTTGAGTATCGCGCCATAACGTGGTGAATGCATGCCAAAAATCATGCAATAAAAAGTTTAAACTACGTTTGGGAATCGCGTGGTCAATAGGCATTTTGGGAATACGGAAATTAAAAAATGCGGCTAATAAATATGTTCCAGTAATAATCGCAACACCCAGCATGGGATTATTTTTTGAAATCATGGTGCCTAAAATAGGCCCTATAACAATCGCGGCTACCGTGGTGCCTTCCATCCAAGCATTGGCTTTAATAAGCAAATGAGAGGGCAACATTTCAGTCAAAATGCCGTATTTAGCTGGCGAATAAGCGGCCGCACCAAATCCTACAATGGCATAAACATAGAGTGGAGGTAAACCAAGAAGCGCTAATGCACAACCAAAAAACTTGATGCCATTACTTAAAAACATGACGCGGCCTTTGGGTTGCGCGTCTGCAAATGGGCCAACAAAAGGGGCAAGCACGATGTAAGAAATGACAAAAACCCACTTGAGCATTGGCGTGTGCCACAAAGGAGCATCCATCGTTGATAGCATGGTGATTAAGGCAAAAAGCAGGGCATTATCAGCAATGGCCGATAAAAATTGCGCAATCAGTAAAGTATAAAAGCCCTTGGTCATGGTTTATAAGGCTTCGGCAGCAAAATCTGCCAAGCGTGAGCGCTCACCACGTACCAATGTGATATGTCCGTTATGCGGCCAACCTTTAAATCGATCTACCACATAGGTAAGACCTGAACTACCTTCGGTTAAATAGGGCGTATCAATTTGTGCAATATTGCCTAAACACACGACTTTTGTGCCTGGTCCAGCGCGTGTAATAAGGGTTTTCATTTGTTTAGGCGTTAAATTTTGTGCTTCATCAATAATCAAAAATTTATTTAAAAAAGTACGCCCACGCATAAAGTTGAGTGATTTTATTTTAATACGGCTGCGAATCAAATCTTGTGTGGCTGCGCGCCCCCACTCGCCGGCTTCAGAATCGCCTTTATTTAACACATCCAAGTTATCATCTAATGCGCCCATCCAAGGACCCATTTTTTCTTCTTCAGTGCCAGGTAAAAAGCCGATGTCCTCGCCTACCGAAACCGTAACGCGCGTCATGATGATTTCAGAATAGCGTTTAGAATCTAATACTTGAGTGAGTGCTGCTGCCAGTGTCAGCAAGGTTTTTCCTGTGCCCGCTTGACCAAGCAAACTGACGAAGTCAATTTCAGGATCTAATAGCAGGTTGAGTGCAAAATTTTGCTCACGATTACGTGCATTGATGCCCCAGACATTATGTTTTGGCAGTAAATGGTCTTTCACAACCTCAAGCACGGCGGTGTTACCTTCTACGCTACGCACAGTGGCGTGAAAAGGTTTTTCAAACTCATAATATACAAACTGATTAACGATTAAACTTTTGCAAAGTGGCCCGGAAATGCGGTAAAACATGCGCCCAGCTTCTTGCCATGACTCCATAGCCTTGCTGTGTTTTTCCCAAAAATCAGCGGGCAACTCTAACAATCCGCTATAGAGTAAATCAGTGTCCTCAAGTACTTTATCGTTAAAGTAATCTTCAGTAGGCATACCCAACGCACGCGCCTTAATACGCACGTTAATGTCTTTGCTGACTAAAATCACTTGGCGCTCAGGATATTTATTTTTAACATCAAGCGCAGCTAGTAAGATTTGATTATCTGCTTTAAAGCCGGCTAAATTAGGCAGTTCAAAAGAAACAGGCTTTGTTTGCAAAAACAAACGACCAGTGACATGCTTATTGCCACCAACACTTAGTGGGCAACCTAATTCTAAATTGACTAAATTCTGTCCAACCACCTCTTCTAAATTACGGCTGGCTTGGCGTGCGTTGCGTGCTACTTCAGAAGTGCCTTTTTTATTGTTATCAAGCTCTTCAAGGGTTACCATGGGCAAGAAAATGTCATGTTCCTCAAAGCGATAAAGCGATGATGGATCGTGAATCAGCACATTAGTGTCTAATACAAAAAGTTTATTGCCTATTGCTTGATTTTTAGCCATATATAAATTTTTTAACTTAGAGATTTAATGAAACCGAGCACTTCTGCTACGTGGTTTTCTACTTTTACGCCGCGCCATTCTTTGATTAGCATTCCTTCTTTATTGATAATAAAAGTGCTGCGTTCAATACCGCGCACTTGTTTACCGTACATATTTTTCATTTTGATGACATTGAACAAATTGCAGGCAAGTTCTTCTGTATCTGCAAGTAATTCAAACGGGAAGCTGAATTTTGCTTTGAAACTTTCATGAGACTTTAAGCTATCGCGCGAAATACCAAAAATCTCGGTATTCAGCGCTTGAAAATCACCATAAGCATCTCTAAATTGAACACCTTGTGTGGTGCACCCTGGTGTTGAGTCTTTTGGGTAAAAGTAGAGAATAATATTTTTACCCAAATATTGACTCAGTTGAAAAGTGATGCCGCTGGTGGCAGGAAGTTTAAAGTCAGAAACTAATTGGTTAAGCATGGCTGTTTTTAGTATTGAGTATGTTTACACATTGTTGATAAAAAGTATGATTAAGGCAATAGCTAAAGCTAATTTATTATGTTCATTTAGTCTTATATTGATTATTGCGTATTTGCTTCAATTGGCAAATCCAGTTTTTTGGGTAGCAAAATAGTGATTTCAGTACCGCCACCATCACGAGCATTAAATTTAAGCTCCCCATCGAGTGCATCACATACTTTAAACGCAAAGGGAATGCCAATGCCAGTGCCAAACCTTTTGGTTGTTGGCGCACTAATAGCACTAGGGTCTGGCTTAAAGGGCATTCCAGAACCACGGTCTAATAATCGAACAAAGTAACTGTGCGCTGAAACATTTAAGCGCACTTCGATTTCACCAGAAACTTTTGATGCATCTATAGCGTTTGACAGCAAGTTGTAAATAACTTGCTCTAGTAGATGTTGGTCTGTAAAAATTGCAGTATCTACAGGCCACATAGGTAGAATGAGTTTAATAGATTTTTCTTTTATTTTTTGCTGCAGTGGTCCTAATGCACCGTCGGTAATGGTCTGAACGCTGGTGTGGCTAGGGCTTGGTTTTAAAGGTAGCAGGTAAGCTAAAAGAGCGCCAGTCCAACGTTCTAACCTATCTACCGTGTTAATAATGCCATGTAAAGACTCGCGGGTCTCAACATCATGTTCGGGATCATCCAACACTTGCGCAGTGGCGCGAATGCTTGCAAGAGGGTTGCGAATATTATGGGCAAGCATTGGCACTAGCAACCCTTGAGCCGCCTGTTTTTCTGTGCGAATTAGGGCTTCTTGGCTTTCTGTTAGCTTCATAGCCATTTGGTTAATCGCTTTTGAGACTTCGGCCAACTCTTCAACACCCTCTTCATTGGCTCGATAGCTCAAATTTCCCGCGCTGATTTCAGACGTTGCTTTTAATACCCCAGCGATTGGTTGCACAATGGCGCGTTTTAAAAATAGCCGCGAAAAAAGTAACAACAATATTGCTAATAATAATGGAATAATCAACAGTAAAGATGTAATGCGTTTGGTATTGGCTAATTGCTTATCTAACTGCGCTTGCTTTTGGCTAAGTAACTGCTCGGTGCGTGCTAAAATCTTTTCATAGCGTTCAAATAAACCTGTCTCGATGTCTGTATTAAGGGCGTGTTTGGTTTCTGCGGTATTATTATTCTGAAATTGTTCAAAAAGCATCGGTGTTTCCACCACAAACTGCTTGTAATTTGAGTGAAGATCATCGATAACAGCTTTTTCTTCCTTGTCTATTACCAATGAGTTAAGTAATGTAAAGTGATTTTCAACCGAAACGGTGAAAGTATTATATTCATCTTGGGCAGTGCTATCTTCTAAAAAATAAATGTCAAATAGCTCTTTCATTTGTCGATACAAGTCACCACGCGTCTGTTGCACCTCAGAAACAAGGGCACTAATTCGGCTTGCCTCTTGGCTAGATTTTTCCCATAAGTGGATGCCGTAAGCGCCAGAAGCTGCAGCAAGGCTTATTAGTAGAATAAAAGCAAATTGATGGAGCAGCAATAAGTCTTTTAGGGATTTGTTTTTGTTTAGCATAGAAAAATTATACCGTAAGCTTACGCAGAATCTTGTTATATCAAGCCATCAAGCAACTGAACCTTTACCAGCGCGCCAGCTTCAAGGTTGCCTACCGATTCGCCCAGAACGATAAAGCAATTAGCTTGACTCATGCTACTTAGCATAGCTGAGCCTTGCAATCCTGTTGGTTTCACCTTCCATACACTATGCTCTTCAAATAGAATTCCCCGCTGAAATTCAGTACGACCAGTGGCTTTTTTTATTGCCTGCGTGCATTCCACACTAAAAGTAGGTAATGGTTTAGCTGTTGCACCCATCAGGCTCATTAAAGCTTCGCGGACAAACTGGTAAAATGTCACCATGGCAGAAACAGGATTGCCAGGTAGTCCAAAATAGTGAGCATTTGCTATTTTGCCATATGCTAATGGACGACCAGGTTTCATGTTGATTTTCCAAAACAACACCTCACCGTGTTTCGCTAATAGCGCTTTCATATGGTCTGCTTCACCTACTGATACCCCGCCACTAGTAATCACCACATGATGATTACTAGCCGCCATAATTAAGGTGTCTTCTAATTGTTGCACATTGTCTGGGATAGCGCCTAAATCAGCAACTTCAACACCAAGTCTGGTTAGCATTCCAAACAAAGTATAGCGGTTGCTGTCGTAGATTTGTCCTTCATTAAGCGGTTTATCCACGCTAACAAGTTCATCGCCCGTACTGAAAAAAGCCACTTTAAGCTTTTTGTAGACACTCACTTTTGCGATACCAAGCGAAGCGATTAAACCCAAATCAGCAGGGCGCATTAAGTGACCTTTACTCAAGACAGTTTGCCCAAGCTTTAAATCTTCGCCAGCAAAACGCACATTGGCAGCCTGTTTTACATCATTTAGTAAAGTAATATGCTCACTGTTTACAGTTACATGTTCTTGCATTACTACGGTATCGGCGCCTAAAGGTAACATTGCACCAGTCATAATCTTGACGCATTCACCCGCATTCACCGCCCCTCTAAAAGGCTTACCAGCAAAAGCTGTGCCGATTACTTTAAAAGTTTTCAAATCTTCTGAAAACTTAAATGCAAAACCATCCATTGCAGAGTTATTGTAATTTGGTACGTTGCTAGGAGAAATTACATCAGCTGATAAAACGCGCCCAAGGGTCTCTCGAATAGGTAATTCTTCATGGGCGGAAACTGGACTTAAAAACTGCTGAATGTAATGCCGCGCTTGCTCAACGGACATTGCGTTGGGATCGTAATCATCTACACCACAAGGGTTAGTCGAAAGTTGAGAAAGTGTGTGTTTCATAAATAATAGTAAATTGAATTACAAGGTTAACTGGATGCATTGCTTAGTTTTGATTCTAGCGCAGCTAAATCTTCATAGGTATTTAAGTTTACAAATGCATCGCTAGCGTCACTGAAGTCAACTTCAACATAACGCAGGCCTTTTTGCCAACTACTCACGCGTCGATCACCTTGAGCGATATAGTCAGTAAGTGAGGGCAATACGCTCTTTTTGCACAAACAAAATACAGGATGGACATTGTCATCGCTAGCGACCACGGCAATATCTGCGCTGTGTGCCAAAAGTCCAGCCATTAAACGGTGCACTAAATCGAGAGGTAGTAGGGGCGAATCACAAGGCACAGTGAGCAAATAATCACTTTTACAGTATTTTAGACCTAAGCTAAACCCAGCCAGCGGTCCAATAAAATTTGCATGCTCATCTTGCAACACGGGTAAACAAAACGATTTATATTGTGAAATATCTCGGTTAGCATTGATTAAAATCTCATTAACTTGAGGCGTTAAACGGGTAATCACATGCGCAATCAGAGGTTTTTGTTGAAGTAAAATAAAGCCTTTATCTGCACCATTCATTCGTGTGGCGCGACCCCCTGCGAGGATGATTGAGGAGATAGACATACTAGCTTGATATAGCAATGATAATGCCAAGCAAGGTTGTAATATGTGTTCTATGTATCGCGTTCCAGCCACTATCAGTAAGTCTGTAAATATTCTTTTTATTATTTTGAGTTAGCTCTGGAATTTTTCCTATGCTTAAATCTATCTTCTCAGTAGGAACTGATTCATGTAGCACTTCCACCCAGCCACGCATTAAGCATGTTTGGATATTTTCATTGTTTTGTTCAGTGTCAGGCATAGCTTTTTCTATTACCCAGACATTCCCAGGTTGCAAAACAATCGCCACTCTTTGTTTTGAAAGAAACTTTAAAGTTTTATAAGTGGAGTATTCACGTTGCATATTTTACCCACCTGTATGTGACATAAACCGCACGATAGACGGTTCGGCACGTCGCAAATCAAAATCATGCCCTTTCGGTTTAATCGCCATGCTATTTAGAATAGCGGCAATTAAAGGTGCATCATCAATTGGGTGTTCACGCAGTAGCGGCATTAAATCTATCTTATCTTCTTGTCCTAAGCATAAATACAGCTCACCTTTACAGGTAATACGCACACGATTACAACTTTCGCAAAAATTATGGCTGTGTGGTGAAATAAAGCCTATTTTTGTGGAAGTATCAGTCACGCGCCAGTAACGAGCAGGGCCGCCAGTCGTCTCGGTGCTTGGCAGTAGCGAATACTTACTCTGCAGTAATGACAACGTGTCTGCGTTACTCACAAATGTGCTTTCACGCGCATGGTCAACCACGCCTAATGGCATTTCTTCAATAAAGCTAATATCAATTTTTTTGTCGATGGCAAACTGGACTAAGTTGGCAGTTTCGTCATCGTTTATACCACGCATTAACACAGTATTAATTTTGATGCCTCTGAAACCCGCATGGATACTGGCTTCCAGCCCTGCTAAAACTTGCTCGAGGTTTCCTGTACGGGTAATTTGTTTAAATTTATCAGCATTTAAACTATCAATTGAGATGTTAATACGCCTTACACCAGCCTTTTTTAAAGCCATTGCTTGTTTAGCAAGTTGGCTTCCGTTAGTGGTCACTACTAGCTCATTTAAGCCATTTAGCTTGCCTATTTCATCAAATAACCATAACGCATTTTTGCGTACTAATGGTTCGCCACCTGTGATGCGCACCTTACTCACCCCTAAGCTTACAAATACTTTTACCAAGCGTGCGCATTCTTCAAGACTAAGCACCTCATCACGAGGTAAAAACTGCATATTTTCGCTCATACAATAGGTACAACGAAAGTCGCAGCGGTCAGTAATGGATAGTCGTATGTAGTTGACCACTCGTCCAAACTGGTCAGTCAACAAATTTGTATCTGATGGCTTCATTTTTCGTTGAATTATGTCGTAAAAGAGTAGTCAAACTAAGGTAGTTTATTGCGTCTTATTTGGCTTTGATAAGGCTTCAATAAGGTATATGATACGCAGAATTAAAAATATTTGGGAGTTTTTGTGGTGATGGCGTTATCTACACAACAAGCAACAAAAATTGCTGCACATATTGAGCAGCATAAAAGCAGGCCGGGCGCGCTGTTACCTATGCTACACGCTATTCAAGATGATGTTGGCTACGTGCCAGAAGAAGCCTATTTGCCTATTTCAAAAGCGCTGGCCTTATCGGTGGCAGAAGTGCATGGTGTGGTGACTTTTTACCACCATTTTCGCCGACACCCAGCAGGCAAGCATATTTTGCAGGTTTGCAGGGCTGAATCATGCCAGGCGATGGGGTCAGAAAAACTAGAGGCAAATATTAAAGCAAATTTGGACATTGATTATCATCAAACAACAGAAGATGGTGCGATTACTTTAGAGCCAGTTTATTGTTTAGGTAACTGTGCATGTTCGCCAGCGGTGATGATGGATGGCGAAGTTTACGGGCGCATGGATGCTGAAAAAGTAGCTGCATTGATCAAAGAGGCGAGGAGTAAATAATGGTAAAAGTTTATGTGCCATGTGACTCTACCGCGCTTTCGTTAGGTGCAAATAGAACGGCGGATGCCATTGTGGCAGAAGCAAAAAAACGTGGCTTAACGATTGAGTTGGTTCGTAATGGATCACGAGGTTTATTCTGGTTGGAGCCGATGGTGGAAGTGGCGACTGAAAAAGGCCGAGTAGCTTATGCGCCTGTGCAGCCGAATGATGTGCCGAGTTTGTTTGAGGCCAACTTTTTAGCCGGCGGCGCGCACCCACTGAATTTGGGCTTAACGGAAGAGCTGACTTGGTTGAAAAAACAGCAACGGCTTACTTTTGCTCGTGTAGGCATTACAGACCCCATTTCGCTAGAGGATTATCTCGCTCACGATGGCTACAATGGCCTTAAAAATGCACTTAAATTATCAGGTGCAGAAATTGTTAAAGCCGTGACAGATTCTGGTTTGCGTGGTCGCGGCGGTGCAGCTTTTCCTACCGGCATTAAATGGAATACAGTGTTAGGCTGCCAAGCCGACCAAAAATATATTGTATGTAATGCGGATGAAGGCGATTCTGGCACTTATTCAGACCGCATGGTGATGGAAGATGATCCTTATGTGCTAATTGAAGGGATGACCATAGCAGCGGTTGCAGTAGGTGCAACACAAGGGTATATCTACCTGCGTAGTGAATACCCGCATGCACTTAAAACCCTAAATGAAGCCATTGGACGTGCTGAAAAGGCAGGTTATTTAGGTCAAAATATTTGCGGTTCAAGCCACACATTTAAATTAGAAGTGCGCCGTGCAGCTGGTGCTTATGTTTGTGGTGAAGAAACAAGTTTGCTTGAAAGCTTAGAAGGTAAACGCGGTTTGGTGCGCTTTAAACCACCACTGCCAGCTATAGAGGGGTTGTTTGGCAAGCCAACTGTAGTAAACAACGTTATCTCATTTGCAACAGTCCCGATTATTTTAGATAAAGGCGCACAGTTTTATGCTAATTATGGCATGGGGCGTTCGCGTGGCACATTGCCCATTCAGTTAGCGGGTAATCTTAAGCAAACAGGCTTGGTTGAATTGGCTTTTGGCACCACTTTACGTGAGTTGCTTTATGACTTTGGTGGGGGCTCGGCAACAGGTAAGCCGATACGTGCGGTACAGGTTGGCGGCCCATTGGGCGCTTATTTACCAGAAAGCCAATTTGATACACCGCTAGATTACGAAGAATTTACTAAGATTTGGGCTGTGGTAGGGCATGGTGGCATCGTAGCATTTGATGACACCGTTGATATGGCTAAAATGGCACGTTACGCCTTTGAATTTTGCGCGATTGAAAGCTGTGGTAAATGTACGCCTTGCCGCATTGGCTCAACACGCGGTGTGGAAGTAATAGATAAAATCACATCAGGCAAAGATCATGCTAAAAACATTACGTTAGTGCGCGATTTAAGCGACACCATGTTAAATGGCTCGCTTTGCGCCATGGGTGGTATGACGCCATACCCTGTGTTGAGTGCACTCAATCACTTTCCTCAAGATTTTGGACTACCTGAAAATTCTAAAGCAGGTTAGGAGTCATCATGGACGATATTAAATACGACAAAAACATTGACTACGGCACGCCAAATAGTGCTTCAACAAAGCCAATCACATTAACTATTGATGATAGGCAAGTCACTGTGCCCGATGGTGTTTCAATTATGCATGCCGCCGCTGTGGCTGGTGTGATGGTGCCAAAATTATGTGCTACCGATAGCTTGGAGCCATTCGGCTCATGTCGCCTTTGCTTAGTCGAGATTGAAGGCCGCCGTGGCTACCCAGCTTCTTGTACCACGCCCGTGGCTGAAGGTTTAAAAATACATACGCAAACGCCAAAACTGGCTGATATTCGCCGTGGCACGATGGAATTGTACATCTCAGATCATCCACTAGATTGCCTCACTTGCGCGACTAATGGCGATTGCGAGCTACAAGATATGGCGGGCGCTGTTGGCCTGCGCGAAGTGCGGTATGGTTATGAAGGTGAAAATCACCTTAAGTCAGTAAAAGATGAAAGTAATCCTTACTTTAGTTTTGATCCAAGCAAGTGTATTGTGTGCTCACGTTGCGTGCGCGCATGTGAAGAAACACAAGGTACGTTTGCGCTCACTATCTCAGGGCGTGGCTTTGAATCTAAAGTATCCGCGGGCATTACAGACTTTATGGAGTCTGAATGCGTTTCGTGTGGCGCTTGTGTGCAAGCTTGCCCAACGGCCACTTTGATAGAAAAAACCGTGATTGCCGCTGGTACGCCAGAACATTCAGTGACTACAACTTGTGCTTATTGCGGCGTAGGCTGTAGCTTTGATGCTGAAATGAAAGGCGAGGAAGTAGTCCGTATGACGCCAAGCAAGCAAGGCGGCGCAAATCATGGGCACTCATGTGTGAAAGGACGTTTTGCTTGGGGATATGCAACCCATCAAGACCGTATTACAACACCGATGATACGCAAAAGTATTAAAGATGCTTGGCAACAAGTCAGCTGGGATGAGGCAATTAACTATGCGGCAAGTGAGCTGACGCGTATTAATCAGAAGTATGGCAAAGATGCCATTGGTGGAATTACATCAAGCCGTTGTACCAATGAAGAAGTGTACGTTACACAAAAGTTGATTCGCGCAGTATTTGGCGTAAATAATGTGGATACTTGCGCACGTGTTTGTCATAGTCCAACAGGCTACGGCCTAAAGCAAACATTAGGTGAGTCTGCGGGTACGCAAACATTTGATTCTGTGATGCAATCAGATGTTATTTTTGTAATCGGTGCCAACCCAACCGATGGACACCCTGTATTCGCTAGCCAGATGAAACGCCGCTTGCGTGAAGGCGCAAAACTAATTGTGGCTGATCCACGTGAGATTGATTTGGTTAATAACTCGCCGCATATTCGTGCGGACTATCATTTAAAATTGCGCCCAGGCACGAATGTAGCCTTGATTTCCGCATTATCACATGTGATTGTGACTGAAGGCTTGGTAAAAGAAGATTTTGTTAAGGCGCGTTGTGAGTGGGATTCATATGTTGAATGGCGTGATTTTGTGGCTAAGTCAGAAAACTCACCAGAAAGCTTATCAAGCGAGTTAGGTATAGATGCAGAAACTATCCGAGCAGCGGCAAGGTTGTATGCAACTGGTGGAAATGCGGCGATTTATTATGGCTTAGGCGTGACAGAACACTCTCAAGGCTCAACTACAGTCATGGGCATTGCCAACTTGGCGATGGCTACAGGTAATGTTGGCCGTGAAGGTGTGGGTGTGAATCCCTTGCGTGGTCAAAATAACGTACAAGGCTCATGCGATATGGGTTCTATGCCACATGAGTTCCCTGGCTATCGCCATGTGTCAGATGATGCTACACGTGCTTTATTTGAGTCAGCTTGGGGAAAACCCCTAAGCAAAGAGCCTGGCTTGCGTATTCCAAATATGCTCGACCAAGCTTCAGAGGGAAGTTTTAAGGCATTGTATTGTGTGGGCGAGGATATAGTGCAATCAGACCCCAATACGCAGCATGTCACGCACGCCCTAGAGCAAATGGAGTGTGTGATTGTACAAGACTTGTTCTTGAATGAAACCGCAATGTTTGCGCATGTATTTTTCCCAGGGGCTTCGTTTTTAGAAAAAAATGGCACATTTACCAATGCTGAACGTCGTATTTCACCTGTGAGACGTGTGATGGCGCCTAAAAATGGCATGGAAGATTGGCAGGTAACCGCAAAACTTTCTGCAGCTTTAGGTTACCCAATGAATTACAGCCACGCATCTGAAATTATGGATGAAATAGCAACCTTAACGCCTACTTTTAAAGGTGTGAGCTTCAAAAAATTAGATGAACTTGGCAGTATTCAGTGGCCTTGCGATGATGAAAATCCTACAGGTACGCCGATTATGCATATTGATGAATTTGTGCGCGGTAAGGGTAAATTCTTTATTACGCAATACGTGCCGACCACTGAAAAAGTAAATGCTAAATATCCGCTGATATTAACTACTGGCCGTATTTTGTCGCAATACAATGTAGGTGCGCAAACTCGCCGCACCAAAAACGTGGCTTGGCATAGTGAAGATATTGTGGAAATTCACCCACATGACGCAGAAGATCGCGGGATTAAGGACGGTGATTGGATAGGCGTTAAGAGCCGTGCGGGTGAAACTGTTTTGCGAGCAAAGATAACTGAGCGTGTGCAAGTGGGCGTAGTTTATACGACATTTCACCACCCCGAGTCTGGCGCGAACGTGATTACCACCGAAAATTCAGATTGGGCGACTAATTGCCCAGAGTTTAAAGTGACCGCAGTACAGGTTACGCGAGTGAATCAGCTTTCTGATTGGCAAAAGCACTATAAAACCTTTAGTGAGGCGCAGTTGGCTTATGCGGGTAGAGATTTAGAAGCTGCCAAAATTGAGCTTAATTGATGAAAAAGCACCGCAAATTGCGGTGCTGGATGTGTCGCTGAGTACTTTTAATGTTGCGCAGTGGCAAAGTGGTGATGTCGTAAAAACAGAAGATTTTTTGGCTGAAGAAACACCGATAGCCTTAATTTACAACGGTGTTTCGCATGCTGTGATGCTGGCAACAGCACAAGATTTAGAAGATTTTGCACTGGGATTTTCATTGTCAGAGGGCATACTGCAGCACGCAAGTGAGCTTTATGAGGTGGAAATTAAAACGCAATCAAATGGTATAGAAGTTCATTGTGAAATAGCAAGTGAGCGTTTTGCGAAATTAAAAGAACATCGCCGTACTTTAGCGGGAAAAACAGGCTGCGGGCTTTGCGGCGCAGAAAACTTAGCTCAGGCAATGCGTTACCCTGCTGTGCTAAAGCGCCAGCAAAAGTTTGAAGTTAGTGCAATAGCAAAAGGTTTACAGGGTATTAAAGCGCATCAAGTCTTGCAGCAAAAAACGGGTGCAACGCATGCCAGCGCCTATGCGTTGGCAGACGGTGAAGTGGTATTAGTGCGTGAGGATGTGGGCAGGCATAATGCGCTAGATAAGTTAATTGGTGCCTTAGCCAAAGCTAAGCTAGATAAAAATGGTTTTATCATTACAACCAGTCGTGCGAGTTTTGAAATGGTGCAAAAAACAGCCAGTGCAGGGGTGAGCATGTTAGTAGCGGTTTCAGCCCCCACAGGCCTAGCAGCGCGAGTAGCAACAGCGTGTGGACTTACTTTGGTAGGGTTTGCATGTGAAAGCAGATTTGTGGTGTACAGCTTTGCTGAAAATGTATTAACAGAAAAATAGAGTCAAATATTATGGATATTCAACGCTTAGTGACGATGGCCAATCAAATTGGGGATTTTTATGAGTCCTACCCAAATCAAAGCCATGCTCAGCAAGATATTGCAGGGCATTTAAATAAATTTTGGGCATTGCCAATGCGCAAACAAATTGCAGAATACGTGCGGCAAGATGGTGCTGGGCTTCACGCGCAAGTGGTAAGCGCAATAAAATTGCACTTGCAAGTTTAATTAGTTATCAATTGCCATTTTCAACATGTTATACAAGGACATGGCTGATACTCTTCTGCCTTTTGTTGTATTTAGCGTTGCGCGCTGAATTTTATTCAGCACATTTCTTTTTAATTCCCTAGGAATGCTTTAAAAATTAGTTATTTCACATTTAAAAACACCCGAGAAAAAATAATGCCTCTGCAAGCCAGTATCCATGCGGCTTACATGGCATCAAAATGAAGTTGTGGTTTTTTTATGTGAAATAGGCTTTATATTTAATGTATTTTAGCGCTTGGTTTTGAGTAAATTTTTGCTAGATAAACGCTTAAATTTACATATGGAATTTAGCCATTTTCAGAGATACGCTTAAATAATCTAAAACCTTCTTTTCTATCAGCGTTACGTCGCCCCGCCCAAATCTTTTGCCATTCGGTGCCTGGCTGCATAATGCCATTGCCTTTTGTGTCTTGCAAAAGATAAAAATCGCAATTCAAAGTTTGACTACCTTCAAACGGTATAAGCGTGATGTTGGTGTGGTAGTTAAGCAATAGCCTTTGGTGCAATCCAACATTTAAGCTGTTTATACACTGATAATTTTTAGGTAACGCAAGTTGCATGTTGGTAAAAGCTTGTTGGTAACTTTTGGCAGAATCTATCATTGGTAGCCATAAAGTCATCAGCAAAACCCAGCTAAACGTCATGCCAACAGCCCAGTTAGTGACGCTGGATTTATTCGTTTGCTTGGCGCGGATGCAAACAAAAGCCCAAATGAGTGTCATGAGCAACGCTAAGGCCAGCGCCACCCAATTAAAAGCAAGTCCATCTAGCCCAGATAAAAACTGCATTCTTTCTTTTAATTTTGCAGGAAAATCTGTGAGCATGGCAAACCATCCCAGCCAGATTAAGCCGCCAATAATGCCAAACAGCAACACACCAAACCAATTTAAAGCAGCAGCGAAGCCTCTTTTAAGATGCTCCACACTGCCTGCACCTAGCGCCACTAAAGGAAGTAGCAGAGGCATAGCACTGATGTCTTTTGCGCTGGCACATAATCCTAAAAATGTTAAGCAACAGATAAAAAACACGAGAGTTAGTTGAAATTTAGGTTTGATGAGCAGTTGATAGCGGTAATGCCACAAGCCCAAAAGCGCTAATGGCAACGCTGGCCAAGCGTACCAAACCAAAATGCGCGCAAAATAAAGATGGTTGGAAAACTGAAAAATATCAAATTGTACTTGCCACCAATTAGCATAAAGCGCAGGGTTTGTTTGTTGCAGCGCTATTAACCATGCCGCAATCGGCACACTGGCAAAAGCGAGTGAAGACGTTAAAAATTTGCTATAACTACTACTGCGCCAAGCGCTAAATATAAGTGGCAACACAATAGCGGTGCTGAGCAAAATGAGCAACGGTAGGATGCCATAAGATAAAAAGCCAGAGGCTAACGCTGCACCAAACAAGCCACTGGCACGCCAAGGGCGACGCTTACTAAGGGCAAGCGCATAAAAGCCAGTAGCAAGGCTGGTAAGGTGCGCCACCTCAATGTTTAAGCTGTGCGCATTAAGCACCAAGCCTATCGTGCCAATCATAATAAACGTGGCATGGCGGCCAACACCTTGCGACCACATTTCGCGCCCCGTCATGCCCACCATAAGAAGCATGATGGAAAGCCAAATCGCGTTAATTAATCTTGCGCCGTCATGGATGTCTAATATTGGTGACAACAAAAATGCACTCGCCGCAGCAGTTAAATAATAAAGTGGGGGCGACTCAAGCGTGTGAACACTATGTGGTAAAGGGGCAATAAAACTGCCGTCATTGAGCATGCCATGTACGATGCTAATGCTGGATGATTCTAGTGGCTTCCATGGGCTGTGGCCAATAAGACCAAGCAAAATCCAAATGGCGCATAATGCGAGCAATAATTGTGTTTTTACACCTTCACCCACGCGTGCACGCGGGGCGGACATATTGCCTTGCCAGTCGTGATCTAATTGAAAACGCATGATTTAATTATTGGTTATGCAGTGATGCTAATTCTAACTGATTGTCTCTTGAACAGAGCCAATATAATGCAGTAAAAAAATAAAAAAGGCAGCATAAAGCTGCCTTAGCAATATCATTGTGCGACTACATGCCGTATTTTTTACGGAATTTATCCACGCGACCAGCGGTATCTAAAATCATTTGTTTGCCAGTGTAAAATGGGTGAGATTTTGAAGAAACTTCAATTTTAACCAATGGATATTCTTTACCGTCAGTCCATTTAATGGTGTCTTTTGCGGCAATGGTTGAACGTGTTAAAAAGCTAAAGTCAGCGCCGATGTCTTGAAAAACAACTTCGCGATATTCTGGGTGAATTCCATCTTTCATTTGGTAAGCCTCAATGTTTGCCGAATGATACGGCAGGTTTATTAAAATAGCCGCGTATTATATTGATTTTTAAGTGCTTAAGCAAGAATAATCAGCATTAAAAACACACATCATCTTTTAGATGTCCTACAAGCGGCCTAGAATGCGGCTTCCAGAGCAACTAAAATTTCACGTGTGTTATAAGTTACCCGCGACGCATGCTTTCAAAAAAGTCTGCATTGTTTTTAGTCGATTTAATTTTGTCCAGCAAGAATTCCATCGCTTCAATATCATCCATTGGGTAAAGCAATTTACGAAGCACCCAAATTTTCTGTAACACATCTTTTTCGATAAGTAATTCTTCGCGGCGCGTACCAGATTTATTAACGTTGATGGCTGGATATTGGCGTTTTTCCGCCATTTTACGGTCAAGATGGATTTCCATATTACCCGTACCCTTGAACTCTTCGTAAATCACGTCATCCATGCGTGAGCCAGTATCCACCAGTGCTGTAGCGATGATGGTGAGTGAGCCACCTTCTTCTACGTTACGTGCGGCACCAAAAAAACGTTTTGGGCGTTGTAAAGCATTTGCATCCACGCCACCTGTTAACACTTTGCCCGATGACGGAATGACTGTATTGTAGGCACGAGCCAGGCGCGTGATAGAGTCCAGCAAAATGACAACATCTTTTTTGTGTTCAACTAAGCGTTTGGCTTTCTCTAGCACCATTTCCGCTACTTGCACATGGCGTGTAGCAGGCTCATCGAAAGTGGAAGCAACGACTTCGCCTTTGACTGAGCGCGTCATTTCGGTCACCTCTTCAGGGCGCTCATCAATCAATAATACAATTAAAATCACATCGGGGTGATTGGCGGTAATGGCATGGGCAATATTTTGCATCATCACCGTTTTACCACTTTTGGGACTTGCAACTAGCAACCCGCGCTGACCTTTACCAATTGGCGCAATCATATCAATTACGCGGCTGGTAATATTCTCTGTGCCTTTTATATCACGCTCTAAAGTAAGTGGAATTGTCGGGAAAAGGGGCGTTAAGTTTTCAAATAAAATCTTATGTTTGGTGTTTTCAGGCGCTTCACCATTAACGCTATCCACTTTTACTAATGCAAAATAACGTTCGCCATCTTTAGGAATACGAATTTCACCCTGAATGCTATCGCCAGTATGTAGGTTAAAACGGCGGATTTGCGAGGGAGAAACGTAAATGTCATCAGGCCCAGCTAAATATGAGGTGTCAGGTGAGCGCAAAAAGCCAAATCCATCCTGCAACACCTCGAGCGTGCCATCGCCAAAAATACTTTCGCCCTTTTTTGCTTTATTTTTCAATATTGCAAAAATCAAATCTTGCTTGCGCATTCGGCTCGCATTTTCAATTTCGCTAGAAATTGCCATTTCAACTAATTGTGTAACGGGTAGATGTTTAAGTTCGGATAAGTGCATGAAAGCTCGCTAGGGCAAGAGTTTTGAGGAAGTTGAAGCTAAGTAGATGAAAAATCAGAATAAAAATTAATGGTCTTAAGGTTAGACGAAAATTAAATTTTGGAATTTTGGCAAGAAATGCTTGGTTTTACCTGTTAAATCTAACGGTCATAAAACCAAGCTTGGTACTTATTACGATAAGAGTAATCGGTTTAGAGGTTGCTGTCAATAAAAGCGGTTAATTGTGATTTTGACAATGCTCCCACTTTAGTAGCCTCAACATTACCATTTTTAAATAACATCAGTGTTGGGATGCCACGAATGCCATATTTAGGTGGTGTTTGATTATTGTCGTCAATGTTAAGCTTGCCGATTTTTAAGCGACCGGCATATTCTTTAGAGATTTCGTCTAGGATAGGTGCAATCATTTTGCAAGGGCCACACCATTCTGCCCAATAGTCAACTAAAACAGGCAGTTGCGATTGCAGGACTTCCTGCTCAAAGCTTGCATCGCTTAAATATGTAATATGTTCGCTCATAAAAACCTCTTTTATAAATAATGCTTAAAATGTTAAGTGTCTATCGTAACTAAAAAACTGGCTTTAGTGAAGTGCTTACCCAATTAAATCGTATTGTATTTGTTCAAATAGATGTGTGCGCTCTACACATTTAGTCATGATGGCGTAGTTAGTTTCATTGCCAATATTAAGTGCAACTTTTCGTGATGCCTCAAAGCTGCCTCGAGGGACGATAATGCTTGCGCCAACTTTATTAGCGGCTATAGGCGCAATTGTAATAACAGGCTCATCATAATCACGCTTATCAATACGTGCAGAAGCACTTTTTATTTGAGGCGCAATGAGTTGCACGCCTATGTCAAGTTTGTCTCGTGCGCCACAATTTGCCCAGCGCACCACGCCAAGCGACCAGTGTTTTTCGGATTTGGTTTTGATGGCAATTAAGCTGCCAATTTGGATGTTCTTTTCAGCAGTTGGATGGCGGCGCAAAGCAATGCCTGTGGCACTAATGTTCAGTATTTGCCAACGCGATGGTAACAAGGGCTTAGCTTCATTGTTGAATGCAGATGTCATGTTGGCGCTGAGGTGAATTGCCGCAATACCTGCAACCAACTCTAAATCCCCATTTTTTGCCAATCTTCTAAATACCCGTTTTGGTGGAATACCCCAGTGCTTAATTAAATGGGTGAGTAAATCCATTTCATTGTCGCGACTTTCGCTTGCTAATTGGTTGTTTTGTAAGCGATTTAATTGGGAATGCAAGGCTTTTACTAAATCGATAGTCAGCAATAAAATGTCAGTTGCTGGGTCAGGAAAAGCTTGCTGCTTGTTGTAAGCAATGGGCGGCTCATTTGACTGCAAATGAATAATAAAAGAAGCTGCTGGCGAATCAAGCGGTGCAACAGCTGATATGTGCGCCTTGCTCAAATGTGCGGCCAATAGCTCAACGGTGTAACGAATATTTCTGGGCGATAAACGCTGTGTATCCGCCAAAAATATGAGCATGGCCTGTTTGTAGGTGTTTTCAATGGAGGGGGCGATGGCCTGGTTTTTATTTTTAGCAACTTTGGTTTCGCTGTC
Source organism: Pseudomonadota bacterium (assembly GCA_029556915.1). Taxonomy (GTDB): domain Bacteria; phylum Pseudomonadota; class Gammaproteobacteria; order Burkholderiales; family Methylophilaceae; genus Methylotenera. The sequence continues at coordinate 23,894 of JAKQIT010000088.1, forward strand.
GTGCTGTATGCCAAGTTGCACCGCGCAAAAATAAAGCTGGTGCAAATCACTCCACACATGGTTAGGCGGTGTGGTGTAGGTTTGGTAGTGTGTTAAGGCATATTCGGTGATGGCTTGCATAGCACTTTGTATGCAATGAGCAGCGGTTTTGTTGGATTTAATGAGTTGGTTTTGCAAATCAACAAAGGCCAATTTATAACCGTAGCCAAGCTCAAGCCATAATGATTCCACCATATTGGCAGCCGCTTTCACTTGACCATCCAGCGGTAGGGTTGCGCTGATATATTTTTCTGACAAAATTTCGGCGAGTCTCATCACCACGGGGCGATAAAGGTCTAACACTTGAACTCTATTACTAGGCGCAACTTTTTGACGATTGAGTTCGACAAGTTGACGTTGCAGACTAGAGGAGCCAACTTGAATCGATTGCGCTTGTAGGTTTTCTAAAAATGCGGCAAGTTTCTGCGGACGCGTCTCAGCCACAATGACAGGATTATCTTTTAAAACAGGTAAATGAAGTGCTATCGCCATAGTGAGTGCTAACTTAAATAGTAGAAAAGTGTGAAAACAATATTTTACGATAATGTTATTCGCATCACTATGATAACTACTTTAAAAATAGAAAGAAACTGCTGTGTTTAAAAAAGTGACCATAAGTTTGCGTCATTTTGTGATGTTGACAGAAGTTGCGTCAATAGGCGCAGGTGAAAAATCTGCAAAAAACAACTTTACTGTAATGGGAAAATGGCGAGAGATATACGCGCTAGTGAATGCGAAGTTGGCTAAATAAAAGTGGCTTAAATCGCCCTAAAACACATGCTCTTCTTTGCCGCTGCTCTGCAAGCCAGTATCCATGCGGCTTCCAGAGCATCAAAAATCGCTCGGGCGATATTAGGGCGAAATTTTAATACGTTTTTTAGTGCGGTACTTCAATGCTATTGCCAGCATCGTCCAGCACATTGAGCTGATTTTCGTCAGCAAAATACATGAGTTGCTCAAAACCTTCTGGATTTACATCTTTGAGTTTTAAATCAACGGCTAAACATCTAATGCCATCCATGACTTTCGGTTTTAGGTAAGGGGAATATCTAAGCTTGCGGTCTTCGCCAAAAGTGGCGTAAGTGCTGCACATTCTGTCCACCCAATCACTGGGGCGAAAAGGCTTGCCAGCGCGCGTGTTGCTTTGAATGATGATTTCGCGCTTTGGCGCTGTAGTTGCTTGATTTTGCATTGTGTGTTTACCGTTTCAATGAGTTGAAAATTGCTGCTTATTCAATATATTCAAATACTTTAACCACTTTGGTTACGCCATCAACATTGCTGGCGATTTCGGTGGCGGCATCGCCTTCCGCTTTTGTAACCACGCCAAGTAAGTAAACTACGGAATTTTCTGTCACAACTTTAACGTGGTTGGCGGCAAATTTGTTTTCTGTCACAAATTTAGTTTTAACTTTTGATGTAATTAAAGTGTCGTTGCTACGTGAGCCGATAGAAGATTTTGGCCCAACTACAATTTCGTTTGTGATGTTACGCACGTTGCTAATTTCTTTTATCAGTGTTGAAGCTTTAGCTTTAGACTCATCTACAGGCACTTCACCTGTTAACAACACATTACGATTGTAACTTGTCACATTTACGTGTGCGTCTTCACCTAAATTAGACTCTACTTTTTTAACGCCTTTGAGTTCGATATTTTCATCTTCAACATAAATTCCTGCGCTACGTCTATCAGCTGCCATGGCGCCTGTTGCTGCTGCGCCACCTACAATCGCTGGTGCACAGGCGACAACTTGGCTTATTAAAAGTGCAGATAAAATGAGTTTGGTCATGTTACGCATTGATTACTCCTAAATAATGGATGTTTTTAATGTCATAGATAAAAGATGAAGGTGATGCTTTGCTTGGTAAATTGAAACACTTAAATGTAAACAAAATATATCCAAAAAGTAATTTTTGCGCATCATACCCTGATTACGCGCTAATTGCATTATGTATCCATTCAATATGTTGCAAGTTGGCTTTATCCATCAAAATGGCATCAATTCGGCATGCGCAATCGCCATGCTGCTGCAAATAATGTTGGGCAGTACGCAATATTTTTTCTTGCTTATGTGGAGTAATGCTAGCGGCAGCACTGCCAAACTGGCTATTTGTGCGTAGTCGCACTTCTACAAACACCAGTGTTTTGCCGTCTTGCATAATCAAATCAATTTCGCCAAATTTGCAATGGTAATTTTGCATCACTAGCTTAAGGCCATGATTGAGCAAAAAAGTTGCAGCAAGCTGCTCCGCCGCCAGCCCTGCATTGTTTTTACTTAATTTCATAGGCGAGTAAGGTACTTTAGCTTAAAATCGTGACTTATGAGCGATTTGAAAATAAACGAGGTTGGCATATTATACGTGGTGGCCACACCCATTGGCAATTTGGCTGACATCACTTTACGCGCACTTGAAACGCTTAAGAAGGTTGATGCGATTGCCGCAGAGGATACGCGTCATACGGCAGGTTTACTCAACCACTACGGCATTTCAAAAAAATTGATTGCGGTGCATGAGCATAACGAACATCAATCCGCCGAGAAATTATTGGCGCTGTTGCAACAAGGTGAAAGTATTGCGTTAGTGACAGATGCAGGTACGCCAGGCATAAGCGATCCTGGAGCAGTGGTCGTGAACGTTGTGCGCAACGCCGGCGTTAAAGTGATTCCTATTGCAGGGGCTAGTGCGGTAATCACGGCGCTATCTGCGAGTGGAATTACGCAAAATGGATTTTATTTTCATGGTTTTTTGCCTGCGAGTGGTGCTGCGCGGCGCAAAGTGCTGGAACATTTGAAGTCGCAAACCGTTACTTTGGTTTTTTATGAAGCGCCGCATCGGATTGTGGAGTGTGTGAATGATATTGCAACAGTTTTAGGCGGTGAGCGAATGCTTACTATCGCGCGTGAGCTGACAAAAACGTATGAAACTATTTACTCTTGCACAGCCGAACAAGCAGAAGTTTGGTTAAAGTCTGATCTAAATCATCAGCGAGGCGAATTTGTTTTGCTTGTAGAGGCGGCAATAAAAGCTGAAAGTGAAGCAGTCCCAGAAGAAACTGTCAATGTGCTTAAATTGTTGCTCAATGAGTTGCCGCTTAAACAGGCGGTGAAATTAGCAACTGAAATTAGCCATGAAAAGAAAAATGCGCTATATGCGCTAGCGCTCAAGATAAAAGAATAGGATAAACGTATGTCACAAACCTTAACAATTACGCGCCCAGATGATTGGCACGTGCATTTACGCGATGGCGAAGCGCTCAAATCGGTATTGCCCGATACTGCAAGGCAATTTGCTCGGGCAATCATCATGCCAAATTTGCGTCCGCCTGTTACCACAACCGCGCTAGCGCTTGCTTACAGGCAGCGTATTTTAGAGGCTTTACCAAAAGGAATGTATTTTGAGCCGCTGATGACACTTTACTTGACAGATAATACCCCAGCAGAAGAGATTGTTAAAGCTAAAGCAAGCGGCATGATACATGGTGTTAAGCTTTATCCTGCAGGCGCAACCACCAATAGTGATTCTGGTGTCACCAGCCTTGATAAATGTGCAAATACGTTAGATGCGATGCAAAAGCACGGCTTGCCTTTGCTAGTGCATGCGGAAGTGACTGACAGTGATGTGGATGTGTTTGACCGAGAAAAAGTGTTTATAGAGCGCAATATGGTGCCATTACTCAAAAATTTTCCCGAGTTGAAAGTGGTTTTTGAGCATATCACCACCAAAGAAGCGGCTGACTTTGTCAAAAGCGCATCAAAAAACGTGGCGGCCACCATCACTGCGCACCATCTTTTGATGAATCGTAATGATATGTTCACTGGGGGGGTTCGCCCGCATCATTATTGCCTGCCTGTTTTGAAGCGTGAAGATCATAGGCTTGCCTTAGTAGAAGCGGCTACTTCTGGCAACTCTAAGTTTTTCTTGGGTACTGATAGTGCGCCACACGCCAAACACACTAAAGAAGCTGCTTGTGGTTGCGCAGGTATATACACAGCCCACACCGCGATAGAGCTGTATATAGAAGCTTTTGAAAATGCTAATGCACTCGATAAATTAGAAGGGTTTGCCAGTTTTTATGGGGCAGATTTTTATGGATTGCCTAGAAATAATGAAAAAATGACGCTGGTAAAAGAAAGTTGGAAAGTGCCTGATAGCTTGTTTTTTGCTAATAACGCAGAAGCACTTATTCCATTTAGAGCGGGTTATCTAATGCAATGGTCTATCAAGTAAAGCTAAAATATTAGTTGCATGCATACAAAATAAAAGCCCCGCAACTGCGGGGCTTTTGTCGAAGTAAGAGCTAGTAAATTAAGCTTGACGACGACGCGCTGAGAAGCCAACTAAAGCCAAACCAGCTAACATTAATGCATAAGTTTCTGGCTCTGGAACTGCATTTAAAGTTCCAGTAAATGCGCCAGTTGTTGATTTAAAATCAACTTGGTAGTTACCTGCAGCTAGCCATTTCGTAAAATTTACTGGGGCAGTAAAGTCGCCAGCAATGAACGAGTAAGTGGTTGCTCCATCGTTTAATAATCCTGCGAATGCACTAGTGCTTGCAGTAAATGTTACATATGCATCACCCAAAAGGTTAAATGCAAATGAATCATGATAAATACCTGCACTCGCACCAGTTCCTAGATAGCTTTCGCTGGTAATAAAGTCATGTGTAAAAAAAGTACCACCTGGAGTTGGTGTAACGTTACCAAGGTCTAGCACAAGAGCATTGGCGTTGAGGCTTAATGCAAGCGGTGTCGCAACTGCTAAAAGCTTAATTAATTTTTTCATAGAAATCCCCTAAACAAACAAAAATAACTTAAATTTGCGTCACAGCTTTAATTAGTTTTATCTACAAAATTAAACTACTTCTTGGCAGTGTCAAATTACGATTGCAGTATCTGAAATATCGGGAGGGTTAGCAATCACCCGTTTGGGTCAATCTGGAGGAGTTTGGGTGGATATTACTTAAATTTACAATTTGGCGCTAATGTAGAACTACTCTAACATTGTTTATTCAACAAGGCTGGTAAAAATGTTGGGTTTCAGAACTGGCGTGCGTTATAGAAAAATATGCTACTTAAATTATGTAAGAATTCAGTCATATTTTTGCATCAAATCATTTGATCTGCCTGCTAAGCCAGTCTGCATGCGGCTTACGGAGGGGTGATTTTCTCTCGGGCGAATATTTTGTGGATTTTAATGCGTTTATTCCGTGATTTTTTGCTGGGCTTAGAACATCCATATTCAAGTTAATTTTTGAATGAATTGCTGGCGTGATAAAATGACTATGAAGCTGACCAGACAGTCGCTGCTTGGTTTTTTCCAAGGAGAGGAAAGTCCGGGCTGCATAGAGCAGGATGACGGCTAACGGCCGTACGCTGAAATCTGGTAACAGTATAAGGCGCGGAATAGGGCCACAGAGACGAGTAAATTGCGGTACGCCGCAGTGGACGTGAAACGCGGTAACCTCCATCTGCAGCAAGATCAAATAGGCTGGCAATAGGCGTGGCTCGCGCTGCCAGCGGGTAGGTTGCTTGAGTGCATCAGTAATGGTGCGCCTAGATGAATGACTGTCAGCCTTAGCAATAAGGCCTACAAAACCCGGCTTATCGGTCAGCTTCAACTTTTATTCCCTTTACTTTGTCGATTCGACTTGCCATGCTTATCGCACTGTCATTGGCTCATCTTCGCGTCATAAGTAATAAAATGCTTCTGAATTTTCATCTCTTAGCCCTGCTAATTATAATTCAATCGCTTTCATCATTGTATTCATAATTTACATTCACTAAATTTTGTATGTTATTAATTTATAACGATATTATTTTTTTCAAAAAAATGCGCTAAGTCATTGAGAAATATAGAAAAACAGTCAAAAAAGGCTTGCTTTGCCCTATTTTTTTATTTATAGTGCTTGTTAGTGGGAAAAAGTGGTGTTTTGTGGGAATTTTAAGCAAAATATCAACTTCTTAGTGATTTGCTAGTGGGCGCTAAAATAAAAAATGTTTCGTGGTGCAACTTCTTTAAGTTTGGATGCAAAAAATCGTTTGGCGATTCCGACCAAGCATAGAGAGGCTATGTACGTGGAAAGTGCTGGCAACTTGGTGCTAACGGCACATCCCCACCGATGCCTATTGCTGTACCCGCAACCAGCTTGGGAGCCTATTCAGGCAAAGATGATGGCGCTATCCTCGTTTGATAAGCAATCAAGCGCCTTGCAAAGACTGTTGGTGGGATACGCGGAGGATATTGTTTTAGATAGCGCGGGGCGCATGCTGGTGTCGCCAGTGTTACGAGATTTTGCTGGGTTAAGTAAGGACGTGATGTTGGTGGGTCAAGGTAGTCACTTTGAGCTGTGGAGCTTAGAAGCTTGGCGTGCACAATTGGCGCAAGTTTTACAAGGGGAAGATTTCACAATGCCTGCAGAATTAGAGGGCTTTTCGCTGTGATTAAAGGCGTGGATCCCACGCCGCCAATAGTGGAGTTGTCTCCAAAAAGTGCAACAGGACACTATGCAAGCGTTAACTCTGAATTAACTTCAACGAGTAAGTCGGCAGCAATTATGGAGCATACAACCGTCATGTTGAGCGAGGCGGTGCAAGCGTTGGCGGTAAAGTCGGATGGAATTTATATAGATGGTACGTTTGGCAGAGGTGGCCATTCAAAAAAAATACTAGCTCAATTGGGTGCTAATGGGCGGTTAATAGCGTTTGACCGCGATTTAAGCGCAATTGAATCTAGCAAAACAATAAGAGATGCGCGCTTTAGCATGGTGCATAGTCATTTTTCGCAGATTAAGGCAAAGCTGGCTGAGCTGAATGTGTACAAAGTTGATGGAATATTGCTGGATTTGGGTATTTCGTCGCCTCAAATTGATGAGGCGAGTCGTGGTTTTAGTTTTCGATATGATGCGCCATTAGACATGCGCATGGATCAAAGTAGCGGTCAAACAGCGGCAGAGTATCTTGCTGGTACAACAATGCAGCATTTAGAGGGGGTTATAAAAAATTATGGTGAAGAACGGTTTGCTAAGCAGATTGCAAGGGCGATTATTAAGGAGCGCGATGACGGGCGCGCAATCTCCACTACAGGGCAACTTGCCAAGATCGTGGCAGGGGCAGTCACGCGGTTTGAGCCAGGGCAAAACCCCGCAACGCGCACATTTCAAGCTTTACGGATTTACATCAATCAAGAGCTTGAGGAGTTATCGCTAACTATGCCACAGTGCTTGGAACTATTAAGTCCCAAAGGACGTTTAGCTGTGATTAGTTTTCATTCGCTGGAAGACCGTATGGTAAAGCAATTTATTCGACAGCATGAGGATGTGGATAATTTGCCCACTAATTTCCCAGTGCGGGCGGCTGATTTGCCGCAACCTAAATTAGTAAGTCTAGGGCGTGCGATTAGACCAAGTGCAGAAGAGGTGAAAGCCAATCCACGTTCGCGTAGTGCGGTGTTACGTGTAGCAGAAAGAACGCTAGTAATATGACGCGTTTAAATTTAATTTTATTTTTTTCGCTGATACTTTCAGGCTTGGGTTTGGTGAGCTCACAGCATAAAGCGAGAAACCTATATTTTGAGTTAGAGAAGTTGCACCAAGCGGAAAAGCAATATGAACAAGAGTACGGACAATTGCAGTTAGAGCAAAGTACTTGGGCCATGCACTCGCGTATAGAGCAAGTGGCTACGCAGCAGTTACAAATGCAGGTGCCAGAAGCAGCGCGTGTGCAGGTGGTAACTTTGGACGCGAAGTTAGAAGCTTTGAATGTTGGTGATGCAGAAGTGAAAAAGGTGGTGCCTTAATGGCGTTGCATAAAACACCTGTGATTGTGAAGTTGCCTGCTTGGCGCAGGAGGGTGTTGCTCATCGCCGTATTGTTAGGCCTGGCAGCTCTATTGGTGCGAGGCATATATTTACAAAGCTTTCATAAGCAATTTTTGCAGGCTAAAGGAGATGCGCGATACAGCCGCACAATTACATTACAGTCACATCGTGGAAAGATTACAGATCGTTTTGGCGATTTGCTGGCTATTAGCTCTCCAGTAGAGTCAGTGTGGGCTAGCCCCCCAGATGTGAAAATTACTCAGGCGCAAACCAAAGAAATTGCAACTTTATTGGGCATTAAAGCTTCGGATATTGATAAAAAACTAGTAAATACTGAACGTGAGTTTGTTTACTTAAAGCGAAGAGTCTCTCCTGAATTGGCCGCCAAAGTCATGAAAGTGGGGGTGTCAGGAATTTACTTGCAGCGTGAATACAAACGTTATTACCCTGCAGGAGAGGTGGCTGCTCATTTAGTGGGATTTACGGGGATTGACGACAATGGTCAAGAAGGTTTTGAGTTGGCAAAGAATGACTCTTTGTCAGGTAAGGCTGGGAGCCGCCGTGTTATCAAAGATCGCTCAGGACATATCGTTGAAGATCTGGAGGCTGTAAATGTGCCAAAAGATGGAAGTGATTTGGTTTTATCAATAGACAATCGAATTCAATACTTGGCACATCGTGAAATAGCTAAGGCTGTTGATGCTAGTAATGCGTTGGCAGGCTCTGTGGTGGTGCTGGATGCAAAAACAGGTGAAGTTTTAGCAATGGCCAATATGCCTACATACAACCCCAATAACCCTATCAATATTAGAGGTAAGACGAGAAATCGGTCTATTACAGATGTATTTGAACCTGGCTCAACGATGAAGGCGATTTCAGTGTCTGCTGGTCTGGAGTCTGGTTTGTATCAAGCAGACACTAAAATAAACACGGCACCTGGTTATATGAGCATTGGCCCTGCCACCATTCACGACTCACATGCACATGGTGTTTTGTCTGTATCTCAGGTAATTCAAGTGTCGTCCAATGTTGGAGCATCAAAAATCGCACTGTCCCTAGATAATTTATATTTGTGGAATATCTTTAACCAAATAGGTTTTGGTGCTAAGACTGGTATTCACTTTCCAGGCGAGGCGGCTGGCAGAGTGCGGGATTATAAAAAATGGCGGCCTATAGAAAAAGCAACTATGTCATATGGTCATGGCATCAGCGTGACATTGCTGCAGCTAGCGAGATCTTACACTGTGTTTGCAAATGAAGGTGAGCTAAAGCCAGTGTCACTCATCAAGTTGCAAGAACCTCCGGTTGGAACGCAAGTGTTCAGCCCGAACACAGCAAACGATATGAAAGCGATGCTTGAATCGGTTGTGATGCCTGGCGGCACAGCGTTGAGAGCGCAAGTGGTGGGCTACCGTGTAGCTGGTAAAACTGGCACAACCCATAAATTGGGTGCTCAAGGTTATGAGGATAACAAGTATGTGGCATCATTTGTTGGGATGGCTCCAGCTTCAAATCCTCGTTTGATAGTTGCGGTTATGATTGATGAACCAAATATTGCTAACAAACAATACTTTGGTGGCGTAGTAGCTGCGCCAGTATTTAGCGCAGTGATGGGTGATGCATTGCGTATTTTGGCTGTGCCACAGGATTCGCCTAGCACAAATGTTGTAATTCCACCTGAAGAAGTGATTGAGTCAGTAGATGATGTGAAAGAAACTACATGACAGTATCGCTACCACTTGCACAACAGTTCAGCTCCATCACCTCAGATAGTCGCAATGTCGAAGTGGGTGGATTGTTTTTGGCTTATGAAGGTGCAAGTGCTGATGGCAGAAAATATATTCCTCAGGCTATTGCGGCTGGAGCAAGAGGTGTGTTTTGGGATGATGAGGATTTTGCTTGGCAAGATAATTGGCGGGTAAATAACAAGCCAATAAAAAACCTCAAACAACATGTAGGGGAATTGGCTGCAGAGTTTTATGGGCATCCATCAGAAAAATTGCACGTGATAGGCGTGACAGGGACGAATGGTAAAACATCGGTAAGCCAATGGATAGCGCAATGCTTAAATTTTTTAGGTGAAAAAACAGCTGTACTAGGCACGATAGGTAATGGTTTTTTTGATTCTCAGACAGAGTCGGCTAATACCACTCCTGATGCCTGTTTGCTGCAAAAAATGCTTTCAGAGTATTTAAATCTAGGCGCGAAATCCGTGGCGATGGAAGTGTCTTCACACGGATTAGAACAAGGTCGAGTCAATGGCGTGGTCTTTGAAGTGGCAGTCCTTACTAACCTAAGTCGTGATCATTTGGACTATCACAAAACCATGGATGCTTATGCCGCAGCTAAGCAAAAACTATTTACTTGGGATAATTTAGGCATAGCGATTTTGAACGTGGATGATGATTTTGGGAAAGCAATCGCTACAAAATCTAAAACCAAGGTGGTGACCTATGGCCTGAATGCAGGTGATGTGCTAGGTCAAGATTTGAAGTTGAATGATAGTGGCATTGTTATGCAAGTGAGTACGCCCTTTGGTGAGACGTGTGTCACCGCTCCAGTATTAGGGCGTTTTAACGCTTATAACGTATTGGCAGTACTTGCTACCCTATTGGCGCTCAATGTAAGTTTACATAATGCGGTAAAAAGTATTGCCAACATTACCCCAGTTCGTGGCCGTATGCAGCAGTTTGGTGGGGGCGAAAAACCCTTGGTAGTCGTTGACTATGCACATACGCCTGATGCGCTCGAAAAGGTGCTAAGTACGTTGCGATTTCAAACGCAAGGTAAGCTGATTTGCGTGTTTGGCTGCGGAGGTAATAGAGATGCAGGTAAACGTCCATTAATGGGGCAAGTGGCGGAAAATTTTGCAGATTACGTGGTGGTGACTTCGGACAATCCCAGAAATGAAGATGCAGCTAGCATCATCAAAGCTATTACCGAGGGTATGAAAACTTTGCCAATCGTTGAGTTGGATCGTGCAAAAGCAATAATGCTAGCTGTGCAACAAGCAAAAAAACATGATGTGGTGCTAGTAGCAGGTAAAGGTCATGAGGAATACCAAGAAATTGCAGGTGCGAAACTTTTTTTTAGTGATGCATTTCAAGTAAAAGCTGCTTTGGAGGCACTAGTATGATGTTGCTGTCAAAAGCTGCCCGTGCGATGAGTGGATGTTTATTAGGGGATGATGCTGTATTTAATGATGTCGGTACGGATAGCCGCAAAGTTCAACGTGGAGAACTATTTTTTGCGCTTAAAGGCGAACATTTTGATGGTCATCAGTATGCTGAGCAAGCTCTAAAACTGGGAGCGGTAGCAGTGGTCGTGAGTGATGAAGCTTGTTTGGCACGTCCAGCAATATTGGTTAAAGATACATTATTGGCACTTGGTGAGTTTGCAAAAGCATGGCGTCTCCAATTTAACGTGCCTGTTATTGGGGTGACAGGTAGCAACGGTAAAACCACAATTAAAGAGATGATAACGGCCATCTTGGTGGCTAAAACGGGCAGCACAAAAGAGGTGCTAGCTACCGTAGGTAACTTAAATAATCACATAGGATTGCCGCTAACTTTGCTAAAAATGCGTGAGCATCATCAATATGCAGTTCTTGAAATGGGTATGAATCATCTAGGTGAAATTGATTACTTGACGCACATTGCAAAGCCAACTGTGGCACTGATAGGTAATGCAGGCACGGCACATATAGGTGAATTAGGCTCGCGCGATAATATTGCAAAAGCAAAAGGGGAGATTTTTGCTGGTTTAGACAATAAAGGTGTGGCGATTATCAATGCGGATGATGCTTATGCCAATTATTGGTTTAGCCTTAACGTGAATAGAAAAGTTCTTAGTTTTGGATTGAAAAATAATGCTGATGTGAGTGCACGGGTGGAAATAAATGTTGACGGTCGTCAGCAAATTCAATTGCAAAGCCTGGTGGGAGAATTTGAATTTTCTTTAGATTTAATGGGCGAACACAACGTGCGTAATGCGTTGGCTGCATGTGCGGTAGCGATAGCTCTCAATATCCCACTTAAAGTTATTGCACAAGCTTTTGAGAAGTTTGGTGGTGTGGCTGGGCGATTAACGCGGATTGCAGGTTTTAACGGCGCCTTAGTAATTGATGACACATATAACGCTAACCCAGACTCAATGAAAGCGGCTATTGATGTGCTTGCCACACAAGCTGGAACGAAAGTGATGATTATGGGTGACATGGCAGAGCTTGGTGTTGATGCGCCACAGCTTCATGCGGAAATAGGTAAATATGCCAAGCAAAAAGGGATTGAAATGTTTTATACCTTGGGAGAAAACAGTCAGCTGGCTGCAGAAGCTTTTGAAGGTTGCGCACAAGCATTTAGTGAAGCAGAGTTGTTGGTTAATGCAGTTAAAAATAAGATGAATGAGCGGTCTGTGGTGTTGGTTAAAGGTTCACGTTTTATGAAAATGGAGCGCATTGTGAATTCCATCATTCAACATCCAATATATAGGGAGGCGCACTAAATGTTACTAATGCTATCTCAGTGGCTAGCAAAAACTCAGCAAATTCGCGGCTTTTATGTATTTGATTACATTACCCTACGCGCTGTATTGGCAATGCTAACGGCATTAGCGATTTCGCTAATTGTGGGGCCTTCCATGATTCGTAAATTAACGGAGTACAAAGTAGGGCAAGCAGTTCGTGATGACGGCCCACAAACACACTTAATTAAGGCCGGTACGCCTACGATGGGTGGTGCGTTGATATTAGTGGCTATCGCAATTTCCACCATACTGTGGGTGGACTTAAGTAATAGATTTGTGTGGGTAGTTCTATTTACCACTCTAGGTTTTGGTGCCATCGGCTGGGTGGATGACTATCGTAAAGTGGTTTATAAAAACCCGAAAGGTTTATCAGAAAGAGCTAAGTTTTTTTGGCAAAGCGTGATTGGGATAATTGTGGCAGTGTTTTTGTTTAAAACAGCAAAAACTACCGTTGAAACCACGCTAATAGTGCCATTTTTCAAAAACTGGGTAGTACCATTGAGTGGGCTGAGTTTTATGGTTCTTACATACCTAGTTATCGTTGGTAGCAGTAATGCGGTGAATTTAACAGATGGTCTTGATGGCTTGGCGATTATGCCTACAGTCATGGTGGCTAGTGCATTAGGCATTTTTGCTTATGTTGCCGGACACTTATATTTCTCAAAATATTTACATATTCCCTATGTAGCTGGTTCAGGCGAATTATTAGTATTTTGCGCCGCTATGGCCGGAGCCGGACTGGGGTTTTTATGGTTTAACGCTTATCCAGCTGAGGTGTTTATGGGAGATGTTGGCGCATTAGCTTTGGGCGCTGCATTGGGCGTGGTTGCAGTGATTGTGCGTCAAGAAATCATCCTGTTTATTATGGGTGGTGTATTTGTAATGGAGACGTTCTCAGTAGCGGCACAAGTGCTGTATTTCAAATATACGAAACGTAAATACGGGGTAGGCAGACGTATTTTCTTGATGGCACCACTACACCATCATTATGAGCAAAAAGGGTGGAAAGAAACGCAAGTGGTGGTGCGCTTTTGGATTATTAGCATGATGCTGGTGTTGATTGGTTTGGCTAGCCTAAAAATTAGATAAATTATGATCACAATCAAAGACAAAAACGTGTTGGTACTAGGTCTTGGGGAAACGGGGTTATCCGCTTTGCGCTGGCTACAAGCCCAGCATGCACATTTGTCGGTGGCAGACTCACGTGAGAACCCACCTAATTTTGATAAGCTTAAAGCTGAATTTCCCTCAGTAAAATTTTACTCAGGCGCATTTACACCAGCAATGTTTAGAGGGGTGAATTTAGTAGTGGTTAGCCCAGGGGTGCCACTTAATGAGCCAGAAATTCAGAATGCTGTTGCAGATGGTGTGCCAGTAGTGGGTGACGTAGAGTTATTTGCACAGTATCGCAACAAAGACGCCAAAGTAATTGCCATTACAGGTGCAAATGGCAAGACAACCGTCACCACTATGGTGGGTGAAATGTGTAAGGCTGCTGGTTTGAAAACTATTGTTGCGGGCAATATAGGTTTGCCAGTGCTAGACACTCTAAATATGGACGCTCCCGATGTTTATGTGCTTGAACTCTCTAGCTTTCAATTGGAAAGCACAAGCTCATTAGAGGTTGATGCTGCGACCATGCTCAACCTATCTGAAGATCACATGGATAGATATACAAGCTTTCAAGATTATGCGATAGCAAAAGCACGGGTTTTTTACAACGCTAAGTTGCAAGTCCTTAACCGCGACGATGCCTGGAGCATGATGATGGCACGTACAAAATTAGCGCAAGTTACTTTCGGGCTATCTGAAGTTCAAGATGAAACATCTTATGGCTTAAAGCAATTTGATGGTGAAATATGGTTGTGCGAAGGTAAAAAAGAGCTTATCAACATGCAGGACTTAAAAATTACTGGCTTGCATAATGCGGCTAATGCTCTGGCAGCAGTGGCATTGTGCAGAGGGATTGGTGTGGATTATGCTCCAATCATTCAAACCTTGTATAACTTTAAAGGATTGCCCCATCGGGTGGAATGGGTAGCAAATATAAATGAAGTTGATTATTACGATGATTCCAAAGGTACTAATGTAGGTGCAACTTGTGCGGCATTAGCTGGCATGGCTAAAAAAGTTGTGTTAATAGCGGGAGGGGATGGTAAAGGTCAAGATTTTAGTCCGCTTAGAAATGTTGTAGAGAGCAACGCCCGTGCAGTAGTCTTGATAGGTCGGGATGCGCCAATTATTGAAAATACATTATTACAAACTGGTGTGCCTATATATCAAGCCCAAGATTTGCCTGATGCAGTAAGTATCGCGCAGGGAGTTGCACAAAAATATGACGCAGTTTTGTTGTCTCCAGCGTGTGCAAGTTTTGATATGTTTAAAAACTATATACATCGTGCTGAAGTTTTTGTGGCTGCAGTGCAGGCACTGCAGACTTCCAATAAGGAGCATGCATGATAACAGCTATGCTCAATCGCAACCGACTAAACGCTCCAATTTATGACCAAAGCTTGCTTTGGACTGTACTAATACTATTGGGTTTAGGTCTGGTAATGGTTTACTCAGCCTCCATTGCAATTGCGGAATCAGAAAAGGCTGTGGGTTATAACAGCACTTATTACCTAGTACGCCAAGCAATCTTCATGGTTGTAAGCGTTAGCGCAGCATTTGTGGCTTTTAATATTCCTATTGCGTGGTGGCAAAAAATGGCACCATACCTCTTCCTGATAGGGTTAAGTTTACTAATTTTGGTACTCATTCCAGGTATAGGCCGTGTTGTGGGCGGGAGCCGTCGCTGGCTATCATTGTTTGTCATTAACTTACAGCCCTCTGAACTTATGAAGCTGTTTGCCGCGATGTACGTTTCTGATTACACGGTGCGTAAGGCCGCGGTGATGGACAGCTTTACTAAAGGTTTTATGCCTATGTTGTTTGTAATGCTATTGGTGGGAGGGTTGTTGCTACGCGAACCAGATTTTGGTGCATTTGCAGTCATTGCTGCAATCTCTATTTCCATCTTGTGGTTAGGCGGTATTAATGGACGAATTTTTGCCGGATTGTTGGTGTTGTTAGTGGTGGGTTTTGTGTTTTTGATTTGGAGCTCACCTTACCGTCTGGAACGTGTCATTGGATTTATGGACCCTTGGGCAGATCCTTATGGTAAAGGTTATCAATTGTCGCATGCCCTAATTGCCTTTGGTCGTGGAGAGTGGTTTGGCGTAGGTTTGGGCGCAAGTGTAGAAAAGTTGCTTTACTTACCTGAAGCGCACACGGACTTTTTATTAGCAGTGATTGCTGAGGAGTTGGGTTTTGTGGGCGTATTAACAGTGGTTGGTATGTTTGCTTGGATAGTGATTCGTGCTTTTAGCATAGCCAAAGAATGTATTGTAAATGAACGCTATTTCGGGGCTTTATTAGCGCAAGGTTTAGGAGTGTGGATGGGAGTGCAAGGCATCATCAATATGGGTGTAAATATGGGGCTGCTACCAACTAAAGGATTGACCTTGCCGTTACTCTCATTCGGAGGAAGCGGAATTTTGGCTAACTGTATTGCAATGGCTATTTTATTGCGCATTGACTATGAAAATCGTCGATTACAAAGAGGGTTACCTGCATGAGTAAAACCTTAATGGTGATGGCTGGCGGCACAGGTGGGCATGTTTATCCGGCTATGGCGGTTGCTGACAATCTTAAGGCTTTAGGCTGGAGGGTTGTATGGTTATGCACAGAGGGGGGGATGGAAAATCGCCTAATAGATGGTAAAGGTTATGATAAAGCTACCATTTCTATGCAAGGGGTGCGAGGAAAAGGTCTGCTGGGTTGGCTGTTGCTACCTGTTAGATTGACTAAAGCTTTTACACAAAGTTTAAAAGCATTAAAACAGCACCAACCCAACGTGGTATTAGGCATGGGGGGCTTTGCGGCTTTTCCAGGCGGCTTAATGGCAAGATTTTTATGCAAGCCATTGGTGATACATGAGCAAAATTCTGTAGCAGGTTTAACCAACAAGTTATTAGCTAGAGTGGCGACTCGCGTACTAGCAGCTTTTCCTGCTGCATTTGGAAAAAAAGCGATGCTGGTGGGCAACCCTGTGCGGCAAGATATTGTAGATATACCATCCCCAGAGAGTCGTTTTGAAGGACGCAAGGACGCATTGCGGTTATTGATTATTGGCGGCAGTTTAGGAGCACAAGCATTAAACGAAGTAATCCCGTTGGCAATTGCACAGTTGCCTGAAGGACAACGCCCTGAAGTCATCCATCAAGCTGGGACGAAGCATATCGAAGCATTAAATGAAAACTATGCGGTTGCGGGTGTAAAAGCAGATACAAAAGCATTCATAGATGATATGGCAAGTATGTATGCGTGGGCGGATTTTATTATTTGCCGCGCAGGTGCGCTAACAGTAGCTGAGGTCTCCGCAGTTGGTTTAGGCGCGCTCATGGTGCCATTTCCACATGCTGTGGATGATCACCAAACCACTAACGCAGCATATTTGCAAAGTGGTGGTGCAGCTTGGGTGATTCAGCAGAGTGAATTAACGGTTGACAAAATAGTGAAAATATTGACTGAACTAAACCGCGACAACTGTTTAGAAATGGCTAAAAAAGCCCGTGTTTTAGGCAAACCTGAAGCAACTGCAAATGTGGCGAAAATATGCATGGAGGTTGCGCTTTAAAGCGAAGTTGATATGAAACATAAAGTCAAAAATATTCATTTTGTAGGCATCGGTGGCGCAGGTATGAGTGGTATCGCAGAAGTCCTCATTAATCTGGATTTTAAAGTAACCGGCTCAGACTTGGCAGATAACGCTACAACACAACGTTTAAAAGAATTTGGCGCAAATGTATTCCGTGGGCATGCAGCCGAGCATATCCAAGATGCAGACGTAGTGGTGGTTTCAAGTGCTGTAAATGAAACAAATCCAGAAGTAAAAGCGGCAAGAGAAAGGAATATTCCAATTGTACCGCGTGCACTCATGTTGGCAGAGTTAATGCGTTTTAGGCAAGGTATTGCTGTAGCTGGTACGCATGGAAAGACTACAACAACAAGCTTAATCGCTAGCATTTTAGCTGAAGCGGGGATGGATCCAACTTTTGTAATTGGTGGAAAGTTAGAAGCGGCAAATGCCAATGCTAAATTGGGTACAGGTGAATATATTGTTGCAGAGGCGGACGAGTCAGATGCTTCATTCCTACACCTAACACCGGTAATGGCTGTGGTAACGAACATAGACCAAGACCATATGGATACTTATGAGCATAGCTTTGATAAGCTCAAAAGTGCGTTTGTGGAATTTTTACAGCAATTGCCCTTTTGGGGTATGGCGGTAGTGTGTGTGGACGACGTGAATGTGCGTGAAATTTTGCCGCGCATTACTAAGCCGGTGATGACTTATGGCATGAGTGAAGATGCGCGTGTACGTGCTGTAAATGTGAGAGCGGATGATGGAAAAATGCATTTCACAGCACAAATTATTAACGGTAAAACAACCGAGTTCGAAGTGACACTCAATTTACCTGGCAACCATTACGTGCTTAATGCATTGGCTGCTATTGCCATAGCATCAGAGTTAGATGTGCCTACAGAGGCGATGGCAAAGGCCTTAAAAGAATTTAAAGGCGTGGGTAGACGCTTTGAGCGTTATGGGGAGATTCCAGCCAAAAAAGGTGGCCAATTTACCTTGATAGATGATTACGGACACCACCCAGTTGAAATGCAAGCGGTAATTTCAGCGGCGCATGCGGCTTTCCCTAATCGTCGCCTAGTAATGGCTTTCCAGCCACATCGGTATACACGAACTCGTGATTGCTTTGAGGATTTTGTGCGTGTCCTTTCAGGTGCGGATGTGGTATTGCTTACTGAAGTATATTCAGCTGGAGAAGCTCCAATTGTTGCGGCAGACACACGTTCGCTGATACGCGCTATTCGGATTGCTGGCAGAGTTGAACCACATTTTGTAGAAACAACAGATGCGCTTCCAGAAAGTATTTTAGACGTGGTGCAGGCAGGAGATGTAGTGATTGTAATGGGTGCAGGTTCAATCGGACAGGTAGCTCAAAAAACAAAAGTAAAAGCAACTAAAGGAACGGCGCATTGAATGCTAAACGCCAATTGTTTTATGGGGATGTGCAAGTGACGCAAGGCGAACTTCTTTATAACGAGCCAATGTCGCGCTATACCAGCTGGCGTGTTGGAGGCACGGCTGACTGCATGTATATCCCAGCAGGAATAGAAGATTTGTCTGCTTTTATGCACAGCATGGAGGATGGTGAGCCCCTACATTTTGTTGGGTTGGGATCTAATTTATTAGTGCGTGACGGTGGTATTCGGGGTACTGTGATTTTGATGCACAACGCACTCACTGATATGGCAATGACAGACGGTTTACTCTATGCAGAGGCTGGAGTGACTTCTTCTAAAGTGGCTAAATTTAGTGCAAAACAGCATCGGCATGGCGCTGAGTTTTTAGCAGGTATTCCAGGCACGGTTGGCGGAGCACTGGCAATGAACGCTGGATGTCATGGCGCTGAAACTTGGGATGTTGTGGCCAAGGTGATGACTATCAACCGTAAAGGCATGATATCTACACGTGATAGAAAAGCATATAAAGCGAGTTATCGTCACGTGGAAATGCCAGCAGAAGAGTGGTTTTTGGCTGCATGGTTTGCTTTACCTGAAGGTGATATGACTGAAGCCGAAAAACGTATTAAAGCCTTGCTAGCTAAACGGTTAGAAACACAACCTCTAAATTTGCCTAATGCTGGATCAACTTTTAGAAATCCTGAAGGAGATTACGCAGCAAGATTGATAGAGGCATGTGGGTTAAAGGGTTTTTTAATTGGCGGTGCACAGGTATCAGAAAAACATGCCAATTTTATTGTGAATGTAGGAAATGCCACAGCGCTGGACATTGAATTATTGATTAAGCACATGCGCGATACCGTGCTAGAACTGCAGGGTGTGGCGTTGCAGCAAGAAGTGAGAGTGATAGGTGAATATGCTTAATAAGTTTGGAAAAGTAGCGGTGCTTTTGGGTGGTAACTCAGGGGAGCGAGAGGTGTCGCTAAAGAGCGGTACAGCGGTGCTAAAAGCATTGCAGGCACAAGGAATAGATGCGCATGCTTTTGACCCAAAAGAACAACCGCTGCATGACTTAGAAAGCTTTGACCGCGTGTTTATTAATTTGCATGGGCGCTTTGGTGAAGATGGTTGCATGCAGGGTGCGCTTGAGATGTTGCATATTCCGTACACGGGCAGTGGAGTGATGGCATCTAGCATAGGGATGGATAAGTGGCGCACAAAAATGTTGTGGACTGCGGCTGGGCTCAGCACGCCCGCCTTTGACTTAGTGAGTGCAGACTCTGATTTTGCAGCAATTGAAAAGCGCTTAGGTTTACCTTTATTTGTGAAACCTGCTAATGAAGGTTCAAGTATTGGCATCAGCAAGGTTAAAAATGCAGGAGGATTAAAGGCAGCTTATGAACTAGCCGCAAAATCTGATCCGCTGGTAATAGCAGAGCAGTTTGTAGGGGGTGGTGAATATACCGTCGGCATATTAGGTGAGCAAGCTTTACCAATTATTCGCATCGTGCCCAAAAATGAATTTTATGACTATGAAGCTAAGTACTTACGCGACGACACTGAGTATCTTTGCCCAAGTGGCTTGAGTGCAGATAAAGAGGCGCAAATACAAGCGGAGGCATTATTGGCCTTTAAGACGATAGGTTGCAGAGGTTGGGGAAGAGTGGATTTTTTAATGGATGAAGCAGGACAACATTACTTTTTAGAAATCAACACAAGTCCGGGTATGACAGACCATAGTTTAGTTCCTATGGCGGCAAAAGTAGCTGGCATAGATTTTGAAGATTTGGTGATACGCATTTTGGAGCTGGCGGATGTGGGATAAACCTACATTGTTAAATTGGATTGCAAATCTGCTATTTGCATTAAGCGTCGTGGCAATGTTGTACGCGGCGCTGTATGCAGTAGTGCATTTGCCTATATTCCCGTTACGCGAGGTGAAAATTGATGGACAGCTTAATCATGTAAATCGTGACCAAATAAAGTTGATTGTGGGCAAACATTTAAAGGGTAATTTTTTTACGCTTGATTTAGCTAAGGCGCGCGATGCATTTGAGAAGTTGCCGTGGGCGCGCAAAGTGAGTCTTCGCCGCCGTTGGCCGGACACACTAGAAGTTATGGTTGAGGAGCACCAGCCGCTGGCGCGTTGGGGATCTGTAGCTTTGGTGAATACGCATGGGGAGTTATTTCAAGCTGCATCTAATGCAGATTTACCAACGTTTTATGGTCCTGGTGAGGGTGTTAATGAGGTTGCATTGCAATATGGTGAGTTTAGCAAAATCTTGCAAAAAGCAAATTTGCATATTGCGAGTATTACGCTAACCCCAAGAAGAGCATGGCAAATAAATACTGAGAGCGGAATGTTGATTGAGCTTGGAAGAGTAGAAATGCTTCCTAGGATAGAGAAATTTGTGAATGTTTATGTGAGTACGATTGCTAAGTTAAATAGAAAAATCACATATGCAGATTTGCGCTACCCCAATGGGTTTGCTGTGCGCAGACCAGCAAATATGCAACTACCAGCAGATAAAAATCGTGTGAGTAGTTCTAAACCAGCTGGCGTAGTTAAACATAAACAAGCAATAAAACCAGAAGATGCAGATATTTAATGGATGTGAAAAAGCGTGCGAAAACTACGCAGGGAGTAAGAAATGAAGAAAGTTAAAGAAGATAAAAATTTAATTGTTGGCCTAGATATTGGCACCTCGAAGATTGTAGCTATCGTAGCTGAGCTTCAACCAGAGGGCTCAGTCAAAGTGATTGGGTTGGGACAGCATGTATCGCGTGGTCTTAAAAAAGGTGTGGTGGTCAATATTGAATCGACTATGCAATCTATTCAGCGCGCTTTAGAAGAAGCTGAGTTGATGGCTAATTGCAAAATTAATACGGTATTTACTGGGATTGCTGGTAGCCATATCAAGAGTTTAAATTCTCACGGTATGGTGAAAATTAAAGATGCGGAAGTTTCGCAGATGGATGTTGATAAAGTGGTCGAAACTGCGCGTGCCATAGCACTGCCAGCTGACCAGCAAATATTACACATTTTGACGCAAGAGTTCATTATTGACGGTCAAGAAGATGTGCGTGAACCACTAGGTATGAGTGGCATGAAGCTCGAAGTAAAAGTGCATATTGTCACAGGCGCTGTGGCTGCTGCGCAAAATATTGTGAAGTGTATTAAACGCTGCGGTATAGAAGTGAGTGATTTGATTTTGCAACCATTAGCTTCTAGTTTGGCGGTGCTTACAGAAGATGAAAAAGAGTTAGGTGTTTGCTTAGTAGATATTGGTGGCGGTACAACCGACATTGCAGTGTTTAAGCAAGGCGCTATTCGCCATACGGCGGTGGTGCCAATTGCAGGTGACCAAATGACCAATGACATCGCAGTAGCTTTCCGCACACCTACACAAGCGGCTGAAGATATTAAGGTTAAACATGGCTGTGCGCTTCGCCAGCTTGCGGATGCACGTGAAATTATTGAAGTTCCTGGCGTGGATGGCCGCGAAGCTAAACAACTTTCAGTTCAAACGCTCGCAGAAGTACTAGAGCCTCGGATTGTTGAATTGTATGAATTGGTGCTTAGTGAGTTACGTCGTAGTGGCATGGAAGACATGATTGCGTCTGGCATTGTCATTACAGGTGGCTCGGCCATGATGAAAGGCATGGTGGAACTGGGCGAAGAGGTTTTTCACATGCCAGTTCGCATGGGCTTGCCTAGATATGTAGGCGGTTTGTCTGAGGTGGTTGGAAACCCGCGTTTTGCAACGGCTGTGGGCCTAGTGCTGATGGGCAAACAACAGATTGAGAAAATGCTTAATGATCAATCTGACATTGGCTCTTTTGGACGTATTTTGGAAAAAATGAAGCGCTGGGTTCAAGGCAACTTTTAGCAAGAGATGATTTTTTGTAGTAGTTAGCTGTTGGGGAGTAGTTGTTTTTTTAAGTCGTCATGCGTTGCGGCATCAACAAGTGACATTTGTTAAGTTAATTAAAAAAAGAGGAGAGGTACCATGTTTGAGATTATGGAAAAAAACGCGCAAGAAGCTGTCATTAAGGTGATTGGCGTGGGCGGTTGTGGTGGAAACGCAGTGGCGCACATGATTGAAAAAAATGTGAGCGGCGTAGAGTTTATTTGCGCGAACACTGATATGCAAGCACTTAAAAAGAGCCAAGCGAAAACCATTTTACAAATGGGTGTGGAGATGACCAAAGGTTTAGGTGCAGGAGCTCGCCCAGAAGTTGGCCGTGAGGCTGCGATTGAAGATCGAAATGCAATAGCTGAGTTGATTGATGGCGCTGATATGTTGTTTATTACCGCAGGTATGGGAGGTGGTACAGGTACTGGCGCAGCTCCAGTGATTGCTCAAGTAGCAAAAGAAATGGGTATTTTAACGGTTGCAGTGGTAACTAAACCGTTCTCATTTGAAGGTAAACGTACTAAAGTAGCTGTAGATGGATTGGAAGAGCTTTCAAAATACGTGGACTCATTGATTGTGATTCCAAACGAGAAGTTGATGGAAGTTTTGGGCGAAGATGTGCCTTTCTTAGAGGCATTCCGTGCGGCAAATGATGTATTACACAATGCAGTTTCTGGCATTGCTGAAATCATTAATTGCCCTGGTTTGGTGAACGTGGACTTTGCTGATGTGCGCACTGTCATGAGCGAAATGGGTATGGCGATGATGGGCTCAGCGATTGCAACAGGCCCAGACCGCGCGCGTATTGCTGCTGAGCAAGCCGTTGCAAGTCCATTGCTTGAAGATGTCAACTTGGCAAACGCACGTGGCGTGCTGGTCAATATCACTTCTTCAGCTTCTTTCAAAATGAAAGAGTACTACGACGTGATGAATACCATCAAAGAGTTTACTGCGGAAGATGCTACCGTGATTGTGGGTAATGTGTTTGACGAAACGATGGGTGATGGTTTACGTGTGACTATGGTGGCAACAGGTTTGTCTGGTGCTGCTCGCCGTCAACAAAAACCTGAATTACGCGTGATGACGCAAGAAGTGGTGCGCAATGGTACAACAGGCCAACCGATGTATGCTGGCTATGAAAATGCTGCATTTGAGGATGCACCTCAGGTGATGGGTTCAAACCGTCGTGCGCAAGTGGATGCGATGAAAAGTGCGGGTGTTGAAGAGTATGACATTCCAGCCTTTTTGCGTAAACAAGCAGACTAATTGCACTAAAAACTAAAAAAGTGTTCAAATTGCAATTAGATGCGTAGTTCAGCATTTTAATGCTACAGTTGCTTAGTTGACTGTATGATATTATTTGCTTGATTTATAACGCTATATTGTTATTTTATTTGCACACCACTGAGGTTTTAAAAACTAAAAAATGTTAAAGCAGCGCACATTGAAAAAAGCGATTAGTGCCACAGGGGTTGGCTTGCACAACGGCGAAAAGGTTACTCTTACCCTGCGCCCGGCAGCAGCCGACACTGGCATTATCTTCAGAAGGGTTGATCTGCCTCAACCTAATGAACTCAAGGCAACGGCACAAGCGGTGCATGATACCCGCTTGTGCTCTGCGCTTGAGGCTGATGGTGTGCGTGTTGCTACGGTAGAACATGTGATGTCGGCATTGGCAGGCCTAGGCATTGATAATGTGGTTGTAGAAGTCGATGCATCAGAAATTCCTATCATGGATGGAAGTGCTGGACCTTTCGTCTATTTATTGCGCGAAGCTGGCGTAGCCGAGCTAGATGCGCCAAAAAAATTTATACGCATTAAAAAAACTGTTGAAATTAAAGACAAGGATAAATGGGTACGTTTTGAACCCTATCACGGCTTTAAAATTGACTTTACGATTGCTTTTAATCATCCCGTGTTTGAACAGTCTGGATGCCAAGTCACCATTGATTTTGCAACCGATTCGTATATTCAAGAAATAAGCCGTGCGCGCACATTTGGCTTTATGCACGAGGTGGAATACCTGCGTAACAATGGATTAGCTCGTGGCGGCAGTTTAGAAAATGCGATTGTGCTAGATGAGTACCGCGTACTCAATGCAGATGGCTTGCGCTACGATGACGAATTTGCCAAACATAAAGTGCTAGACGCCATTGGCGATTTATATATGCTTGGGCATCCCATTTTGGGGGCGTTTTACGCATATAAATCAGGTCACGCGCTCAATAATCAACTCATCCGTGCATTGATGCAGGATGCTTCGGCTTGGGAATATGCTACTTTTGACAAAGTAGAAGACGCCCCAAATGAATTCTCCACGGCTGAGAACAGCGCAGCTTTTGCCTTTGTCTAAGTGTTTTTTAACGACAAAAATACACATTATAAGCACTAAAATTGACAACATTTTCTTGTGTATCTAAGCATATCCACTTAGAATAAATTTGTTAAATTTAACAGCGTTTTTTAGAACATATCTTTTTGATGCTCTGGAAGCCGCTTAGAATAAGGCTTCCAGAGCATTATTATTTTCTCGGACGTATTTTAAAGATAAAAATGCAATTTTTCACCCTGTTACTAGCAGCAATTTTGCTGGCGTTTTCTAGCCTAACATTAGCATTGTCAGACGAAGCGTTGTTTCAACATGCGCGTTCAGCTTTTGCGACTAAAAATGCACCGATATTAGCTGAGGATGTTAATCAACTTCAAATTCAGCAATATATTCTTACCCCTTATGCAGAGTATTGGCATATAGCTTTAGCACTTGAGCAACAGCAAGTGCGCGATGAAGAAGTGCAAAATTTTTTGGCACAATTTTCAGATATGCCATTTACCGACAAAGTGCGAGGTGAGTGGCTAAAAAAACTAGCCAAAGATCAAAATTGGGGGCCATTTTTTAGCGAGTTAGTACTATTTAAGCGGGATGACATTGCAGTGCAATGCTACGCCATGCAAGGGCATCAATTGCTCAACGATGCTGATATTACGGCACAAGCGACGGCTATGTGGCTTACCACGCTCGATTTAACCAGTAATTGCACGGCAGTTTTCGATAATATGCAAGCTGCAGGTAAGCTGAGTAATGATGATATTTGGGCGAGATTTAGACTAGCCTTGCAAGCAGGTAAATTAAGTGTTGCCAAAAATACTATTGCGCGATTACCGGGATTTGACAATGCAAATTTCAAATTGTTAGACCGTGCATACCAAGCGCCACAAGCGTTTTTAGATAAAAAATTGGCATCATTTAAAACGCGTTTTGGTGCAGAGGCAAATTTATACGCGGTAGATAGGTTGGCGCGTAATCAACTCAGCGATGCAATTCGTACTTATGAGAAAGTGCAAAATCAGTTTGAGGCGGATAATCGCGCTTTTGGCTGGGGTCGCTTGGCCTTTCATGCTGCGCGCAATCATCACCCGCAAGCCGTTAGTTATTATTATTTAGCGGAAGGCGCACAATTGGATGATGAGCAGCGCGAGTGGCAAGTGCGCGCCGCACTGCGCGACCAAGACTGGCAAACCGTACTAAGTGCCACGAGTGCAATGTCTGCTAGACAGATGGAAAAAGGGGCGTGGCGTTATTGGAAAGCGCGCGCAATGCAGGTGGTGGATGCTAGTAATCCAGAAATTGGGCAGTTGCTTAGCAAACTTTCGACTGAGCGACATTTTTATGGTTGGTTAGCGCAAGATTTAGTGGGGGCCGTTGCAACTAATCCTGTTTTTGATTTTGTGCCTAATAATGATGAAGTAAATGCGGTGGCAAGTTTGCCTAGTATTCAACGTGCACTTGAATTGCAAAAATTAGATTTACGTATTGAAGCTAAAACAGAGTGGGCATGGGCTACACGCAATTTTTCAGATGAGCAATTGCTTGCAGCAGCTGAGCATGCGCAACGTAAAAAATGGTATGAAATGGCCATCAATACCGCAGATAACACCAAAGTGACGCATAATTTTAACTTGCGTTATCCCACACCTTATCGTGAAATGTTTCGTACTTCAGCTAAAAGTGTGGGTTTAGATGAAGCTTGGGTGTATGGTATCACGCGCCAAGAAAGCCGCTTTATGCACTACGCAAAGTCAAATGTAGGCGCAGCCGGCCTGATGCAATTGATGCCTGCCACCGCCAAGTGGACAGCGAATCGCATGGGAATGAATGGCTATCATAATGGACTGATACACGATTTGGAAACGAATATTGAATTGGGCACTAACTATATGCGTTATATATTTGACCAACTGGGTGGTAAAGCGGTGTTAGCCACTGCAGGCTATAATGCAGGCCCTAGCCGCGCTAAAAAATGGATGGCAGCAAAACCCTTAGAGGCGGCGATTTATATTGAGAGCATTCCTTTTGCAGAAACCAGGGGTTATGTGCAAAAAGTCATGGCCAATGCGCAAATGTATGCGCCACGACTTAACAACGGCAAGCAAATGCTGAAAATACAAACGCTCACTGAGCGAATTGGCACTATTCCAGGCACTGGGTTAACTGCGGTTGTGGATAATGGCAGTGAATAATTTTATAGCGTAGCAGTGTTGCGCTTTATTTCAGCTAAAAATTGTAGAAAGTAGTATTTATCATGCAAGCTAAAGAAATATGTGTATTAGGTGGTTCAGGTTTTGTCGGCAGTGCGATTGTGAATAAATTAGCAGCAGCGGGCTATATTGTGCGAGTACTCACTCGCCGTCGTGAATCTGCAAAACACTTAATTTTATTGCCTAATACTAAAGTGCTGGAATGTAATGTGCTTGATTATAAAGCGCTTAATAATGCATTGCGGGGTGCTGATATTGTTATTAATCTATTGGGCATTTTGCACCAAACTAAAGGTCAAAGCTTCAGCACTATTCATCAACAGTTGCCGAGCCAGTTGACTAAAATATGTGCTGATTTACATATTCCTCGCTTGGTTCAAATGAGCAGTTTGGGCGCAAGTAGAAATGCCCCTAGCCAGTATTTGCGTAGTAAAGGTGCGGGCGAAGAAGCGCTGAACGCTGCGCGCGATGTGCTCAACATTACCATATTTAAGCCATCCATTATTTTTGGTCGCGGCGATAAATTTATCAATTTATTTGCTAGCTTAATCAAGACGCTGCCTTTTATCTTGTTGGCAAAACCCAATGCTAAATTTCAACCTATTTGGGTAGAAGATGTAGCCACTTGCGTAGTGAATAGTTTGGAGAAAAGCGCTACTTTTGGCAAAACTTATGAATTGGCTGGGCCTAAAGTGTACACATTTAAGGCGCTAGTACAGACTATTATGCAAACATTGAAAACAAAACGCCCGATTATTGGGCTGGGTGACGGCTTATCGTACGCGCAAGCTTTTTTTATGGAGCTATTACCGGTTAAATTAATGTCTCGCGATAATATTCGCTCTATGGAACTAGATAATATGAGTGCCAGTGCTTTTCCCGCAGAATTCGGTATTCTGCCAACTGCACTTGAGTCGGTCATCCCGCAATATTTAATCAACGACACGCAGCGTGGTGATTATGACCGTTATCGTCAAAGTGCAGCGAGATTTTAAATAATTAAAATGAGCATAGACCCCAAGCAAACTTACTTAGTCGGTGGTGCAGTCCGCGATGAATTGTTGGGTATTGCCGTACAAGATAAAGATTACGTTGTGGTCGGCAGCACGCCAGAAGCCATGATGGCGGCTGGTTTTAAGCCAGTTGGTAAAGACTTCCCAGTTTTTTTACACCCAAACAATCACGATGAATATGCGCTAGCACGCGCTGAGCGAAAAACCGCACGCGGCTATAAAGGTTTTATTGTGGATGCGGCAATCGATGTGACGCTTGAAGAGGATCTCGCCCGCCGTGATTTAACCATCAATGCAATAGCCAAAAATCTGGATGGCAGATTGATAGACCCTTATGGTGGTTTGGTTGATATTCAATCTAAAACATTGCGCCATGTAAGCGCAGCTTTTGCAGAAGATCCAGTGCGTATTTTGCGTACAGCACGTTTTGCAGCGCGCTATGCTGACTTTACAGTTGCCCCTGAAACCATGCAGCTGATGCAAAAAATGGTACAAGATGGTGAGGTAGATGCTTTAGTGGCTGAGCGAGTATGGCAAGAGTTAGCCAAAGGCTTAATGGAAAGGGCGCCCAGTCGCATGTTTGAGGTGCTTCGTGCATGTGGTGCATTGCAAAAAATATTGCCTGAATTAAACAAACTGTGGGGTGTGCCGCAACCCGCTCAGTATCACCCAGAAATTGATACAGGTGTCCATATCATGATGGTGATAGATTACGCCGCCAATCAGCAGTTTAGCTTGCCAGTGCGCTACGCGGCATTGATGCACGATTTAGGTAAGGGGACAACGCCTGTAGAGGTGCTCCCCAGACATATTGGGCATGAAGCGCGTAGTGTGCACTTACTTAATGTTATAAATAAGCGTTTGCGAGTGCCCAATGAATGTAAAGAATTGGCAGTCATGGTGGCAAAATTTCACGGTAAATTACACACTGTTGAAGAAATGCGCCCAAGTACTTTGCTTAATTTTTTAATAGAATTAGATGCAATTCGCCAGCCAGAGCGCTTAAAAGATTTTTTGAAAGCTTGTGAAGCAGACTCACGTGGAAGAACAGGTTTTGAAAACCGATTATTGCCAGAAGCTGAAAAGTTAATGATGGCATTAGAAGCAGCTATGCGCATTGACGCAGGAAAGATTGCCAGCGGCATAGAGTTGCCAGAAAAAATCAAGCTAGCAGTGTATGAGGCCAGATTGATGGCTATCAAGCAAAGGCTAAAAAGTTAATTTTAAGTAAAAAATGATTGTAAACATTGTGTTATATTCATTTTGTGATATAAAGTGGCAAGATGTTTAAGGAGTTAATTAAGATGCTTAACAAATTAAAAGTAATGCTATTTGGAGGTAAGCCAGATGTTGAGCGCCGAAGGGTCGCACGCGCAGGCAAAGCCCCCAAAGTGGGCGCACACATTGCACGGCAAAATATGGTGATAAAAATCACAGAAGCAATATCCGCAGACTTGTGGGAATGGTTTGTGTTGATGGGATGGCGCGAAGTGAGCATGCGGACTAATCGGCGCAAGTTGACCATGTTGCCACAATCTACTTATGTGACTATTGCGGGTGCAACAGTATCTGATCGCGAAGCGATTTATAAAAAACTGATTAAAACTCACCAAAAACCTGACGCATAGTCATGCTTCTTTCAAAATGTATTTGAGCATTTTGTATGTTGAAAACTTGATGTAATGACTTTGTCAGCCCACAATGACTGGCTAGAGGCGCACGGTGATTATTTGTATCGCTTTGCGTTGGCACGTTTACGTGACCCTCATTGGGCTGAAGATGCCGTACAAGAAACATTTTTGGCTGCGATTAAAGCGACTAATTTTGCTGAGCAGTCTTCTCAACGGACTTGGTTAACAGGCATTCTCAAACACAAAATAATAGATGTGATGCGCAAAAGTCAACGTGAAGTCGTTGCATCCGATTTAATCAGCGATGAAGACGCTAATATGGATGATTTTTTTGACGATAAAGGGCACTGGCTGGAGCCGATACAAGCTTGGGGAATACCTGAAAACACATTGGAACAAAAGCAGTTTTTAAGCATCTTACAAGCTTGCATGGATAAGTTGCCACAAAAATTGTCGGCACTTTTTATCATGCGGGATGTGCATGAAGAAAATAATGAAGAAATTTGTAAGGAACTTGAAATTAGCACGACCAATGCTTGGGTGATGTTATATCGCGCCCGAATGCGTTTAAGAAAATGTTTAGAAATTAATTGGTTAGCGAGTTAAAGACTTCATCAAATGCGAATATTTATTTCATGTAAATCTGCTAGCCAATTAGTTTCGCAATCGTTAGATGCGCCACTTACATGGCAAAGTCGCTTGGTTTTACGTTTGCATTTAGTCATATGTAAGTATTGCCGGCGATTCAGTCAGCAGTTAGCGGTATTGCGAAAAGCAGTTCAAAACATGGTGCAACTTACAGAAGCAGATGAAAGCATTCAACTTAAACCTGAAGCAAGACAGCGCATCATTAATGTAATAAAGCAAAACCAGTAGTTATTTTTAATATTGATTAAAGGAATTATTCACAATGAAAAACACACAAAAAGCATTATTAGTATCAGTAGGCGCAGCATTTGCACTTTCAGTGGCAGCGCCTGTCATGGCAGTTGAGAATCCATTTGCGCTCAAAACATTATCTTCAGGTTACCAAGTGGCGGATAATCACGATACAAAAATGAAAGATGGCAAATGTGGCACTGGCAAATGTGGTGCTAATAAAAAATCTAAAGATGGCTCATGCCACCATGACAAAGCCAAAGAAGGCTCATGTAGCCATGATAAAGCCAAAGAGGGTTCATGCAGTCACGATAAGGCAAAAGAAGGTTCATGCTCAGCAGAGAAAATGAAAGAGGGCTCTTGTTCTGCTGAAAAAATGAAAGAAGGTAGCTGTGGTGGTGAGAAAAAATAATTTCACATGGCTGATTGAAGTAGCCTTGTGGCATTATTAAGCAACATTCAAGGCGTGGGTTTGGGGTTAAAGCGTGAGCTGATACCTCAAATCCAAACGCTTTATGGCGAAGAAGTCATTCGCAATATCAACTTTCTAGAAATCGCTCCCGAAAATTGGATTAACGTAGGTGGAAAATATAAAGACCAGCTGGATTGGTTTTTAGCACGTTACCCTATCATTTGTCATGGGCTTTGTCTTTCACTCGGTGGTTTAGAGCCACTCAATGTGGCCTTTATCAAGCAAGTCAAAGAATTTTTGCGCCAACATGAAATCCCCCTTTATACAGAACACTTAAGTTTTTGCAGTGACGGTGGCTATTTGTATGAC
Source organism: Pseudomonadota bacterium (assembly GCA_029556915.1). Taxonomy (GTDB): domain Bacteria; phylum Pseudomonadota; class Gammaproteobacteria; order Burkholderiales; family Methylophilaceae; genus Methylotenera. The sequence goes on from JAKQIT010000088.1 coordinate 55,119, forward strand.
TTATTGCCAATTCCCTTTACTGAAGAGGCGGTGCATTATGTAGCGCAGCGTATTAAGCAAACCCAAGATATTCTGGGTCAGCAAATTGGCATTGAGAATGCCTCCAGCTATGTGGCCGCCCCAGTTTCTGAAATGGACGAACTCACTTTTCTTAAGGCGGTGATTGAAGAAGCCGATTGCTTGCTACATTTAGACATCAATAATATTTACGTAAACAGCGTGAATTTTAACTACGATCCACATCTGCTCTTGCGCGGGATTCCAAGCGAGCGGATTGTCTATGCGCATGTAGCTGGGCATTATCAGGAGTCGCCAAATTTATTGGTGGATACGCATGGTGAAAATATAATTGACCCTGTATGGCAACTGCTTGAAGCAGCCTACAAGCAATTTGGTGTATTTCCCACTTTGCTTGAGCGTGATTTAAACATTCCACCACTCACCACGCTCATGGCAGAGGTTGATAAAATCGCGAGTATTCAGCAAAAGTACTCGCTGAATCATGGCTGATATGATGAAAACCGCAGCGTCTAAAATACAAGAACCTAGTTTTCAAGCATATCAACGTGCATTTACCCAGCATATTCGCGACCCAAAAGCGCATTCGCGACCCCCAAACGTCCCTGCAAAGCGCATGGCGATATACACTGAAATCGTCTATAACAATATTGACAGCACCCTATCTGCTTGTTTTCCTGTAGCAAAAAGCTTGCTTAGCGCAAAAAAGTGGCAGGTGCTGGTGCGCAGTTTTATGGCTGACTATCGCGCGAGCACCCCTTTTTTTAGAGAAATTTCTCAGCAGTTTTTACAGCATTTAGCGGCAATGGAAACAACAAAGCTAAAGTTGCCAGAATTTTTGCCTAGTTTATTGCACTATGAATGGGTAGAGCTAGCATTGTCTGTGCTTGATGTGGCGGTTGCGGATAACGCGCCACAAGATGTTTTACTCGCGCCATTAATCCTCAACCCAGCGCTATATTTATTGCAATATGCTTATCCCGTGCATCAAATATCTGTGGATTTTCAGCCAAAAAAACCCGCCAAAATGCCCACGTATTTATTGGTCTTTAGAAACGCCAATCATCAAATACAATTTATAGAACTTAACCCGATTACGTTTCAGCTTGCGAGCATATTGCAAAACGCAAGCCTGACGGGTGAGCAAGTTTTGCAAAAATTAGCCGCTCAAAATCCACAAATTACCCCTGAAGTTGTACTGCAATTTGGTGCACAAACACTTGCCGAACTCGCTAAAAAAGAAGTGATTTTTAGTACAAAAAAAGCCCAATAAATGGGCGTTATTTTACAGATATCAATTCAGCACCTCTGTAAGCCAGTATCCATGAGGCTTCCAGAGGCATAAAAATCTCTCGAGAGATTTTATAGCAAAAATAAAACTTATTTTAACGCATCAAAATCGGCTGGTGAGTGCCATTAAATTAGCAAGGAATGCTAATCAAAACTATCATTCATTCGCGTATCTAGCGCACGTAAAACCGCAATCTTTTCGGCATTGGTTTTATCCCACCAATTTTTTATTTCATCAGCAGTACGGTAGCAACCCAAGCAAAAACCCGTAGCTTCATCTAAAGTGCACACCCCAACACAGGGGCTTTCAACTTCTTGATCTGTTTCGTTCGACATGATTAAAGTTTCACTTAACTTTTAATTAACTTAACTGGCCATGGCAACTTTTATATTTTTTGCCAGAACCGCATGGACATGGGTCATTTCGACCAACTTTAACCCCTTCGCGAATAATCGGCTCGCCTTTGGCTAACTTCACCGCTTCGTCATCTGTTGGATTTGCAAGGGCTTCATCAAAGTCCGCATGTTGATAGTGGACGTTTTCAACCGCTACAGGCTGTTCTACAGCTTCAACATCTGCTTCTGTTTTAACTTGTACCAACATAGTGATTTTAGTCACTTCGGCTTTTACTGTGTTGAGCAAGCCTTCAAAAAGCTGAAAGGCTTCACGCTTGTATTCCTGCTTAGGATTTTTTTGCGCATATGAGCGTAAATGGATGCCTTGGCGTAGGTGATCTAGCGCTGCTAAATGCTCACGCCAGTGATTGTCCAAACTTTGCAACATGACGGAACGTTCAAACTGACGCATCACGTCTGGGCTCGCTAGCTGCTCTTTTTCAGAATAGGCTTTATTGGCGGCCTCAATCACGCGTTCGCGCAAAGTTTCTTCATGCAAATCTGGATTATCTTCAAGCATTTGTTGCAAAGGTAAATCTAGATTGGCTTCTGATTTGAGTTCTCGTTCTAAGCTTGGCACATCCCATTGTTCTTCAACCGAGCCGGGTGGAATATGCGTAGCTATCGTGCTGGTGAGCACATCTTCACGCATGGCTTGAATGGTTTCACCCACGTCGGCGGCCTCTAGCAATTCATTACGTTGCTCGTAAATCACTTTTCGTTGGTCGTTGGCAACATCATCAAACTCAAGTAACTGTTTGCGAATATCAAAGTTGCGACCTTCAACCTTGCGTTGTGCGTTTTCAATCGCACGGGTCACCCACGGATGCTCAATCGCTTCACCTTCAGGCATATTGAGTTTTTCCATGATGGCAGAAACGCGGTCTGAGGCAAAAATACGCAGCAGTTGGTCTTCAAGTGAAAGATAAAAACGGCTTGAACCGACGTCACCCTGACGTCCAGAGCGACCACGTAATTGATTATCTACGCGGCGAGACTCATGGCGCTCGGTACCCGCAATATGCAAGCCCCCAGCGGCCAATACTGCATCGTGGCGTTGTTGCCATTCCGCCTTAAGTTGTGCGATTTTGGTTTCTTTTTGAGTGTCTGATAGCGATTCATCATGCTTCACCGCTTCAATATCCGTTTCAGGGTTGCCACCCAACACAATATCGGTACCACGGCCTGCCATATTGGTGGCAATTGTAATCACACCGGGGCGACCCGCTTGCGCAATCACATGTGCTTCACGTTCATGCTGTTTGGCGTTTAATACTTGATGCTCGAGTTTTTCAGCATTGAGTAAATTTGAAATAATTTCCGAATTTTCAATGGATGTGGTGCCCACTAACACTGGCTGACCACGACTTTGGCAATCTTTAATGTCTAAAATCACCGCCGCATATTTTTCTGCCGTAGTGCGGAAAACCTTATCCATATTGTCTTTACGCAACATAGGGCGGTGGGTTGGAATGACCACTGTTTCTAGTCCATAAATTTGGTTAAATTCATAAGCTTCTGTATCGGCAGTGCCCGTCATTCCCGATAGTTTTTTGTACATACGGAAGTAGTTTTGGAACGTGATAGATGCCAAGGTTTGGTTTTCTTTTTGAATTTCCACACCTTCTTTGGCTTCTACCGCTTGATGCAAGCCGTCTGACCAGCGGCGACCAGGCATCATACGGCCGTTAATCTCGTCCACAATGATAATTTCGCCATCGCGCACTACATAATGTTGGTCGCGATGATAGAGATTTTGCGCACGCAAAGAAGCATACAAATGATGCACTAATGTAATATTGGCAGCATCGTATAAGCTGCTTCCAGCCGGCAGCATGCCTGAAGATTCAAGCAAATTTTCTGCGTGTTCGTGGCCCTGCTCAGACAGGATAACGTTGTGGCCTTTTTCATCCACCCAGAAATCTCCCGCACCATCTTCAACCTCTTGCTTGGTGAGTTTGCCAGCAATGGCGTTAATTTGGTTATAAAGCGCAGTGCTGTTATCTGCTTGCCCAGAAATAATGAGTGGTGTGCGGGCCTCATCAATCAAAATGGAGTCCACTTCATCGACCAAAGCGAAGCTTAGGCCGCGCTGCACACGTGCTTCGCGCTCATGCACCATATTGTCACGCAAGTAATCAAAGCCGTATTCGTTATTGGTGCCGTAGGTAATGTCGGCGGCGTAGGCTTCACGTTTTAGCTCATTGGGCATTTGCGATAAATTGATACCCACGCTTAAGCCTAAGAAATTGTAGAGTTTACCCATCCACTCTGCATCACGTTTGGCGAGGTAATCGTTCACAGTCACCACATGTACGCCTTTACCTGCAATTGCGTTGAGGTAAACTGGCAAAGTTGCAACCAGCGTTTTACCTTCACCCGTACGCATTTCAGCGATTTTGCCAGCGTTCAGTACCATGCCACCTATCATTTGCACATCAAAATGGCGCATGCCCAGTGCACGCACGCCACCTTCGCGCACCACGGCAAAAGCTTCAGGCAATAATTGCTCTAGTGTTTCGCCATTTTGAAAGCGTTGTTTAAATTCTGCTGTTTTAGCCCTAAGTTCATCGTCGCTCAAAGCTTGCATAGCGGGTTCTAATGCATTGATTTTTTGAACTTTTTGTGAGTATTGTTTAACGAGCCTATCATTACGACTGCCAAATATTTTTTTGAACAACGAAGAAATCATGAAGTATGGCGCTTTCCGCTTTACAAGGATAAAAGACTTTTAAATGAGGGTAATAAAATTATTTGTGATTAAATGATTGGGTTGAAATTTTAAAATTCAACCCCCAGCTTTCAAGTATTGTCTTGGGTCTAGCGCATTGCCATTGAGCCTAATTTCATAATGCAAATGCGGCCCTGTTGAGCGCCCTGTGCTACCCATTTCAGCAATCACTTGGCCCTTTTCAACACGCTCACCCGCTTTAACTAATAGTTTTGAGTTGTGTGCGTAGCGTGTTTCTAAACCAGCACCATGCTCAATTTTTAGTAGTTTACCATAACCCGCTGACTCTTCCGAAGTTGAGACAATACCGCCAGCAGCTGCGTAAATCAGCGTCCCAGTAGGCGCAGGGAAATCTAAACCCTCATGAAAAGCATTTTCACCTGTAAATGGATCAGAGCGCCAGCCATAACTGGATGAGCGATAAGCTACCGCCACAGGGCTACTGTTAGGCAACATGTCTTTAAGCACGCTTTGTTGCAAAATTTTAGCTTCTACTTTACCCAAGTAATCGGTATTGAATTGAATTTTTTCAGTAAGTTCTGCAATACTTTTTTGCAAATCATCTTCAGTCATGGGGTTGGCCAGAGGCGCTAGTGGCGGGTTTAGTATGAGTGGGCCACCTTTGCCATCTAACTTCACCTGTTTATCTGCATTAGCTTTACTTTCAGTTGGTGAGACGGGTTGAGAAGCAGATTTTTCACCCGCCAGCTTGGCTAGGCGCTCGCTTTGGGCATCTAAACGCATCATACGGGCTTGCATTTCGCCTAGTTGTACAGCGTAAGCATCCAAATGTTTTTGAGAGTGGTTAAAGGAAAAACGCAGTTGTTTGGGAATCAGCGAGTTGCCGCTCTTCTGTGCGGTGGCTTCCTGTGGCACAATAAACAACAATGTGAGCAACACTGGCACCGCAACCAAAGCAAGTGTAATCAGGGCGACTTGCCAAGTGGATAGCGTTCTGGCCTTTGCCATGTTGTTTGAAACAAAAATGATGTTCATAATTTAGTCACTTTTAACGCAACGAATTGACATAAGCCATGCGCCAGTTAAATACTTTGCTCCGTCAGCCTGAACTCAATACGCTGACCAAACAAGCAAAACAAGCCGCCACAGCACAAGCTTTATGGCAAACTGTTGCCCCTATCGAAATAGCGCGATTTAGTCATGCTATTGGTGTTAAAAGTCAACAATTACTATTGTTTGCTGACAATAACGCTGTGGCTGCCAAAATTAAGCTTTTGTTGCCTAGCTTGTTGATTCAGCTTGAAAAGCAAGGCTGTGAAGTTACTGCAATTCGCGTAAAAGTGCAAGTAAAATCTACCCCACAACCGCCCAAAAAAGCGACTAAAAAACTCAGCAGTAAGGCTGCGGTGAATATTAAACATTTGGCTGAAAAGTACGCTGGTTCGCCATTGGGGGATGCGTTAGCAAGGCTAGCCGATAGGGCAAATTAACTGTTTTTTCAGCGCATCATACATCCTCAAAAATAACGCTTACTCGGCATTTAAAAAGATTGTGAGCGACGCATAATGGTGTAATAATGCGTCATTGTTACCAATTATTTACATTTTAATTTCTCGGTAGCTTTATAAAGTTTTTGTTCAGGCTTGGTTCTAGTTCGTACTTGTTTTTAATAAAATTTAGTTGATTAGGGAGAGATTATGCCAGTTGAATTGATGTTAATCATAGGCGCTGCGGTGCTTGCAGTGCTCTATGGGTTAGTAATGAGTAAATGGATTACTGGGTTGCCAGCAGGTAATGCACGTATGCAAGAAATTGCGGGTGCAATTCAGCAAGGAGCAGCGGCCTACTTAGCTCGGCAATATAAAACGATTGCAATTGTTGGGGTGGTGCTTGCGGCATTGATATGGTGGCAACTTGGGGCTAATACCGCTGTAGGATTTATTATCGGGGCAGTTTTATCAGGGGCTTGTGGCTTTATTGGCATGAAGGTTTCTGTAAAAGCCAATGTACGCACCGCACAAGCTGCAACGCACGGTATTGTGCAAGCGTTTGATGTGGCCTTTAAGGGGGGCGCGATTACTGGCATGCTGGTGGTAGGCTTGGGCTTATTAGGCGTGGCTGGTTTTTACTGGTTTTTAGGTGGACAAAGAGATACCGACTTAAATCCGCTGATTGGTTTAGCGTTTGGTTCATCCCTTATTTCAATTTTCGCGCGTTTGGGTGGCGGTATTTTCACAAAAGGTGCAGACGTTGGGGCCGATTTGGTGGGTAAGGTTGAAGCGGGAATTCCTGAAGATGACCCTCGCAACCCAGCGGTGATTGCAGATAACGTAGGCGACAACGTAGGCGATTGCGCGGGTATGGCGGCTGACTTATTTGAAACTTATGCAGTCACTTTAATTGCCACCATGGTGCTCGGTAGCTTGATGACTGAAAATGCGGGCAATAATACGATTATTTATCCGTTGTTATTGGGTGCAGTCTCAATTATTGCCTCCATTATTGGCTGCTTTTTTGTTAAAGCCTCTGCAGGTACAAAAAATGTGATGCCAGCCTTATATCGCGGGCTAGCAGTTGCAGGCTTATTATCTTTAGGTGCATTTTATTTTGTATCGCACCAAATGTTTCCAGAAGGGTTCAATCATGCGCCTAGCTTAGTGTCTTCAGCCAATGCCTTGTTTGGCGCTTGTGCGGTTGGCTTGGTATTAACTGCGGCATTAGTTTGGATTACCGAATACTACACAAGTACTGAATATGCGCCTGTTAAGCACATTGCGCAGGCTTCAACCACTGGTCATGCTACAAATATCATTGCAGGTATTGGTATTTCAATGAAATCTACTGCATTGCCAGTGATTTGTGTGTGTATTGCAATCTTAGTGGCTTACAAATTGGCTGGCTTATACGGTATTGCCATTGCAGCAACTTCTATGTTGAGTATGGCCGGCATTATTGTGGCCCTTGATGCTTATGGCCCTATTACTGATAACGCGGGCGGTATTGCGGAAATGGCTGGTTTGCCAGCTGAAGTGCGCGATGTGACTGATCCATTAGATGCGGTTGGTAATACGACTAAAGCAGTTACTAAAGGTTATGCGATTGGTTCTGCTGGTTTGGCGGCGCTAGTGTTATTTTCAGATTACACGCACAAACTAGACGGCATGGGTATTGCCGCTTCATTTGATTTAAACGACCCAAAATTAGTTGTCGGCCTATTTATTGGCGGTATGATTCCATTCTTATTCGCTTCAATGGCGATGGAAGCAGTCGGACGTGCGGCAGGCAGCGTGGTTGAAGAAGTGCGTCGTCAGTTCCGTGAAATCAAAGGCATTATGGAGGGCACCACCAAGCCGGAATACGGCAAAGCAGTAGATATGCTCACTATTGCTGCTATTAAAGAAATGATGTTGCCATCACTCTTGCCAGTCGCAGTGCCGATTTTGGTGGGCTTGTTGCTTGGCCCAGTGGCTTTAGGTGGACTGCTCATGGGGACTATTGTGACAGGTTTATTTGTGGCAATATCCATGTGTACAGGCGGCGGCGCGTGGGATAACGCTAAAAAATACATCGAAGATGGACATTTTGGTGGTAAGGGTTCTGAGGCGCACAAAGCAGCTGTGACTGGTGATACCGTAGGCGACCCTTACAAAGATACGGCTGGCCCAGCGGTAAACCCATTGATTAAAATTATTAACATTGTGGCGTTGCTAATTGTGCCATTGTTAACTTAGAGTTTTGCATTAAGTAAAAGGCGACCCATCTTAAAAAATGGGTCGCTTTTTTTATGGAAAAAACAATCTGGCTTATATTTAAAATAAAGAAAATTTTTAGTTAAATATGCTCTAAAATAACAGTATCTTCTTTTTAATGCGCTGGAAGCCGCATAAAATAAGGCTTGCAGAGGCAATGTTTTTTCTCGGGCACTTTTATGGGTATTATTTTTTCGTGTTGTTAAAAATTTTATAGGAATCATTTTTGAAACATTCTGAAAAACATCGCTCACATCATATTGGCTGGTTACGCGCAGCCGTACTAGGTGCCAATGATGGCATTGTTTCTACCGCCAGCTTGGTGGTAGGGATTGCCGCCGCCCACGCCACACATGAAACTATTTTGCTCACTGGCGTGGCCGGTTTGGTAGCAGGAGCCATGTCGATGGCAGCTGGTGAATATGTTTCGGTGAGTTCGCAATCTGATACTGAAAATGCAGATTTGTCTAGAGAGCGTGAAGAATTAGCCACTCAGCCTGAGCATGAACTTGATGAACTCACTGGCATATATGTAAAGCGCGGCTTAACGCCAGAACTTGCAAGGCAAGTGGCTGTTCAAATGACAGAACATGATGCGCTAGGTGCGCACGCGCGTGATGAATTGGGAATAATAGAGGCGACCAGTGCTAACCCCATTCAAGCAGCACTTTATTCGGCGGTCACTTTTGCTATTGGCGCCGCTTTACCCTTAATCGTGGCTTGGTTGATGCCAAGACCGCAAATTGTGGTGAGTGTAGCCATCATGTCGCTTGTGTTTTTAGCTTTACTAGGCGGTCTGGCCGCAAAAGTAGGTGGCGCTAGCTTGTGGAAAGGTGCGTTACGTGTGACATTTTGGGGTGCGTTAGCCATGGCGGCTACAGCTGGTGTAGGTAGTTTATTTGGTGTGGCCGTTGCGTAAAAAAAAGCGCGCTTATGCGCGCTTTTTTAACTGTGATGAGTAACCAATAATCTCCCGAGAGAAAACCTCGCCTCTGTAAGCCAATAACGGCGAGGCTTCCAGAGCATCAACAAAGAAGATGCTCTGTTTTTTTCTGTTATATTAAGATTAAAACGCTGGTTTTACTTCGGCCTCGTTGTAGCGCTTTACGCCGTCCATAATTTCTTTGTGCGCTTCATCAATATCGACCCAACCTTCAATTTTCACCCATTTGCCTTTGTCTAAGTCTTTGTAATGCTCAAAGAAGTGCGAAATCATTTCTAAACGCCAAGGTGAAACATCTTTATAAGTTTTCTGATAAGCGTATAAACCACATACTTTTTCTACAGGCACCGCGAGCAATTTAGCATCACCACCTGCTTCATCAGTCATTTGCAACATACCTAACGCGCGGCAACGTACCACAACACCTGGCAATAATGGTACAGGCGTAATCACCAACACATCCACTGGGTCGCCATCATCGGCAAGAGTGTGGGGGATATAGCCATAATTGCATGGGTATTGCATTGAGGTACCCATAAAGCGATCAACAAATAGCGCACCGCTTTCTTTATCCACTTCATATTTTACAGGGTCGCCCTGCATGGGGATTTCAATAATAACGTTGAAATCGTTAGGTAAATCTTTGCCTGATGGAACTAAATTGAGTGACATTTTTTGTTTCCGTTAATAAAAAATTGTGTATTCAAGGCGCGCATTGTATCAAACCTAAGTTGAATATTGTTGATTGACTTGCGCGCGGCATGCCTCGATGACCTCTTTGGGTGTGAGCCAAATGGCTAAATATAGAAGAATCGGGATGATAACCACATCATCTAACTGCCCTAAAATGGGAATAAAATCAGGAATTAAATCGAAAGGTAATAGCAAATAACCCACTGCCAAGCCTAAAAAAAACTTGGCGAGCTTGGGTGTTTCAGGGTGTTTTAATACTAGTTGATAAGTCGCCAACTCTTTTTTGAGCTGGCGCGTAATGTTCTTTAATTTTTTAAACATCCAGCTTTTTGCCTGTCAGCTTCTCAAACGCTTCCATGTATTTTTCAGAGGTACGTTGCGCCACATCTGCTGGCAAAGCAGGCGCAGGCGGTGTTTTATTCCACCCAGTACTTTCCAACCAGTCACGCACAAATTGTTTATCGTAGCTTGGTGGATTACTGCCGATTTTGTAGCTGTCTGCAGGCCAAAAACGGGATGAATCGGGCGTCAGCACTTCATCCATCACATGCAGTACGCCATGCGCATCCAAACCGAATTCAAATTTTGTGTCGGCAATAATGATGCCTTTGGTAAGCGCATATTCCGCAGCTTTGCTGTAAAGCGCAATGGCCACTTTTGCTACTTGCGCGGCTAACTCTTTACCAATTAATGCTTCAACCTGAGCAATACTAATGTTTTCATCATGCTCTCCCACCGCTGCTTTGCTGGAAGGCGTAAAAAGTGGCTCAGGTAGTTTGGAAGCTTCTTGCAAACCAGATGGTAATTGAATATCACATACTGTGCCTTTGGCTTTATATTCTTTCCAACCACTACCCACCAAATAGCCGCGCACAATCGCTTCAATCGGCAAGGCTTTGAGTTTTTTTACCACCACGGCGCGGTGTGTCACTTGTGTTTTTTCGTCAGCACTCACCACTGTTGCAGGGTCGATGCCAGTTAAATGGTTAGGCACCACATCTGCCAATTTCTCAAACCAAAAGTTAGCCATTTGCGTGAGCATGGCACCCTTATTGGCTATGCCTGTGGGTAAAATTACATCAAAAGCTGAGAGTCTATCTGTACTCACTAACAGCATGGTGTTGGCATCAATATCATAAATATCGCGCACTTTGCCTTGATGTATGCGTTTTAAACTTTTAATGTTAGTTTTTAATAATGGTTGGCTCAAAACTTCACCTATGGATAAAAAAACAGCTTGCGCATCACTTTGCACGGCTCTAAAACATATATTAATGACCCTTAAAACCTACGAGGGCAAGACACCACCCCGTTAAGCCGCATAGAATAAGGCTTGCAGGGCAGCGCTGGTAATGATGTGCCTAATTACTATTTAATAATTGGCACATTCGGGTTGTCGCCATCTTCAGTATAAGGGAAGCGTACATGCCCAAAACGCACAACTAAAACTGCCAGCGCCATCACCAGTACAGCAACAGAAACGGCAAATATATGCTCTGGTGTTAACGTTTTAATCTCTAACACCATATAGCGCGCCAGTGCAACAATACCAATATAAAGTGGGTAGCGCACAGCCAGCTTACCAGAACCCATATAATGCTTGACCATCGAAAGCACTTCTAAATATAAAAATAACAGAAGTAAATCGCCTACCCCAACCACATGGGTAACCCACATTTTGTAGATTTCATGAAAGGTAGCGTACACCGTAGCAATAGCAATAAACACCAGCACTAGCATTTCAACGTGGCGCACCACTTCTTGCCCGGCTTTGCCTATAGGATTTTTAGGGAGATTATTTTGCATCATGTTTTAGCCTTTCTATAGTGAGATTATAGCTGAGCTAAATGCAGTTATATTATTTTTGTGCACCAATAGTAATCACTTTGAGCGTGTTGGTGCCACCAAGGCAGCCAATAGGCTCACCAAAAGTAATCAAAACTAAATCTCCTTCATTCACCGCATGCTCAAACAGCAACACTTGTTCCATCTCTTTGAGAATTTCATCTCTATTTTTATTGCCTTGCTCAATCGGGAAAGGGTAAACGCCGCGATGTAAAGTAAGCTTTCTACGCGCAAATTTGTCTGGCGATAGGGCATAAATGGGCACTTCAACGTCCGCACGCGATAACCATTGCGCGGCGTTACCCGATTGTGTGAGGGCTGCAATGGCTTTAACTTTTAAATGTTTGGCCGTGTAAATAGCTGCAGCAGCAACGGCTTCATCGGTACGTGAAAACACCGGCTCAGACATCTGTGCATGATATTGGTTGACATACTCTTTTTCAGCTTCCATCACCACACGATGCACTGCTTGCACAGTTTCAAGCGGATATTGACCTGAAGCAGTTTCTGCAGACAACATCACAGCATCTGTACCGTCTAGCACTGCATTTGCCACATCTGAAACTTCTGCTCTTGTGGGAATCGGGCTTGATATCATGGATTCCATCATTTGCGTGGCGGTAATCACCAATTTATTTTGTGCTCTAGCCATGCGTATCATGCGTTTTTGTAAGCCTGGCACAGCAGCATCACCCACTTCTACGCCCAAATCACCTCGCGCAACCATAATCGCGTCAGAGGCTTCAATAATGGATTCCAAATTATCAATGGCCTCAGCACGCTCAATTTTGGCAATAATGCTAGCCGTGCCACCCGCTTTTTTGACTAAAGTACGCGCCAGCTCAACATCTAGGGCATTTTTAGGAAAAGACATCGCGATATAATCCGCCTCAAGTGCCACCGCCGTTTTAATGTCTTCACGGTCTTTTTTGGTGAGTGCATCCGCACTTAAGCCGCCACCTTGACGATTTATACCTTTGTTATTGCTTAATACGCCGCCACTTAGCACCATGCAATGAATTTGATTGCCTTTCACGCGGTCAACTTGCATGGTGATGCGTCCATCATCAAGCAGCAAAATCACGCCTTCGCTCACTTCCTGCGGTAGCGTTTTATAATCAAGTCCCACATGATCTTGGTTGCCCAATTCACAATCAGCATCTAACACAAAAATATCGCCCATTTTTAGGGTGATTTTACCTTGTTCAAATTTGCCGATACGAATCTTCGGCCCCTGTAAATCGCATAGCACACCCACAGGGCGGCCTAATTTCAAGGCAATGTTGCGTACCGTTTCAGCACGTTGAATGTGCTCTGCTGCCGTGCCGTGTGAAAAGTTCAGGCGCACCACATTCACCCCCGCAGTAATCATGCGGGCGAGCATTTCTTCGCTGGTTGATGATGGGCCAAGTGTTGCAACAATTTTTGTTTTGCGTAGGGTCAAGTAATACCTTTGTAGATTAAAAAATAAATAATTAAGTAGATTAAAAAATAAATAATTAAGTTATAAAACAAAAATGGGGCTAGTAGCCCCATTTTTAAAGTGCCTAAAAGCAAGAGGCTCAACTTTTAGCGCGTTGTTCCAATATTTCGACTGCCGGTAAGATTTTGCCTTCTAAAAACTCTAGAAATGCACCGCCAGCGGTGGAAATATAATCAACTTTGTCTTCAATGCCGTATTTCTGAATGGCTGCAATGGTGTCGCCGCCACCCGCTAGGGTAAATGCTTTGGTGTTGGCAATTGCATTGGCAATTGTTTTTGTGCCTTCGCCAAATTGGTCAAATTCAAATACGCCTACAGGGCCATTCCACACCACTGTACCCGCGTTTTTAATAATCTCTGCTATTTCATTAGCAGATTTTGCGCCAATATCAAAAATCATATCATCAGCAAGCACCGAAGCCACGTCTTTCTTCACTGCAGGTTCATTTGCATCAAATTTTTTGCCGCAAACAACATCCACTGCAATCGGTATTGTTGCACCTCTTTGGCGCATTTTGTCCATCAATGTGCGTGCTACCGGTACCAAGTCGTCTTCGCAAAGAGATTTGCCAATTTCGTTTCCCGCAGCCTTTAAAAAGGTGTTGGCAATGCCACCACCCACTACAAGTTGATCCACTTTTTCAGACAAGCTTTCTAACACGGTTAGCTTGGTGGATACTTTAGAGCCAGCTACAATCGCCACCATTGGGCGTTTTGGACTCAATAGTGCTTTTGTTAAAGCTTCTAGCTCTTCTGTTAGCAAAATGCCTGCACAGGCCACGGGTGCAAACTTAGCAATGCCATGCGTGCTAGCTTCTGCGCGGTGCGCCGTACCAAAAGCGTCCATCACAAATATATCGCACAAACTGGCATATTTTTGTGACAATTCATCATTATTTTTCTTTTCGCCTTTATTGAAGCGGCAGTTTTCTAGCAAAATCAATTCGCCGTTGGCAATTTCCATGCTACCTGCGGGGGCGGCATCACTCAGCCAGTTTTTCACTAGCCTTACTGTTTTACCCAGCTTTTTCGACATCACATCTGCCACAGGTTGTAGCGAATTTTCTTCAGAGTAAACGCCTTCTTCAGGGCGACCTAAATGTGAAGTGACCATCACTTTAGCGCCCGCTTTTAGCGCATATTCAATGGTAGGCATACTGGCGGTAATGCGGGCGTCAGAAGACACTTTGCCATCCGCCACAGGCACGTTTAAATCCGCACGAATAAAGACGCGTTTTCCTGCTAAATCTAGGTCGGTCATTTTGATAAATTGCATGATTTACTCCTAAAAAATTTATGCCCAAATAACTGAGCGAGCGAGATAAAATGCAAGGCGCACGGCGCACAAAAAGCGGAATGTACACATAGTACATGAGCATTCTGAGCGCGCTTTGATTCTAAAGGCGGCAACGCCGCAGATTGCTCGCGCAGCCAGTTATTTTGAAATATGTTGTACCAAGCGCATTAGGTTGCAGGTGTAACCATATTCATTATCGTACCAACCCACTACTTTAACAAAAGTTGAGTCGAGCATAATGCCCGCATCGGCATCAAATACACCAGCTTCAGCACTACCGCGAAAATCAGTTGAAACTACTTTTTCGTCAGTGTAACCCAGCACACCCTTTAATTCGCCGTTTGCGGCCGCTTTCATCGCGTCACAAATTGCTTCATAAGTGGTTTCTTTATTGAGTTCCACAGTTAAATCCACTACTGAAACATCTGCACTTGGCACTCGCATGGCCATACCAGTGAGTTTTTTGTTTAAGGATGGTATCACCTTGCCAACTGCTTTTGCAGCGCCTGTGCTAGAAGGGATGATGTTTTCAAATACACTGCGTCCGCCGCGCCAATCTTTTTTAGATGGGCCATCCACCGTCAGCTGTGATGCAGTCGCCGCATGAATAGTGGTCATCAAACCACGTTTGATGCCAAACTTGTCGTTCAACACTTTAGCTAATGGTGCTAAGCCATTAGTTGTGCAAGAGGCTGCAGAAACAATGGCCTGACCTTTGTAATCGTTATGGTTTACACCATAAACAAACATGGGGGTGTCATCTTTGCCGGGTGCAGATTGCACCACTTTTTTTGCACCATTATTAATGTGTGGTTGGCAGGTATCGAGTGTTAAAAATGCGCCTGTGGACTCAACGACTACATCTACGCCAGTCCATTTAATGTTATTAGGGTCACGCTCGGCAGTAAGTTTTATCAATTTGCCATTCACCATGAGACCGCCATCAACAGCTTCCATCTTGGCATCAAAACGACCGTGCACGGAGTCATATTTTAGTAGGTAAATAATATAATTGATGTCATACGAGCTATTGACGGCGACGACTTCAATATCGCTGAACTCTTTCTCTTGCACTGCCGCACGCAACACCATGCGCCCAATGCGCCCAAAACCGTTAATACCTACACGAATCGCCATGATATTTTCTCTCTTTAATTTCAGTTTAACCAACAGTAGCTTGCTAGACGTAGTTTACCAAATAAAAAGGGCCTCATACAGAGACCCTTTTGGGTAATGCTTGTTTTAAATCAAATTACTTTAAATTTAGCCTCAAAATTAAAGTACAGATTTTGCCGTGTTTACAACATTTTCAACCGTAAAGCCGAAATGTTTAAACAATGCGCCGCCAGGAGCTGACTCACCAAATGTATCAATACCCACCACTGCGCCATCTAAACCTACATATTTACGCCAGAAATCTGGATGCGCAGCTTCAATCGCAACACGTTTAACGCCAGCGGTTAACACGCTGTCTTTGTACGCTTGGTCTTGACGGTCAAATACGTTTGTAGATGGCATTGAAACCACACGTACTTTCTTACCAGCAGCTGTTAATTCTGCAGCAGCTTGGATTGCTAAGTCCAACTCAGAGCCGTTAGCAATGAAAATCAAATCAGCTTTACCCGCGCAATCGGAGAACACATAGCCACCTTTGCGGATTAAGTCGAAATCTTTAGCATCATGCTTGATACCAGGCACAGCTTGACGGCTTAATACTAAGCTGGTTGGACCTTCAGTACGCTCTACTGCAGCAACCCATGCAATGGTTGTTTCGGTAGAGTCAGCTGGACGCCATACATCCATACGAGGAATCATGCGCAAGCCTGAAGTGTTTTCAACTGGTTGGTGAGTAGGACCATCTTCACCTTGGCCGATAGAGTCATGTGTTAACACGTAAACAACGCGTTGGTGCATCAATGCAGACATACGCATGCCGTTTTTCATGTAGTCAGAGAACATGTGGAAAGTACCGCCGTATGGTAACAAACCACCGTGCAATGCCATACCGTTCATGATGGCTGCCATGCCGAATTCACGCACACCGTAAGAGATGTAGTTGCCTGGCTCTTTACCACTCACATGTTTGAACTCTTTCGCTGCTGTCAGGTTAGAACCTGTCAAGTCAGCTGAGCCGCCTAAAAATTCTGGCAAGATTGGTGCTAAAGCCGTAATTGCTTTTTGTGAAGCTTGACGAGTCGCCAATTTTTCAGCTTTTTCGTTTGTTTCAGCAATAATCGCGTTAGTTAATGCTTTCCAGTTCGCTGGCAATTCGCCTGCCATGCGGCGTTTGAATTCTGCGGCTTCTGCTGGGAATGCTTTAGCGTATGCAGCAAATTTTGCATCCCAATCTGCTTCGCGTGCAGCGCCTTTGGCTTTTTGATCCCAACCTGCATAAACATCAGCAGGAATTTCAAATGGGGCATGTGGCCAGCCGATTTCTTTACGTGTTGCTGCAACTTCGTCATCACCTAGTGCAGAACCGTGGCAATCGTGTGAGCCTGATTTATTTGGTGAACCTTTACCGATAATCGTTTTACAGCAAATCAATGATGGTTTGTCTGTGACTTTTTTAGCCGCATCAATCGCTTTTTGAATTGCCGCTGAATCGTGACCATCTACAGATTGCACGTGCCAGCCATAAGATTCAAAGCGTTTAGCGGTGTCATCTGTGTACCAGCCTTCAATATGACCGTCGATAGAAATACCGTTGTCATCCCAGAAAGCCGTCAGTTTACCTAAGCCCCATGTGCCAGCTAAAGCGCAAGCTTCGTGAGAAACGCCTTCCATCATACAACCGTCGCCTAAGAACACATAAGTGTGGTGGTCAACAATGTTATGGCCTGGTTTGTTAAATTGGTCTGCTAATAATTTTTCAGCCATAGCAAAGCCAACACCGTTAGCAATACCTTGGCCTAATGGGCCAGTGGTTGTTTCAACGCCAGGTGCGTAGCCGTATTCTGGGTGGCCCGCGCAACGTGAGTGCAATTGACGGAAAGTTTTGATGTCGTCCATTTTTACATCGTAGCCAGTCAAATGTAAAAGTGAGTAAATCAACATTGAGCCGTGGCCGTTTGACAGCACAAAGCGGTCACGGTTAGCCCATTTTGGATTGTTTGGATTGTGGCTCATATTGTGATTCCACAAAACCTCAGCAATCTCAGCCATACCCATAGGCGCACCTGGGTGGCCAGAGTTAGCTTTTTGCACTGCGTCCATGCTCAAAGCACGGATGGCATTGCATAAATCGTTACGTGTTGCCATTATTTTCTCCCTAATGATTTGCTAGATAGTTGAAGATGAAACGATAAAACTTGTGCTTGATTGCCTTAAAACACAATCATGCCATGGCTTTTTATGTTTAACAGCCATTATTGCGCAAATAGCCCATTTCAGCAAGGGCTAAACGGGGCGTTGACACGCTACATTTGCTATAAAAACAGGCTATAAGCTACATCACTTGGCTATTTTAATTGCACGCAATTTAAATGCTAAGAGACCCCTGTACGAATAGGCGAACGTAGCGCAGACAAGGCAAAAATTGGCAAAAAACCGGAGTTTATGCGGCATAAATGAGGATTTTGCGCCAGTTTTTAACACAGTATCCGCAAGTGCAGGCATTCGTGCGAAGGTCTCGCTAAAAATAAGCCTTTTATTGCACATCTTCCTAACAGCACCTCTGCAAGCCAGTATCTATGCGGCTTCCAGAGCATCAAAAATCTCTCGGGGGTTTTGGTGTAATTTAAAAGTAATTTTTTTGAGGCTTTTTAACGCAAGATTTTTGTGCCTGAAGTTATTGACTGCAAAACCATTTCTATCGCCTTGCAATTGCCCTTAGCATCGGCAAAAGTCAGGTGTGGCGGTTTGTTGTTTAACACGCAATCGCTAAAGTGCTCAATCTCTAAAGTAAAGTGGTTGGCTGGCGCAAATTGCTCTTGTGCAAATTTACCATCTTCCGTCGCCCAGCTAATCACAGGCACATCGTTTTGAAACACCCAAGCGGCATGACACTTCACCCAGCCTTTGGTGCCGATGATTTCATATTCTGATTTTCTACTGCGTTCAAAACTAATATCAAAATTGCCAAAGCGCGCACGGCCTTGTGCATCGTTGCCAAAATCCAACACGCCGCTAGTGACAATATCTGCGCCATGTGCATTCAGCTTGGCGTGTGCAATCACACTTGTTGGCTCGGCTGGCACACCGTTTTGAGCAAAGCACCAACGCAAACTATGAATCGCATAAGGCCCAATATCCCACATTGCCCCGCCGCCATTGGCCATGCTACGGTTAATGCGGTACATGCGGGCTTCTTTCATCAAAAATGAAAACGAAGCGCGGGCTGAAAGCACATCGCCAATCAAGCCGCTATCGACAATTTCTTGCAGCCTTTTGTGTTGCGGATGAAAGCGATACATAAAGCCTTCCATCACCTTCACACTAGCTTTGTTGGCTGCTGCTTCAATCGCTTCAATTTCTTTTTGGTTGGTTGTCATCGGCTTTTCAATTAGCACATGCTTGCCTGCGGCAATCGCTTTAAGCGCCCACTGCGCATGCTCTTCATTGGCCATCGGGCAATAAATCGCTTCTACATTTTTGTCGTGAATCAGCGCGTCCATGTCATCATAGCAAGTCACGCTATCAGCGTGCTTTTCTATAAAACCTTGGGGCGCATATTTCTCAAGCGTTGCTTTTGCAGCCCCAGCGCGACGGCTGGCAATGGCGACGAGTTGAGAGTTAGAGGTTTCAATAATTGCAGGTAAAAGGCGCTCGTTCACGCGGGCTGCGCCTAGAATGCCCCAGTTTAGTTTATTTAAATTCATTTTGTAGTTCCATAGTCAATTGGAATGTGTAATCTTGTAAGGTATATATTTTCTTTCACTTCGGCAAGTTCACTATTTCGTAACTTTTTACCCACTTATACCCAAGCCCACCATTTTTTATTTCTAGGGTTAATTTGGAGTTTACTTTTAATCTGTTGTATTCGGCTTTACTGAGCTTAAAATGTTTAAATTCACTGTATGCTTTATCTAGGTTTAGTTCAGCAGAGTATGAGTAACCACGACCCTTGCTATTTTTATATTCACTTACAGTTTTTTCTATAACACTAGCTTCAACATAAATGCTTTCACTGGTATCAAAGTAGCAGTTCATTAGAATTGGGTATGATTGGTAAATCATCGGTATAGAAACTAATACAAAAATAAAAGCTAGTACCCAATTGTTTTTTGAATTCGTTATTGTTTGATATATGACTATGGCAAGACTTAAAACGATGCATATGACCCAAACTGTTCCAGAGTATAAAGTTTTAAGGTGCGCAGAGGGGGCATTAATGCTAGCTGCCACCATCATCAAATACATTGAATAAATAAAGAACAAAAAACCTAGTGCGTAAGGTAATGATTTTTTGAAAAAAGTATCAGACACTTACTCACCAGCCCATTTTATTGAACACCCAATACTGGCAATCTGTTCTCTCGGCCCTGCACCAGTTTCTGCAATCAGTTTCATCGCTTTAAATAAATCACGTGTGCTATCGGGCGCAGTTTCTTTGCGGCTTTCGTCAAAGCGGCCGCGATATTGCAACTCGCCTTTGTTATTGAAGCCAAAAAAATCTGGCGTACACACCGCGCCATAATTTTTGACAATTTGCTGCATTTCATCGAGCAAATAGGGGAATGGAAAAGTCATGTCTTTGGCGAGTTTTTGCATATTTTCAAAGCTATCTTCAGGGTAATCCGTAGGGTCGTTGCTCATAATCGCCACGGTGTTGACGCCTAAAGTTTGTAGTTCGCGCACATCTGCAATCAAGCGCGGCAAAATAGCCTTAACATAAGGGCAGTGGTTGCAAATAAACATCACCAGCAGGCCATTTTTGCCCATCATCGCATCACGCGTGACGAGCTTGCCATCAATACTGGGTAATTTAAAATCGGGCGCTTGCCAGCCAAAATTGCAAACGGGTGGGTTGATGCTTGCCATGTTAAATAAGCCTTTAATAGAATCTTAATGGTTTATCTTACCACTAACTGATTTTTTTATTTAAACTGTCGCCATGAGTAACTTACGATTCTACAGTTCCGAAAAATTACGCGTTGGCGGCGTAGTTAAATTATCTGATAACGCCGCCATTCACGCCGCCAAAGTCATGCGCTTGGGCGTGGGCGATAAACTAGTGCTGTTTGATGGCAGCGGTGTTGATTTTGAGTGCGAATTGTTATCCGTGCAAAAAAGTGCCACTTCGGCGCAAGTGTTAAGCGCAAAAGAAATTAGCAAAGAATCGCCGCTTAACATCACCTTGTTGCTCGGTATTTCTGCTGGCGACCGCATGGATATTGGCATCCAAAAAGCGGTAGAGTTAGGCGTCAACCAAATTGTGCCGATTAAAACCGAGCGCAGCGTGGTGCGGCTGGATGACGACAAAGCCAAAAAGCGTGTGGCGCATTGGCAAAATGTGGTGATTGCCGCGTGCGAGCAATCTGGCCGCGCAAAAATCCCCACCGTTTATGCCCCCGAGAGCTTATCGGCATGGCTGCAAGCCAGTATCCATGCGGCTCACAGCGGGGGTGATTTAATAAGTGCCGCAAAAACCCGTATTTTATTGAATCCCATTGGCGCAAAAAAGCTGAGCGAATTAGAAAAACCAAAGGGTGAAATTCAGTTGCTCATAGGCGCAGAAGGTGGCTTAAGCGACAAAGAAATTGCACTAGCGATTTCGCAAGGTTTTCAATCCATCGTGCTAGGCGCGCGTATTTTGCGCACCGAAACCGCACCACTTGCCGCCATTGCTGCCATGCAAACCATTTGGGGGGATTTTTAGCATGTGGTTTTATTTTGGCTTGATAACTGTTTCAGTTTCTTTAATTGTTTATCTATATCAAAAGCTATCAATTAAATCTGCATTGCAGATGCGTAAAACCGCCTTACAAAATTGGACGTTCGATAAAACCCAATTAAGGTATCTATTAACGAATGCAACTGATAAAAACAGAGGTTTATTTGTTATAGAAATACCGTGTTTAACTACTTTGCAATTTTCAGCTCGGCAAGAGCTTCAAAAAGATAAGTGGGCTAAAAGATTAGGTGTTTCTTATGAATTTGAAACTGGGTCTCAGCCGTTTGATGAGCAAACATATCTAGCCAGCATTACGCAAGAAGACGCTGAAATTATTGGCACTAATAAAGAAATAATTGCTGAAATACGCGATTTAATTTTTAAAAATCAAGATATTAACATTGTTGCTAAACGTACCATGCTTATTTGCGATGGCGAACATTTATATCTTGAACTGCACTTTAAAAAAGACAGTGCTAAAAAAGATATCAATGTGCTTGCGGCCTATTACTTGCCTAAATTAAATGCGCTAGCAAATCATCTAGAGTGTTACAAGCGAGAATCGCAACATTTCTGGAAAGTGCCTGCACAACGTAACACTGCGATATTTTTGGCTATAAGTTGGGCGCTTGCAACTTGGGGTGGGTTGGAAGCAATCCGTTTCTTTATTGTAGATAAAAATGCATTATTCTCGCCATTAAGCTTAATGCCTGAAGCGAGTATTTTGGCTATATTTCTTTTGTTAGCCTTGTTATTTTTTGCCTTTCGGTTAATTAAAAAGTCTGCAAGGCGGCATTTAGTGCTCATAGATATTTTAATATTTGGTGGGCTAGGTTTGCTTTTTTCAGTTTACGGGATGCTTTACGACTTAAATTTAATGAAAGATTACAGCAAAGCATCAATCGTTAACTATCAAGTTGCTAGTAAATATAGTGAAAGTCATCGTGGAAGAAAGGGGCGTACTTATTACACCTATCATTTCAAGTTGAATAACGCTGTTGAGCCAGTTGAATCCACAATTAAAGTAGGGCATGATTTTTACAACGAGATTGCAGAAGGCGACTTTATAACTTTCACCATTCGTGACGGCTATCTAAATAAAGTCTGGTTGGAAAAATTAGAAAAGTGCAACAAATGTGATTTGAAGAGCGAAAGTGAGCAAAATAGCTTTTAAATATTGTAATAAAAACATATTAATGTTATTATAATGTAAATTTTACATTAATGATAAACATGTCAATCGGAAACACCATAAGAAGTCGGCGTAAATCGCTAAAAATAACTCTACAAACACTGGCAGTGAGCGTAAAAGCCGATGCTGGCAATTTATCGCGCATTGAGCGTGGTGAGTTGGGCGTTTCTGAAGCCATGCTACGCAAAATTTCCAGCGCGCTTAACACTACACCAGCCGCGCTGTATGCGCAAAGTGACGCTAGTCAAAGCACAGCATTGCCACCGACCATTCAAAAACATAACACCAAAGATTTTGTGCAGTGGTTTCGTTCTGCCACGCCTTATATTCACGCCTTTGGTGGGCGTACGTTTGTGATTGCTTTTGGTGGCGAAATTGTGGATGAGAAGCAATTTGTAGCACTCACCCATGATTTAAATTTGCTCGCCAGTTTAGAAGTGCGCTTAGTCTTGGTGCATGGGGCGCGGCCACAAATTGAGCAACGTCTTAAGCGCGATAAAATCACCCCTATGATGCATAACGGTTTGCGTATTACCGATGATGCAGCGATGGAGGCGGTGAAAGAAGCCAACGGTGCGGTGCGGGTGGAGATTGAAGCGCTGCTTTCAATGGGTACTGCCAATTCACCGATGGCAGGTGCGGATATTCGTGTGGCGAGCGGTAATTTTGTCACGGCCAAACCCTTGGGTGTGCGCGATGGTGTAGATTTACAGCACACTGGCGAAGTGCGCAAAATTGATGCTATCGGTATTCAAAAGCGTCTGGACGATAATGAATTGGTGTTGCTTTCACCGGTTGGATATTCGCCGACGGGTGAAACTTTTAACTTAAGCCTTGAAGACGTGGCGGTAAGCACGGCGATTGCGCTGGATGCCGATAAGCTGATTTTCTTGATGGATTCGCAGGGCGTGCAAAATTTACGCGGTGAATTATTGCGCGAAATGACAGCCGAGAAAGCTAAAAATTTGCTCAAAAATGTGGCTGATACTGAAAATCCATTGCATATTTCTGAGGATACTTTGTATTATTTACCCGCTGCGATTCGTGCATGTGAGCACGGCGTTGCCCGTACACATCTAATCTCTCGTCACATTGACGGGGCAATTATTCAAGAGCTATTTACGCATGAAGGCATTGGCACGATGGTGACGGAGTTGCCGTTAGAAACCATGCGCCAAGCCAATATTGATGATGTGGGTGGTATTTTGAAGTTGATTGAGCCGCTTGAAAACGAAGGTATTTTGGTGCGTCGTGGTCGCGAGCGCATCGAGATGGAAATCAACTATTTTTATGTGATGGAACACGATAATCGTGCGATTGGCTGCGCAGCTTTGTATCCATTCAAAGAAGAAAAAATGGCTGAATTTGCTTGCCTAGCGATAGATCCACAATATCGCGGCGGCGGACGTGGCGATAAATTGTTTAATTTTTGCCAAGCGCAAGCTAAAACCCTAGGCTTCAAGCAACTATTTTGCTTAACCACCCGCACTGAACATTGGTTTTTAGAGCGTGGCTTTATTGAAAAAACAGTTGAAGACTTGCCAGCAGAAAAAAAACAAATGTACAACTTTCAACGTAAATCTAAGGTTTTTATCAAGTCACTCACACTTTAAAGTGTACTTTAGATTTGTCAGCGTAACGCTATCTGTATTCCTTAGGAATCAAACGCATGGGCCTACGCATGCGTGACTCTAAAACCAACTCTTTTTGCCCTGCCTTAATTTCTACAAATTCCTCATACTCAACCACAGTGCTCACATTAAAGTTTTGATTTCGGTAGTGTTGCACTGTCCCCACTGGTACGCCCCAACCGTTGCTAACCACGCCAACACCATCCGGAACAGTTTCTGAACCACCTGATGTGATATTTTGATTTTCGGCAAGAATATAATAACGTCCTGGCTTTAGTGATTTAAAAAAGTAGCGCCCGTAGTCATCGGTTTTACTATGTAGCGCATATTTAAAAATTCTTGAATCAGGAATGAAGTGTTTCAGTTGCTTATCTTTTGAAAAAGGTGAAAAGCGGTTTTTATTTTCATTTTCAAGCCGATTCAACTCTAGTAAATGTGCAGTTACTGGATAAAGGTAAACATTTACATTTTTTAAATTAACCGCAGGGCTTAGAGTAAATGGCGCATCTGAGCCAGCATTTTTGCCGCCACTACTCACCTTATGGTAAAGCACACCTTTAATGTTGGTGCTGCCAAGCTCCATTGCCGTCTTTGCTTGTGCCTCATCAAATGGCACGGTGATTTTTACTTCAACAGGAGTGTTTAGCTGCTGTTTTTTCGCCTCTTGATCGGCTTTCTGCATGGGTGAGGCGCAGCCAATAAGTGCAGTAGAGATGATTAAGTTTAGTATTACTGATTTGAACTGCATCTTATCTTTCTTAAAAACTACTAGTAAGGGTTTTAATGGAGGTGGCACAATATTAACAAGAAAAATGTCGTTTAAACATAACCCAAATGGATATAACACGGTTTTATTTAGAGTAAAATGTTGTTTTATTTTTCATTCCACTGTCACTGACTATGATTAATCGAACCACGGCTGCACAAAAAGCGCAAACCCTTGCAGAAGCGTTGCCTTATATTAAACGCTTTTTTGACAAAACCATCGTCATTAAATACGGCGGCAATGCCATGACGGATAATCACTTGAAAGAGTGCTTTGCAAAAGATGTGGTATTACTAAAGTTAGTGGGGATGAACCCTGTGGTGGTGCATGGAGGTGGTCCGCAAATTAACGAAATGTTGGATAAACTGGGCAAAAAAGGTGAGTTTATTCAAGGCATGCGCGTGACCGATGAGGAAACCATGGATGTCGTGGAAATGGTACTTGGCGGCCAAGTGAACAAGGAAATTGTGAACTTGATTAACCGTCACGGCGGCAAGGCCGTGGGCCTAACAGGGCAAGATGGTAATTTTATTCATGCCCATAAGCTACTGATGGAAGATTTAAAAGACCCTACAAAAATGATTGACGTCGGGCAAGTGGGAGAAATTAGCGCAATTGACCCAAGTATTATTAACTTTTTAGACACTGGCGATTTTATTCCCGTAGTTGCCCCAATTGGTGTGGGCGTGGATGGCGAAACTTACAACATTAATGCCGATGTGGTCGCAGGTAAATTGGCAGAAATTCTTAATGCGGAAAAGTTAATTTTGCTTACCAACACGCCTGGTGTGCTAGATAAAGATGGTGCATTGCTCACAGGTTTAACGCCAAAACAAATTGATGAATTGGTGGCCGATGGAACGCTCTCTGGGGGCATGTTGCCAAAAATTGGTTCAGCCTTAGATGCAGCCCGCAGTGGCGTAAAAGCAGTACACATTATTGATGGTAGAGTAGAGCATGCTTTGCTACTCGAGGTGCTGACCGATGAAGGCGTGGGCACGCTAATTAAAGCAAAATAAATACTTAATTAACAGTCGAAAATTACATATCTTCCTTAGACCACCTCTGCAAGCCAGTATCCATGCGGCTTACAGAGGCGTTAAAATCTCTCGGGAATATTTTTGCGTTATTTTAGGTGTTATTTCAAGGCAAAAATCATAAAAAAATCTCACCAAAACTAGCGCTAAAATCTACGCCATGACTGCCGATAAAATCTGGATTTTTGACCTAGACGACACGCTGCATAACGCCTCTGCGCATATTTTCCCCGTGATGAATTGTGCTATGACGCAATATATTATGCAGCATTTAGCGTTGGACGAAAAAGCCGCCCACCAATTGCGTCAGCATTATTGGCACATTTACGGCGCCACCTTAAAAGGCTTGGTGCGCCATCATGGCGTCAATCCACATCATTTTTTGGATAAAACTCATACACCGCTTGATTTGCCCAATATGGTGTTAGAAACAAAAAGGCTGAGGCAAACATTGCAAAGTCTTACAGGCCGTAAAGTCATATTTACCAATGCCCCGCTTGCTTACGCCATGCGGGTGCTCAATTTATTAGGCATTGAGGATATATTTGCGCATGTGTTTAGTGTAGAAGCGACACATTTTCATCCTAAGCCAGCGGTGCGTGGTTTTTATAAATTGCTCAATAAAATCAAAGCAAAACCTAGCAATTGCATTATGGTGGAAGATAGTTTGCCTGCCCTCATGACCGCAAAACGGCTCGGCATGCAAACGGTTTGGGTGACAAAAAATCTACAAAAACCAAATTTTGTTGATTTTCGCATCAATAAAGTGTTAGCACTTACTCACATTCGGTTATAATTTTACCTATTGAACATGCGTATTGGAGATAAAAATGGCAGGCGAACGTAAACAACAAATTTTAGAAGCGCTAGCAAAAATGTTAGAAGCG
Source organism: Pseudomonadota bacterium (assembly GCA_029556915.1). Classification (GTDB taxonomy): domain Bacteria; phylum Pseudomonadota; class Gammaproteobacteria; order Burkholderiales; family Methylophilaceae; genus Methylotenera. The sequence continues at coordinate 81,873 of JAKQIT010000088.1, forward strand.
CCAAAGCGCGAAAAAATTACCACAGCGGCATTAGCTGCTAAGTTAGACGTATCTGAAGCGGCACTTTATCGACATTTTGCTAGCAAAGCGCAAATGTTTGAAGGCCTGATTGCGTTTATTGAAGAAACTATTTTTGGGCTTATCAACAAAATTAATACCGAAGAAACCGATGGCCTACGTCAAGTGCAACGTATCATCACCATGTTACTGGCATTTGGTGAAAAAAATCCTGGCATGACGCGCGTTTTAATTGGTGATGCTTTGGTGAATGAAGATGAAAAACTGCAATTGCGCATTAACCAATTGCAAGATCGTATTGAAGTGACGATTAAACAAATTTTAAAAATTGCCGTGGCTGAGTCAGGTAAAAAAGTATTACCTGAAGCGCAGGCGAATCTCATTATGTCCTACGTGATTGGTCGTTGGCATCAATCCGCAAAAAGCGGCTTTAAACGTAAACCACTAGAGTTTGCTAGTGCGCAAGTGGCTTTTTTAGCGAGTTAGTTTAACAGGAGCGGATTGTGGAAGGGACAGTTTTTGGCTTCACTGAAGCGCAAATGGTTGAATTGGGGATGAACTATGCTGTTCCTGGCCTGATGCTGCTGATGCTGTTTATTGTTGGGCATTTGGCTTGGGAATCTAAAGCAGGTAAATTCGGTACGATGATTTTGTTTATTGGCCTTGCCCTAGGGATGGTCGGTTATGTGGCAAAATACCTCATTAAAGCCAAGATTGGCATTTAAGTTAAGCTTGTAAGCAAGGTTTCAAAGTCTTGTTGCTGCGGATATTTCAGCTTTGTATGCACAATACGCCTTATCCAAACGCCTTCTACCTGAAGCGGAAAGCGGCTTTGAATTTCATGGTAAATATCTGGGTCGTGCTCACCATCATCGCCAATTAAGGTAAACTTTACGTGTGGTAATGCATTAAAAATCGCTGTAATTTTTTCAATTTTATACGTTTTAACATGCAGGGAATCCCCTGCTTCATCACGCGTCAGTCGGCGGGTAATAATGAGGCCAGCAGGAAAGTCATAGTGCTGCAAAAAACCTTGTACAAAATGAAAAAGCTGCCTAGGCGTGGCAGAGAGATAAAAAATTGGGGTGTGAGGCTGTTGCGCGGTTAAATGATGGTAAACCTGCGCTGCCCCAACCACCGCCTCGCGCTGCAGAGGGTTTTTTAAAAAAGTGTTCGTTAAAAGCCGCAGTTTTTTGGTGACTTCTGAGACTAAAATGGTATCGTCTAAATCAGTGATGACACCACAAGTCACTTGCTCGCCGATAACTAAACACTGACCCTCATGCTGTGAAAATGTACTTTTAACTGTGATTTTTTGCCAGCCATGCACGTGGCTATTGGTTTGAATGGCTACTTTAAAATAACCTTCATCATCCGTCGTGCCTGTGTAGTGATGTTCGCCAAAAGTAAGTGTAAACGGCACGCATTTTCGCTCGCGGTTAATCATCAACGATAAACTGCGCGTTAAGTTTCTGCGCCAGCCATCTTCAAAAGAAAATTGGCGCATTTTGCGTTGCTTGATAATGCGCCCTTCAATTGTGCCACCGTTGCTGCTTATAAAGGCAGGGTAAATAACAATCTCATCTTTTGGCAAAACTTGGCTTGATGACATAATTTATCGAACTCTATCTTCTATTTGGGCTACGCCAATATGAAAACACAATAAGTGCGATACCCACTATAGTAAACGTCCAATAATCGGTAGGCATAAAGCCAAACCAATGTTTATGCCACGGGATAAATTCAGGGCTAAATTTACCTAAACCATAAGCTGGGTTAAGTAAAAACCACAGCGCATCTTCAATAATCCAAAATAGCGCTACCGCACCTAAAATGCGTGCTTCAAGCCGCCAATGCCATGTGTTTAGCATCACTGCAGGTAAGTGAAAAACCAATAACATGAAAGGGAAAACCCAAGCGTGATAACCTGTCATCGGGCGGCTACCCCAAAAAATATCGAGTAACCAGTGGTGTTCAACACGCCAAGTCGGTAAGTTAGCTGCCCAACCAGCAGCACCTTCGATTTGAATCTCTACTTCAGCAAAAAATAGCGCGAGTATTGCGATGTAAATAATTAACCAGATTGCACGTTTCATCTTAAGCTTCAAGCGTTCCTAGCACATGAGATAACACCATGTTTGCAGCAGTGGGTTTGGCAATCTTGCTCATGCGTTCACGCATCATATTTAGTAGCACGGGGTTTTGCGTGAGTTTTTGCACTTTGTAGCATAGCGCTGGAATGTCTACCGCTTTTAATGCCGCACCAGATTCTAATAGATAGTCAGCGTTGCGTTCTTCTTGCCCCGGGATGGGCGACACCGCAATCATTGGTAAATGCATAGCAAGACATTCTGAAGAAGTGAGTCCGCCAGGTTTGGTGATGGCAAGGTCAGATACCGCCATCAGCCGCTCGATTGTTTTGGTAAAACCCATCGCAAAAAGCCGCCCGGGATATTGCGCGGATAATTGCTGTAAATCATGCAACATTTTTTCATTTTTACCCGCCAGGGCAATCATTTGAAAGTCATTTGGCAGTTGCAACAAAGCCTGCGCCATATTGGCAATATTGCCCACGCCCAGCCCGCCAGACATCATGATGAGGGTTAATTTGTTAGGATTAATACCAATTTCATTGGCACATAAGGTTGGATTAAGCGGGATAGAAAATTGCGGCATGATGGGAATGCCAGAAACTTTAATGTGTTCTGCCGCAATGCCGCGTGCTTGCAGCCGTGCGGCCACCTCATCGCTGGCCACAAAATAGCCTTGAATGTGTGGATGTACCCATAAACCATGTACATCAAAATCCGTCACCTGCACCCAAACTGGCGGCATGGCTTCGCCCTTTTCAATACGTCGTGAGGCGAGTTCCGCAGGTAAAAAATGTGTGCAGATAATCGCATCGGGCGCAATTTTTTTGATTTCTTTTTTGAGGTCACGCGTGTTGAGTCGCTCAATATTGCGGCGAATCTTGGTCAATAAAGATGAGCTTTCTTGTTTATCGGTATTTTGATAAAGATACGCCCAAAGCAGCGGCGCTTTATCTACCAGCTTTATGTAAGAGTCAGCATACACTTTACGAAAACTGCTGGGTACAAAATCCATCACATCTAAATGCGTGATGTTGGCATGCGGATAATCGCGCTCAGCGGTAGCTACTAATGCTTGTGCAGCACGCACATGCCCAGCGCCAGCTGAGACACTTAAAACAAGAATATGCGGATTTTTCATGGTGATTATCCTAGCCTGTGATGGGTCGAAAATTGATCAGAAATTTTGTGGTTATAGTAGGGGTGTTTTGTGCACACATCATTTGACCACCCCGCAAAGCCAGTCTGCATGAGGCTTACAGAGGCATGATTTTTTCTCGGGAGATTTTTCATTGTTTATTACGCATAAAATAAGTGGTCATTATCCAAGTTTTTTTAACAAACTTAAATAGCTTTCACTATTCATCGGTGTTTGGTTGCGCTGTGCTTGCCATATCGTTTCGGCCAGACAATCTAATATAGCATGCTGCGCAATATGCGCATCACTATGCTTCATTTTTAAATTTTCATATATGGTTGAAATACCAATTGGTTGGTTAATGCTGGTTTGTTCTATCACCGATAAATGCAAACTCATATGCAAAAAAGGGTTAGTTTCACCCATTTCAGGAAAATACTCTTGCGCGGCAAATTGCGCTGGATTGCTCAAAATAGTTTGATATTCGGGGTGCATTTGAATCACTTCCAGCGCAATTTTTTCTAAATCCGTTAAAGGCTGATGTTGTTGAAACTTAGCCCAAGTATCAAAGAAAAATTGGCGCACTTGGTCGCGCGTAGGGTTAAACAAACTCATGGCTTAAATAGACTCATTCTTGTAGTTCTGCAAACAAACTAAGCACGGCCGAATACGGCAATAATTGATTGTTGCCACCAATCGGGGCAATTTCGCCATTGCCATAAAAGCCAATGAGCGGCATGTGAGGAAATTGTTGTGTCAGCACATTTAAATCATGGTCAATGCCGTCATAATAGGGGCCACGCCCGATGCAAGAAAACAGCAAACCAAAATCAGGTTCGGCTTCTAGCATTTGCGTCAGTTGATGTGCCGTAATGCGTAAATCTGCCTGCGCGGTGGATTTATCACGTAATGCCCAACTGATAAATTGCCCTTCTTGCAAGGCTTGCGCCAATGTCACAACGCCTTCAGTTTCATCAAAGCTGATAATATGCGTCTGCTTGTAAACCCCTTTGTTAATGGATTCAGCACTGTCTGCATAAAGCGCCATCACCAGATGTAAGGGCACAGGGTCATCACTTTTGCTATAGTTTTGCCAAGCTTTTTGTAAAGCTTGAAAAGGCGGTTTATGGTCAAGCAACGCAATATCAAAGCCAGCCAACTGTTGAATTTTTTTTGCTTTGGTGAGAATTCTAAGCCCGTGCGAAGCCATGGAAGCTTGTTTGACGCCAGAAAAAAAAGCTTCAACCCGCCCAGAACTATCGCCTTTACCATTTTGCCATACCGAAAATGGCCCTTGCCCGACCACGTCGCCAGAAACACCGCCGTAGCGTACGTTGCCATCATTGAGCCACGCACTGTTAATAGCATTAGGCGCAGTGAGCGTTAGTAACGCTTGTTGCGTAGTGTTTTGGCGTGCCAGTTGAATGCCCACATCGCCACTAAACACCATCGCGGCAGCGGCGGGGGCGTCTAACACCCAATCTTCTTCAGTAAAAATACCTGTCGCAGAGCAACCAAATACTTGTGTGCAATTTGCCGCTTTGGCGGCAGCTCGTATTGCAGGTTGCGGGTTATTAGCAAACTCTGAACTTAGCAAGAGCAATACGCTATTCGTATGGCTGATGTCGGCTTTGTGCATGGCAAGCGTGACGGCTTGCGACGCTAAGTTGGGGTTGGCGGTGCGGCCGATAACAATGCTAGTAGCCACGTTTTGACTTGGGGAAACCATGCGCTAATTATAGACCTTTGCTTCAAATTCGCATAAGTCTTCAATGCAGCAAGCATCGCATTTGGGTTTGCGTGCGACGCAAATATAGCGCCCATGCAAAATCAGCAAATGATGCGCGTCGTGCATAAACTCTTGAGGGATGGTGTTAAGGTATTTCTTTTCAACTTCAAGCACCGTTTTACCAGTAGCCAGTTTGATGCGATTGCCCAGTCTAAATAAATGTGTATCTACCGCGATGGTGGGCTGCCCAAAAGCGGTGTTGAGTATCACATTAGCCGTTTTACGACCCACCCCAGGCAATGCCTCAAGCGCTTCACGCGTATTGGGGACTTGCGATTGGTGTTGGCTAATCAATATCTGGCAAGTGGTCAAAATATTTTTTGCTTTGGCGTGATATAAACCGATGGTTTTGATATAAGTCTCTAAGCCTTCAACGCCCAGTGCCAGAATGCTTTCAGGCGTATTTGCCACTGCAAATAATTTGTCGGTGGCAATATTCACGCCTTTGTCGGTGGATTGTGCTGAAAGCATCACCGCAATCAGCAATTCAAAGTGACTGCTGTGCTTGAGCTCAGTTTCAGGCTTGGGAATGGCTTCTTTTAAACGTTGAAAAATAGCGAGGCGCTTCTTTACATTCATACTGGGCGATTATTTAAATTGCGCTTAACCTTCAACCAGCCCATGCTGAGCATTTGGCGGCAACATTTTGGCCTTAGCCGCATTTTTTAATTCCACCCAATTGCGTAAGGCGATTAAAGTGCCTAAGCCTAAAAAAGCGCCAGGAGGTAGCACCGCTAATAAAAAGCCGTGGTAATCTGGCATGGTGTAAAGTGCTTTAGGCATGCCGCTAAACACTAGGTCTAGCCCGGATAACACCGTGCCTTTACCAATAAATTCGCGCATGGCCCCCAGCAAACCTAGCACTAAGGTGAGGCCAATGCCCATCGTAAAGCCATCCAAAATAGAAGGCACGGGTGCATTTTTAGCGGCAAATGATTCTACGCGCGCCAACACAATACAATTGACCACAATCAGCGGAATAAAAATACCCAGCACTTTGTGTAGCGGATGGGCAAATGCGTTGATAGATAAATCAATCACCGTCACCAAAGCGGCAATCACCAAAATAAACACCGGCACGCGAATTTCAGAAGGAATAAACCGTCGCACGGGCGATACCGCGCCATTAGCGCACGCCATCACCAAAGCTGTGGCTAGACCTAAACTTAAGCCATTGACTGCGGTAGTCGTCACCGCCAGCGTTGGACAAAGCCCCAGCAGTTGCACCACACCTGGATTTTGTTTCCATAAGCCGTTTTCGATAATGTCTTTATATAGATTACTCATCTTTTTCACTTCCTAAATCATGACAAATTGCATGATTTTTTTAATCGCATTTCACGCGCCAAAATGCCCGAGAAATTTTTATGCCTCTGAAAGCCTTATGGATACTGGGTTTCGCATTCGACTTAGTGCTTTAGCACTTAGCGAGAATGGTGATGCCAAGTACTGGTACAGAGGTGCTCAAACGATATACGCTTAAAAAGCATTGTTTTTAATGCATTTTAAGCAGCCGGCGTTGCAAACAATGTGGCTTTATTTTCTTCAAAATACTGTAACGCTTTATGCACCGCTTTCACTACCGCGCGTGGGGTAATAGTGGCACCCACCATATAATCAAATTTCCCACCGTCTTTTTTTACTAACCATTGCTCGGCTGATGTTTTTTGGATATCTTCATCGTTAAAAAGTTTAATCCAATCACCGTGGCTAATGTCAATATAGTCGCCCAGCCCTGGTGTTTCTTTATGCGCCAGCACGCGCACGCCGCTAATGCTGCCATCCGCGCGAATGGCAATCAGCAATTTAATATCACCACTATAACCGTCGTGCGCAATCGCTTCTAAAATCACGCCTGAAGCTTGGTGATTATGCGTGGCAATATTCGCCACGCTGGTTTGCGTGTTACCCAATAGCGCATTGGGGGCAATTTCAACTGTTTGCTTGAGCAAATCATTATCGTAGGTATTTTCTGGCAAAATCTGCTTAAATAAAGCCAGACGCGCTTCTTTTTCACTGGCCTCAATCGGCGCACGTGTAATGTTAAATATGTAGGCCAGCATCGCCGTGCCCACAAATGCAAACGCAATTAAAGTGAGCGCTGTTTTTGAAGCGTGTTTTAAAATGGTTTCAGGCATACTTTAACCAAACCTAAAAATGAAAACAGCGAAGTAGGACGAGGCGCACGCCAAAAAATAGGACGCCGCATATGTTGTATATGTAAGGATGATTTTTTGAAGCGCAACAAAGTCATACAAAGCAGCTTTCATTTTTTGTGTCCAAAAACGCGTGGTTGTGTGAGCGCATCAATCAGCGGCACGCACATATTCATGATGAGCACGGCAAAAGCTACGCCATCTGGGTAGCCGCCATACACACGAATTATATAAGTCAACATGCCAGCCCCAGCCGCAAAATAAAGCTTGCCGCGCGGCGTGGTGGGGCCGCTCACAGGGTCGGTAATAATAAAAAATGCCGCCAGCAATGAAGCGCCACTGACCAAATGGAACATCGGGTTGGCATAATGTGCAGGGTTAATGGCGTAAAATGCCAGCGAAATTGCCGCTAAAGCTGCTAAAAATGCGGTGGGTAAATGCCAGCTAATAATACGTTGCTGAATTAAATATAAACCGCCCAACAAATATGCGCCTGTCACAAGTTCGCCGCCTTTTGCGCCGAAAGTACCAAAAATCGGCGCTTGCGCAATGCCAGCAACTTCATGATTCAACTTTAATTGCGTTTTCAAATAGTCAAGTGGTGTGGCAGAAGTGATGGCATCCACTTTGACATCGTAAGGCAAAATGTTGCTGAAAATAAATTGCAACTGGTCAAAAAAGCCTAATTTGGTTTGCGCCAGCAATAAAGGCGCAGGCCATTTAGTCATGATAAGCGGAAAGGAAATCAACAATACCGCATAACCAACCATGGCTGGGTTAAATGGGTTGTAACCAAGACCTCCGTAAAGCTGCTTGGCAATCACAATGGCAAATAAAGTGCCCACCACAATCAGCCACCATGGAGCAAGTGGCGGCAAGGCAAGAGCGAGTAACCATGCGGTAACTACAGCACTTAAATCCATTAAATGCGGCTTTACGGGACGACGGCGAATTTTTAACAACGCGGCTTCTGAAATTAATGCAGTCACCGTAGCAAGCGTGATTGTCACTAAAATGCCACCACCATAAATCCACACGTAAGCAAAAATACCAGGCACGAGTGCCAGTAACACCTTGAGCATAATGGTGCTAACGGATGGTGCGTTCATGATATAAGGTGAGCGGTTCAAAAATGTTCCTAAATTAGAATTTAGTTTGGTTAGCTATTGTGGATATATGCTTCCCAAGATACCAATAAAATGTTGAATACATTAACAACGAAGTAAATACGTCATTCCAGCCTGTAGTCTTCGCATCAGCATGCACCAATCCAAGCATCGTTAGTATGGTCAATATGACAATGAATATGGGTATTGCAATCACGAAAAATCTAATAGACGCTACCCAGCCAACTGTAAAATAGCGGTGAATAAACTGTTTACCATTATCGCCGCCATTTTGTTTAAAAAGCCAAATGGTGCCATAAATGCAACTTACCAATTGCAATAAAAGCGTGAAGAAGAATGGCAATCCATAATCTGTAGGTAAACCTATATACATGCACAATGCGTATAAAATTAAAGTAGCAATTAAATAAGGTAAAGCTTCTTTATCGGTGAGCGGCTTTTCAATCAGTTGCGCTTTTAATTTTTCAATTTTCCAGAAATACATGGTTAAGGTTCCTTTTCTAGCTTTTCAGCTTCTTTTGCTGCTTTCATGACTTTTGCACGCTCAATGGCGGCGGCGATTTTGGCTTGTTTTTCAGCGTCAATATTGGGGTTGGTTTCTACCGCTTTTTCTAGCCCAACATGTTGACGTCTTGCATCTATCTCTGCAATTTCTTGTTGAACCGCAGGGTTGGTTGGCGTCATGTTTTTTGGCGCATCTCCCGCTTGTTGTGCTGCTAGTTTTGCCGCTTTTGCACGTTCAATGGCGGCGGCGATAGCGGCTTTTTTGGCATCATCCGCTTGCGTCTTCGTGGTGGCATCGCTGGAAGCCGCATGGTTATTGGCTTCCAGAGCATCATTTTTTTCTCGGGGCGCTTCAGTGCTATTTTCCTGTTTTGCAGAATCTTGTTTCGCCCCTAACGCGCGTTCGGCATGTTTTTGTGCACGCTCTTGTTTTTCACGCTCGATACGGGCAAGCCTAAACTCATTACGCTCGCGCGCTAAATCAGCCGCCTCTTTTGCTTTATCTTGCGCAATCATCTCACTTTTTGCATAGCGATAATATTGCACCAGCGGAATATTACTGGGGCAAACATAGCTGCACACGCCGCATTCTATGCAGTCAAATAAATTGTAATCACGCGCTTTTTCAAAGTTATCTGACTTAGCAAACCAATATAATTCTTGCGGTTGCAATTGTATGGGGCAAGCATCCGCACAGCGCGCGCAGCGTATGCAAGGCATCGCAGGCGGCGGCGGTGCAAACAAGGCAGGGGATGCCGCAATAATGCAATTGGCCGCTTTAGTGATGGGTACTTCATTTGTCGGTAAATCAAAGCCCATCATCGGCCCGCCCATAATAAAGTGCGTGGTATTTGGCTTTTCACCCCCAGCCGCTTTTAGTAATTCTGGCAATGGCGTGCCAAATAACACTTCAAAATTTTGTGGCTGATTCACATTGCCTGTAACGGTCACCACGCGGCTTATCGCAGGCTCACCTAAGCAAAAAAAGCGGTAAAGCGCACGTACTGTTGCTACGTTAAACACTTGTACGCCCATTTGCGTAGCGCGTTTGTCGTGCGGAACTTCAATATTAGCCACTAATTTAATCAACTGCCTCGCATCCCCGCTTGGGTATTGCGTTGGCACAGTGACAATAGCTGTCTGCATCGCCGACTTTTGAACCGCAGTTTCCATCGCCTTTGTCGCTTGCGGCTTATTGTCTTCAATGCCGATAATGCTTTTTTGCGCGCCTAGCAGATGCTGCGCAATGGCGATGCCTTGCACAATTTCATCCGCACGTTCGCGCATCAGCATGTCGTCACAGGTGATATAAGGCTCACACTCAGCAGCATTGATAATCAGCGTATGGATTTGGCACTTGCTCTCGGCGCATAGTTTAATATAGGTCGGGAACGTTGCCCCGCCCATGCCCACAATCCCTGAGTTACGCAGACTCGCGACGAGTTCATGCTTATCTGTATGTTGCCAATCTTGTGGTTTACGTTCTATCCACGTGTCTTTGCCATCTGGCAAAAGTGTAATGCATAAATCAGGCAAACCGGATGGGTGTGGAATCACTGCGTCGCTAATCGCCGTTATTTGACCTGAAGTAGGCGCATGAATGGCAGCCGACACCGTGCCTTCAGCCTCAGCCAGTAATTGCCCTTTTAACACGTGGTCGCCCACTTGCACTAAAACTTTAGGGAAATGCCCAATGTGCTGGCGCAAAGGCAATACCAATTTTTCTGGAAGCGGTAAAGTTGCAATCGGTAATTGTGTTGATTCAGCCTTATGCTCTGGTGGATGCACGCCACGTTTTGGCTGAAAAAAATTAAGAAAGGCGTTCATATTTAATTAACTGCTTCTTTTAACTTTACATCGCTCAATGGCACGGCGCGAATCGGAATAATCGGATATTTCCACTTCCAATTATCTGGGGTCACCGCGATGGGGTGCATAGTAATACAATCTACGGGGCAAGGTGGCAAACATAGTTCACAACCCGTGCACTCACTGCTAATAATGGTATGCATGTGTTTAGCCGCGCCTAAAATCGCATCTACCGGGCAAGCTTGTATGCACAGCGTACAACCAATACAAGTATTTTCATCAATAAAAGCCACCGATTTTGGTTTAGGCGCGCCGTGCTCGGCATTGAGTGGCTTATATTCCACCCCCATTAAATCGGCCAGCGCGTGTACGCCAGCATCGCCACCAGGTGGGCACTGGTTAATATCGGCTTCTCCCGCGGCAATGGCGGTGGCATAAGGCTTGCACCCTGGGTAACCACATTGACCACATTGTGTTTGCGGCAAAATGGCATCAATACGCGCTACCAGTGGATCGCCTTCCACCTTAAATTTAAGCGCCGCGTAGCCAAGTCCCAAGCCTAAAACCAGTGCCAGCCCAAGCATAATGTAAAGTGCTATTAGCATTGTTTTACAAAAACACCCTTAAAAATTTCAGTTTCTAAGCCAGACAAGGCGCGCGCAAAAAAAGGCTGGGCCGCATACGCCTTATATGTAAGCGGGCGTTTTTTGTAAGCAACGCAGTATGGTAACGAAAATGACATTTTTAATATCTATCTAGGCCCGCAAAACCCATAAATGCAAGGCTCATGAGCGCAGCAGTAATCATGGCAATGGCTGAACCTTGCAGTGCTTTTGGTACATCAGCAGCTTCTAAACGCTCGCGCATGGATGCAAATAAAATCAGCACCAGAGAAAAACCAACTGCGCCGCCCAAGCCAAAAAAGAGGGATTCTAAAAAGCTGTGGCTTTGCTGCGCGTTAAGTAATGGGATGCCTAACACCGCGCAATTCGTGGTAATGAGTGGTAAAAAGATGCCTAAACCTTGATACAGCGGTGGAAAGTTTTTTTCTAGTACCATTTCGATGAGTTGCACGACGCTGGCAATAATCACGATAAACGATAGCGTGCGTAAATAAAGCAAGCCATTCGGTTCTAGTAAATAATGATTGACGCCCCAGCTTGTCATCGAACCGATACTTAACACCAGCGCGGTGGCGCCCGCCATGCCGATAGACGCTTCTAATTTTTTAGAAACGCCCATAAACGGACACAGCCCGAGAATTTTAACCAGCACAATGTTGTTTACAAACACGGTGCCAATTAAAATCATGATGTAGTGGTGAAAGTCAAAAGTCATTGCATGCTTAATCTATGATATTTGAATGCGTAATTATACCGCTTTTGGCTGCGTATAATAAGAATCTCATCGCAACTATAAGACCGTGCAATATAGCGATGGTTACGCTTAAATTCAAAGAATTTTTGCTTATATCTTATAACTTAAATGTATATTGCTCAGTTGGCACCTATTAAAAATGCATACAGCGCTTGAGCGGGTTTGTCGGTTAAAAGTGCAGTGCAATAACAAGCTGCTGACACGGTTTTTATATTCTAAAAATAATCAAAAAAACAGGTGTTTTATCCACGACATCATTTTGCCACCTCTGCAAGCCAGTATCCATGCGGCTTCCAGAGGCATGAAATTTTCTCGGGGGAGTTTTCTGGTTATTCGCACAGTCATTTTTTACGTTTTTAACTTCAACAAACACAAGGTTTTTTAACTATTTAAACATCTGGTTAACGCGGCATTTACTATCATTCGCGTGTGGTAATTTAAAATCTGAGTTAAAATATAGGATTATGAAAACTTTAGGTTTTGAGTATGTTAGAAGGTAGCTTAGTCGCGATAGTGACGCCTATGTTTGAAGATGGCGCGCTTGATATTCCTGCGTTAAACGCGCTGATTGATTGGCATATTGCGCAGGGGACAGACGGTATCGTCATCGTCGGCACTACTGGCGAGTCTCCAACGGTAGATGTTGATGAACATTGCCTGCTCATTAAAACAGCGGTGAGCCAAGTCGCTGGCCGCGTGCCAGTGATTGCCGGTACAGGCGCTAACTCAACAAAAGAAGCCATTATTCTTACTCAAAAAGCCAAAGATTTGGGCGCGGATGCTTGCTTGCTAGTTGCACCATATTACAATAAACCCACGCAAGAAGGCTTGTACCAGCACTTTATGGCGGTGGCTAATGCTGTAGATATTCCACAAATTTTATACAATGTGCCTGGCCGTACGGGCTGCGATATTAGTAATGACACAACGATTCGGCTTAGTGCGCACAAAAATATCGTTGGCATTAAAGATGCCACTGGTGGCATAGAGCGCGGTACGGATTTAATTTTGCGCGCACCAAAAGATTTTGCTGTGTTGAGCGGCGATGACGCAACCGCAATGAGTTTGATGTTACTTGGTGGCAAAGGTGTGATTACCGTTACAGGTAATGTTGCGCCTAAACTCATGCACGAAATGTGTGTGGCGGCTGTGGCTGGCAACGCTGTGTTGGCACGGGAAATTAACGCAAAATTGTTTGCTTTACACCAAAAATTATTTGTAGAAGCGAACCCCATTCCTGTGAAATGGGTCCTAGCGCAGATGGGGCGCATCAAAACCGGCATTCGCTTGCCGATGGTGCAAATGTCCGCACAATATCATGATGTGCTGCGCGCTGCTTGCAAGCCAGCTAATATTCTTTAAGAGGTCTGATGAAATATATGAACAAATTTAATAAGATTAAACAAACCGCTATTTATGTGTTGCTACTCTCAGGTTTGGCGGCTTGCGACTCTATTCCATTTATTGATAACTCATCCGATTATAAAGGTGCTGGCCGTGCCAGACCATTAGAAGTGCCACCAGATTTAACTTCTAGCCCAGTCAGTGATGCTTATTCAGTGCCAGGAAGCACGAGCTATTCAACTTATAGCCAAGCGCAAGAAGGCCAGCAAGCCGCTGCTGAAAAAGTGCTAACAACGCCTGAAGGTGTGCGTATGGAACGCGCGGGTGCGCAACGCTGGCTGGTGGTAAACGCGCCAGCTGAAAAAGTATGGCCAATCATTCGTGACTTTTGGGCAGACCAAGGCTTTGCGGTGCGTAAAGAGGACGCGCAGTTAGGCGTGATGGAAACGGAATGGATTAAAGCCGATGCGATTAAATCCGCTGAGCAAAAAGGGGGTAATTATTTAGATAAGTTTGATAAATGGTTAGATGGTTTATCGGGCTTGGCAGACAGAAGAAAATTTCGTACTCGCATTGATCATGGCAGTGAAGAGGGCACGACCGAGATTTATATGACGCACCGCACCGTTGCAGGGGCACCAGACGATGGTAAAAATCGTGTACGCACCCAAATGGGAGAGGTTGATACGGGCTACCGTTTAGATGCAGACAAGAAAAATACTAGTAAAGATAACGAGCGCGAAGCCGATGAGTTAGACGCAGAGTTATTACGTCGATTGATGGTGAAATTGGGAGTTGAAGAACAAAAGTCGAAACAAGTCATCAGCAATATGGTGGATACCAAACGCGCTGAAGTGGTAAAAGAAAAAGATGGTAGCGCAACGCTTTACATCAACGATCCGTTTGACCGTGCATGGCGTCGAGTGGGTTTAGCGTTAGATAGAATTGGTTTTGTGATTGAGGATAAAAATCGCTCTGAAGGCGTATTTTATGTGCGTTATGCTGATGTGGATATTGACGATACGCCGAAAAAGAAAAAAGGCTTACTCGAAACCTTGAAGTTTTGGGGCGATGACGAGGATAAAAACGTGGCTGAAAACGGCGATAAAAAAGAAGAAAAAAGCGTGATGGATAGCCTGAAGTTTTGGGGTAAAGATGACAAGAAAAGTGGCAACTTAGAAAAACAATATCGTATTAAAGTGACTGAAGGCGATGGAGACAGAAGTGCGGTTTCTGTGGTGGATAAAGAAGGTGCGCGTGTTGGTACCACGACAGCTAATCGCATAGTAGCGTTGATGTACGAACAATTACGATAGCAAATTGATGCGCTTTGCCTCACTTGGTAGTGGCAGCGCAGGCAACGCGCTAGTGGTAGAAGTCCAACAAACGCGCTTGATGCTTGATTGTGGTTTTAGCACCAAAGAAACGCTAACGCGGCTCGCGCGACTAAAGCTTGCCCCTGACGATATAACTGGCATTATTGTTACCCACGAGCATGATGACCATGCGGGTGGGGTATTTAAGTTTGCGGCTAAATATCAAATTCCTGTTTGGCTCACTTACGGCACGCTAAAAATGGCGCAACGTTATTCGCCCAATCGGCATGATTTACAACTGAACGTGATAGATAGCCATTGCAGCTTCGATATTCAAGAAATTCAAATAAATCCATTTCCAGTGCCACACGATGCACGTGAGCCTATGCAATGTTTATTTTCTGATGGTAAGTCACAGCTTGGTGTGCTTACTGATGTAGGACATTCCACCCCGCACATTGAGTCGCAATTAAGTGGCTGTCATGCTCTTGTTCTAGAGTGTAATCATGATGCAAACATGCTGCAAACAGGGCCTTATAGTTGGCCGCTAAAGCGGCGCGTGGGCGGTGATTTAGGGCATTTGGAAAATGCCGCATCTGCAGATTTATTAGCTCGCTTAGATAACAGTCGATTGCAGCATATTATTGCTGCGCATCTAAGTGAGAAAAATAACACGCCAGCGCTGGCAAAAGGTGCTTTATCGAGAGCGCTGAGTTGTGCAACAGACTGGGTAGGAATAGCCAACCAGCAAATAGGATTTGATTGGCGTAGCATTGCATAGCGAGATTTGCCTAGCTTACACTTGCATAGTGCCAATGCGCAGTGCATACAATAAAAAAGCCGACTAAAAAGTCGGCTTTTTAACTGCAAAAAACTAATTAGTGAGCAGCAGCTTCTGTTGCTGAAGCAGCAGCATCAACTACAGCAGTAGCAGCGTCAGCGGCAGCAGCTGGAGCAGCTTCAACAGCAGCAGCGGCAGCGTCAGCAGCTGGAGCAACAGCAGCGGCAGCAGCATCAGTCGCAGTAGCAGCAGCTTCAGTTGTTGCAGCAGCAGCGGCATCAGTTGCAGTTGCAGCAGCGTCAGTTGCTGTAGCAGCAGCGTCAGTTGCTGTAGCAGCAGCTTCAGTTGTTGCAGTTGCAGCAGCGTCAACAGCTTCAGCAGCTTTTTCGCCACAAGCAGTTAAAGTAAGAGCTAATAAAGCAGCTAATAGAGCAGAACGTGTCATTTTAATTTCCTTAAGGTTTAGAACGATTTAAAAAACTTTTTCGAGTGCAACAACGATTTTTATCGTATGCGTATGTCGAGTGGCGCGAATTCTACCAGACTGTACAAAATAATCTAGCGTAAAAAGCAGAAAAAAATGATTTTTTTACAAAAAAGTCTTATTTTTACAACAAATTAGCCAATTTATCTAAAGTTAGCCTTAATCAACCTTAATAGATAGCGAACTGTTTTGTATTTTGCTTAGGCTTTGTCTGCTCAAAATGGCGCGGCTGACCTCATCATTTTGCTGCATCGTACCGCCCAAATCAAACCATTCGCCCTTATTAACGCGCACAGTCGTGCTCAGTTCTTCAAAATCGATAAAACCTTGTTGATTAAGCTGGGCGATTCTAGGCGTGATTTCCAACTCCACTTGATTGCCTATGCTGCGCGGACGCACGGCAAAACCAGTTGTAATGTCCACAAAATCTGTAGTGCGTTCAGTACGCACATAGCGGTGCGTATAGGTCACCCACTCTTGCGTAAAAGGCACAGATTGCCCGATGCGTATATAAGCAGGCTGGCCATCTAGCACGTTGATAAATTGGTTGTTACTGCTTTGGGTGTTGGATTGGCGATTTTCTATATTTATTTGCGCGCCATCGGGTGCATTGTGTGGATAACGATTGGTGCGCACTACTACATTGCCAATACGCTTTTGTCCAGCCACAGTAACGCCATCGCGCGAAGTATTAACATTGTTTTGCTGGCTAACAGTAATCTTTAAGTTTTGCTGCGCCACATCTAAACTGGCGATAAGTTGCTCAATTTCTGCCATATTTTCGGGGCTGGCGCGCACAATAATATGATTTTGCATACCCGTTACAGTGGCACCTTCGGAGGCGGTAGATTGAATAATGGGCAAAATATCTTGGGCAAATCGATGTTGCAAGGTGATGATTTTAAAATCAGTCACGGCCTGCGCGCAAAGTGAGCAACATAAAATGAGCCAGTAAAAATGCCGAAATATAGGTATTTTCACGTTTAAAGCCCTAAGTTGGTGACTGAAAGCGTGCTTTGCGTGGCTTCTAAAAGATCATCAAAACGGCTACGCAATTGCTTTACGGTTTCTTGGTCACTAAGCGCATATTTAAATCGTGCGTGGTCAATGTGAATGCGTTTAATGTAATGTTGACCATCGGCCAAAATAAAGCAATCTTTGGCATGTTTGGCGGTGTCATCGGTTTCATAAACGGTCATTTTATGGCCGTAAGTTTCAAGCAAATCAAATAAACGTGGGCACTTTTCTTTAAAATACGTGGTGCTATGTAAAATGATGGTTAAACGGCTAGCAGCATTTTCGCTTAAAAAACGCTGAAATGCGCCAAATTTTTCTAAGCTGGCAAAATCACCACGACTAAAATCTTGATCAAAAATCAGCAGTTCTTGTTGCGCGTTGGCAAGTACAATGTCAATGGCATCTTCATATAATCGCTCGCCAATAATAACTTGGTTGGGGCTTAAAGTTGCGTGATTTTCCATGTTGCACCTCGCTGTTAAATGAGTTTGCAATATACCATGCTAGCACTTGCTGTAAAGCCTAGCTCTTGCTTTAAAGAATAGCGCAGCCGCAATTTAGGTGAGTTTTTGCTAGATTTTTACAATATTGCATATCAAATTTTACTGATATTGCTGCGCGAGCAAAATTGATGCCTCTGGAAGCCGCATGGATACTGGCTTAGCGGGGTGCTCAAAAGAAGTTGAGTTAAAATGTGTTAAAAATCACAATTAATTTTGCTTTTGATGGTTACGTTATTTTTAGCTTTGAATAGGTAAACTGAGTCGCGCTTCTAAGCCACCTTCAGGGCGGTTAATCAATTCTAATCTGCCTTTGTGGAGCTTGGCAATTCGGTCTGCAATAGCGAGACCTAAACCACTTCCCCCTGCGTTACTACGCGCCGTATCAAGCCGTTCAAACGGGCGCAGCAGCTTTTCTTTGTGCGTTTCAGGAATACCAGGTCCGTTGTCATAAACGCTAATCACCACAAATTCTGCGGTAATTTTACTGGCAACACGCACTTGTCCACCACCGTAAGCGTAAGCGTTGCCTACTAAATTATCGAGCAAGCGCTGCATGGCTAATGGCTTAATGGGAATAAAATAAGTTGGGGAAAGCTGAATGGCAATGTCGCGACCAGCGCGCAACTGGCGGTCATGAATGGCTTGCAACAGCGTATTGATATCCACCATTTGTGAAGGCTCACCTTCTACCCCTTTTACAAAATCTAAAAATTGGTGAATGATGTTGTTCATGTCAGAAATATCTTCTACCATGCCGCTTTTAAAGCTAGCGCAACTATCCTCAGGTAACATTTCTACGGCCAAGCGTAATCTTGCCAGCGGTGTGCGAATATCGTGCGATACGCCTGCTAAAATAAGCGTACGCTCGGCATCAAGCTCTGCCAAAGCGTCAGCCATATTGTTAAAGGTGTTGTTCACCTCTTGCAGTTCTGCAAAGCTACCTTCAGGAAGTTTTTCCGGTTTTTCTCCGTTACGCAAACGTTCAGCAGCATCCATCAAAAGCCGTAGAGGGCGGTTAATACGTGCTGCAATAAAGTAGCCGCCCGCGAGAGAAAGTGCCGCCACTAATGCCGCCCAGCCCAACCACTGCCAAGGAAATGGCCGTGACACATGCACTTTAGGAATCACCACCCAAAAATCATCAAGGCCGATATTAAAACTCACCCAAAGACCTTCAATGCCATAATGTTTGGTGGTGATAATCGTTTCAACGCCTAAGCGCTCACGAATTTTCGCCGCCACCATTTGAATAAAGGGATCGTCAGGCAATGGCGCAATTTCTTCCATAAAATCAGCATAGTAAACACGCACACCCTCTTTGCCAGTAATTTCAGAAAGCAGCGCTAGCCGCAGATTTTCTTGCGAGGCAATGAGTGAGGCACGGGTGTAATTGACCACTGTAACCGCTTGTAACGCGGTTGCTTCAGCACGTGGCTTGCGCTCAAAATATTCAAAAATTTCTAATGACGCATATTGCCCAATCGCCAAGAGTACGGCAATGAGCAACATCACTCTGGCGAGTAGTGTCTTAGGTAAAAGTTTAACTTTCAACGGTGAGCGTCTAGTTTTTAGTTGGGGTGAAGTTTATTGCTGTATTTATAGGCAGATATTTTTAACCGTGCCGTTAGTCGCTCTCGCCATCGGGAATAAACACATAACCAAAACCCCACATAGTTTGTAAATAACGTGGATGTGCAGGGTCTGGTTCAATCAATTTACGTAAACGAGACACTTGTACATCAATACTGCGGTCAAATACATCTAGCTCGCGCCCACGGGCGAGTTGCATGAGTTTGTCGCGCGATAAAGGCTGGCGTGGGTGATCTACAAATACTTTTAGTAATGCAAATTCTCCGCTAGTAATGGTCACAGAGGCACCATCTTTAGAGAGCGAACGTGTAGAAGCGTTAAACACAAATTCACCAATATTGACTTGGTCGCTGCTAATAGCTGGCGCGCTGGGCAACAAGCGTTCATGTCTGCGCAACACTGCATTGATGCGAGCAAGTAACTCACGCGGGTTAAAAGGTTTTGGCAAATAATCATCAGCGCCCATTTCTAGACCAATAATTCTATCCACTTCATCACCACGGGCGGTGAGCATGACAATAGGTAAAATTGTACCCATGCCGCGAATTCTTCGGCAAATTGACAAACCATCTTCACCTGGCAGCATTAAATCAAGCACCATTAAATCTACCGAGCCCGCCGCTAGCGCAGCATCCATTTCTTTAGCATCTGCTGCGACCTTAACCGAAAACCCTTGTTCAGTTAGGTATCTCTGCAACAACTCGCGTAAGCGAATGTCATCATCGACTACTAAAATTTTTTTACTTTGTTCTGTCGTCATAATTTGAGTTCTTATCGTTAAAATGCGAGTGAAATAGATTGAAAATATTATAAGGCTTATATGAGGCTTTGTGATGAAATAATCAAGAGGGATTTTTAAGAAACTAAATGAAATTTCTCACATCAAAAGCAGTGTTACAAAACAGATTAATTTACATTTTGTTACAATCTTTTCTAAAATGAAACAGTCAATTAACAATCACGGGGCATGATGTTTGGTTATACTACGCGTTCGCTATTAAAACTAAAAAAAACCAAATAACGGATAGATTTTTGTAACCCAATTGAGCGACAAAAATATTACGATGCTGAAAAATAAAATAATTTCTCGCTGTAGTTATTTACTTGCATGTATTGGCGTTTTTATGACGTTTCAAGCGGTGGCAGGTGGGCGAGTGAATTTACTTGTTGCAGAAGGCACCGCCAAGCAAATGGCGGATGATGATAATGTTAATGATGGCCTGCAACAAACCCTAAACCTCAATTTCAGCCCAGAAAACAGAGAGAAATTACGCCGTGCATTAGATGATTATGCGCGCTCAGTTGACCAAAATCATGACCAAATTGAAGAAAGTCGCCGCGCCATGCAAGAAAGCATTGAGCGCCGATTTTTAGATGCTGATAGTGATGGCGACGGATCAGTCAATCGACAAGAAGCTACTGAAAAACTTCCCCAAATTGCGCGACATTTTAATCAGGTAGATACTAATCAAGATGAAGCGATTACCATTGATGAACTAGAAGATGCACAGGCACGTATTTTAGAGCGCAGAAAGGCGGCAGAACTTGCGCTACAAGCTAAAAAATTACAAGATGCAGTAGATGCCGTTGCTGGTAAAGTAAAAGAAAAAACGGTCGAAAAAACGATTATAAATACCAAAAAAGTGCGAGTGAATTAAAGTATTTTTAGATAAATACTCGCCATGCGGCTGGTGGGTAAATATAAATTCTCTTTTTCCTAATCTGTCACCGCAAATTCAAGTATGAAAAAAAATCAACAAACATTACTTAAAGCAGATGCACTGGCGTTATTTGGTGCGGTTCTGCTATTGCAAATGAGCCATGTTTGGGCTGCTACAGTAGATGGGCGCTGGCACGCTGGTATTGGTGACCCCACTATTTATGGTTGGATAACGGTGGGATGTTATTTCTTTGCAGTAGTTATTTGCGCTAATAAGACATTTAATTTGAAAAATGCTGGTGAAGGCTGCCGCTTCTGGCTATGTTTAGCACTTTTTTTGTTGTTATTAGGAATTAACAAGCAGCTTGATTTGCAAACTTGGTTTACGCAAACCTTAAGAGACTCAGCACGCGAACATGGCTGGTATGAGGCTAGAAGACCATTACAAGCGCTGTTTATTGCTGGGTTAGCAGGGGGTATTCTGATTTCCTTGGTTTCTATCCGACGGTTTTTGGCAGCGTCATGGCATCGTCATAAAATAGCATGGATTGGTGTAGAGTTGCTTTGCGCTTTTGTGCTGATGCGTGCGGCTTCTTTTCATCATATGGATGTATTTATAAATCACCATTGGTTTGGAGTGCGCTTTAATGTGTTGCTAGAAATAGGGGCAATTTTAGTGATTATTGCTGGCGCGTTAAAAGAACAAGCGCCTAAGCCAAGTCACCCTAAAACTCGCTTAGCACAGTAGCGATATTTTAGGTTGTTCTAGGCCTTTGTGTGGAGTAGAATAATCCTATCAGGGCGGCGTATTGGGCTAGTGCGTGATAGTTAGCCAATCATTTATTTAACTTTATAAGGAACTGAACATGCATAAATTATTAAAAGTGGTATTGCTTGGCTTGGCGTTATCATTAAGTCTAGCCGCTTGTAAAAAAACTGAAGAGGTCGCTACCGATGCTGCTGCAACTGCAACCGAAGCAGCGTCAACAGCAACAGAAGCTACAGTTGATGCGGCTAAAGATGCCGCCGCCGCAACAGGTGAGGCAGCCGACGCAGCTGCCGCAGCAACTACAGAGGCTGTAGCCGAAGCAAAAGATACAGCCGAAGATGCTGTACAAGCGGCCAAAGATGCCGCCGCAGCTGAAGCCGCAAAATAAACTTAGACTGAGTTGCAAAAAAAGGAGCCTCGGCTCCTTTTTTATTCAATATAATTTTTTATGTTGATGATTTAAAAAGGTAAAAAGAGTGCGGTAGCAATATTTTGTACCACACGCGAAATGGTGCGCTGCGATTTTTCTGCGAGTGTGATTGAAAACAAGTCCATGCTACCAATCATTTTGCCAAACTCACGCTCAAAAGATAAGTTTTGTCCTTGTGCACTCATTTCGTTGGACAATAAATACAGTTTTCCGCTGCTATCTCGTGCGTTGGCAAGCTTCCATGCGGCGATTTCAACATTGCGTGCCACGTTATAAATTTTTTGTGGATCAAGACTGTCTGTTAGATAAAAGTCCGTTTTATTGCCATGGGCTTTGAGTAACATAGTATGCAGGCCAACAATAAAAGACAGCACGCGATCCCCTTTATATTTTGGGTCAAAAGCCAGAAAAATCGCCTCGGTATCTTGTTTGTTATTGAGCTCTTTAAATTTAAAATGGTGTTGTTCATCCCCATCAAACACCCAATCAACCATTTTTTCAGCGTTGTCTGTGGTGCTTTTGGCAAGTTCATGCGGGTTGCGTTTGTAGAGTTTGAGCATCAATAAACGTAGGCTTTGTAAATTTTCTGAAAGCTCTACATCGGCCATTCGATCAAAGTCGCTTTTAATCAATTGGTTGCCTGTGCTTCTGTCGTGCCGCTCAGGAATTGGCTTGCTATTGGAGGGGGCATTGCTAGCGCAAGCAGATAAGTAACTGCAAAGGATTAAAAAATAGATATATTTCATATTTTCTTATAGTGAGTGAGTCACAACACGCGATTTAGGAAATATTACTCTAAAAGTACTGCCTGCACCAAGCGCGCTGGTAATTTCCAGCTTAGCTTGATGGCGAATTAAAATATGTTTGACTATTGATAACCCCAAACCTGTGCCACCAGTTTCGCGGCTACGACCGCGGTCAACCCGATAAAAACGTTCAGTCAGTCTGTCAATATGTTCAGACGCGATGCCTATACCAGTATCGCGCACTGCGAACACCGCATTACCATCAATACGTTGCCAGCTAAGCCATAGTTCTCCGCCTTTTGGGGTATAGCGCACAGCATTGCTGACTAAATTACTTAAGGCGCTGCGCAGTTCTTCTTGCGCACCGTTAATGTAAAGTTGTGGGTCAGCATCAAGATGAACGTCGTGTTTGGATTTATACAAACTTTGGCTCAGGCTTAAGGCATCATTTTGCATAGATTGCAACAAACTGGGCATGTTAATTTCAATATTTTCCGGCGTTTCAGCATTGCTTTCAATGGTTGATAATGTAAGCAAATCCTCAATAATGCGGCGCATGCGCACTGTTTGCTCTTCCATCATAGCGAAATAGTGTTTGATTTGTGCAGGAATCGCCCCTTCCATATCGCTTAGCGTTTCTAAAAAGCCACCCACCACAGTAAGTGGCGTGCGTAACTCGTGCGAAACATTGGCGATAAAATCACGGCGCATGGTTTCCACTTTTTCAAGCTGCGTGGTATCGCGGCTAATCAGCAATTTTTGGTTATTGGCAAATGGAATCAGCAAAATTTCTAGCGTTAGCTCTGGGTTGCGCCAAGATTTGAGTTTGAAAGGCGTATCAAAATCGCCGTTGTATAAATAAGCAATAAAATGACTATCGCGAATTAAGTTAACGATAGGCAAGTGTTTATCTTGCGCTAAATTCAAGCCGAGCTGGTTTTCAGCGTGTGGTGTACACCATTCAATTTCATTGCTAGCACTTAAAATCACCAATCCATCGGGCATGGCGGTGGTGGCAAGACTAAAGCGCTCTAAGGATTCACTAAGTTGCGTTTGATTTTTCTGGTTATTACGCTCGTATTTCAATAATGCGGTAAAGACATCTTCCCACACGCCTGCGCCTTCTGGAATGTTATTTACATGGGGTTTTTTAAACCATTTTTGTAGCTGATATAACCAATATATATGGCGAGCAAGATAAACGAGAAGACCAGAACAAAAAGTAACTAAGGCAATTTTCTCGCCAGCAATAAACCATAAAAAAACGCAGATTACGCTAAATGCGCAAAACAGTAAAAATGCTTTCCAGCGAACATCTAGCATAGTTTTTTTCGGTCAGTGAATTACAAAATTATACCGGAATTTTAGCCCGAGAGATTTTAATGCCTCTGTAAGCCAGTATCTGAGCGGCTTGCAGAGGTGCATCAAGGAAGACTGCTTATTTTAAGCGATTTTTTCATCACTTTTTTCAGATAAACGATAGCCTGCACCGCGCACAGTTTGCACCAAATTTTCATGCCCTGAAACTGCTAATGCGTTGCGCAAACGGCGAATATGTACATCCACTGTGCGGTCTTCAACAAACACGCGGTCACCCCAAACTTTGTCGAGTAATTGGCTACGCGTGTGCACACGCTCGGCGTTGGTCATAAAAAAATGCAGAAGCCTAAACTCAGTTGGGCCTAAATCAATATTGGTCTGGTTACCGGTCACGCGGTGTGTGGTAGGGTCAAGGCGCAAGCCTGCAATCTCTATCGGGTCATCCGTCATTTGCGGCGCACGGCGGCGCAATACAGCTTTAATACGCGCATTCAGCTCGCGCGGGCTAAACGGTTTAGTCACGTAATCGTCAGCGCCCACCTCTAAGCCCCGCACTTTGTCATATTCATCGCCGCGAGCGGTGAGCATGATGATAGGAATAGATTTGGTATGATTATCCGATTTTAATTTACGCGCAAATTCTAGGCCATTCATACCGGGCAACATCCAATCCAACAGAATTAAATCTGGCGTGGTTTCGCGCATTAAGTTTTGCGCAATTTCTACGCTAAGCGCACGAATCGCATTGTGTCCAGCTTGCGTGATATTGAGCGCAAGTAACTCTTGAATAGCAGGTTCATCTTCTACAACTAATATATTTGCTGGCATTTTTTAATCCTTAACTATTGCTAGCCTTTAGTGTATGAACTTAATATGACATATTCGTGACAAAAAACAATGGGGTATTGAAAAATATCACGCAACTAAAATGACAAAACCCTCTAAATCTTAGAGGGTTTTGTTTATCATTCACGTCAATATCTAAAAACTTAACGGCTTTCCAGCATCAATGTTTTCATTTTTTGCATAGCTTTCACTTCAATTTGGCGAATACGCTCTGCAGATACGCCAAACTCATCTGCCAACTCATGCAAAGTTTGGCCGCCCGATTCTTGCAGCCAGCGCGCTTCCACCACGCGGCGGCTGCGCTCATCAAGACTTTGTAGCGCGTTTGCTAAGCCTGTTGTTTCAGCCATTTCCATTTGTTTGGCTTGCAGAGCTTCTAATGGCTCTAAGCTTTCATCTTGCAAATAAGCAATTGGGCTGTAATTTTCTTCACTATCGTCATCGATATTGGCTTCAAGCGAGATTTCATGTCCGTTTAAACGCGCTTCCATCTCAAGCACTTCTTCAGGTTTTACATTGAGCTCTTTTGCAATGTGCGCGACTTCAGCAGTTTGCAAGCTATTAATGCCAGATTTCATGCTGCGCAAATTAAAGAACAATTTACGTTGTGCTTTGGTGGTGGCAATTTTTACCATGCGCCAGTTGCGTACAATATATTCGTGAATCTCGGCTTTAATCCAATGCATAGCAAATGAAACCAAACGCACACCGCGCTCAGGGTCAAAGCGTTTCACCGCTTTCATCAAACCAATATTGCCTTCTTGAATTAAATCAGCTTGTGGTAAACCGTAGCCAATGTAGCCACGTGCAATGCTCGCTACCAATCGCAGGTGCGAGACAATCAGCTTGCGGGCGGCTTCTAAATCATTTTCTTTTTTAAACTTTACTGCAAGCGCATACTCATCTTCTGCTGAGAGAATAGGGTAGGCTTTAATGGCGCGGGCATAATGCTCGACGCTATCAACGGCGCTGATTGCTGGTAATGTTAATGCGTTACTCATTAATGTTGTTACCTCCTAGTAACTATAATCTATAAGTAAGGAGTGCATAGTTTAGCACTCTAACTAAGAGAGTGCTAGTGGCAAATAGTTCCTAATATTTTGAACGTTTGTTGTTTACGGACATTAAAGTCATTAACTTGACAATAAAGTCGTTAGTGAAAAGGGCCATCAAAACCTATATCAAAGTAACTACTTAGAATTTTTTCTAATGATCCGCGATTTTCAAACAATGGACCCCAAAAAT
>JAKQIT010000091.1 GCA_029556915.1 Pseudomonadota bacterium
GATTCAGACACAGTGCAACTAAACCAAAAAAGGAGGTGAAAACAAGTGACGTAAAATTAACTTTAGAGATAGAATAATTAACTTAAGGGTGGGTCAATATTCGATGCATTTAGTGGGTCAGATTTAGATGCAATTTAACAGCTATAGAAACGGGAGCGTCTGAAACGGTTTTATTGACTAGACGGCTAACAGAATTAGATGTCAAAAAAAATCAATTTGAAAAGCAACTTGCGGCACAAACAAGTTACATACAAGATGTTGAACCGTTTCTACCTAGAGCATTAGATACCTACAAAAATATGGTACAAAACCTTCCAGAAGCTTGTAAGGAACATGCTGCACCCGTTCGTGAAAAACTAAGCAAACTTCTTGGAGGTAAGGTTTCCTTAAGAAGAACTGAACATGGAGGATGGGAGGGCTCCTATCAAGGCTCGTACTCTGGCTTGATTAGATTAGGAACCTCTCCCCTAGAAATAAGTGACGAGACGCTTTGCCTCCTTTTTTATTTTGTATTAAATAATTTGTCATTTTAAGGTTTCTCACCATAAAATAACATCATGAAACCAAGCTTAAAAGTAGGTATTCGATATACCCATGTGTTTAAAGTACCACAGTCAAAAACTGTGCCTGCGCTTTACCCTGAAGCGCAAGAGTTTGTAGCCATGCCCGATGTGTTTGCCACAGGTTTTTTGGTCGGTTTTTTAGAGTGGGCTTGTATTAAAGCAATTAATCCACACCTTGATTGGCCGCAAGAGCAAACCGTTGGCACCCATATCAATGTTAGCCACCAAGCCGCGACACCTATTGGGCTTGAAGTGACTGCTAATGTCGAGTTGGTAGCTGTTGAAGGCAGAAAGCTTGTGTTTAAGGTTGAAGCAAACGATGGCATCGAAATGATTTCAATAGGTACACACGAACGATTTATTATCAACCGAGAAAAATTTGATGCTAAATTAACTAGTAAGAAAGTAAAACTCTCCACATGACCGACCTCATAACTAATCTAGCGCTTGCTGGCGGCCTTAGCTGGGCAAGCGGATTACGGCTTTACATCACGGTGTTTGCGGTGGGCATGTTAAATAAGTTTGACTATATTCACTTACCCGCCACTTTAGATGTACTCAGCAATCCGATTGTCATTGCCGTAGCTGGCTTGTTATCTGTCATAGAGTTTTTAGCCGATAAAATCCCATATATTGATACCGTGTGGGACAGTATTCATACGTTTATCCGTATTCCCGCAGGTGCTTTGCTAGCTATGGGTGCCATTAATACCAGCGACCCAGCGATTGCCACCATTGCAGCCCTTCTAGGTGGAACGCTTGCAGGTGCAACGCATGCCACCAAAGCGGGAAGCCGCGCATTGATTAACACCTCACCAGAACCTGTTACCAATATCGCGGCATCATTTGGTGAAGAAAGCGCACTTATTATGGGTGGCTGGCTGGCATTCGCGCACCCAGCGGTGTTTATTGGCATTCTTTGCGGATTCATCGTGCTGATGTTTTGGTTACTACCAAAAGTCTGGCGCGGGGTTAGGATGGTACTGAATAGTTTTAGTAAAAAAATGCTTCGTCATAAAAATGACTCCTCTTAAATACCTCCAGCACTACCCGCTTCATCTGCAAAACCAAATTTTGCAATTACAAGCGCAAAACAAGTTGGGTGATTATATTGCTGTGCGCTACCCAAACTCGCATACCATACAAACCGACAAGGCTTTATATACCTATTGTAATGACATTAGGCAGACTTATATGCGCAACTCGCCGCAGCTAGATAAAGTGCATTATGACAGCCATTTAGGGATAGAGCATCACGCGTTGGGGCTAAATACTGCCATTTCGCGCGTGCAAGGTGGCAAGTTAAAAGCTAAAAAAGAAATCAAGATTTCGGCGTTTTTTAAAGAAGCCCCTGCCGAATTTTTGCGCATGATTGTGGTGCATGAATTGGCGCATTTAAAAGAGCGTAATCACGACAAAGCCTTTTATCAACTTTGCCAATTTATGGAGCCTGATTATCATCAATTTGAGTTTGATTGCCGCGTTTATCTAACGTGGAAAAATCAAGCCAACTCTTCTTAGTTCAATCTTTTTTAACTCGAAACAGCCCTGCTATTTTTGCCCAGCAAAAAAAGATGCCCTGAGAGCCAATATCCATGCGGCTTACAGGGCAGAGGGGAGGATTAGTGTAAAAAATTCGTCTAAAATTTGCTTTATTTTTAAAAGCCCAAACTATCGAGCAAGTCATCCACTTGTTCTTGGCTTGCAACTACATCGGCAGTATTTTCAGGGTCAATTTGCGGCCCATTGAGCAACTGATTATCCGTTTCTTTTTTGATTGCATTGGGTGAAAAATCCACCAAAACTTGCACTAATTGCTGCTCAAGTTCTTGCGCTAATGTGGTGATTTTTTTGATAACTTGCCCCGTTAAATCTTGAAAGTCTTGCGCCATCATAATATCCATCAGCAAGGCTTTGGTTTCGGTGGCGTTTTGGGTGCTACTATCTAAAAAGGCCAATGTCTCAGTCGCAATTTCGTTATATTCACTTTTGAGTGAAGCGTTTTCTAAAATAGTTTTCCATCTATTTTGCAAGTCCCCCGCTTGGGAGCTAATATTTTCTTGAAGCGGAATGGCTGCATCTGTCGCGTTCAAAACACGCTCGGCAGCTTGCTCGGTCATTTTGGCCACATATTTCAGGCGGTCGCGCGCATCAGGAATCTCATTGGCGACCTGCTCCATAATTTTATCTAGCCCTAAACCTCTTAGGCTGTCATGTAGCGCCCTCGTGACATGCCCAATGCGATTGAGCATTTCATCCTGCGGGGTCACTGCTTGCAATTGGTGTGCAAGCGTGGGTTGCGATTTTAACGCTTCGCTGTTAATCATTAAGCAGCTGCTTTCTCTAGCTTCTCAAATATTTTAGCTAGCTTTTCATCTAACGTAGCCGCAGTGAAAGGCTTCACCACGTAACCATTTGCCCCTGCTTGCGCAGCTGCGATAATATTTTCCTTTTTAGCCTCTGCCGTCACCATCAATACGGGCAAATGCTTAAGTTCTGGATCCGCTCGCATTTGCTGTAGCATGGTTAAACCATCCATATTAGGCATATTCCAGTCTGAAACCACAAAGTCAAAATCCCCACCTTTGAGCTTACTTAATGCAACAACGCCGTCTTCAGCTTCATCTACATTGTTATACCCAAGTTCTTTTAGTAGATTTCGCACTATTCTGCGCATAGTAGAAAAGTCATCTACAACAAGAAATTTAGTATTTGGGTTGGCCATGCATTACTCCGTTATTTTTGTAATCAATGTTTATGAATAACTATTTCGATTTAGTTAATTCATTATCGGTTAAATTGATAAAAACTTTAGCCAGAAAAAGAAAGGCAAAAAGCTGTCTTTTCTCGCTAAACACGCAAAGCACGAGCGCTATTGGCCGTTAAATAATTCAGCACCAATTTGGGTAACTCTTGCAAATGTGCCACTTCGTCCACCCCACCGTGTGCAACGGCTTCTCGCGGCATACCATACACCACACAGCTTTCTTCATTTTGTGCAAAGTTATAAGCGCCCGCTTGTTTCATATTTGCCATGCCTACTGCGCCATCTTTACCCATGCCAGTTAATATTACCCCTATTGCGTTTTTACCTGCCAAAGCCGCCGCGGAATCAAACAGCACATCGACAGAAGGTTTATGGCGATTCACAGGCGGCGCATCACTCAGTTGGGTCACATAATTTGCACCACTTCTTGCAAGCAATAAATGTTTGTCGCCAGGCGCAATATACGCATGGCCAGGCAAAATACGCTCGCCACCTTGCGCTTCTTTTACTGAAATTTTGCACAGCGAATCAAGCCTATTAGCAAATGATTTTGTGAAGCCTGCTGGCATATGCTGAGTAATCACAATGCCAGGACAATCTGATGGCATTTGTAGCAAAAATGCTTTAATCGCTTCAGTGCCTCCAGTCGATGCGCCAATAATCAGCAGCTTTTCACTACTAATCAATGGGTTACGCAATAGTGCTGGCGCGCTATTTTGTGCGGTAGGTTGGCGCGATAATGTTTGCACTCTAGCCTTTGAGGCAGCTCGGATTTTATCGGTAATTTCGTCAGTGTATTCACGCATACCTTCAGTAATCGACATTTTCGGCTTGGTGACAAAATCTGTTGCACCCAACTCTAACGCACGCATGGTAATCTCCGAACCCCGCTCAGTCAGGGTAGAAACCATTACCACTGGCATTGGGCGCAAGCGCATTAAGCGCTCAAGAAAATCCAAGCCATCCATTTTAGGCATCTCTACATCTAGCGTAAGTACATCAGGATTTAATTGCTTAATCATATCGCGCGCAATCAATGGGTCTGGCGCAGCGCCTACAACTTCCATGTCTTTTTGGCTGTTGATAATTTCTGTTAAAAGACTACGAATAAGCGCGGAGTCATCAATGACCAGAACTTTTATTTTCATTTTTCACCATCTCGTTAATTTGAAGCGTATTTAAGCGAAGACAAGGCGGAGGGGCGCAGGCAGTACAAGTGTACGACAAGCCCCGACAACGCAGTATTCGCTTAAATACGCTTCAAATAAGTTAAAACAAATCAATTTCGCCACCCACATCCGCTGTTTTGAGCTTGCTAGCGTAAGCTTCTTCACGTTTGTAAATGGTATCGTTATGCATATTTTTCAATTTTTTAACCAACACCTTGCCAGTTTTAGGAAAGTAATAGACTTTTCTTGGATAAATATCTAATAAATCCTCGCCAGTGACTCGAATACGCTCATCCTTTAAGAATTTTTTGACAAACAACGCATTACGGTCACCCACATTCATGGTGGTAAAACTTTTTAGCACATTACCGCCACCAAATATTTTGGCTTCCAAGTTCTCGCGGCGCGCACCATTACGCAATAACTGGTTAATTAACACTTCCATGGCATAAGTGCCGTAACGCATAGATTCTGATACCGGGCTATCTTTATCGGCTGCCGCACTATCGGGCAACATAAAATGATTCATGCCACCAATACCTGAAACGCTATCTCTAACGCAGGCAGAAACGCATGAACCCAACACCGTGACAATCACCATATCTTTATCGGTAAAATAATACTCACCTGGCGATATTTTGGCGGCATTGCAATCAAACGTGCGATCGTAATATAACGTGGTGGAGATTTCTTCTTCTAGCATACTCATCATGCCACCTCAGCTAGACGGCCTAATGCTGACTTACCAGCACTGGCTTTTAAGTCATAGACCGTTTTTCCCCTTAAATGTAACGCATCTGAAATATATAAAAAGTTTTCAGAGTGCCCTGCAAATAGCAAGGCATGCGGCTTCATCAATGGTAGAAAGCGGCTAATGATTTTTGATTGGGTAGGTTTATCAAAATAGATCATTACATTTCGGCAAAAAATCACATCAAATGGCTCTTTAAGAGGCCATTGATCATCTAATAAATTGAGTTGGTGGAAAGTAATCAGGCTTTTTAATTCGTTACGCACGCGTACTGAGCCTGCATTCGCACCCGTACCGCGTTGAAAAAATTTCTTGCAACGCACTTCAGATAACTTGCTCACCCGATCATCCGCATAAACCCCACGGGCTGCGGTGGCTAACACGTTAGTATCAATATCCGTGGCAATAATTTCTACTGGGGGGCGCATGGTGCCAAATGCTTCGCACGCCGTCATCGCAATAGTGTATGGTTCTTCCCCCGTTGAGGCGGCTGAGCACCAAATTCGAATCGGCGTTTTAAGTGCCTGCAAATGCTCGGCCAAAATAGGAAAATGATGTTCTTCACGAAAAAACGATGTTAAATTTGTGGTCAACGCATTGGTAAATGCCTGCCACTCTTCCGCACTGTCTTCATTTTCCAAATGGTCTAAATACTCTTTAAAAGTCGCCAAGCCCAACACCCGAAGCCGACGACCCACACGGCTATAAACCATATCGGTTTTGGCTTCAGAAAGTGAAATGCCCGCATGCTGATAAATCAGTTTGCGCACTCTGGCAAAATCTTGTGCCGTAAAATCAAATTCTCGGCTTTCTTGTTGCGCTGCTTTTGCCATGTTACTCATCACCCTTTTTTATTCATACATCACGTCAAAATAACGTGTACTCAAGCCAAAACCCCTTTAAGCTTTAGCTCAAAGGTTGACTAATATTGATGCTTATCTATCCGTTGCGCGTCTTTTTTCTGGGTTTGCTGCAAATGGATGTGCAGACTCTTTATATACTTTTAGCAATTCAGCCGCTTTAGGTTCACGCGCAATCGCATTTTTAATCGCTTGCTTAGTGGCTTGGTAATTCCACTCTTGAATACGTTGGTCTATATCCGCAGATTGGTCAATAAACACACCCACACAAATAAACACATCGTCAGCCTCTTCAACTGGAATGGTGCCATCAGCGACGCAATCCATCACCGCCATCGAAACACCGCGCTGCGCTGGGCCAAACATTTGCACAGACTGCTTAGTGTTTCTAAGCGTAACTTTATTAAACATCACCGTATTTGGTTTCACCATCATATTAGGTGCCACAATCGCCAATAAACCATTCACACCCTCTTTTTGGTCGGTCAATGTTCGGCAAAATGCATCTTCAGCCGCACTGCCACGTGGCCCCATAATGAGGTCAATGTGCGCTACATTTTTTAAGTCCAGTCCATTGCCATCAGGGCGATTTTCAATCACCAATGCTTCACCAATTAACACACGATCAATCACAGCCATATCAATACTCCTTATATTAAAAATTAAGCAGTTTTAACTCAAATTAATTGCCCGAGAGAAATTCACTGCCCTGCAAGCCGCTATTTATAAGGCTTCCAGCCCTATGCAAAAGAAGACGGCATATTTTTTGTGCTTTTACACACGCTTACTACACTGCAAAATAAGTGCTTTATCCGTTAATCACGCGTAACTTTTTATGATTCATTGCACCCATTTTTTCTTCTAAACTAAATACACTCACGGCGTTCATTAACGCATCCGCTTGTTCCATTAAAGACTCTGCCGCCGCTGCCGCTTCTTCAACTAAAGCGGTATTTTGTTGCGTCACGTCGTCCATTTGCATAATTGCATCGTTCACTTGTTCAATACCCGCGCTTTGTTCGCTTGAAGCTGCCGCAATTTCACCAATAATGTCCGTCACACGTTTGACAGAAACCACAATCTCTTGCATGGTGCTGCCGGCATTTTCAACTTGCTGTGTGCCTTCAGCTGTTTTGTTCACTGAGTCAGTGATAAGCTCTTTAATCTCTTTTGCTGCACTGGCTGAACGCTGTGCCAAATTACGCACTTCACCTGCTACCACCGCAAAGCCTCGGCCTTGTTCACCTGCCCGCGCCGCTTCAACGGCTGCGTTTAGGGCTAAAATATTCGTTTGGAAGGCTATACCGTCAATGACAGAGATAATATCTTCAATTTTCTTGGCACTTTCGTTAATCGCGCTCATGGTACCAACCACCTCAGCAACCACATTACCGCCCTTAACTGCAACACTAGAAGCTGCATTGGCTAATTGATTGGCTTGTTTAGCGTTGTCCGCATTTTGCTTCACTGTTGAAGAAAGCTCTTCCATGCTAGCAGCCGTTTTTTCTAAGTTGGCTGCTTGATCTTCTGTGCGGCGACTTAAATCAGCATTACCTTGCGCAATCTCTTTTGAGGCCGTGTTGATGGTTTCAACGGCATTTTTGACTGTAACG
This sequence comes from Pseudomonadota bacterium, assembly GCA_029556915.1. Classification (GTDB taxonomy): domain Bacteria; phylum Pseudomonadota; class Gammaproteobacteria; order Burkholderiales; family Methylophilaceae; genus Methylotenera. The sequence continues at coordinate 7,724 of JAKQIT010000091.1, forward strand.
ATAGGCGCTGCAATCATGCCCAGTGTTTCATTCATGCCATCAACAATCTTGCGGTAGTCGCCAAGGTGGCGAGAAGAGTCTGCACGCATATATACTTTGCCTTGGCGCGCTGCGGATGCCAGCATTTGCGCATCCTCATTGAGTGCTTTTAAGTTGGCGCGAACTTGCTCAATCGCTTCATTTACAAATGCTTTTTTGCCTGGGAATTTTTCTAATGACGCATCAAAATCGCCTTCACCAAAGGCTTTAATACAAGTGAGCGCTTTTTCTGTAAGTTCAATCTGACCCGCAACGATGGCATTAATCGCCGAGACTATTTCACTAAAACCACCTTTAAACAAATGCGCATGCAAACTCATGTCGATATTGCCTTGCATATGCTCGTTTGTGACCCATTTCACGGAATCTAAAACACCTTTTAATTTGCCTTTTAGGCGATCTAAATTAGTATTAATTTCCGCCTTTTTACCTGGATATTGCTGAATTTGCACATCAAAATCGCCATCCCCAAGTGAGCGCATGACTTGAATCATTTCACCCTTTTCGCGCACATGGCCACTTACCATCAAGTTCACCCCCTGCGCCATTTGCGTGTATGCGCCTTTGTATTTATCGGCATCAATCAACACATCCACATCGCCCGCATCATGCTCTTTAGACATGTTTTCCATGTCAGAAATAAAGGATTTAATATTGCTTCTTAGCAACTCTACACCTTCATTGATAAAAGCGCGTTGACCAGGAAACTGCTCTAAAGGGGCATTAAAATTACCATTGGCAAACTCTGCAATACAAGCAGTTACTTTACGCATCACATCGGCCTGATTAGCCACCATTAGGTTAACGTTAGCTGTCATGGTTTTGTAGCTACCGTGATATTTATCTACATTAATCGCAGCATTGATATTGCCTGCTTTATTTTCTTCGGCCACCATTGATTGCTCATCAATCATACTTTTGAGCGTCTGTTGCATTTTTTGCATCGACACCATTAGGCTGTTGCTATCACCAGATTTCAGCTCAATTGGGCTATTTAAGTCACCATTAGCAATACGGTTAGCAATTTCAGCCACATCATTCGGCTCGCCACCCAGCTGTTTACGTAAATTACATGTAATCAAATATCCAATCACTGCTGTCGCCAACAAGATAAGCGCACTGAGCATCATTGAAAAATTTTCAGCTTTATCTTTAACTAATGCTGCGGCCTGCGCGCTAGATTGTCCTAGCTTTAACTTGTAATCGATGTGCGCTGCTATTTCGTTATTTGCTTTTTCTGCAGGCATTCTAATTGCAATATACAACTCATGCGCAAGCGCTTTATTATTTAAGCGTGAAGCATTTAAAATAGGTTCCATACGTGTGTAGTATTCCTGCAGCCCTGCTTTATCAGCTTGTAATAATTGTTTTTCTTTTTCATCCGCCAAGTAAACTTCATAGCCTTTAAACAACTCTGCCAACTCTGATTGCAAGTTTTGAATTGCCACTTCCACTTCAGCCATTCTTTCAGGCTCTTTAATCAGTGTATGGTTAGCCACACGAATACGTAATGTATTAAATTTGTAACGGATTTTATCCAGTTCAACCATGCTAGGCACAATATTCGTGTTTGCATAATTGGTTTCATTAAAAACATTGCCCATCTGGTACTGCCCAAGAAAGGCTATTCCAGTCAGACCTAGGACTGAAATAAGCGTAAGTAATAACATTTTTTTAGCGACTGTCATATTTTTAATCCATTTCATTTCTAACTGTATTTTTAATTACAGTCGTGTTAGTAATTTTAGCGATGTGTAACATATTCAATTAGTCAATAAACAAGCGCTTATTGCACCAATTCATCGCTTTAAAGAGCGCTTTTAACAATCATAAAAGCGCATACTGACTGATTTCATCACAAAAGTTTTTACTACATGTTGTGTGTGGCTTACTGTATTGCGGCGATTGATTTACCATTACGCAGGTGACCAAAACGGCAAAAATAGCGCATGTGGTTAAAATGGCATAAAGTGTTTTTACAATATAATCCATGATGTAATCTCGACAATAATTGACAATGGCTTTAAACCAATTTAAAGCTTCTAATGAATTACAACGGCATAAAAATATAAAACTTAAACTTTTTTAGTTACAATTTGCAACAAATATTAAAAAAAATGGTGTTGCCTTTATTTAAAAAAGCAACACCATTATATTTAAGTGATTTATTAGATAAATCTATTAACTAACTGATTCTATTATTTATAAACATTTATTATTTGGGTTTTAAATTCATACTTAAAACTCTTCCCACTCACCATCATCTGTACCGTTTTTTACAGTAGCTACTTTCACTGCTTTTATCGGTGCTGGCTTTAAAGGTTTGCTGCCAGCGCGTAAAGCACTGCTAGGGGCACGGCGTTCTTTTCTGTCAGATTCGCCCTCTAATTGAAACACACTGACCGCATTCATCAGCTCATCGGCTTGCTCAAGCATGGATTCTGCCGCCGCTGCCGCTTCTTCAACTAGCGCGGTATTTTGCTGTGTCACATCATCCATCTTCATAATGGCGTCGTTCACTTGCTCAATACCTGCACTTTGCTCACTTGAGGCAGCAGCAATTTCACCAATGATGTCAGTCACTCGTTTGACAGATACAACAATCTCTTGCATGGTTTGACCCGCGTTTTCTACTTGTTGCGTACCTGCTGCCGTTTTATTCACTGAGTCAGCAATTAACTCTTTAATCTCTTTGGCTGCGGTAGCTGAGCGCTGTGCTAGGTTGCGCACTTCACCCGCCACCACCGCAAAACCTCGACCTTGCTCACCTGCACGCGCCGCTTCAACGGCTGCGTTAAGGGCTAAGATATTAGTTTGGAAGGCTATGCCGTCAATCACTGAGATAATATCCTCAATTTTCTTAGCACTGTGATTGATGTCAGCCATAGTACTTACAACCTCTGAAACGACTTCGCCACCTTTAATCGCCACGCCAGATGCGGCTGAGGCGAGCTGATTAGCCTGCTTCGCATTATCCGCATTTTGTTTTACTGTTGAGGCTAACTCTTCCATACTTGCCGCTGTTTTTTCTAAGTTAGCTGCTTGCTCTTCCGTGCGGCGACTTAAATCAGCATTACCTTGCGCAATCTCTTTTGTAGCTGTGTTAATCGTTTCCACTGCCACTTTAACCGTAGCAATTGGCCCTACAATCATTTCCAAAGTCTCGTTGACGCCCTCTACAATCTTGCGGAAATCCCCTTCATGGGCACTTGCATCTGCGCGCACTGAAACGCGACCTTCATGCGCAGCATTGGCTAACATTTGCACATCGCCAACTAAGGCGTTAATAGAGGCAATACAGGTGTTTAAATTATCTTTAATATTGTTAAAGTCGCCTTGATAACGTGCAGAAATTTGTGATGGAATCTCCCCACGTGCAATACTTGCTAAGTTTTCGGCCGCCATATTTAATGGGGTTGCTATCGCATCTAAAGTTGCATTTAAACCTTCAACCACCTTGCGATATTCGCCTAAATGTTGTGTTGCGTCAGCGCGAGTTGAAAGCACTCCTGACTCTGCCGCCTCAGCTAATAAATTTCCGTCTGCCACTAAAGCCTTAATAGCATGACCACAAGCATTTAAATTATTTTTAATAATGTTAAAGTCACCATGATATTCAGCGTTAATTTCAGCCGGAATGACCCCTTTTGATAGGTTATCAACATAATCAGCCGCCATATTGAGTGGATTAATGACAGCTTCTAACAGTTGATTGATACCCTTACTAATATCCTGCATAAAGCCTTCAGGTAAGGTTGTTGCATCAATGCGTTTAGTTAAATCACCCGCAACCGTTTGGCCAATCAACTCTGCCACTTTTTGCTCAGCCAACACTTCTGCAGTGCGGTCAACCCATTGCGTCATGCGGCCTAAATACTTACCATCATCTTGGTCATATACTGGGTTAAGTAACAACTCTAAATGATGCCCAGCATTAAAGGTGTCTATTTTTTTAGGGCCTTTTAGTTCCAAAGCAAAATTTGCACGGTCAGCATCATTTTCAAGATATTGCCCAACTTTGGTACCCATCATTTTTTCAACGGCAAAACCTGGGTGGCGTGTGGCAATGCCATTACGCATATTTTCAAATAATGTTACAGCAGCTTTATTCATGTAAATTAGCAGGTTATGTTCATTAGAAACCGTAACCGCCATCGAGGCATTTTCTAATGCCGCTTTAATACGGTTAACCCCATTCAATGTTTCGGTATGGTCAAAATCTAACCGTGCCTTTAACGCGCGATAAGCATCCATCACATCAGTTAATTCATCACGGTGGCCTGTTCGGCGCACGGATTCATGGTCAACCCCTTGCGCACTTAATATCAGGTAACGCACTGCATCATGTATGCGTGGCATAATGGTTTGATAAAGCATCCATCCTAACAAAGCTGTTAGCGCCAAACCAATGACAAGAAATGCAATGCCAATTATGCTATGCAGTTTATAATCAGATTCAGCATCTGCATAAACGTCAGCCGAAACTTTGAGTTGTAAATTAGTGAGCGCATTAATTTTATCTGAGAGCGGGTCAATTGCGGGGTATAACTCAGCACGGGTAAAATCGCTCAGGCGTTTTTCATCATGTGTGCGCAAAATGGCTTGCAAGTTAGTTGTTGCCACGTTGGCTTTAGCAAATAATGGCTCAACCTCAGCAATCAGTTTTTTCTCGTCATCTACTAAATACGTTGATGTATAAGCTTTCCATTGTTTATCCACTTCTTTTAATGCATTGTCCACATTGGCTTCACCTTCTGCCCATGAAAGATTACCATTACGCACTTTATGTGAAGTATCTACAATATTCACCGCATACATATCGGCTACCGTTTTCAATTGTTGCAGCGGAATCACGCGGTCTTGGTAAAGCGTCATAACAGCTTCATTGGTATTTTCAACACCCTTGATCCCCACAAAACCCACTAAAGAAATTGACATGGTTACTGCTATAAAAATGGAGATAATGCGCGCTTTTATAGTGAAATTACGCTTATAAGCACGCAATTTATCCATCATGTTGGCAGCCCAGCTTTGCCCTTCTTTTAACTTACGGTGGTAACGCATCGCGCCTTCAATTTGCTGGCGTGAGGCTTTTTTACGCACTGAAATAAACCCAGCAGGTTGACCATGTTCAGTCACAGGTGAAACAATGGCTTCTACCCAATAGAAGTCACCATTTTTACAACGGTTTTTAACAATCCCAATCCAGGGTTTACCCGCTTTTACCGTAGTCCATAAATCTTCAAACGCTTCTGGTGGCATGTCTGGGTGACGCACAATATTATGGCTTTGACCAACCAGCTCAGCCTCACTAAAACCGCTAATATCTATAAACTCACGGTTAACAAAAGTTATACGACCTTTTAAGTCGGTTTTTGAGACAATTTGAGCACCCTCTTTTAGCTCAACTTGTGTCTGGGTGATGGGCATATTAATTTTCATTTCAATTCCTTATTTTTGGCGCTGCCAATTTCATATCATCAACACTTTTGATGTGTTAGATATTTTTCAATCAATTACAATACCTTCTCTTTAATATTCTGCTTATAAGGTACAGAATCTACTCAACTTAATTACGGCTAATATTGACTTTAATTCAGCAATCTGCTGTGTTATCTTTCTGATTAAAATCAATAAAAATGCTATAACATTCATCATTATGCGTTACACAACCTGCTGTGTTTCAACACGTTGTTGTAATTTGAGCGCATCTTTCTTTACTAAATTGCGCATGGCTATGCGTTCAAGCTCTTTACGATTATCAACCTTAAATGTCAGTACAAAGGCCAGTAACATTAAGCCGCCTGCCAACATAAAAGATTGGTAACTTGACCCTGTACTCACCGAAATTTTCTCGGATACTTTAATCAAAACAAACCCACCAATACCCCATGCAGTAAACAGCATTCCATAAATCGCACCAAAATGACGCATCCCCCAAAAGTCTTTAACGTAATTTGGAAAGAGCACTAAATTAGCGCCATAACTCATTCCGATTAAAGTGGCAGCTGACATAATCCAAAATGAATGTACAGACTTCGAAAGTGAAAATGCTGCAAACATGAGAACAGTTTGCAATAAAAAGGCTGCACTCAGTACATTTCTGCGACCAAAGCGGGTTGATAATGTACCAGTCAGTATGCGGCCAGTTGCATCACCAACAGCTAAAATCACTATGGCCAAATAAGCCAATTCACCCATACTCAATTTAGCTAATGGCTTTAAATTGCCGATTACCATTAAGCCAGCACCAGCACCAATGAACATCAACATCCATAACACCCAAAATCTCGACTCTCTCAAGACATGCAAAGGTGATAATACATCTTCATCAAGATGTGACATGGCATCACGTTTTCTATCATTTCTTGCAGCACGTCTTTCTTCAAAACCTGGTGGTACATAACCATAAGGTGGTGTATGCAAAAAAAATGAAAAAAGTGAAATCAATAAGAAAAATTGCAATGCAAAAAACAGCATGGTTTTATTTAAACCACTACCTGTGACTAAATAGCTAGCCAATGGCGCCACGTAAACCGACGCTAAAGCAAAACCAGAAACCACTACGCCTGTGACTAAACCACTTTTATTTGGGGCAAACCACTTAAGCGCAGCTGGTGTGGTTGAGGCATACGCAAAACCAATACCGGCACCAACTAAGCCGCCAAAACCTATCATCCATACCCAATAATTCACTGAACTAGCAATCAACAAAAAACCAGCTGCACCCAACAAACCACCCATAAGTGCTACTTTTTTTGGCCCTAAAGTATCTTGCAAACGCCCAGCAGGCACCATCACAATAGCAAAAACCAAACAGCAAAGCGCGTAAGGGTCGTTAATAGAAGTTATATCCCATTGGAAAGCATTTACCCCACCAGCTTGAATAGAGGTCACAATTGCTTCTTTAAAGATGCTCCAAGCATATAGAACGCCAATCACCAGATTAATGCCCGCCGCTGCAGCAACGACAGTTTTATGTTTAGCAGAAAACATTAATCACTACTCCAAAGGTAACTTATTAAATACAGCTTCATTAATAACGCAAGTGTTATATTCTTTTTCAATTAAAACTCTTCCCACTCGCCGTCATCAGTGCCAGTTTTTGCTAACACTTTTACTGGTGCTGGTTTTGCTGCCATTTTTGTTGTAGTATTGTTTACTGGTTTATTTGCAGTTAGAATAGGTTTTCGCAATGGGCTGTTGCTTGCACGGCGCTCTAGGGTAGAGTTGCTTCCATTTAGTTTGAATGCGCTCACCACATCAATTAAGCTTTCGGCTTGCTCTACCAAACTTTCGGCTGCCGCTGCGGCCTCCTCAACCAAGGCAGCATTTTGTTGGGTCACTTCATCCATGCTGGTTACCGCACTATTGACTTGGTCAATGCCTGCGCTTTGTTCTACTGACGCCGCTGTAATTTCACCCATAATATCTGTCACACGCTGTACTGAGCTGACGATTTCTTGCATGGTTTTACCTGCATTTTCTACTTGCGCTGTTCCTTCTGCCGTTTTGCTAACTGAATCAGTGATCAGTTCTTTAATCTCTTTTGCAGCAGTGGCTGAACGTTGTGCTAAGTTGCGCACTTCACCCGCCACCACGGCAAAGCCGCGGCCTTGTTCGCCTGCTCGTGCAGCTTCTACAGCAGCGTTGAGTGCAAGAATATTGGTTTGGAAGGCAATACCATCAATGACTGAAATAATATCTTCAATCTTTTTAGCACTTTGGTTAATCGCGCTCATTGTGTTCACCACTTGCCCAACCACTTCGCCGCCTTTAACCGCTACAGTAGAGGCACTGGCAGCCAGTTGATTGGCTTGTTTAGCATTTTCAGCATTATTTTTAACGGTTGAAGCAAGCTCTTCCATGCTGGCAGCGGTTTCTTCTAAGCTTGAAGCTTGTTGCTCAGTGCGGCTTGAAAGGTCATTATTGCCAGAAGATATTTCACCCGCAGCAGTGTTAATGGTTTCACCAGCCTCACGAACTTGCACAATCACTTCGGTCATTTTGTCCATTAAGGCATTCACACCATCGCAAAGGCTAGCAATAGCGCCAGTTTTACCCTCTAGCGGCACACGGCTAGTTAAATCTCCTGTTTTTGCGCCTTCAATCACATGTTGAGTTTCTTCAACGGCATCCGCTAAAGTTGCTGCATTATTGTATTGCTCAGTAATATCGGTTGCGTATTTCACCACTTTGAATGGTTTACCGTTCATATCCATAATTGGGTTGTAGCTGGCTTGTAGCCATACTTCACGACCACCTTTGGCAATACGTTTGTATTGACCTGCATCCGCTTCACCTCTGGCTAATTTTTCCCAGAATGCCTTATATTCATGGCTAGATTTATATGCTGGCTCCACAAACATGCTGTGATGATTGCCTACGATTTCTTTTTCACTATAACCAGTCACAGCGGCAAAGTTATCATTCACCGCTGTGATATTACCTTTGAGGTCAAACTCAATCACACCTTGAATTTTACTAATAGCGGTGATTTGACCCGCATTATCAGCGGCTTGAATTTTTTGCTCAGTAATGTCGATGGTGTAGTTCACAATCTTAAATGGGTTGCCCTTCAAGTCGTAAATTGGGTTGTATGAAGCTTGAATCCAGACTTCACGGCCACCTTTGGCTATACGTTTGTATTGGCCAGCATCGGTACCACCACTGACTAATTTAGCCCATAAATCTCTATAGGCTTGGCTATTAGCAAAAGTTGGGTCTAATACCATGCTGACATGTTTACCTAGCAACTCATGTTCTTGATAGCCAAGCATATCCAGATACACTTGGTTGACCTTGGTAATAATGCCATCTAAACAAACCTCAATCACACCTTGAGATTTCCCAATAGCCGTCATTTGGCCTTCAAAGTCGGCATTTTTATTTTTTTGTTCGGTAATATCAGTCGCATATTTCACAACTTTGTATGGCTTACCTGCTGCGCTTAAAATTGGATTGTAAGAGGCTTCCAACCAAACTTCTTTGCCACCCTTGCCCACACGTGAGAATTGACCAGAAACGGCTTCACCACGATTGAGTTTTTCCCAAAATGCTTTGTATTCTGCACTGGTTTTGTATTCAGATTCTACAAATTGACTATGATGTTGACCTATTGCCTCTTCACGGCTATAGCCCAGCACTTTTAAGAAAATATCATTGGCAGCAATCACTTTGCCATCCAGGCTAAATTCAATCACACCAGTAGATTTGCTAATTGCAGCTAATTGATTTTCATATAAAGTTGATTGTTCAATTGTTTCAGCGGCACTCTCTTTTAAGGTGTTTTCGTTCACACTAAGTAAAGTTTGCATTTTTTTCAACGCTTGCAACACTTGGCTTAACTCATTGTTGCCTTGAGCATCAATAGCAGCACTGTAGTTACCCGCGGTTATTTGCCCCAACGCACTAATCGACTTTTCTAAAGGTTTTGTAATTGAGCGTGAAATCAACAAGCCTAACCAAGATAAAAGCACAACAACTAAAGCTAAACCTGCAAATGTAAGCAAGCGTACTGATTCAAATCGGCTTATGGCAGATTGATGTTCATTTTTGGCAATATCTAGCTGTAGATCTTTTAAAGCTTGCAAATCTTTATCAGTTGCATTATACAAATCGCGGACATTTGCGTTTACCCGCGCTAATTCTTGATAATTTCCTGCCCGTAATTGTGCTATTGCTGGCTTTAAGGCTTTAGCTACATATTCGTCACGGCTTACAGCAAATTTATCAGCCAAAAGTTTCTCTTCTGGTGTGATATAGGTAGCCAAGTAAGCGGACCATTTCTTATTGATTTCTTCAATTTTTAACTCTATATAATGCGCCTCTTTCAAAGCATTTTGAGTATCTAGAGTCAGTGCTGACTTTTTATCTGCACCAATCACAGTATGCGTTTCATTTAAGGCGGCATGGATATGCGCGCGACTTTTAAGCATATACATACCAATATTATCCAACTGTTCTAACGGCACCATTCGATCTTCATAAACTGTCTTCATGCTATTGTCTGCTTTTGACATCTCAAATAAGCCTATGCTGGCTTGCGCGACAACCACTGCAACAGCTAAGGCCACCACGCCAAGTAATCGCTGGGTGACTTTAATATTGCTAAGTTTATTTTTAAGCTTGGTATAGCTGGAGTTTTTAACTACTTTTCCATCTAAAATGCTGAGGCCTTTAGCATTGCCATCTTTAAATAAGCGATAAGCCGCAGTTGCTGCCTCAACTTGTTGGCGCGTTGGTTTTCTACGCACTGACAAAAAGCCAACAACTTGATTGTTTTCCATAATAGGCGTTGCATTGGCTTCCACCCAGTAAAAATCGCCACTCTTGGTGCGATTTTTAACTAAACCTGTCCATGGTTTACCCGCCTTTAGGCTTCGCCACATATCCTCAAATGCCTCCACAGGCATATCAGGGTGGCGCACAATATTGTGGTTAGAGCCTACAAGCTCTGCTTCGCTGAAGCCACTAATGGTGATAAAGTCCTTATTAGCGTAAGTGATAGCGCCTTTAAGGTCTGTTTTGGTTAACATAAACTGTGAATCATCAAATTGAATTTCTGTATTGGTGACTGGCATATTGATTTGCATTTTATTTCCTTTACTTCATTTAGCTTATAATGTGTGAGACTCTAAGTGTCCCAGAGTTTTTCTAAAACTCTTCCCAATCACCATCATCAGTGCCAGTTTTTGCTACGGCTTTAGTGGGTGATGGACGTGGTGCTGGCTTAGTCGCTGGAGTGCGTGATGCCACTGGGCGACTTGGTGCTGCACTTCGCATTGGGCTTTGATTTGAACGCCGTTCAGTTTTGCCTGCATTAGCATTATTTAACTTAAACCCATTAACCGTATCCATCAGGGTCACCGCCTGCTCTACCAAGCTTTCTGCAGCCGCAGCGGCTTCTTCTACCAATGCAGCATTTTGTTGGGTGACTTCATCCATGCTGGTGATGGCGTTGTTTACTTGGTCAATACCAGCGCTTTGCTCGCTTGATGCTGCGGAAATTTCACCCATAATATCGGTAACACGCTGCACAGAGCTTACAATCTCTTGCATGGTTTTACCTGCATTTTCTACTTGCACAGTACCTTCGGCTGTTTTGCGCACTGAGTCTGTAATCAACTCTTTAATTTCTTTAGCAGCTGAGGCTGAACGTTGTGCCAAATTACGCACTTCCCCTGCCACCACCGCAAAGCCTCGGCCTTGTTCGCCAGCCCGCGCCGCCTCAACGGCAGCGTTTAAGGCTAAGATATTAGTTTGGAAGGCAATGCCATCAATGACTGAAATAATATCTTCAATTTTCTTGGCACTTTCGTTGATTGAGCTCATGGTGGAGACCACTTGACCTACGACTTCGCCACCTTTAATTGCAACACCAGAAGCTGCTGCTGCCAGTTGATTTGCCTGTTTAGCATTTTCTGCATTTTGTTTTACTGTCGAAGCGAGTTCTTCCATACTAGAAGCGGTTTCTTCTAAACTAGAGGCTTGTTGTTCGGTGCGGCTTGAAAGGTCATTATTGCCTGTAGAAATTTCACCAGCAGCAGTGTTAATGGTTTCACCCGCTTCACGTACCTGAAATATGATATCGTTCACACTATCAAGTAGATGATTCACCGCCTCCATTGTTTTCGCTGCTGCCCCTTTAACATTACTGTAATCAAGTCGATGACTCAAATCCCCACTGGCTGCAGCCTCAACCACATCCTTAATTTCTGACTCAGCACGTTTTTCTTCTGTCAAATTCACCCACTCTGCAACACTGCCGATACGCTCACCTTTTTCGTCAAATATTGGGCTAGCAGTAATGCGTAAAAATAAATCGCTTACTGGCATTTCAACTGTATGCTTTTGAGATAATCCAGCTAACAGACTGCGTTGGTGTGCGGGATTTTTATGGAAAACATCAAAGTTTTGCCCGATTAATTTATCTGCATCAAAATTGGGTAAGACCTTACGCATAGAAGTTTGTATCTCGCGCATCATCGCAAGTGTCGATGGATTCATATAGGTGATGATTCCATTGTTATCTGCTACCATCAAATTTGCAGATGATGACTCTAGAGAGTTTTTAATCATCATTGATTCAAGCGCATTTTTAGCTTGCTCTTTTTCAGCTATCACTGACTTTGTAATATCTGTAGCATATTTAACCACTTTATACGGTTTGCCATTTGCGTCAAAAATCGGGTTATAAGTAGCCTGTAACCAGACTTCTTTACCGCCTTTTCCAATACGTTTATAAACGCCACCATCTGGCTCGCCTTTTCCTAATTTATCCCAAAAAGCTTTATATTCACTACTAGATTTATAAGTGGCATCCACAAACATGCTATGGTGACTCCCTACAATCTCTTGCTTGCTGTAGCCAGTCACCGCCGCAAAGTTGTCATTCACATCTAAAATTTTTCCAGTTAAATCAAATTGAATCACCCCTTGCAATTTGTTAATTGCTTTCAATTGCCCTTCATAGTCAGCAATTTTCATTTTTTCTGCAGTAATGCAATAGGAGTAAACAACAACTTTATAAGGTCTACCAGACTCATCACTAATAGGTACATAGGTTGATTGAAACCAATATTCTTTTCGGTCTTTTGAGATGCGGCGGATTTGTCTGGTTACGCTTTTCCCAGCGTTAAGTTCTTCCCACATTTTTTTGTACTCAGTGCTTTGCCCCACTTCTGGTGGCAGCAATATCCCGACGTGATGACCTACTAGCTCATCTCGCTTGTAACCTAGCGGCTCCATAAAAATTGAGTTACATTCGGTAATATTGCCCGTCATGTCACATTCCATGACACCAAAAGTCTGATTGAGCGCTTCATCCTCACCCTGAAGTATCATCGCTCGGGTGAGCTCAGCCGTAATATCAGTTAAATAACTGACCACCTTAATAAGTTGATGTTTGCTATTAATGACTGGCGCGTAATAGCCTTGAAACCAAACATCAGCGCCACTTTTGCTTTTAAATTTAAACTTGCCAGTTTGTGTAGTGCCACCCTGCAGATTTTCCCAAAAAGCTTCATATTCTGGACGGTTACTTTCAGTACTACCTACTAACACGCGATGATGTTCACTAATGATGTCAGACTGACTATAACCAAGCGCTTTTAAGGCGTTTTGATTTATGGCGATAATTTTGCCTTTTGCATCAAACTCAAGCACAGAGCGCGCTTTGTTAATTTCTGCTTTTAAGGCACGAAACTCAGTGACTTCATCGATAATTTTTTTTGTCGCTTTTGTGCTACCAGCAAGCTTATTAATAATGGATGCAAACATAATTGTTACCTTTACTTTTTTTGGTCATTTTTAGTTTTTGAATTAATGCACAGCTACAGAATCCATAAGCGCCATTTCATTGCTACTCATGAGTTGCTCAATGTCCACCAAAATAAACATCTGCTCTTCAACCGTTGCCAGTCCGACAATATATTTAGTGTCAATATTTGAAACCAAGGCTGGTACGTCGCGAATTTGCTCATCCTTAAGTGCTTTTACATCAGATACACCATCTACCACGATGCCAACTACGCGGCCACTGAGATTTAAGATAATCACGACTGTAAATTCATCGTATTCCACCTTGCCTAAATTAAATTTAATGCGTAAATCAACAATAGGCACAATTTTTCCGCGCAGATTAACTACACCTTTAATGAAGTCTGGTGTGTTGGCTATTTGTGTCACCGTGTCATAACCACGGATTTCTTGCACTTTTAAAATCTCTAGGCCGTACTGCTCATCGCCCAAGACAAAAGTGAGATATTCCCCACCAGCAACCTTTAATTTGCTGGTATTAGTAGAAGTGGTGGTGTTAGTTTCTGTATTCATCGTCATGGTTTAACTCCTATTTGCCTTACTTGTATTTTTTAATTAATTCGCTGAAATTGCATTGTGTTGATAGTTTGAAAACGTTCTTGCACCTGTGATGTAATTGGCTGTTTGTCCCATATGAATAATGGCAGGTACATCAAGAATTAAAGCCACAGAACCATCGCCCATAATGGTTGCGCCAGAGACTCCTTGCACCTTGCGGTAATTAGTTTCTAAGCTCTTAATCACCACTTGTTGCTGACCAACCAAACGGTCTACAAATAGCGCGGATTTTTTACCATCTGATTCAATCAACACTAAAACACCTTGGGTTGGGTCGGTAATATCAGTGTGTTGATTAAACAAGCTATGCAGGGCAATAATCGGCAAGTATTCCCCACGCACATGCACCATACGGCCTTCACCTGTCACCGTTTTAATATCTTCAGCGCATGGTTGTAGCGTTTCGACTATTAAGTTGAGTGGAATGACATAAACACTGTTACCTAATGACACTGACATACCATCTAAAATAGCTAGTGTGAGTGGCAGTGCGATTGAAATTGTGGTGCCAAAACCAAGTGCTGAGCGAATTTCTACTACACCATTCATGGCCGTGATGTTTCGCTTTACCACATCCATGCCCACACCTCGGCCTGAAACATCTGTGACTACTTCCGCAGTAGAAAAACCTGGGGCAAAAATGAGATTAAATACTTCAGCATCTGTCATATTTTCGCTCACTGGCAAGCCATTTTTAGCGGCTTTTGCCAGCAATTTATCGCGGTTAAGCCCTGCGCCGTCATCAGTCACTTCAATTACAATACTGCCGCCCTTATGCGCAGCAGAAAGTGTTAATGTGCCTGTTTCTGATTTTCCTGCTGCCCGACGTTTATCTGGTGTTTCAATACCGTGGTCAACACTGTTACGCACTAAATGGGTGAGTGGGTCAACAATGCGCTCAATCAAGCCTTTATCTAACTCGGTAGTAGCACCCACTGTGACAAATTCCACTTTCTTGCTTAGTTTTCCTGCTAAATCACGCACCATGCGAGGGAAGCGTGAGAACACAAAATCCATCGGCATCATGCGGATAGACATCACTGACTCTTGCAAATCACGCGTATTACGTGTGAGTTGGCTAACACTGTTAATTAATTGCTCGTGGTGTACCGGGTCAAGCGCACTAATGCGTTGCTCAATCATGGCTTGTGTAATGACTAATTCGCCCACTAAGTTAATCAGTTGATCAACTTTTTCTACCCCCACGCGTATTGAGGATGTTTCAGCATTGGCTGGGGCTTTGTCTGTTTCACGGCGTGGCGCAGCAGCCCTTTTTTCAGTTGCAGCAACAGAGGTTTCTTGCTTAGTAGCATCAATTACCTTAGCCGTTTCAGTTTGACCAGAATTAGCTTCTGTTGGCACTGTATCATCACCAATCAGGGTTGTTTTTACTGCATCAGCATGTGGTTTAAACGGTGCAAAAAAGCCGTAGCCTTCTTCTTCATTTTCTTTGCCATCAGCGGCAAATAAACCATAACCTACTTCTTCGTGAATTTTTACTTTACCGCTATCATCACTTGCTGCTAGAGGTGTTTCATCAGATTTTGAAGTGACAGGGGCTGAAATTGTTGCTACTGGTGTACTTGCTTTTGCGCCACCTAAAGTTGGAATATCATCAAAGAAACCAAATCCAGGGTCTTCTTCAACAATGGCTTTAATCTCTACTGGAGCAGTTACTGGAATAGGTGCATTACCTGTTGTAATTAGCAGATCATCAGGATCTAAAATAAATGAGCAGATTGAAATAATATCGGCTTGTGTTGAGTCTGTTTTAAGCTTTAGTTCAGTGCGACCTTGTGCATTTTTAGCGGCTGAAACATCGCCCAGCAAGCCAAGCTCTTCTTGTAGATTACTAATATCTTTATCTGATAGCGCTGGCAACACAATATTAAAATGGGTTAAACCATCACTTGCTGCCTGTGCGACTTGTGGTTTTTCATCAACTGGGGTTGCAACTGGTGTAACTACAGGAGTTGGTTCTGGTTCAATTATTGGTGCTGATGGTGCGCTAGCGACTGTTGGAGGCGCGCTGATTGTCACGCCACCAGCCTCGGAAAGTGATTTCAACATCATTTTCACATCAGCCACTTGCTCTTGATCAACCGCCGTAGCTAAACGATGGCCGTCTAATTCCATTTTCAATACATCTTTTGCAGCCAAAAACGCATCTACATGTTCGGTAGTGAGTGCCATTTCATTTTTACGAATTTTATCCAGCAGGTTTTCAAGTACATGGGTAATTTCAGTCATGTCCATAAAACCAAAAGTCGCTGCCCCTCCTTTTATTGAGTGGGCCGCGCGAAAAATGGCATTAAGATCTTCTGCATCAGGGTTTTCTATATCAAGGCCAAGCAATAAGCGTTCAGCCTCAGCTAGTAGCTCTTCTGCCTCGTCAAAGAAAACCTCATAAAACTGACTCATATCAATTGACATTGTTGTACTCCGTTTTTGCTAGTTAGCTCGTTTAAGCGCGCGCAAATTTTCTGTAATATTTATCCGATGACTTTTTGTACAACTTCAATTAAACGTTTTGGGTCAAACGGTTTCACTAGCCAGCCATTAGCCCCTGCTGCTTTGCCTTTAGCTTTCATTTCATCACTTGATTCGGTAGTGAGCATTAAAATAGGCACTCTTTGATAAGAGCCTAACTCACGCAAGTTTTTAATGAGTGTTAGGCCATCCATGATGGGCATGTTTTGGTCGGTGAGTACCAAATCGACAGTCTTTTCTTTTGCTTTATCCAAGCCATCTTGACCATCTACAGCTTGCACAACATCGTAACCTGCTGCTTTTAGACTAAATGCCACCATTTGGCGAAGAGAGCCAGAGTCATCCACTGCTAGAATTGTTTTTGCCATTTAAATTACTCGCTTTTTTAATATTAATCAGTTAGTTAAAACATTTAATTAATGTTTTTTGTTACAATAAAAATACAGCTATTCAGTATTGCTTTACGGCATAAAAACCGTAATATTTAGTTTTTATCGTTAAAAAAGTTCAATATCGCCAGTCACCATGTCCTGCTGATCTACTGAACGTCGCAAGCCTCCTGAAAGTGCTCGGCTCCCAATATGTAAACTTTGGCTAATTTCTTCTAAAAACTTGACGATGGCTTCATGTTCGTGTGTAGGCTCAATTTCATCACCATGCGTAGCTAGCTCTTGCAACAAATCTTTTAGCCCGTTAACACGTTTAATGGTGCGGCTAATTAGCTGACTGGTTAAATCTTGAAATTGCAAACCAGTCACGGCTGCATTTACTTCTTCACCAATCTTTTGTTTAAAAATTTCAAGTTGCTGGGTTTCTTTTTCATCAAACTGATGTTGATGCATCAACGCATTAATCACCTGTTGCTGTTGCGTTACCGCTTCATGCACCGCCATAAAACTAGCCCCCAGTTTTTCTATCGCCTCACTGAGTAAAAACGTGGTTTGCAGTAAATCAGCCTCAACCTCAACCAAATGCTGTTTGCCGTGGTCAGATACTGCAGCCAACAAGCTTCTCAACTCGTTCATGGGTAATGTTTTCATTTCCATACCAATTTTGTTCCTAAAAGTGCAATCTCTATCAATGATTTATTCTTTGGCTACAGCACTATCTATTTCCGCTTCATTTGCTGTTGAAGGCAAATTCACAGAGGCGTTATCTTTCATGACTTTCTCTTCTGCCTCTTTATTCATCACAATAATACTGATGCGACGATTACTTGGATTGAGCGGGTTGTCTTTGTCAAACAGTGATGCAGAGCCCAAACCCACAACTTTCAATATTTTCGTTTCATCCATCCCACCAGAAACCAACTCTCGCCTTGAAGCATTAGCACGGTCTGCAGAAAGCTCCCAATTACTATAACCAGCTTCTCCACCCGCATATTGCACGGCATCGGTATGGCCCGATAAACCTACTTTATTGTCAACGCCATTCAGCACTTTGCCAATTTCTTGCAAAATCTGCCGCGCATAAGGCTGCATTTGCGCTTTAGACGATTCAAACATCGGGCGATTTTGCTCATCCACCACTTGAATACGCAAGCCCTCAGAAGTAATGTCCATCATGAGTTGGTTTTTAAATTTGCTCAGTGCAGGACTATCTTCAATGGCTTTTTCCATCTTTTCTTTTAACTCTTCAAGCTTGGCAGCTTCGGCTTTTTTAAGTGCCTCTTCTGCTTGTTTAATATCGACTGTTTTTTCTTTTCCTTTAGAGCCATCGTCTGGTTTTACTTGGCCTTGTTTTTTAGTGATGTCTTTGCCGCCAGTATCTTTCATGATGGAGTCACTCGCGCCCACGGCTGGACCCCCTGTATTTTTGATGGCCACCATTAATGGCGTTTTAAAATAATCAGAAATTCCCTCTTTTTGCGCTTTTGAGGTTGAGCCTAAAAGCCACATCAATAAAAAGAACGCCATCATTGCCGTCACAAAGTCAGCATAGGCAATTTTCCAAGCACCACCGTGGTGGCCGCCACCGCCCTTTTTAATCTTTTTAACAATAATGGTTTTTTTGAGTTCTTCAGCCATTACAATCTCCGCTTATTTATTTGCCTTTTGCTTGCTTAACGTGGTCTTCAAGCTCAGCAAAGCCTGGACGCTCGGTTGAATAAAGCACTTTGCGGCCAAATTCCACCGCAATAGCAGGGGCGTAGCCATTTAAACTGGCGAGCAATGTGACTTTGACGGTTTGAAACATTTTTGTGCCCTCCTCCAGCTTTTGCTCCACCAAACCAGCTAATGGCCCTACAAAACCGTACGCAAGTAAAATCCCCAAGAATGTCCCCACCAGCGCATGGCCAATCAACACGCCTAACTCATTAGGTGGTAGATGCAAACTTTCCATGGTATGCACCACACCCATCACCGCCGCAACAATACCAAAAGCAGGCAAGCCGTCGCCCAATTTGGAAATACAATGGGCAGGTACGTGGCCTTCTTGGTGATGCGTTTCAATTTCGTTATCCATCAAGTTTTCCACTTGAAAGGCATCCATATTGCCAGACACCATTAAGCGCAGATAATCGGTAATAAATTCGGTGATATGGTGGTCAGCTAAAATTTTGGGATATTTACTAAATACGGGGCTGGCTTCTGGATTTTCGATGTCATTTTCAATCGCCATCATGCCTTCTTTGCGAATTTTGCTCAGAATCTCAAACAGCAGCGCGAGTAAATCCATATAAAGCGCTTTGTTATACTTTGAGCCTTTAAACAAGGTTGGCAGCACTTTAACTGTGGCTTTAAGCGCTTTACTATCATTACCCACCACAAAAGCACCGAGTGCGCCGCCAAAAATCATGACAACCTCTAAAGGTTGCCACAAGCCACCTAAATGACCACCCGCCATTGCATAGCCGCCAAACACTGCGCCACAAATGACAATGTACCCAATAATAATAAACATACTGCAATCTCCAAAAACTGAAAAAATGGGTTAAAACTTGCTAACTTTTTATTTCACGCTGCCAGAATAGCAACAAGTTGTGTAAATCAATTTGGAGAATAAAGGGCTTTTTGCGGTGCTAAATTCAATTAAGCTGCAGTAAAAATGGCATGATTTTCGACAAGCAAAAATATTGCGTTTATTGGCAAATTTTGCCTATCTTCATTGGCACTGCCCTGCAAGCCAGTATCTATGCGGCTTCCAGAGGCATGATTTTCTCTCGGGGGAGTTTAGTGCATTTTATTACAAGAAATTTGACACACAAATTGCGTGCTAAGGAAACATGGAAATTCGTTGGCGAACGTGATGAAGTGTACCAGTACTTGGCATGTCCGTAGAATATATGCGCTAAAGCGCATTATTCATACGCCAAAGGCGCACGGAACGCAGAAACCTAGTTAGTATGCGTTATACAGCGAGGTTGCGAGTACCGCGCAACAACGCAATTCGTCCGTGCAGACACGAATTGCTGCGTTTCCCCAACTACATGCGCCAAACATATAAATTGGGCGATTGATCTTTAGGGGTGATGATGTTGGTGGGTTGCATTTGCTCAATTTCAAACTCTAGGCTAACGAGCAAACTGCCAGGTTTCATTTCTTGCATGGCTTTATTCCACAATAGCGGCATGGCAACAGGCGATAAATAGGCAAAAATAATGTCGTAATCGGCAAAGTTTAAATCGTAATAATCGCCCAGCTTAAAGCGCGCACGCGATTGTTTAAAAAATCCGCGTACTTGACTCACCACCCAAGGTAGCGGCGCAATTTCAATACCTTCGGCTTGGCATAGTGGGCGCTGGTTGGCAATGTACATGGCCATATCACCCAAACCACTGCCAATATCAATCACCCGCGTGGGGCGATGCTGCGGAATAAGTTGTTCAATCTCTTGCCAAACGGCAGGACGTGAGGGGAAAAATGGCACTTGACTACGAAATGTCGTCCAAAAAATGCCCGTGGTGACAATGAAACATGCTAAATAAATTTCGCTAGGCAGTTGAATTTGCATCATGCCCCATACCGCAAATGCAAAGCCAAAGTGAATCCAGCGCCACCAATGTGCTTGTTTGGCAATGTAGGCATATAAAGTGCTCAAGACTGAGTGCATTAACACCCATGCAAATACAGAAAGTGTTAGATTAAATCCCCATAGCTGCGCAATTTCTCGCACCAGCCAAACCAGCAAAAAAACGCTGCAAGCTGCACTCATCTGCAACAGCAAAGCTAAACTAGCTGGTTTAATTTTTGCTGATTGCGCAGTGCTTTGCGCTTGCCAATCACTTGCGTTGATTGGCTGGCTGAGATGTAAATGTTGCATAAAAATCCTATGCGCTCATCGAAACCAATTTGTAAGATAATTCTTTGGCTTTTTTGGTTTTGCCCGCGCGAGAAGGCACATGGCATAAATTACAAGCGTAATTTTGGTTTAAATCATAGGTATTGGTAATAAACTCACCACCGCAACATTGGCAGGCTTTCATTGATAGCATTTTACTTTCAACAAAACGCACCAGCGTCCAAGCACGTGTTAGAGATAGTACTGGCTCAACATCGACATTCACTTCTTCATCTGCTACTTGCTCAAGATACAAACTGTAAGCACGAATAATCGCCTGAATGCCTTTAGTATCGGTGTAAGTCACCATAAACTTGTAGATATTGTAAAAAATGGAAGCGTGGATATTGGGCTGCCATGTTAAAAACCAGTCCGTTGAAAATGGCAGCATCCCTTTTGGTGGCGAAACGCCTTTTAACTCTTTATACAATTTTATTAAACGCTCACGGGATAAAGTCGTTTGCGATTCTAATAATTGCAACCGAGCGCCCAGTTTAATCATTTGCATTGCCAATTGGATTTGCTCTGATTCATTCACGATACTTTTTTTAGTCATGATGTTTCCCCTGATGAATACTGCTTAATTAATTGATCACTCAATTAAAATATTTTTATGCCATTGCCTCAGCTGTTTGGCCAGACATTAACACTGCCTTGTGTAATTGTGCTTGTGTGCTGTTTTTTGTGTAGTTGGTCAACATACCCAAAATAGCACTATCATCAAAGCGAAAGCGCGCTAACATCATGCTACTGCTGCTTAATTTGAGTAATTGTAAATTGCTTAAACCTTCTAATAGGTCTGCAATATCTTTGCTGATACCTAAGCGAAAAATCGCTGTAGCTTTATCTGAACGTATCATTTGTTGCGCTAACATTAAGTAGTTAAGATTAGCATCACGAATTTCTGACATCATTTCTGCTTCATTCATTTTTATTACCCCTGAAAAATTTTTTAATCGTTAATTTAAAGTACATCTATTGCGTTAGGCGTACTTTGAACCTATCGAAGGGGTGTCACAATGAGCGTTTAGCGGTTTATTTTATGAGAGAAACGGACATGCCCATGTAGGTGTTTGTCCTACAAACACCACCATGAGATAGAATAAACTGTTATTTTTCATACAGTTAAGAATTTTAAAAATGACTATTTTATGTTGTCATTGGTGTAAAACTTACGGTTTCATTTTCTATACTTTAAATATTTTCCTAAATTATTTTAAGTTTTAGTCGATATTCTTTGCTTTTTCGCAACACCTCACTAAAACAAACTTTTATCACTTAGCTCGTTAACGTCTCGCTTTAAAAAAACTTTAGCGTTTTTTATAAAAAATTTTAAAAATATTGTTATCTTGTTGTTTTATTTGAACTTTATTTTTATTTTTTTATTTTTATTTCCATCCAACCATGCTTTTTTTGCATTACTGAATAAAAGAAAGGTGCATTTTCACCCTTTTATTCAACGGATGAAATTGCCCAGACTTATTCAATAATGGCAGTGTGAAATAAAAAAGGTTTATTTTTAAGGACATAAAATGGCTGAAGACAGCGATTTAGAAAAGACAGAACAGGCCTCGCCCAAGCGATTAGAAACCGCTCGGGAAGAAGGCGACGTTCCCCGCTCACGCGAGCTGGCAACGGTTTCTGTGCTTTTTGCAGCTGGATTAAGCTTTTGGATGATGGGTAGCCATCTCAACAGTGCGTTAAAAATTTCTATGCAACAGGGACTAAGCCTAGAGCGTGCTGATGCATTTGACCCGATTAAGTTGCTGATGAAAATTTCCAACATGACGATTGACTTACTTATTGCTTTTGCACCGTTTGCGCTCGTGCTACTGGTGGTTGCACTCGCCTCACCTGCCTTGATTGGCGGCTGGGTAGTCAGCAGAAAATCTATCATGCCGCAATTTGGCCGCCTTAACCCAATAAAAGGTTTAAGCAATATGGTGTCAAAAAACGCAGCGGTTGAATTGATTAAATCTATTGCCAAAACAATACTGGTAGCAACCGTTGCATATATTGTGATTGCAGGTGAGCTAGAGCCTATTCTTTCACTCTCATCTATGTCTGTGACAAATGGTGTTTCAGAAGTAAGCCATTTATTAATAGTTGGATTTTTATCCATCGTCAGTGCATTGGTACTGATTGCTGCTATTGATGTGCCTTACCAACTTTATCAATACGCGCAAAAACTTAAAATGACCAAAGAAGAAGTACGTCAAGAATCGAAAGAATCTGAGGGAAATCCTGAGATTAAAGCCCGCGTGCGTCAACAACAGCGTGAAATGGCAAGACGCAGAATGATGTCAGAAGTACCAAAAGCTGATGTAGTCATTACCAACCCAACGCATTATGCAGTCGCCATTCAATATCAAGAAAATGGCTCACGCGCGCCGGTAGTCATCGCTAAGGGCGCAGATACCATAGCTTTAAAAATAAGAGAAATCGCTAAAGAACATCAAGTGATGACTTTAGAAGCCCCCAAATTAGCGCGTGCCTTGTATGCGCACACTGAATTGGGCGACGAAATACCACAAACGCTCTACTCTGCAGTTGCTGAAGTATTGGCTTATGTGTTTCAAATGCGTATTTTTAATAAAGATGGTGGTTATCGTCCAGAAATGCCGACATCACTTCTGGTGCCTGAAGGTATGGATCCGCATAGTTTATTGCCAATACCTAACACTGTTACAGATGAGGTACTTGCATAATGAATGGTTTTAAATTACCCGCTTGGGCAGCAACATTGGGCAATCGCAATGTAGCCGCACCGCTCATTATTGTATTGCTATTGGCAATGATGATATTGCCTTTGCCTGCACTCGCTTTAGATGCGCTTTTTAGCTTCAATATTGCACTTTCTATTATGGTATTGCTAATTGGCTTACAAACCAAAAAAGCACTCGACTTTATTGCTTTTCCAACGGTGTTACTTGTTACAACCATGTTGCGCTTATCACTCAACGTCGCATCAACACGTGTAGTTTTAACAGAGGGGCACACTGGACCAGATGCAGCAGGTAAAGTCATTGAAGCTTTTGGTCATTTTTTGATTGGTGGCAATTACACCGTAGGTATCGTTGTGTTTGTGATTTTAACCATCATCAACTTTACAGTGGTGACCAAAGGTGCTGGCCGTATTGCAGAAGTGGGTGCCCGTTTTACCTTAGATGCTATGCCAGGCAAACAAATGGCGATTGATGCAGACTTAAATGCAGGGTTGATTGGTGAAGATGAAGCCAGACGTCGGCGTTCTGAAGTGAGCCAAGAGTCTGAGTTTTATGGAGCAATGGATGGTGCAAGTAAATATGTGCGCGGTGATGCGGTTGCAGGTATTTTAGTCACCATCATTAATATTGTCGGTGGGCTCATTGTTGGCATGGTGCAGCATGATATGGCATTTGCCGATGCCATTAAGAACTATACCCTACTCGCCATTGGTGATGGTTTGGTTGCACAAATTCCATCTCTGATTATTTCAGTCGCCGCAGGTGTGGTGGTGTCACGCGTAGCCAATAAAGAAGATATTGGTGGGCAACTCGTTACGCAGCTTTTTACAAATCCAAATGTCATTTTCATCACAGCAGGCATTATTGGCTGTATGGGCTTAATTCCGGGAATGCCTAATTTTGCATTCTTATTTTTAGCTACCCTTTTAGCAGGCCTTGGATACTCTGTAAGAAAAAAACAACTCGCTGCAGAAGTTGAACCAGAAGTTGAAGAAAAAACTGAAGTGGTGGCAGAAACTGAAGATGCCAGTTGGGATGACGTATTACCGGTAGATTTGGTTGGCTTAGAGGTTGGCTATCGCTTAATCCCCTTAGTTGATAAAGCACAAGGCGGTGATTTGCTTAAACGCATTAAAGGCATACGCAAAAAATTTGCACAAGAAGTCGGCTTTTTAGCACCCACTGTGCATATCCGCGACAATTTAGAATTAAAACCGTCAAGCTATCGCATTACTCTTAAGGGCGTTGAAATTGCCAGCGGTGAATCTCATTATGGTCAACTGTTGGCAATTGATCCTGGCATGGTCACAGGTACACTAGCAGGACAAACCACAACTGACCCAGCATTTGGCTTACCAGCAGTGTGGATTGACAATAATACGCGTGACGAAGCGCAAAATATGGGTTTCACAGTTGTGGATGCTGGCACCGTCATTGCCACGCACTTAAACCATATTATTTCTAGTCATGCCGCAGATTTACTCGGCCGCCAAGAGGTTCAACAACTGTTAGACCACATTAGTAAAGAGTCACCAAAGTTGGTTGAAGATCTTGTGCCTAAGCTGTTGCCACTTTCTATGGTGCAAAAAGTATTGCAAAACTTACTTTCTGAAGGTGTGCATATTCGTGATATGCGCACAATTATTGAAACCTTGGCTGAATACGCTACCCAAACACAAGACGCTAGCGAGTTAACCGCTCAAATACGCGTCAAACTTGGGCGCGCAATTGTGCAACAACTGTTCCCATCAGGCAACGAAGTCTCAGTTATCACTTTAGATAATAATTTAGAGCGCCTACTGACTCAAGCTGTGCAATCTAATAGTGCTAGCACAGCCATTGAACCCAATATGGCTGAAACACTCGCTCGCCAAGCAGAGTCTGCAGCTAAACAACAAGAGCAAATGGGCATGTCACCCGTGTTGCTAGTATCCGCACCCATTCGAGCGGCATTAGCTAAATTTTTGCGTCGCTCTGTGCCGCACTTACGCGTGCTATCGCACGAAGAGTTACCAGATTCTAAAATTATTCGCGTTACAAATCTTATCGGAGGTTCAGCATGAACTTAAAACGTTTTTTCGGCAAAAACTCACGTGAGGCACTCAATATGGTGCGCAGAGCTTTAGGAGAAAATGCCGTCATTATTTCAAACCGTGCGTTTGAAGGTGGCAATGAAATTATTGCCGTAAAAGAAGAAGAAATGCACGCGATGGCAGTGGATGGTCTGGTAAATGACTATCCCGTCCAAAACATGCAATCTCCTATCGAAAAACAGATGCAAGAAGAATTCAGTAATGCAACACGCAGCGAACCAATGACTTTGCTCGAAATGTTGCAACAAAAAAATCAGCAAGTCATGCCTAATTTGGCACAACAAAGTGCAGAAATGATTAACCAGCAGCCTGAGCCGCGTGTGCAAGCAGCACAAGTTAAACATGCCGAACCAAGCAAATCGCTGCAATCAGGCATCCAGCAGGCTTCCGCAAGTAGTGAGGCTAACATTTCTAACCAAGAAATTACTCAGATTTTAAGTGAAATGCGCAGTATGCGTAGCGCACTTGAATCACAACTCACCACACTTTCTTGGGCTGGCATTCAGCAACATGATCCGATTAAAGCGCAAGTGTTGAGTACGTTGTTATCGGCAGGCTTTAGCGCTGCACTTTCAAGAAAATTAGCGGAGAAACTTCCAGCCAATATTGATTACAGCCAGGCGATTGCATGGTTAAAGTCTGTACTTTCTAAAAATCTCAGTGCGCTAGAAGATGAATCAGAAATGCTTCAGCAAGGTGGTGTATTCGCCCTGATTGGACCGACTGGGGTTGGAAAAACCACCACGGTTGCTAAACTGGCCGCGCGCTATGTGATGAAATATGGCACACAAAACTTAGGTCTTATCACAACTGATGCTTATCGTATTGGCGGTCATGAGCAATTGCGAATTTATGGAAAAATTCTTGGCGTCATGGTGCATAGCGTTAAAGATGAGGCTGATTTAAAAATTGCTTTAAATGAATTAAAAGGCAAACACACCGTGTTGATAGACACCGTTGGTATGAGTCAACGTGACCAAATGGTGAATGAGCAAATTGCCATGCTATCCAATACTCAAACCCCTATTAAACGCCTACTTTGCCTTAATGCCACCAGCACTGGCGAGACTCTTGCTAACGTAATAAAAGCCTATAAAGGCAGAGGCTTAGAAGGCTGCATTATGACTAAAATAGACGAAGCAGCCACTATTGGCAATGGGTTAGATGCCATTATTCGAGAGCGACTTAAACTTTATTATGTCACGAATGGGCAACGTGTCCCTGAAGACATTTTGATTGCAAATAAACAGCATTTGATTCAAGAAGCGCTAAATCATGAGAGTCTGCAGTATTTACCTTATAAGTATTTAGCTGATGAGCTGCCAATAGTGATGGCGAATACAGTAGGTAATAGCAACAATTATGCGGAGGTGCAATATGCATAATTTTCATAATGACCAAGCTGCTGGCTTGAGAAGAATTATGTCAGCACCCAAGCCACGGGTGGTATCTATTATATCTGCTTGCCTAGAAACCACTCAGCCACGCATAATGACAAACCTTGCTGCATCTTTACAGATGCAAGGTCAAGAAGTGTTGATTATGCATGCTTCACAACACTCTCGTGACTCACAATACGCGCTGACTAAAGCGGTGTCCATTTACGACATTTGCCAAAGTAACATGAACAATGAAAAAGCAGTAAAAGTTTCTCCTTACGCGTTTTCAGTAGCTAAACTCGCGAATAAAAATCAACAAGCCACTGTTGACGAAACCTTGCAATTACAAGCCAACCAACGTGTTCAACAACTCGCTGAACAATTTGACATGATATTGGTTGATGTCTCAATGAATGATGAAGGCAAGCTAGCGCTACCCATTTTGAATGAAAGCGAAATCATCATTCAACTTTCAAGAAATCCTGCTTCCATTAAGCAAGCATACGCTGTGATTAAATTGTTATGCAGTCAACTAGGCAGACGCAGCTTTGGCATTATTGTGAGTGATGCTGATAATCTGCAGGCCGAAATCGTGTTTAAAAATATCCAGCAAGTTGCTAAACGTTTTTTGCAAATTGAGCTTGAATTTTTTGGCGCAATTCCGAATGACGACCACTTAGTGCGTGCCACAAAATTAGGGCGGACGGTGATTGATGCATTTCCTAAGGCAAAAGTGTCAGCTGCATTAAGCCATATCGCCAAAAAATTTGGTGAAAATATGCACGCAAACATTTCTTTTAAACAAGTATCTTATCGTTAAGGTTGTGACTATGTACACAGCAAAAGGCAAACAAGACCAGAAGGATGTGTTACTAAAAACACATGCCACTTTGGTTAAAAAAATCGCATATCAACTAAAGGCCAAATTACCACCCAATGTGGAAATTGATGATCTGATTCAAGCAGGCATGATGGGCTTACTCGATGCTATCAACCGCTATGAAGATACGCATGGTGCTCAGTTTGAAACATACGCCACGCAACGGATTCGCGGTAATATGCTAGACGAACTGCGCAGTGCCGATTGGTTGCCACGAAGCATTCGTAAAAATATGCGCGATGTCGAAGTTGCCATCAGTCAATTAGAGCAGCAATTAGGCAGACCGCCCACAGAAAATGAAGTGGCTAAAAAACTGCAGCTATCACTTGCAGAATATTACGACATGCTGGCAGATTGCTCTGGTCACCAATTAGTGTATTACGAAGATTTTCATGAAGCAGATGAAGGCGAGCACTTTTTAGATCGTTTTCAAAGTGATGAAAAAGGCGATCCGATTAAAGGTTTGCTTGAAAGTGACTTTAGAGAAACCCTTATTGAAGCCATTGATGCACTGCCAGAGCGCGAAAAAATGCTGCTAGGCTTATATTACGAACAAGAACTAAATTTAAAAGAAATAGGCGCTGTGATGAGCGTTTCAGAGTCACGTGTTTGTCAACTACATAGCCAAGCAGTCGCCCGATTGCGCTCAAGTTTAAGAGAGAAATCATGGACTGGAGTAGCGTAGTTGGTCTAGTCGTTGCCCTCATTGGCATTATCGCAGGGCAAGCAATAGAAGGTGGGCACATTGGCTCTTTAGTGCAGCCAGCCGCTTTTATTATCGTGCTATGTGGCACATTTGGTGCTGTCATTTTACAAACAAACACAAAAAACTTTATTGCTGGCATCAAAATGCTAAGGCAAGTTTTCACCTTACCCGTGGATGACAGACAAGAACTCGCAAAACGCGCGAATACTTGGAGCACATACGCACGCAAAGAAGGTTTATTCATGTTGGAATCTTACATGAATCGTGAAAGTGAGCCTTATATTAAAAAAGGTTTGCAACTGATGATTGATGGCACTCCGCCTGACAAAATTCGTGAAATCATCGCTATTGATATGCATTTTCACGAAATGGATTTACGCAACTCCGCCAAAATCTGGAGTGCTGCCGGAGGTTATGCGCCTACGGTAGGGATTTTGGGGGCGGTGCTAGGTTTAATTCACGTGATGGAAAACTTATCTGACCCGAGCAAATTAGGCAGTGGAATTGCTGTGGCTTTTGTGGCCACTATTTACGGCGTTGCATTAGCTAACTTAGTATTTTTGCCGATAGCCAATAAACTTAAAAATCACATTCAGTTTGAAATGATGCGCCGTGAAATGTTACTCAACGCATGGGTTTCTATTGCAAAAGGTGACCACCCTAATGTGGTGGCTGAGCGACTATTTTCGTACATGAAATAAACCATTTTCAGCACATATCCTTAACGATGCTCTGCAAGCCGCATAGAATAAGGCTTCCAGAGCATGAACTTTCTCTCGGGGATTTTAGCTTGGGATTTTTTGTTAATTTTTAGCACCATTTTTGATACAAAGTAAATGACATGATAAGAAGAAAGCACTTAGAAGACGATGATGATAACCACGAAAGATGGTTAGTGTCGTATGCCGATTTTATTACACTTTTATTTGCTTTTTTTGTGGTGATGTATGCGATTTCATCAGTCAATCAAAGTAAATATGAACAACTCACCTCAGCCATGGGTTCAGCGTTTATGGGCAATTTATCACCCGATGGAAAAATCATCCAAATTAACAAAGATTCTGCAACTCAGGCAACACAGCCAAAATCAATGCTAAAACCGTTGCCACTTTCACACATCTACGCTGAAAGGTCTCATAAAGAACGCGAAGCGATGCTTAAAGTTGGCGTGGATTTATCTAGCAAACTTTCTACACTTGTTAGCGAGAATAAGGTGAATATTGGACAAAATAGTCGTGGTGTGCAAATCGACATCAATGATTCACTGCTATTTGAAGCGGGTTCAGCTGAATTATCTGAAAAAGCGAGGCCTATTATGCTTGAAGTGGCCACTATTCTCAAAGCTACGCCTTACGCCATTCAAGTAGAAGGCCATACCGATAACACACCTATACATAGTGAAATATTAATTTCTAATTGGGAGCTTTCAGCCCTACGTGCCAGCAGCGTGGTGCGTATGCTAAGTAGTCTTGAAATTGCTGAGAATCGCCTAAGTGCAACAGGTTTTGGCTCAACGCAACCGATTAGTGAAAACGAAACACCTGAAGGCCGTGGTAAAAACCGCCGTGTAGCCATTTTGATTTTGTATGGATCAAAAAATCAGATAGATGATGTCATGCCTATCACTGCAGCAAGCAAAATTGAATAAGAATTAATTTTAAGATTATTGCGCACGACAACTGTACGCAACATTTTTAAAGGTTATGCAAGCAATACAGAACGATTGTACTGAGAGGTTTTAGCTTGACCATTTTTACCGTAAACACTGGCTGAGTCTTGTTTACCTTGCAGATGGTTTAATAACTGCTGATTGCGATTAAAATGTTTGTTGATTAAAACACCATTGAGCCTATTGGTTTCTTTAGTGCGGGCTAGCTCCATTTGAAAGCGATCCCAAGCTTTTTGCATGTTGGTATCTGCTTGCAGCTTAATCCAAGCCACCATACCAGATTCATTTGCCTCAAAACCATTATTTGCCAATACTTCATAACGGTTTTTTGCCACAGAACTAAGCTGCTGTAACAGCGTAAATTTGCGGTCAATAATGGATTCCACCAGTTCAATATCACCCCGTACTAAAGCAGATTGCTCAAGCAACAACTCTTCGAGTAAACTTTTTACTAAGTTAGCATCTTGCTCAAAAGAGATAGGTGATTTAGTTTTTAGCATGATCAATTATTTTTTAGTAGTCAGTAAATCTTTAACCGTTTGTATTAAGCCATCCGCCACTTTTTCAGAGTCCACTTTAAACTGGCCACTTGAAATAGCAGACTTTATCGCTTCCACTTTATCAGCGTCAAATACACCTGCAGTTGCTTCAGCCTCTATTGATTTCATTTGTGCAGACAAAGGTGATAGCGTTACACTCTCACCACTAGACACTTGACTCACGGCGGCTGATTTATCTTTGGTTGCCTGCGTAGATTTAGATGTTGATTTTTCAATCAGCGTTTTATCGCCAGCGACACCTAATTTACTTTTGATAGAATCATTAATATTCATCACGTTACTCCTCGTTATCCTAAACCAATTGTGCTAATGACTAGCATCTATAATGCACATATCGGCATAGTTTAAGCGAACTTTAATTTTTTTAATATATTTATCCATTTTTGTTCAATTAAAATCACATAAAAACGAGTTTTTATATTTCAAGGTATTTATCTAAAAGACAACTTCAACTTGTCCGCCCTGCCGTGCAATGCCAGTGACTACTTTACCACTCGCAACTTTTACTTGCACGACTTGGCCTTCATTAGCCTTTGCTAATGCTAAGCCTTCAGCCGACACTGAAAATCCATTACCCGAAGACACAACTTTTACGGTTTGACCTTGTTGTACAATTGGAGGCACTTTTAACATTTCTTGCCTTAGCACCGTACCCGCAGTCATCGAAATCTGCACGCTGCGCCCTAGCGCATGCGACTGCTCGGTAAATATACCTGCTGGCAAACGTGTTAAATCGCCCTTCTCGTATATTACGTCATGCTCTGATATAACTTGACCCTGCGCCAATGGCGACGCGGCCACTAAGTAATTTCCAATCACACTAACTGAGCTTTGCACGTAAATACCCCATTTGCTGGGCGCTAAGCATTGCACGCCTACACTCGTTTTACCCCATGCTTTACTGCCACTAGGTAAATTGACTTGCAGATTTTCACATGCTGGCAATTTTAAATTTGGGTCTATCGCACCCACTTGTACACGCACTTCACCAGGATACCCAACTGTTTGCATCGTCAAAAATTCATTTATTTTTGCCTTAACTGCTTCTAAGTTTTGCTTTTGCACAACCAGTGATGAGGCCGTGGCCTGTGCAACTTTCAGTTTGCTTTCTGGCAATTTAGTTTCTGCTTGGCCAACAGTGACGTGAAGCAAACCAAGATTCAGCAATGCAATTGCAACACATTGATTAAAATGGTTAATTTTTAAATATTGTTGCTTTTTATGCATATTTTGCCTCATTTCACTTTTTTCATGACAGTCATTGTACGCACGCATGTCTATTACAAATCCAAGAATAAGGCAGTTTTTCTCCTTTTACTTTAACAATTAAAAATGGCTGCTGCACTTTAGACTGCTAGGCATGAATAAAAGCGTTTTTAGGACAATCATCCAAAACGAGTTAAAGAGACAGCTATGTTAAACAAATTAGATGCTGAGTTAAGTTTTCACCAAACCTCGCTAAGAGTGCGCGGGCAACGTCAAGAGCTAATCGCGGCCAATATTGCCAATGCGGATACGCCTAACTTTAAAGCGCGCGATTTAGATTTTGCTGCGGCGATGCAACAAGCCATGAGCCAAAACGATCCTGCACAAGCCAAAACCAATCAAATTACTAAAACATCTGATAAACATTTTGATGCCCTGCCAACAACACATTTACAAATGACAAGTGGCGCTGGCGAGCCATTATATCGCCCCATTATTCAAGGTAGTGTAGATGGTAATACGGTTGATATGGATGTAGAGCGCAATCAGTTTGTTGATAACGGCATTCGCTATGAAGCGAGTTTAACGATGATTAACGGACAACTTAAAAAAATGCTAGCTGCAATACAAGGGCAATAAGTAAGCACCCTTTAAATTAAAGGAATAAAACATGTCACTTTTTAATGTATTCAATATTTCAGGCTCTGCCATGAGCGCGCAGTCACAGCGCCTAAACGCTGTGGCCAGCAATTTAGCCAATGCTGACAGCGCGACCAGTGCGAATGGTAAGCCTTATAAAGCCAAGCAAGTAGTGTTTAGCGCCATACCAAGTGCCAGCCCTGAAGCTCAAGCGGTTAAAGTGACCAAAGTAGTCGAAGATACCTCACCCGCAAAAATAATTTATGACCCAAAACACCCATTAGCGAATGAACAAGGTTACGTCACCATGCCCAATGTGAATGTCACGGAAGAAATGGTGAATATGATTTCTGCTTCTCGTGCTTATCAAAACAACGTAGAAACGATGAACGCAGCTAAGGCTATGTTGCTTAAAACACTGAGCATTGGTCAATCTTAATTTATGCAATTAAAGCACATTAAAAAATAAAGGGACATTATGGCTACCACTGTACAAAATACCAGCAACACCGCTTCACAAGCGCTGCTAGATAGTGTTAACGGCACTAAAAATAAAGCAGATACGACACAAGAAGCACAAGACCGCTTTATGACTTTGCTAGTTACACAAATGAAAAATCAAGATCCACTTAATCCTATGGATAACGCACAAGTCACCAGCCAAATGGCGCAACTATCCACAGTTAGTGGCATTAATAAACTCAACAGCACTGTTGAATCGCTCATGAGCAGCATGCAAATGGGGCAATCCTATCAAGCTGCCAATATGATTGGTCATGGTGTACTAGTAGAAGGCAAAGACATTGCACTAGATAGTGACGGTGGTGTATTTGGTGTTGAATTACCCGTAGGGGCAGACAAAATGACCATCAATATCAAAGACAGCGCTGGCAATATCGTCAGAACACTTGAATTTGGTGCACAAACAGCTGGGAGCGTGCCAGTTACTTGGGATGGATATGCCAATGACGGTGCACTTGCCGCTAACGGAAAATACCAATTTGATGTAGCGGCTACAGTTAACGGACAGCCCGTGCAATCAACACGCTTAAGTTTTGCACAAGTGATGAGCGTCTCAAATAGCGCCAGCGGCGTAACATTAAATTTGAGTAACGCTTCTTCAGTAAACACCCAAGACGTAAAAGAAATTTTTTAATAGTTACAAAAGTTAAAGCAACATTTAAAACACATTTATTAATTTATCGCGCATCAAGTACAGGAGAATCACATGAGTTTTCAACAAGGTTTAAGCGGATTAAACGCAGCTTCAAAAACATTAGAAGTGATTGGTAACAACGTATCTAACGCCAATACGGTTGGTTTTAAACAGTCTCGCGCAGAATTCGCTGATGTTTATGCTAACTCACTCACAGGTGGAGGTGCTTCACAAATTGGTATTGGTACTAACCTAGCTAATGTTTCACAGCAATACTCTCAAGGCAATATTACCAGCACAAGCAATACCTTAGATATTGCGATTAATGGTGGTGGATTTTTCCGTATGAGCAATAACGGCGCAATCACTTATTCTAGAAATGGGCAATTTCAAATGGATAAGTTTGGTTATATTGTAGATGCTGAAAACAAAAGACTCACTGGTTACACTGCTGATGCCAATGGCGTACTTTCTACAGGAACAGCAACAGATATCAACATTAACACTGCCGACTTGCAGCCTTCAGCCAGTACAGAATACACGGGTGTTGTTAATCTAGATTCCCGAAACACCGCTTTACCAGCTGCGAGCTTTGACCCTGCAGACCCAACAACTTATCACAACTCAACAGCTATTACAGTTTTTGATAGTTTAGGTAACTCGCATACAGTACAAAACTTTTTTGTAAAAACTGCGCCTGGTGCATGGAGTGTATTCACCACAGCAGATGGTACGCCTACAACAGCATTACCGACACCAACTGCCACGATGACATTTACTGGTACTGGCGTTACCCCCACTATTGTACCAGCGACACCTACAGTAAACTTTGTTCCAACAACAGGTGCCAGTGCTGTTGCATTAAATATGGATTATTCAGGCAGCACACAATTTGGTTCAAATTTCAGCATTAATAGTATATCGCAAGACGGCTATACTTCAGGCCGCTTAGCTAGCTTTAATACAGGCAAAGATGGCACAATTGTTGGCCGTTACACAAATGGTCAATCAAAAACTTTAGGTCAAGTAGTGCTAGCTAACTTTGTAAATCCCAATGGATTGCAATCTTTAGGTGGCAATGCTTGGGTAGAGAGTGCTGATTCAGGCGTACCACTTGTAGGAACACCTAATACGGGCTCTATGGGTGTGTTGCAATCATCTGCTGTAGAAGATTCTAACGTTGATTTAACTGCTGAATTAGTCAATATGATTACCGCACAACGTGTCTATCAAGCCAATGCGCAAACGATTAAAACACAAGATCAAGTGTTGCAAACTTTAGTTAATCTTCGTTAATCACATTGATTAAGTAAAGAGCGTTTAGCAGGAGACTCACATGGATCGCATGATATATACAGCAATGACAGGGGCAAAACATATCCTCGAACAGCAGGCTACCACTGCTCACAATCTTGCTAACGTTACTTCTACTGGTTTTAAAGCACAAATTGATTCGTTTCGTGCAGTTCCTGTGCTTAGCGATGGTTTGCCAACGCGAGCATTTGTAGTGGACTCCACCGTTGGTGCAGACTTTAATGCTGGCACTATTCAGCAAACTGGGCGCGAGTTGGACGTTGCAGTGCATGGCAAAGGTTGGCTTGCAGTGCAACGTGCTGATGGCTCAGAAGGATATACCCGTAACGGATCACTAAAAGTGAATGAAAACGGAATATTACAAACCGCAAATGGACTAACCGTATTAGGTGACGGCGGTCCAATTACCATTCCACCTGACATTGCCATATCTATTGGTAAAGACGGCACAATCTCATCCGTTTCAAATGCCACCCTCCCCGGTCCTAGCAATGCTCTGGGACGATTAAAGCTAGTTAATCCAGATGAAGCAACTCTAAAGCGCTCTGATGAAGGATTATTTGTTACTAAAAATGGCGTTCCTGCAGATGCAGATGCCGAAGTGCAAGTCATTAGCGGTGCATTGGAAAGTAGCAATGTTAATGTTGTTGATGCCATGGTCACAATGATTAGTCTAGCGCGGCAGTTTGAAATGCAAATGAAGTTAGTACAAAGCGCTGAGAATAACGCCAATAAAGCCAGTCAGCTCCTCAATATGAGTTAAGGCACTATGCAGTACTATAGGCTTAACAACTATTTTGAAAGGAATTAAAAAATGATGCGTTCATTATGGATTTCAAAAACTGGACTAGATGCGCAGCAGACACAGATGGATGTGATTGCTAACAACTTAGCAAACGTGAGTACAAGTGGATTTAAACGTTCTCGCGCCGTATTTGAAGATTTGATTTATCAAAACATTCGCCAACCTGGTGCACAGTCTTCCCAGCAAACTCAGCTACCTTCAGGCTTACAACTCGGCACAGGGGTAAGACCTGTGGCAACTGAGCGTATTTTTACACAGGGTAATTTGCAACTCACTAGTAATGATAAAGACGTGGCCATTCAAGGTGCGGGATTTTTTCAAGTGCTGTTACCCGATGGCAGCACCGCTTATACGCGCGATGGTTCATTTCAAACGGATAGCCAAGGTCAATTGGTAACTTCAAGCGGATTTCCTGTTCAACCAGCTATCACTATTCCAGCCAATGCACAGAGTTTAACTATTGGTCGAGATGGTACAGTTTCAGTCACGATACCTGGCGCTTCAGCTCCCACTCAAGTGGGCGCACTTCAACTAGCCACTTTTATTAACCCTGCTGGCTTACAGGCAAAAGGTGAAAACTTATATGTTGAAACTTCTGCTTCTGGTAATGCTAATACCAATGCACCAGGTGCTAACGGTGCAGGCTTGCTCACACAAGGTTATGTTGAAACTTCAAATGTGAATGTTGTAGAAGAATTAGTCAACATGATACAAACACAGCGGGCATATGAGATTAATAGTAAAGCAATTACTACATCAGATCAAATGCTACAAAAACTAACACAGATGTAAACGAATAATTACCTAATGAAAAAGTTATTTATCGCTGCTCAAAACGCAATACATTATGGCTTCTTATGCCTGATAGTGTCTTTATCTGTTGGATGTGCAATTGCGCCAGATTCTATCGTTAAACAACCCACCACTGCAAAGCCTCAACCCGTTGTGGCAAATACAGCTAAATCTGGCGCTATTTTCAATAATAGCGCTTACAAACCTTTATTTGAAGATAGAAAAGCACGTAATGTAGGAGATATTTTAACTGTTACTATTGCTGAAAACACCAGTGCAACTAAAGCAAATGGTGACTCAGGCAGCAAAGATGGCAAGGCGGAAGGTGGCATCACCAAACTACTTGGTAAAGCTTTTCCAAAAACTGAATTTAGTGCCAGTTCATCAACTTCATATGAAGGGAAAAACGCAGCCAATGCTAGCAATGTTTTTAACGGATCAGTCACAGCCACTGTAACCGAAGTCCTTGCTAATGGTAATTTGGTAGTTGCCGGTGAAAAACAAGTTTCTTTTGATAAAAGTACTGAATTTGTGCGATTTTCTGGGGTAGTAAATCCAGACACCATTACTGCTGGTAACGTGGTTACTTCAACCAAAATAGCAGATGCACGGATTGAATATCGCACGAGTAGCAAAGTGGATTTAGCAGAAGTCGCCTCTATGTTTGCGCGATTCTTTTTAAGTATGGCCGCATTTTAGGTTACTTGCATGTACGCTCAAAACAAAATAAACGAATTCAAACCAACGATATTACCAAGTTTGGTTCTGCTTTTAGGCATAATAATGAGCTGCCTATCCGCCCCTGCTCACGCTGAACGTATTAAAGACATTGCTACCATTCAAGGAGTGCGCAGCAATCAGCTTCTTGGATATGGATTGGTAGTTGGACTAGATGGCACGGGCGACCAAACAACGCAAACACCGTTTACTGTACAAAGCATTCTAAGCATGATGCAACAAATGGGGGTAAGTTTGCCACCAGGTACAAATTTACAACTTAAAAACGTTGCTGCCGTCATGGTGACAGGTAGTTTGCCCGCATTTGCTCAGCCAGGCCAAACGCTAGATATTACAGTATCTTCGATGGGAAATGCCAAAAGCTTACGTGGTGGCACATTGCTTATGACACCTCTTAAAGGTGCGGATGGCCAGATTTATGCGATAGCGCAAGGAAATTTAATAGTAGGTGGTGTGGGAGCCTCTGCCAATGGCAGTCAAACACAAATTAATCATTTAAGTGTTGGTCGGATTTCAGATGGTGCAACAGTAGAACGCGCCCTACCAAATGCAATTAATCAAAATGACAGTATCAACCTTGAGCTCAAAGAATCTGACTTTTCTACAGCTTCATCGGCTGTTGACGCAATTAATCGTCAATTTGGCGCTAATACAGCCGTTGCTGAGGATGGTCGCGTCATTAAAGTAACGCCACCAGCTAATAAAAATCGCGTGTCTTTTTTAGCCGCATTAGAATCTATTAATGTAACGCCTGCTGCAACGACCGCAAAAATCATTTTAAATGCACGCACTGGCTCAGTTGTGATGAACCGCGCTGTAACTCTAGAGCCATGTGCAGTCTCCCATGGCAATTTAACAGTAGTGATAGATACTTCACCCGTCATTAGTCAACCAGCCCCACTTTCTAACGGACAAACTGTATCAACCGCACGCTCTCAGATTGAAATCTCTAAAGAGCCAGGCAAAGTGCTCAAGCTTAATAGTGGCACTAATTTATCTGATGTTGTAAAAGCACTCAATGCGATTGGCGCTACGCCGCAAGATTTACTAGCAATTTTACAAGCCATCAAGGCTGCTGGTGCTTTAAAAGCAGATTTGGAGATTATCTAAATATGGTCAACGGCACTGACTTATCAGGGAAAATTGCCATAGATGCCAATGGGTTAAGCAGCCTGAAGCAGGCGGCAAAAGAAAACTCGCCTGAAGCCATCAAAGAAGTTGCTAAGCAATTTGAAGCCATTTTTATGAATATGATGCTTAAAAGTATGCGTGAGGCCTCTTCATCAGAAGATAACCCTTTTGACAATGAACAAAGCCGCACTTTTACGGCAATGTTAGATCAGCAATTAAGCAGTAATTTGTCTTCAAAAGGCTTAGGCTTGGCGGAAGTATTAGCAAGACAACTCAGTAAAACTGATCACCTTAGCAACATGGCAACATCTGTTGATGACACTGACGCCAAATTAAGTTCTGATAAAAATTTGCCAACAAACACACATTCTAATTTATTCAACGCAAACCCTATTATTAGCAATCCACTCGCAGTTGCAAGTAAGGTTGAGACCAATAAATCATCTGAGTCAAGCGTTGCGGCTTTTCAAGCCAAAATGGCAACACATGCACAAGAAGCTAGTCGTTCAACTGGGATTCCAGCAAACCTAATGTTAGGGCAAGCAGCATTAGAAAGTGGCTGGGGCAAACGCGAAATAAAAAGCTCTGATGGTACCAATAGCCACAATCTTTTCGGTATTAAAGCAACCGGTAACTGGGATGGTAAAGTAGTAGAAACCATGACTACTGAATATATTAATGGCATTAAACAAAAGCGCATTGAAAAGTTTCGAGCCTACGACAGCTACGCTGATTCATTTAAAGACTTTGCGCAACTCATGCAAAATAACCCCCGCTATGAAAAAGTATTGTCAAATGTGCACGATACGCAAGCTTATGCCAAAGCGATGCAACAGTCTGGCTATGCAACAGACCCACAATATGCCAGCAAGTTGGCTAATGTCATCGATAAAGTCTCATCTCTATGAAATGCAAATTTTTCTTACCGCTAAAGTTTATGGATTTAATGTCGTAATGCACATTATGTAAGACTAAAAAAGGCAACATCATGGCGACCTCTAACATATTAAGCATAGGAAAAACGGCTCTCAATGCCGCACAAGTGGGTATTAGCACCACAGGGCATAACATTGCTAATGCATCTACAGTAGGCTACTCAAGACAAGTAGTTGTGCAATCGGCAGCGTCTTCACAAAACTTTGGTTATGGATATGTTGGACAAGGTACTGAAGTAGCATCAGTATCTCGTGTTTATAATGAGTTGCTGGCAAAACAAGCTGTGAACAGCCAATCTGTCAGTTCAGGGCTCGATACTTACGCTGCACAAATGACAACGATAGACAATATGCTGTCTAATTCTGCTGCAGGGTTAAATCCAACTCTAAATGATTTTTTTGCCAGTGTAAAAAGTTTGGCGGCTAATCCTAATGACCCTAGCACACGCCAAACAATGTTATCCAATGCACAATCTTTGGTTAATCGCTTTCATTCTACTAATAGTCGGTTAGATGAAATTAGAGAAGGTGTAAACACCCAGATATCTTCAAGTGTTGGTTTAGTGAACACTTATGCAAAAGAACTTGCAAATTTAAACGACACCATTGATAAAGCTATTAGCGCTACTGGCAATCAGCCCAATGACTTATTAGACCAACGTGATCAATTAGTCACGGAATTAAGCAAGCTGGTTAAAACAACCGTTGTGCCTCAAGGCCAAGGCGGCTATAACATTTTTGTAGGTAATGGTTTACCACTAGTAGTTGGCACCACCAATTTTGCGCTTACCACAGCAGCCTCACCAACCGACCCTAGTCGCGTAGAAGTGGCTTATCAAAGTAACGGCAAAACATCTATATTAAGCCCTGAAAGCCTACCAGGTGGCACTATTGGTGGTTTATTGCAGTTTAGAGCAGAATCTCTGGATACTATACAAAATAAAATTGGTCAAATTGCCGTGGCTTTGGGTGGCACCTTTAATGCGCAACACATGCAAGGCACAGATAAAAACGGCAACCCCGGCGGGGCGCTATTTTCAATCGCAGCGCCTATTGTTAACAGCAATAGCAATAATACTGGCAATGCAGTAATCAGCAGTCAAATTGTGGACGCTAGTGCTGTGACCAGCAGTGATTACCGCTTACAGTATGATGGCACTAATTACAAAATTACCCGTTTATCAGATAAATCTGTGCAAACTTTCACAAGTCTGCCACAAACAGTCGATGGGCTAAGCTTTACACAAGTTTCAGGGACTATCAATGCAAACGATGACTATTTGATTCGCCC
The DNA here is from genome assembly GCA_029556915.1 of Pseudomonadota bacterium. Taxonomy (GTDB): domain Bacteria; phylum Pseudomonadota; class Gammaproteobacteria; order Burkholderiales; family Methylophilaceae; genus Methylotenera. The sequence continues at coordinate 48,432 of JAKQIT010000091.1, forward strand.
TACATTAAATGCTGCAAATACCTTAAGCGTAGCGATTAGCGATGTCAATAAACTAGCTGTTGGTGGCCCGGCGGTTAGCGCCGCGGCAAGTTCGGGCAACACAGGTAGCGCAAATTTAAGCGCTTTAAGCGTTAATAGTAATTATGCAGCTAGCCCAATCGGCTCACCGCTGTCGTTCACTTACACTAGTGGCGTACCCGGCACATTTGCTATGGCACCCTCAACGCAAGCAGTAACAGTGAGCAATGGCGGCACAAGTACCACTTTTCCGCCTGGAACACCTATTACATACACTAGCGGTGCAACCATCTCAGTGGCAAATTTGAGTTTTGTTTTATCTGGTGCGCCCGCAAACGGCGACACCTTTACCGTATCACCTAGTGCTACAAATTCACCGAGCGATAACCGAAATGGTTTATTACTCGCTAATCTTGAAAATGGTAATAATGTTTCCTTAGGTTCTTCACAAGGGAGTTACCACAATGCCTTTGCGCAAGTAGTGAGCAATGTCGGCAATAAAACGCGGGAGCTAAAAGTCACTGGTGCGGCAGAAGCCAAAGTGCTGGAGCAAGCTAACACAGCGATGCAATCAGAATCTGGCGTGAATTTAGATGAAGAAGCGGCAAATTTACTCAGGTATCAGCAAGCATATCAAGCGGCCGGAAAAATGATGCAAATTGCCAGCCAATTATTTGATGTATTGCTGCAAATTGGCTAATTAAGCTGCTACACCATTTTATTTGAGGTTTTATTATGCGCATTAGTACCAATACCATTTACCAAACAGGTATATCAAAATTAAGCGATTTGCAAATCAATCAATCTAAATTGCAACAACAAATTGCGACGGGCAGACGCATTTTAAGTCCATCAGATGACCCCATTGCTGCCGCAAGAGCATTAGAAGTATCGCACGAAAAAGAAGTCAATAAATCGTTTGCAGATACGCGCCAAACGGCAACATTAAAGCTCAACACTTTAGAGGCAAACTTAACCAGTGTTACTAATTTATTGGTTGCCACACAATCTACCCTTGTGGGCGCGGGTAATGGCAGCCTATCTAACAGTGAGCGTAAAATCTTTGCGACGGAGCTTAAAGGCTCACTAGAGGCTTTGATTGGGCTGGCAAATACGCAAGATGCTTCAGGCAACTATATTTATTCTGGCTTCAAATCAAGCACCCCCACTTACACAGCCACAGCAACGGGAGCAACCTACAATGGCGACGCTCAACAACAGTTATTGCAGGTGGATCCACAACGCCAAATGAGCGTGAATGTAACGGGAGACAGTTTATTTACTGGCGGTGCAAATGACGCATTTGCCACTTTAACTAATATTGTCAATCTGCTTAACACACCCATTACAAACGCAGCCACCCAAACTAATTTCACAAACGGTTTAACTAGCGCTATCGGCAACATGCAGGCTGCGGTAGATAATGTGCTTAATGTACGCACTTCTATTGGTACAAAATTGAACGAATTAGAAGCCTTAGATGTAGCGGGCACAGATCGTGATTTACAATACCGTGCAGCGTTGTCTGACTTACAAGACTTAGATTACACCGCAGCGCTGTCTGATTTAGCAAAACTAGATACTATCTTGCAAGCGGCGCAGAAATCATTTGTAACCACCACTAGTTTATCGCTATTTAATTTCATGAATTAGTCAGCTAAGATAACTAAATTTGCTTATTAAAAATGCGTTTATTTAACGCATTTTTTTCGCCTAAATACTCCCGAGATATTTTTATGCCTCTGCAAGCCGCATGGATACTGGCTTACAGAGCATCTAGGATGAAGATGGGATAATTAAGCGATAAAATAAGCATTTTTCCTGCGCACTTTTAAGGCGCTTAAATCACGAGTTTAACCCTATGGATTAGCGCTAATTTCGGCCATGTGGCTAATGCCCAGTTCAATCAAATTTTCAATGGGCTTTAGCATGCCTGGTAAGGTGAGTAAAATAATGAGCAAGCCTACGCTCAAGGTAATAGGAAAACCAATACCAAATAAATTCAGTTGTGGTGCGGTTCTCGTTAAAATGCCCAGCGCCATATTGGTGAGTAAAAGCGCAGCTACTGCGGGCAATGCTAACAGTAAACCTGTGCTAAAAATGGTTTCTGCCCAGTTGACGATTTTCATCGGGTCAATGCCAGGGCCATTTAAGGCGATAGGCATGCTAACAAAACTGTTGGCTACTGCGCTCACTATCATTAAATGCCCATCTAAACTTAAAAACACCATCATTGTCAGTAGCATTAAAAACTGTGTAAGTGCAGTACTCTGCCCGCGTGTGTTTGGGTCAAAAAAGCTGGCAAAGCCTAAGCCCATCGTCATGCCTATCACCTGCCCTGCAATATCAACCGCTGAAAATACCAGTTGCATGCTAAAACCTATAGCCAGACCAATAACTAGCTGCTCAGCTAAAATCAGCAAGCCGCTCATAGAAAAAATCTCAAATTGTGGTAATGGTGGCAAAGTTGGCATCACCACCAATGTAAGCATGATGGCAAAACCGAGCTTAACTTGATTTGGAATAACGCGGTTATTAAATATGGGCGCAGTCGCTATCACCCCTAGAATTCGTGTGAGTGGCCATAACAAGCCAATAATCCATGTTTGCAGAAGTTCGCTACTAATTGAAATCATATAAGCGTACGTTGCCTAATTTTAGAGACAACTTAATTGGCCATAGCAGGAATACTGGTAATCACGCGGTGCATATAATCCACCAAAGTAGTGAGCATCCACGGGCCAGCCACCACTAAAGATGCAAACACGCCAACCAATTTTGGAATAAATGATAAGGTTTGCTCATTAATTTGCGTGGCGGCTTGAAAAATACTCACCACCAAACCAATAATCAACACGGTGAGCAATATCGGTGCAGCCACCAATAAGGTGATGCCCATTGCATCCATGCCTAAGCCCATCACGCTTTCTGGGGTCATGTTGTGTCCTTTATATTATTTTTTACAAATTTTTAGAAAAAGCTTTGCACGAGCGAACCCATCAACAAGGCCCAACCATCCACCAAAACAAATAACATCAATTTGAACGGCAGCGCCACAATAGAAGGTGAAACCATCATCATCCCCATCGACATCAACACGCTAGCCACCACCATATCAATAATCAAAAATGGAATAAAAATCGCAAAGCCAATTTGAAAAGCCGTTTTAAGCTCACTGGTCATAAAAGCGGGCACCAGCACTTTAAGTGGCACTTGCTCAGGAGACTCTAAACTTTCAATTTGTGCCATTTTTACAAACAAGGCTAAATCTGACTCGCGTGTTTGCTTAAGCATAAATTCTTTTAAGGGTTTGGAGCCTGATTCAATGGCTTGCTCAGTGGTAATTTTATTTTCAGATAATGGTTGGTAAGCATCGACATACACTTTATCAATCACCGGGCTCATGACAAAAAAGGTTAAAAATAGTGACAGACCTATCATGACTTGATTGGGCGGCGCAGATTGTGTGCCTAATGCTTGCCTTAGTAACGACAGCACAATGATGATGCGTGTAAACCCTGTCATCATCAACACCATGGCAGGAATAAACGTAAGCGAAGTGAGTAAAATGAGCGTTTGCAAGCTCAATGTGTAATTTTGCCCACCACCCGCAGCTGGTGCGGCATTCACCAAAGGCAAACCATTTTCAGCCAATCCAGTGACTGGCAGCAGCATTACGGCTAAAAAGATGAGCTTAACAATAGTTATTACATTACTTTTTTGCATTTGATTGCTCTAATATTTTATTTTTTGAGTTGGTTATCCACTGAGCAAAATGGGGCACAAAAGCTTTTGTCATGCCCTCTAAACCACCAGCGCTCGGTGCGTGCACTTGTTGTAAGGTGTTAGTAATCGCATTGTTATCTTTTTCAAGGTCGGCAATACCATGCACCTGCCCTGCCGCTACGCCAACCACGAGCCAACGGCCAGCGACTTCAAGTACTACTACGCGCTCACGGGTACCAACACTGACTCCCCCCACCACTTTAATCACTGACTGTTGACCACTCACACCTGGCATCATGCGCTTTAGCAACCAAGTAATGCCAGCCATGACCAGTAATACCACCGTTAAGCCGAGTAACACTTTAAAAATACCACCAGTAGGTGAAGGCGCACTAACAGCCGTTGTAGCTGCATGTGCATACATTGGCATACTTGCTAGTGCAAGCAACGCCAACTTTGTATAAAAATTTTTAACCAACATAACGACCCAATTAGCGATTGATTTTGCGAATACGCTCGGCTGGCGTAATGATGTCCGTCAGGCGAATGCCAAATTTATCATTCACCACCACCACTTCACCTTGTGCAATTAAACAGCCATTGACCAGTACATCCATGGGTTCGCCTGCCATGCCGTCAAGCTCAACAACGGAGCCTTGCGCAAGTTGCAATAAATTTTTGATAGCAATTTTGGTTCGGCCTAATTCAACGGTAAGCTGAACGGGAATATCTAAAATAAAATCAATATCGTTTTGCGTATCTTGCAGCTTATTTTTAGCAGAAAACTCAGTAAAAACTTGTGATTGATCTGCCTTATTTGCTTGTAAAGCAGAGGCCTGCTCGCTCATTGCCGCGTCCCAATCTTCCTCGGCAGTACCTTCTGCGGCAGATTGCTCTGCCATTGCCGCACCCCAATCATCTTCGGCAATTGCTTCTGCATTGGTTTCATCTGGGTTAGTCGCCATAAGGCTCTCCTTTAACATATTCTGTTGAGTTTGATCTCAATAACTTTTCTACACGTAATGCGTATTGCCCATTAAATACGCCGTATTTACACAGCATAACGGGAATCCCATCGACATTTGCCTCTACGGCCTCATCAATTTGTAGTGGAATCACATCGCCCACTTTCATGTTCAGCACATCACCCAAACGCATATTGGTTTTTGCTAAATCAGCCACAATTTGCACTTCAGCCGCTTGTACTTGTTGCGTCATGAGTTTGACCCAGCGCTTATCTACGCCTAGCACCTCACCTTGCAAGGGCGAAGCAAGCAAATCACGAATCGGTTCAATCATCGAGTATGGAATGCATAAATGCACTTCACCATTGGCTGGCCCAAGTTCGATATTAAACGTGACTTCCACCACCACTTCATTCGGTGTAGCAATATTGGCAAACTGGGTATTCATCTCTGAACGTATGTATTCAAAGCGCACTGGGTAAACAGGCTCCCAAGATTTGGCGTAAGTATCAAACACAATGTTTAAAATGCGCTGAATAATACGTTGCTCGGTTTGGGTAAAATCGCGGCCCTCAATACGGGTATGAAAACGGCCATCACCGCCAAACATATTGTCCACCACCAAAAAAACCAATGTGGGGTCAAACACCATTAAAGCGGTTCCGCGCAACGGGTGGATATTGATTAGGTTAAGATTTGTTGGCACCACCAAATTACGAATAAACTCGCTATATTTGGTAATTTTGACTGGCCCGACAGAAACCTCTACTGCGCGGCGTAAAAAATTAAATAGTTCAATGCGCAAAAGCCGCGCAAAACGTTCATTAATAATTTCCAACGTCGGCATGCGGCCACGCACAATGCGCTCTTGCGTGGCAAGATTATACGGCCGCACCTCACTGGCGTCTGCCGTGGATTGCGCCTCGTCATCATCGCCATCTACGCCTTTTAACAGCGCATCGACTTCGTCTTGAGATAGAAATTTATCAGCCACAATACAATACTCAGGCTATTGAATCACAAATGAGGTAAAAAACACGCCTAAAATTTCTTGCGGCTTGCCTTTTTCGGTATAAGGCTTTTTGAGTTCAGTAATAATTTCTTCAGTTAATGCTTGCTTGCCTTCAGCACTAGAAATTTCAGCAGCTTGCTTGCTAGTAAGCAACATTAACAAACGACTACGAATTTGCGGCATTTGCGCTTTTAGCTTTTCGCCCTCTTCGGCTGACTTTACTTGCATCGTAATATCGAGCTGCAAAAATCGCTCATCTGGGTCTGGCTGCAAATTCACCGTAAATGTTTCTAGTGGAATAAACACAGGTGCTGCTTCTACTTCTTCATGTTTAACTTCTTTTTTATGATCAGCCTTTGCGCCCATAAAATACCAAGCTGCACCGCCACCACCCGCCAACAAAACAACCGCCGCGATAATAATTATCAGTTTCTTTTTTGAAGATTTTGCTGGGGCTTCTGCTTCAGCGGGTTTATTTTCTTGCGCCATGTTGTTGCCTTTCTTCGTTCATAATTTTTACACGCCTATTATGAAAAAAAAAAGCGCCACAACATGCGCTAATAAGAGGGGGAAAAAGGCGTTATATCTAAGTTTCTAGAGCTAAACTTTATAGATGTATCAACAAGAAAAAATAGCTAACATTTAAACAACTTCTTTTTGATGCTCTGTAAGCCCCGCCGTTACTGGCTTGCAGAGCGATTATTTTTTATCGTGTCAATTCGGAAGCAATAATTGCGATTTTTAGTCGGATTATATTTAGCTAAAAATTGCATACTTTAATCACTAAGCTATTTTTTTAATTAAATCTTCATCTTGAGGATTTTGCACCAAAAATTGGTGATATTTTTTCTCAAAATCTGCTATCGGCAATGCTTTATCATACAAATAGCCTTGACCATAATCGCAGTGAAATTGCCGCAATCTATCTGCTTGTACTTCTAGCTCAACGCCTTCCGCAACCGTTTTAATGCCTAAAGTACTTGTTAATGTGGTAATGGCCGTCACAATTGCACTGGTTTTATGATTTTCTAACATGCCCACCACAAATGAACGATCAATTTTAATCACATCAATGGGCAATTGGTGAATATACCCTAAGGACGAATAACCTGTGCCAAAGTCATCAATAGCAATTTTGAAACCCATGAGCTTTAATAGCTCAAACTTCGCAATCGTCTCTTTGGCAGATTTCAGCATGATGCTCTCTGTAAATTCCAGTTGAATATTTTTGGCATCTATTTGATACAGTTTTAAAAATAACTGTAACCGTTCTATAAAGTTAGTTTTTTCAAAATGCCTACCTGAAATATTGACAGACATATAAGGAACAAAAGTATTTTTGCTCCATATTTGTGCTTGCTTAAAGGCAATATGCAGTAAATATTCGCTTAACGGCACAATTAAGTTTGATCTTTCAGCAATTGGGATGAACTCAGCTGGTGAAATATAGCCTTTTTCTGGGTGATGCCAACGCACTAATGCCTCAGCGCCAACCAATTTTTGCGTTTCTAAATCAACAATCGGTTGATAATACAAGTTAATTTGGTCACTCGCACCAATCGCTTGTTTTAAATCCTCTTCAATTTCAATGCGCTGGCGCAAATCCTCATTCATCGCTTCAGAAAAAAAGGCATGGCGGTTTTTGCCAGACCTTTTAGCTGAGTACATCGCAATATCCGCATTTCTAAGCAAAGTATCGCTATCTGCTCCATTTTCAGGATACATCGCTACACCCAAACTGGTGCTTATCGACAAGGGTCTTCCATGAATATAAATAGGGGTCGCCGCTAAATCAGTAATCAATTTCTCAGCCAAATGTCCTACATCAATGTGTGCGCCTGATTTTACATCTTCAATCAACACGGTAAACTCATCACCCCCTAGGCGAGTGACCATATCATTACTGCGTACAATATTTTTTATGCGGTTGCTCACTTGGATTAAAAATTCATCTCCCGCTTCGTGCCCAAGTGTGTCATTGATAAATTTAAAGTTATCTAAATCCATAAAAAACAGAGCGAAAGATTTTTTATTGCGCTTGCTTGATTTTATCAATTGGCGCATTTGGTCCATAAACAATCGGCGGTTAGGCAAATTTGTTAGCTTGTCATAGAACGCTAGCTGATGTAACTCTTTTTCAAGCTGTTTACGCGTATTGATATTTGACAATACCACCAAGATATTCTGATTGCCACTTTGTTCATCTGAGATACACTCCAAACGCACCTCAACATCAATTACAGATTGATCATACTTGGTTAAAACTAGATCTCGAGAGCGAGAGTGCTGATGATGCTGAATGTTTATACAATCAAGCTCACGCACCATATCCTCTAAGTTTAAATGCAGTATATTCGTAACACTCGCCATAGACATATCATGAAAATACGCTGGTGAATAACCAGTCACTTCACTTATCGCATCGTTAGCAAATACAACTTGCATGGCATTATCAAGCAATATAATTGCGTCGTTGGTTTGCTCAACAATATGGGCGAGTTGTTGCGTTCTTTGTGTCTGCTCTTGCAAATTAATAGCCATGGTGTTGATGGCTTTTGATAATGACCCAATTTCTCCAATGGCGTGTTCAGGCGCTCTTGCTGTTAAATCACCTTCTTGTAATTGCAAACCTGTTTCTGACAACTGCAACATCTCAGCCCTAAATTGCTTGGAGTTACGATAAAACAATAGCAATAACAACAAAACCAACACTACTGAAGTTACCCCTACGATGACTGAATATTTATTCTTAATAAATAAATATTGCTTATCACTCATTCCGACCGTGAGCATTCCCCAACGGATGCCACCTATGTTGATTTGCTGGTGATACATAAAACAATTGACGTGACTCACCGGATTATTATCAACGTATAACAAAGCATTTTTATTTGGGTTAAGTATCGTTTTGTCAAACTTGTAAACATTCTTGCCTTGTGTCCACTCATCCTTATTGATAACTATTTCATCTCCGGATTTAGTAGTAATGACTACAAATAAAATATTTTCTGTGTCTTTTAGCACTTTAAACACATACTCAATCACATCGCCATAAGACTCAGTATAAAGTTGACTTGTTGTGGCAGCAATCGTGGTATTGGCGAACGTTTGGCCTTGATTTTCAACCATTGCCAGCAGTTGATTTTTAAAAAATGGCAATAAAATCAATAATAATATGATGGCGAAACTAGCAATCGCAATGGTAGCTCTTGAGAAAAAAAACCCAAAAATGCCAAAAAACCAAGATTTATTCATTACTGTTTAGCCTTGTTAAGATTGAGACTTTCCACTAAAGCCCGTACACTTTTTAAGTCTTCAACACTGATCTTTTGCATCATGCCAAATTTATAAGATTTCATCAGCGATAAGCGTTGTATAGCAAGTGAAAGCTGCTTCACCGTATCATCTAGATTAAAACTTTTTGTATGTCCATCATCCCTAAATGCGAGTAAATGTGTCACATATTCAGGTGAAGTTTCAATGACATGCATTTGCTTTTGCAGTTGCGGATTTAGTTCGGCAGCAACCATAAAATCGTTTTCAAGAATAACTGCAGCTTCTGTTTCTTTAAAAAACACGGCTGAAGCAACAAGATTTGGGTTTTTCTTAATGATTATTTTGCTAAAAAATGTATCAGATAACCCTAAGTTTTTATCTTTTAAAGCTTGCTGTAAAAATAAAACGCCCACTTCATCTGTTGTGCAGTAAGCAATTCTTTTTTGTTTTAATTGTGCTAACTGCTTCACACCGCTATCATTGCGCACCAATATCACATAGCGCTGCTTTGCTTGATGATTAATAATAGGTACATATAAATGATCTGCACCAAACGTATTCATTTGCTCAACAAATATCACAGGGCTACCAAAATAACCTTCAGCCTTATGTTCTGAAATCATTTTTTTGAGTTCAACATCACTCGGGAATACTTTTATTTTAAGGGAGTAATCTTTGTCCTTAGAAATTTTGTCTAATTCTGAGTTAAACCCTAGCTCCACCTCTTCAACAGTTGCAAGACGAATACCTTGCTCAGTGACACCAACGACATACTCAGGCTTTGCTTGGCTTTGAAAACTTAATGTGATAAGTAAAAGCGCAAAACAATATTGAAATGCGCTACCAAGAGATTGCATTCTAATAACAGTCAAATTATCACGATTATTTAACATGATTAAATGCTTTCAATTGTTTATTTTTTTCGACTAATGCACGTACATTTTCAAGCTCGTTAAGTCCGATGACTTTAAAACCATCGACTTTTAACAGCTTTAACACACTTCTTCCCTTGCCTGATTTCTCAACATTCAACAACGCAGTCTTAATCGCCTCCATTTTTTCTGGCGGAATGCTTTTTGAGGTGGCAGATACAAATGTAATATAAGGCTCAGAAGCATGAATCACTTTAGTTTGCTTGCGCATTTGTGGGTTAAGTTCAGCTGCGATATTAAATTCGCCCTCACTCATCAGCGCCACATCTGCTTTATTAAAAAACAAGTTCACTAAGGCAACGTTTGATGTGTCTGTTTTGACTATTTCTGAGAAATACACTGAAGGAGCAGGTAGTTTTTTTTCTAACAATATTGTTTCTAAATATAAACCGCCTATGTCTTGTATAACCCCTCTTTGTACGGCAATTTTTTTACCCTTAAGCTGCTCTATCGAATTAGTCTCACTATCTTTTCTAACCAAAATTAATATCTTGGATTTATATTGATTGTTAATTAAGCCACTCATTAAATAAGCGTTTGTCAGCCATATTTCAGACTGAATATATTCCAGAGGGCTACCAAACATGCCATTCACTTCTCTGTTTTTAATGGCCTCTTTCAAATACTCTGGCTTATCAAAATCTTTAAACTCACATTGAATATTTTCACTTGCCAACAAACTGTTGAAAAGTGCATTAAAACCAAGGTGCACATCTTGTTTACTATTTTCACGCGTACCGATGACAGAGCTACCTACAACAAGCGCGAAAGGCGTTTCTGCGGCTTGCACCAACAAACTGCCACTTAAGGTGATGACTGCAAAAAATTTTGCTATATAAGGTTGCATAGTTAGCTCAGGTTTTATTGATTTAATTGTGTGCCGATAAAGTATTCAATTTCCGCCATGCTATAAGCGCCATCATGCTGGGCTCTTAAATAGCTACCCTCCACGACTGCGTTATAAATGCTGGCTTGAATCATATCTTCAGGTTTGCTTGCACCAATTTGGTAAGCTTGCTGCGTTAAACGCTCGTAATCTCTTGAAAAATTAACGGTTTTTTCTGAAAGTAAAATTTGCTGACTGGCAGTATCTAAGCCGATAAATAAATTTTTAATTTGCGCTGCCAAGCCTTGCTCTACTAATATTTGCCTTTCAGCCATTTGGTTGCGTTGCAATTTTGCCGTATTAATATGGTTGCTGGTTTTACCAAAATCAAAAATCGGCATACTCATCACCACGCCTATGGTCCATGAGTTTTTATTGTCATCATTCACCACGCCGCCATCGTATGAATTTTCAATATGGCGTACATTACCGGTAAATGCCACTTGCGGGTAATAAGCGCTTTTTGCTTGATTCACGCGCTCATCAGCCACCTTTACGGCTAATTTAATCATGCCCATTTGCGGGTTAAATTGTTGCGCTTGTGAAACTAAAGTATCTAATGTTGGCTGATGAGCCGTTTTAGGAAAAGTACTTTCAGCAATATGAATTTCGCTATTCCACGGCACACCCATTGCATGCACTAAGGCGGCAGTAGCTGACTTTTCTTTAGATACAAACTCCGTTTCTAACGACTTTGCGTAGTTCACGGCCATCTCGGTTTTAAGATAATCAAGCTTGTTAATACTGCCAGCGCCGCCCTCATAGATGGTTTTAGTTAAATCACGCGTTGTTTGTAATGATTCCACTGTGTCATGTGCAAGTGTAGATAACTGCTGGGTGAGTTGTACGGCGTAGTAATAACGCTTCACGTCTCGCACCACTTGTAAAGTTGAGCGATGATATTCTTCTTGGGCAATTTGTTTGCCTAATTTTGCTTGGTTAACAATGCTGGTGATTTTTCCACCTGTATAGATTGGCACCATCATTTGTAGCGTTGCTGTGGCAGTATCACGGTCCATTAATTTAACTTTTTGCGCGCCTGAATCAAGGGTGGATGGAATTACAGGTGCACCGCCAAACAAGGCGCCATTCAAAGGGGCTGCCAAACCCGCAATAGATACTGATGAACCTGGAAAACTAAATGTTGGATCTTCATCCATGCGCGTTAGGCTGCCTTGCAAACTAATGGTTGGCCAATGCGCTGAAACCGCTTCTTGATATTGCGACTCAGCAATCGCTGCCGCTTGCAATGAAATACGCTGCTCAACATTATTTTTGAGCGCAATGCTAATTGCATCATTTAGGCTCAGGTGCGCATATTGCTCAGCAACCGCTATTTGGCTGGTTAAAACATTAAAAATTGTACTTACGATAACCGTTGAAAAAATAACACTTTTGTTGAATTTACGCATGTTGATATCACCCTGATTTGTTAATTAATAATCTCGAACAAACTTCAAATAAATCTTGTAAGATATTATTTATTAACGTCATTATTTACATTTAATGAAGTATATAAATTAAAAAAATAGGTGATATTTATTTTTTTTGAACACCCTATTGCTTATAAATAGCAAAGGCTGTACCAAATAGAGTTTAATAGTTAAGAAAATGCATGAATTATGAAAAAAATCATTGAAATGATTGATAAAAAAGTATGATGTTAGTTAGCACATCAAAATGACAGCCCTGCAAGCCAGTATCCATGCGGCTTACAGGGCTGTCATTTTTTATCGGGGAAATTTGCTATGCTATTTTTGTATTAAAAGTTCTGCAAAAAATAACATTGCTATCTGCAAATTATGCAAAAGTATCCACCAACCCATTCGTCACCCGAGTGATTTTGTTAGTAGTTGCATTATTCTGTAAATGTGTGGGGTTATTATCTGCCCTTTGAGGGGATGCTAAACGATTTTTTTCAGCCATGCGCTGAAAATCTTGTCTTGATTGCTCACCTGTTTGCACATTTGTTTGGCCTAACTGCACGCCAGATTCGCGCATTTTTTCACGTAGATGCTCTATGCCATCCTGCAAAGCCTGCCTTACATCGGCATTATCTGAAGTAAAAGTAGTATCGGCTAAGCCATTATGCACCTGTACCACCACTTGCAATGGGCCTAAATCAGGTGGATTAAGTGTTAATGTGGCAGATTGTTCTCCTGCCCCCGCCATCCAAACCACGCGCTGGCTAATGGCTTGATTCCAAGCTGTATTACCTAATTTAGCTTCAATCATATTACCTGCAACCGTTTGCGCGGGCGCAACAGGCATAGGGACTGCGGCAGTTGCTTGCCCACCGCTTTGCAAACCAGTCATCGCTGTAGCAATATTTATGGCCTGTTTATCATCTAACTTAGCGCTAATAGGCGCCATTATATTTTCTGGCGAAGCAGCCATAGGTATTTTCGCTTCATTTAATTGTGTTGCAAAGGCACTTTGCTCTGGCGTTGGCATGATGCTTTGGCTAGCGGGTGCATTCGCAACATTCATGGGTGAAACACTACTTGATACTGCAGGTAAGCCAGTAGCACTCACTGCTTGTGGTTGCGCATTCGGGCTAGCGGCTTGCGTTACAGACTGGGCTGAGTCTGATTTATTTAGCATACTATTGCCCGCCAACATTGCGCCTGCGATTGCCGCAGCGGCTTGTTCGCTTGCCGTCGTGTTTTCTGGCATGGGCTCAACCACTACTGCAGCATCTACTTGCGCAGTTTTTGCCTCTACTGGCACAGATAATAATGCCACCATTTCATCCGCCGCTTTTGCAGCTAATTGCTCATTTTTTTGTTGTTGACTATCAATCGCTACTAAAGTGGAAGTTGCTTGAGCATCCTCTTTTTCTCTATCTTTTGCGCTCAACCCTTGCGTAGTAGCTTTTGGTGCCTCTGCCTGCAGCATTTGGCGCAAATGAGGTGCGCTTGTTTTGTGCTCATTTTCAGCTGGTTTTTGATTGGTTTGTTGCGCTGATTGCGTTTGTTTTTTTAATAAGGTTTGAAAAGCATGGGGCACTTGTGCGGCTTCCGCACTGGCATTAGGTTGTTGGTCAACCCCATTCGACTTATTCACTGGTGCAACTGTAGGCGTCACTGTTGATAATTTTTGCATCATACTTTACTCCAATCCATCTTAAAATTTATCGCTATCACATTACTTTTTATGGCTTGCACGCATGGCAAACTCATCACTTTCTTTTTGGGCCTTTTTGTTGGCGGCCTGATGCATTTTCTTGTCAGACCGTGTTGTTAATACCTCATAAGACAATTTTTTACGCTGGCAGGCTTGCCACAATTGCTTTTGTACGGTCACTTGATATTGTGCAGAAACCAACACATCTTTTTGCCCGCTTAAGGCTTGGTCTAACTTAGCCATAAAATGATGAAAATTTTGGTGCGCCTCAGCATTCATGCCGCTTTCAAGCGTTTTACTCAAATTTGCCAAATAATCCTGACGGTACTGAGTCAACATATCGTATTTACTTTGTGCTTCGCTCGCATTTTTCATGGCTTTAGCTAAAGCTTCCGTTGCGATGTCCACCTCTTTACCAGCTGTTTCGCCCAGCATTTTTAGCACATTTTTAGAAATATTCGCCATATCTATTTATTCGTTATCAATCACCTAAAATGCCCTCTAAGGCGTTTAAGCTATCATTAAATCCCGCACATTCTGAAATATCTTGCTGTAAAAATGCTTCAACCACTTCATGCTTAGCTATCGCTTGGTCTAGCACAGTGTCGCTACCTGCTTCATACGCACCCACGTTAATTAAATCAATACTGCGCATATAGCGCGAATTCATCTGTTTTAATTTACGCGCCAGTTTTTGGTGTTTTTGGCTGGTAATATTGTGCATGGCGCGGCTAATAGACTGTTCAATATCAATGGCTGGGTAGTGCCCACTTTCTGCCAAACTGCGACTTAATACAATATGCCCATCTAAAATCGCCCGTGCCGCATCGGCAATCGGGTCTTGCTGGTCATCACCTTCAGTTAACACGGTGTAAAACGCGGTAATTGACCCCTCACCGCGCATGCCGTTACCAGTGCGCTCAACTAAGGCTGGTAGTTTTGCAAATACGGAAGGTGGGTATCCTTTGGTTGCTGGAGGCTCACCAATAGCGAGTGCAATTTCACGCTGCGCCATCGCATAACGGGTGAGTGAATCCATAATCAACAATACATTTTTACCTTGGTTTCTGAAGCTTTCAGCAATCGTGGTGGCATAGTTAGCCCCTTGTAATCGCATTAACGCTGAGGCATCTGCAGGGGCAGCCACCACCACTGATCGCGCCAACCCTTCTTCACCCAAAATATGCTCGATAAACTCTTTTACCTCGCGCCCCCGCTCACCAATTAAACCGACCACAATCACATCAGCTGTTGTGTAACGCGCCATCATGCCAAGCAAGACACTCTTACCCACGCCAGAACCCGCAAATAAACCCATGCGTTGACCACGCCCAACGGTGAGCATGGCGTTAATGGCGCGCACGCCAACATCTAACGTTTCTTCAATCGGTGCGCGTAAAAGCGGGTTAATTGGGCGCGCACTTAACGGCGCACTTTTACTGGAAACGATTTTGCCTAAGTTATCTAATGGATTGCCTGCACCATCCACCACGCGGCCTAATAAATCTTCTCCTACCGGCAAATGTCTTGCGCGGTCTGTCACCCTGCGGCGCGGCGGATTGGCATGATGTGGCTTTGGCAATGCTTCTGCCACTTCCAACGCAAACACTTTGGCACCCGGCACAACACCGTCCACGCTACTTTGCGGCATGAGTAATAGCACATCACCATCAAACCCTACCACTTCAGCTTCTACTCTACGCCCTTCCGCCAGTGGCACATAACATGCACAACCAATCGGCAATTGAATACCAACGGCCTCCATCACTAAGCCTGTGAGCTTGGTGATACGACCAGCAATTTCAACAGGCTCAATAATGCGCAAAATCTCACGGCAATCGCGCATATAATCATGCCATCGCTGCTGGTGAATATTAGGGGTGCTTTCAAGTATTGTGCCTGTGGTTTGCATTACGGTAGCAGCCAATCATTTTTTTGTGCCAACGCTTCGGTAATTCTCTTCCAGCGCAAAGCATTGGTAGCATCAATTTGGTTAGCACCAGTTTCTACCAAACAGCCACCACGCTCAATATTGCTGTCTTCTTGCACTTGCCATTCTTGGCTCAGTAGTTCTTCTGCCAAGTAGTCACGCAAAATTCGCGCATCATCATGATGTACCAAAATTCTGGCCGGTTTTTGCACGCTCGGTAGATAATGAATGGCATCCATGACCAACGGTAAAATGATGGAAGGATCCACGTTGAGTTTGATTTTCAACATCGATTTAGCAATATCCAGCGCAAGTGCAAGCACGTCTTCTGCAATTTGCTCATCTTTTTTTTCTAGCGCAGCATTAAAATTTTGCATCAATTGCATAAATGCCTGTTTTTCTGCTCCGGCCTGCTCTCTGGCTTTAGCCATACCTACTGTAAAACCTTCTTGAATCCCTTTTTCAAACGCTTCTTTACGCGCATTTTCTAAAATTTTAGACAACACATTTGCGTCAGATATATTTTTTTCTGACTTAGGTTTTAAGGTACGCGTTTGCCCTAAATCATCGACAAATGATGACATTTCCCAGCGTTCGTAGGCGGTTTGCTGCTCTTTTGGGGTTGCAAAACTCGTCATTATGCATCTCGCCTTTTACACATATTGGTCATCGCCGCCTTTGCCCGCCAGCATAATTTGACCTTCATCCACTAAGCGACGCACAATTTGCAGAATTTGTTTCTGTTGCGCTTCCACTTCAGAAAGTTTCACTGGGCCTTTAGATTCCAAGTCTTCACGCATCATTTCAGCTGCACGAGATGACATGTTTTTAAAGATTTTTTCGCGCATTTCTTCGGTGGTACCTTTGAGCGCCACAATTAATGTTTCAGATTGCACCTCACGTAGTAATGCTTGAATACCTTTGTCGTCCACATCCATGATGTTGTCAAATACAAACATTTCATCCATGATTTGCTGCGCCATGTCTTCGTCGTAACTTTTTAAGCCTTCCATCAAAGCGGCTTCTTTTTCACCACCCATAAAGTTCATAATCTCTGCCGCCACTTTAATGCCGCCCATATTTTGCTTTTTAAGGTTTTCGTTACCAGTTAATAACTTGGTCATCACATCATTGAGCTCACGCAAGGCGATTGGCTTAACGCCATCTAAAGTAGCGATTCTTAGCATGACATCTTGGCGTAAGCGCTCAGTAAAAAAACCTACAATTTCAGCCGCTTGATCTGGCTCTAAATGCACTAAAATTGTTGCCACAATTTGCGGATGTTCATTTTTAATTAAATCTGCCACGCTTTGCGCATCCATCCATTTAAGGCTTTCAATACCGCTGGCATCGCTTGATTGCAAAATGCGATTGAGTAAATTAGAGGCTTTATCATCGCCTAATGCTTTGGTCAGCACAGAGCGAATATACTCATCTGAATCTAGCCCAAAAGTGCTGCTTTGTTCAGCTTCTAACATAAATTCACTCAGTGCAGATTCAAGCTGGTCATGCCCAACTGCCTTCATGGTAGCCATGGCGGCGCCCAACTTTTGCACCTCTTTTGGGCCAAGGTATTTCATCACCTCGGCAGCTTCATCTTCACCTAACGCCAACATCAATACGGCACTTCTCATTATTCCTGCATCACTCATGCTTTTGACTCATTTCCGCTCGTCCAATTTGAAACAACGCTTGCTACAATACGTGGATTATCTTTAGCCATTTGTTTTGCGGCCAACAAATTTTGCTCATATGCAGGCGTATTAGCACCAGATTGGTTGCTAATCGTCACCACCGCATCTTCTTGTTCACCAGATGGCGCAGCCAACAATTGGGGTGACGGTGCTGTTAGTTTATTCAACATCGGTTTTATGGCGCGTTTATATAACATCATCAGCACAATAACGCCGACTAAGAACCGTAACGCATCTTTTCCGTACTCAATCACTTCAGGGTTTTTCCACATAGGCACCTCCGCTAGTTTTTCAACAGGATTTTCAGCAAACGAGCTATTAACAACGGTCAATGAGTCACCACGCTCTCTGTTAAAGCCCATGGCTTGCATAGCTAGGTCGTTGATTTGCGTTTTTTCTGCAGCGGTCAATGGCCTATATGTCACCTTGCCTTTAGCATCCACCACTTGCATATTATTAACAACCACCGCTACATTAATGCGTTTAATGCCGCCCATCGGCTGTTGCGTGTAGCGAATCGTTTTATCTACTTCAAAATTGGTCGTGGTATTTTTTTGGCTATTGATAGGCGTTGCTTCAGCCGCCGCGGTGCCAGTCGCTGCACTTCCTTCAGTCACTAGCGGCGCTGTTGCAACGCCTGGTGGTTGATTAGACAGCGCACCAGGTACGCCAGCTGCAGCCCCACCATTGCTAGTTTGCGATTCACTATTTTGCAAGCTACGAATCGCCGTATCTTCCGGTTTTTGGTTAGGTTTGTAGGTTTCAGCAGCTTGCTCAATGGAAGCGAAATCGATATCTACACTTGATTCAGCACGTACATTGTTCTCACCTACAATTGGGGCGATAATCGACTCAACGCGTTTGGTAATACTCGCCTGCATATCTTCGATATATTTAATTTGCGTAGCGTCCAGTTGATTAGTTCCCGTCTTTTTAGAAGTGTCAGATAGCAAGTTGCCATTTTGATCCACCACAGTTACATTGGATGCAGGTAAATTAGGCACGCTACTGGCCACCAAGTGCACAATTGCGCCCACTTGTTGTTGGTCTAAACTGCGTCCTGCCCGTAAGCTCAGTAACACAGAAGCCGTAGGTTTAAGCTGGTCACGCACAAATACGGTAGATTTTGGAATCGCCAAATGAATTTTAGCGCCTTCCACCGCGCTGATAGACTGCACGCTACGCTCTAACTCACCTTCTAAAGCGCGTTGGAAGTTCACTTGCTCAACAAATTGCGAAACACCAAATTTTTGATTTTCTAATAACTCAAAACCTGCATTACCCCCTTTGGGTAAGCCATCCGCCGCAAGTTTTAATCTCGCTTGATGCACTTGTCCCGCAGGCACTAAAATCGCCATGCCTCCATCAGAAAACTTATAAGGCACATTCATTTTTTCAAGCTCGGCAACAATCGCACCACCGTCTTTATCTGAGTAATTGGAGTATAAAATGCGATAATCAGGTTGTTGGCTCCATAACCAAAACACCACCATGACCGCAACCACTGCAGCGATGCCCGCAACAAGCATCAGCTTATTGCCTATCGGTGAAAAACCACCAGTCATCGTTGCTTGGTTTGTTAGGGCTGCATCAGCTGCCATGTTTATTCTCCATTACCTGCAAAAAATCTCTTTTGTTAACTGTTTCCATGGGCTTGAATACATCCCATTGGCGGATGAATGTCTATTATGAACAAGTCAGGCAAATTCAATTTTTAGAATAGAGTGGTTTTCACTCGCTTATTTGCATCGCTTAGTAATAAAGCAACATGTTAAATTGTGCATCGTGATGAAATGCTTACACCCTGCCAGTCAAAATCTGCAAACGTGCTAGGCTTTTTAAAGATGGAGTACAAAATGAAAACAACCGGAATTGATTCTAGCCGCATTGAAGCGATGCTTGCGCAACTGAAAGCCGCCGCACAACGCCCTGAAACACAAGGGATAGGGGCACTTGTGGGTGAAACAAAAGCAAGCAACAATGCTAGCAAAGTAGATTTTTCACAAGCCTTAAAAGCTTCGCTAGATAACGTTAATCAAGTGCAAAAAAGTGCCGAACAACTGGGCAAAAATTTTGCCATGGGCGATGATAGCGTGAGCTTGTCTGATGTGATGATTGCCAACCAAAAAGCGAATATTTCTTTTCAAGCCACCATACAAGTGCGCAACAAATTAGTGTCTGCATATCACGATATTATGAACATGCAAGTTTAAGCGTTTTTTGCTTAAAACTTCGGCTAAAAATCGCCCGAGGATTTTTTATGCCTCTGCAAGCCTCATAGATACTGGCTTGCAGCGATGGTGAAATGATTTGTATGAAATAAAGGCGTTTTAAGCCGATATTGTTGACTGTGCTTTTTCTTCTTCTAAGCGGTAAATCCAAGCTAAAATTTCCGCAATCGCTAAGTATAATTCTGGTGGAATATGCGCGTCTAAATCTACCTGCATGAGCAAATTAACCAAGTCTTTTGATTCATGCACAAACACTTGGTGCTCTTTCGCTAGCGCAATAATTTGTTCGGCAATTGCACCCCGCCCTTTAGCCACCACTTTAGGCGCATAATCGCCTGCACCATAGCTTAACGCAATGGCTTGCTGATTCATCTGCACATGCGCTAAATTATTCATATTGCCCCACTGTAAGCGCATCTACAGTTTGCCCCTGCGCCACCATAGCAGCAAACAACTGTTGCCGTGCATTTTTAAAGGTGGCTAAAGTTGTAGCGTCTTGCGTCAATAAATTGATTTGTACCCGCCCCTCAACAATACCCACACGCGCAGACACTTTACCCAAATGCGGTAAATGCAGAGTGATTTCACTCGAAACTGGGCGTGGTTGCGTATCTATTGGCGTTGTTTCATGTTCACCCTGACTTCTTGGCTCAACATAAACATCCCAGTCCATCGCTTGGCCTTGCCAAACTTCGCCATGCCAAGATAAACGCTGATTTTCAAGCATCGCCAATTGCTGTGCTGGTAAAGTGCTGATGGTGGGATTAAGCGTATTGTTATTCGGATTATTGACAACATTTTGCAGCTCTAATCGCACACTTTCAATACTGCGTTTGCCTGTCGCCACGTCAGCCAAATGTGCTTCATAAAACAAGCCACTATGTTGTACTGCTTGCTTTAAATCTTGGGTAAGTTGCGGTACATCTTTCGGATTTTGAGTCACCACCGACACTGCTTGAAAGCGTTCAGTTGACCCAGCCTCTTCGGCCTGTTGAAGTATGCTACCTATCAGCTGACCCGCTGGGCTAATTGCTGTACTCGCATCACTGCCTGCCTGATTAGCAGATAGCAAGTAAAATGTAGGGGCTGGATTGGAGTGCATATAGCGCAACGTGAGCGTTTGGCCCTTTTGCACTTGTGCACCTAGCTCCATTTTGAGCAGTTTTCCATCCACTTCAACCAATTGCGCGCCATTTTGTGCAGTAGCGGTGACTTTTCCTAAGTATTCTTGCCCTGCAATTAACTGATTAGCACGGCTTGTGAGCGCTTGAAGCGGATCGCCAATTTTTTCAACCGCTAAAATTTTAGCAATGGGTAAAACTGCTGAAATGTCGAGCGTTTTTAACATGGTTGATACCTGACATCAGCCATACTTGGCTAATGTTTGTAAGCCTGCGAGAGTTTTTGTTCCATCTGATTACTATTCATTAGCGCATTGAGTTTTGCCATCCAAGGCGATACTAAATTGCGAATTTCACGGTCATGCCCCAAAATGGTTTTAACACTGCTTAGTTTGCGCGCGAGTTCTTCTTCACTTAATGAATCTGAAGATTCAACTACCTTAATCATTTGTACCAATTGCGCACAATTGCCTTCAAGTTCGGCCAATGTATCCCACTCTTGCTGCTTCGCGGCATTGAGCATACGGTTCATGATGCCCGCCACAGATTCATATAAAGCAACTGTATTTTGTGTTTCCATTATGTTAAGCCCCTACTGTCATGGCGTGTTGATGGGTATAAGTAGGCGCACCATTGCCCACCTGCTGCGTTTGTTCAATGGCTTCCCAAGCACTTTTAAGCTCGGCTAATAGTTGAATTACCTCATTAATAATTTCAGGCTGGTTACGAATGTTTGCAATAGTTAAGCGATTACTCATATACATATATAGCGCATCTAAGCTGTTGGCAATTTCGCCCCCCACTTTTTTATCCAAACTCATGCGTAATCCACTTTCAAGAATCATAATCGCTTTAGCGATCATGTCACTTTTCTTTTGAATATCTTGCTGCTGCATGTGTACAATCGCGCTTCGGCAAGCACTGATTGCGCCGTCATACAACATGATGATGAGTTTATTCGGGCTAGCAGCAAGTACGCCTGTTTCTAAGCCCATTTGCGCGTACATATTAACGCCTTTTCTTACTTGTCCAAACATCATCAAAACCTTTCTTATTAATTACTATTATTATTTGCATTAATTGCTGCTATTTGTTGCGTTAGGAAAGTGCTAGTGCTTTGCATACTGGAAATTACGGTATCTAACCGTGTATATTGTGCACGGTAGCGTGCTTCGATCGCGGTTAATCTTAGGTTAAGCGCATCTGCTTGTTTATCTAAGCGTGTTATTGAACTCTTAAAACCATCGGTTTTAGCAGCTAAAACACCATCGCTTTTTAGTAGCGTAGAAATTAAACCATCCAATTGTGAGGCATAGCCACGGGTAAAAGTCACCGTACCGCGGTCACCTAACGCGCCGCCTAACACTTTGATGCTCAAGCCATCACTGGCATCCCCTGTAGCGCCCGTTAGGCTAAGCTTGTTGCCTGTTGCAGCAACGCCATTAATGGTGCCTGCAGCGTCAACTGTAGATGAGCCTAATTGCGATACATTGACGGCATAAGTGCCAGAGAGTGTTTTAGAAGTACTTCCAGAATAACTCACTAATGCATCAGAAGTTTTTGCACTTGCAGTAAATAGTGCGGCTAAATCATTGAAATTAGTATCTAATACTTTAGATAACTTTGCCTCATCTAAGGCTAATTTACCCGTATTGAGAAACGATATACCAACTTGGGTTAATGTATTGACACTGTTAGTTGATTCGAGTGACTTTGTCATCACCGCTTTTACCTGTGTCATGACAGAACGCGCAGTTGCATCGCCTAATAACACGCCAGAAGATTTTCCAGTGCTGTCGTATTTTGTTAAATTGCGCAGCGTGTCATCTAACTTATTAAAAGCATCAACAAAGCTTTTAACCGATTCTTTAATTTTTTCTTTATCTGTTGCAACATCAAGACTTAGCGTGCTACCCGTGTTGACGCTGAGCAAGTTTAAAGTCACGCCCTCAATTGCATCGGTAATTACATTGCTCGCTTTAGAAATGGCAATACCATCCACTTCAAATAAAGCATTTTTGGCGGCCTGCAACTGCGTTAAGTTTTTCCCTGCTCCGCTTACTGCTAATGGGTCATAAGCCAATTGGGATAAACCAGTCGCATCCTGTGAGTTACCATCGGCATCTGCCACAGAAATTTTTAAGCTGTTCACTTCACCCGTATCTTTTGAGGTAATGACTAAGCGGTTAGTCGTTCCGTCATTTACAATAGCGGCACTCACACTTGAATTACTTGCATTAATCGCATCTCGCACGCCTGATAAGGTATTATTTGCACTATTGATGTCGATGGTAATGTCAGTTTTGGCCGTATTTGGGGTAAAGCTGGCTGCAGCTACTGGGGTAGTGGTTGCCTCAGTAAACTTACCAAATGAAATAGTGAGTGTACCAGTGCCAACCACGTCTGTCGTGTTGGCGGTGCCAGCCATCACCAATTTTTGCGCTTTAGCTAATTGATTGACTGTAACGCTGTATGAACCATTGGTTGCTTGGCCATTAGCTGTTGCAGTAAAAACTTTGGTGTCACCTGAGGTCACTGCTTGCGCATTAAACTTTGTAGCATCTGACAAGGAGCTAATGGCTGTTTGAAAAGTTGATAATGCACTTTTCATCGAACCATAAGCAGATACTTTGGTTTCATAAGCCGTTTTTTGTTTAGTCAGGGCATTTAATGGCTGACGTTCTACCGACATTAAGCTAGATACAATGCCGCTAACATCTAGTCCAGAGCCGATTCCCGCTGATGTAATTGCCATGTCTAAACTCCTATACCCACTACTATCAAAATATCAATTTTATAAACTTGATTACGTCAATATATGAAAAAACTTTACCTCTTAAGCGGTTTGTTTAATCATTAAACCTTGTAATTTTCCCAATGTCTTTGACATCGCAATGACTTCTTCGTTGGGTATTTGTCTAAGCACTTTGTGTGTTGCCGTATCCACTACCTTAACGATGGTTCGATTTGTCTCTTGGTCTATCGAAAACTCAACAGATTGCAACGCTGGCGCCACGTGCTCATTAAGCATTTTGACGGCTTTAGATAATGCTGCTTCATCGATTAAAGCCGGCTTATTAGCAGCATCTGTCTTAGCTAAAGAATTAACAGACTCCTGGCCTCTAAACGCAAATGGGCTACCCGCATATTTTTGCGCTGTAGCCGTGGCATTAACTTTGTCGTAAACATCTAAACTATTGTTTAACATGATGTTATCCCTCTTTACAAAAACTTACAGGGCTTCAATCAACCCCGTAAGTTTCATTTCATTTACTAAACTACCGATTAACCTCTTAACAAAGCTAACACGCCGTTTGGTGCTGAGTTAGCTTGGGCTAACATAGCTGTACCTGCTTGTTGCAAGATTTGACCACGTGTCAAGTTTGCAGTTTCTGCGGCAAAGTCAGCATCCATAATACGAGATTTAGCAGCCGCTTGGTTTTCTGAAGAGATTTGCAATGTGCTAATTACTGATTCAAAACGATTTTGTACAGCACCGTAAGTAGTACGCTCAGCGTTCACTTCAGTTAATGCTAGGTCAATTGCAGTAATTGCTGCTTTAGAGTTCGCATTGGTGTCCACTTTAATTGTAGCGCCAGCAGCGATCGCTGTTTTTGCTGTTGCAGCTGTTAAGTCTGTACCTGAAACAGTGATTTGGTCACCTGCAGCTGTACCAGCACCCACTTGGAATGTTTTTGAACCACCAGCCAATGTATTGCTACCGTTAAACATAGTGTTACCTGTTACACGTGTTACCTCAGCTTGTAGTGCTGAAAACTCAGCTGCTAAGCTAGCGTTGTCTGTTGTCACGTTAGAACCTTGAACCGCAATTTCACGCATACGTTGTAGTGAATCTGTTAATGCACCTAAGCCGCCTTCAGCTGTTTGTGAGTATGAAATCGCGTCGTTAGCATTACGAATCGCTTGGTTAAAACCACGTACTTGTGCATCCATTTTTGTTGCAACAGCTAAGCCAGAAGCGTCATCTTTTGCGCTGTTAACACGTAAGCCTGAAGACAAACGTTGAATAGATGTATTTAAGCTAGATTGTGAAGCGCTTAAGTTACGTTGTGTGTTTAATGATGCTAAGTTTGTATTAATTACTGCAGCCATGATATATCTCCTAAAATTAAATAAAATTTAATGACACTTTACTGCTTTAGCGTTGCAACTTATTCAATTGCTTGGCAGTTAAAACTAATATCGGTAAGCGTTTTTGAAACTTTAGGCTTATCTGTAACTATTTGTTTAGATTTACCTTTTTTACAAAATCGCGAACTTTATTTGTTTATTGCCAATAAAGCAGCCCGATGAATCTTTTTCGGTGTCAGTAATTATTTCTTTAGGGTCATGGTTAAAATTTATTTTTAATTTTAGAGATTTTCTGCAGCATATTTTGAGTATCTTCCTAGTAATTATCCCGCTGGCAGCGGTGATTTATTAGGCAACATCATAGCCAAAAAAAAATTAAAATAAATGCAAAATACAGGGGGTAAAGTGGCTTAAATCGATATATTAAATAAGTGATTTTGCTTAACTTCATTTAAGCACCTCTGCAAGCCTTATTCTATGCGGCTTACAGAGGCATTAAATTTTCTCGGGGAATTTTGGGGCGCTAAAACGCTTTGGCGAGCGTATGAATGACTAGCTAACTTTTGCCAAGTAAAGTCTTCATAGGTGAACTGGAACAGTAAAAATTGATACGAAGTAGGTCATTTTAAGTATCAAGATTATTTTTAATCACATAATGCGTAATGTCGGCATTATGTTTCAACTGCATTTTTTCAAGCAATCGGGTGCGGTACATGCTCACTGTTTTGACTGAAAGCGATAATTTTTCGGCGATCTCACTCACCGACAGACCAGAAGCAATCATCGTGAGTGTTTGAAATTCGCGGTCTGATAATAACTCATGCGGCAACTTTTGCGTTTCGGTTTCCACATGGCTGGCGAGCACTTCTGCTACCTCTGGTGTGATATATTTTTTACCTTTGGCCACGGTTCGTATGGCATTTTCTAGCTCGTTTGATGCACTTTGCTTGCACAAATACCCTGAAGCTCCCGATTTTAAAGCGCGCACCGCGTATTGATCTTCTCGATACATCGACAGCATCAATACGCCAATTTTAGCGTTGTCTTTTTTAATGTATTTGAGCGCGTCAATACCGCTGCGATCTGGCAAAGCAATGTCTAACAACATCACATCAGCCTTTACTTGACCTGCAAACTTAATGGCCTCACTCGCATTTTTTGCTTCCGCCACCACTTCCATATCATCGGTAGCCATTAAAATTTGCTTAATACCTGCCCGTAAAATGGCATGGTCATCTGCAATAATAACTTTAATCTTTTGCTGATTCATTACTTCCCCTGATGCAGCACTTTAAGAGCCGCGATACTACACTTGTTACCCTATAGGCAAATTGACTTTTATCAAGGTACCCTTAGGTTTTACTTTTGTTATTGTTAATGCACCATGCTGCATCTCAATACGTTCTTTCATGCCATGCAGGCCAAAAGAGTTTGCCTTTAACTTATCTCTAGGCTTAATGCCCACACCATCATCACGAATGATGAGCTCAACGTGACAGTTTTCTCTGATGATATTGACTTCAACTTGTTTGGCATGCGCATGCTTGCCAATATTAGAGAGTGCTTCTTGAAAAATACGAAATAACGCCATCGACTGCTCTGAAGTCATCGCTATTTCAGATTGATTACTAAAAAAACTACAGGCAATGCCAGACTGCTTTTTAAATTCTTCTAGTTGCCAATCAATCGCATCAACAATACCTAAATCAAGCACGGTTGGCTTTAAATTATGTGAAATACGGTGAATGGCGTTAAAAGTATTATCGACAATATCCTCTAAACCATGGGCTTGTGCCTTTAAATTAGCCTGATTTTCTTGCAGTTTGCCCATGATGTTAGACAAGCCAATTTTTATCACGGTTAAGTTTCCGCCTAAATCATCATGAATTTCGCGGGCAATTTTTGCCCGTTCTTCTTCTTTAATCGTTTCTAGGTGAGAAGTGAGCTCCGCTAGCTTACGGCGTGACTCTTCAATTTCTAATTTTTCTAGTTTACTATGCGTGATGTTCATCATCACACCACTCCATTGCACTAGATGATTCATCGAAACGCGGCGCGGAGTGGCGCGCAAGTTAATCCATTTAGTATCTTGCCAACCGTCAATCCAAACGCGTCCCTCCCAATTAGCAAAAGTCAATTTTTCTTGAGACTTTTGTAAACGTTTAAATAAAGTGGCGCGCTCACGCACATTCATCATTTCTAAAAATTGCTGCGGATTGGCGAGTAAATCTTCAGGCGTGCGACCAAGCAGCGCTAGACAACCATCACTTAAATAATCAAATACTAATTTGTTATCAGGCTTAATGTGAAATTGCACAACGAGCCCAGGAAAGCTGGATAAAGCAATTTGCAGGTTAAGCTCTTGATGGTTCATCGCCCTACCTCAATGCAAGTTTCATAAAAGTAGGTGTGAAGTGAAAAACTATTTTGAATGTAAATATATTGCGCTTTTTGCATTTGCTGCGCAGGTAAAGTAGCATAAATTTGATAATGAATTAACAATTTACCCTACCCCTAAATTTAATATTTACGTAATTTAAAGCGCAATCTTATACAAGACTCCGTAAGAATCATTATGTACCAAATAGCGATAAATACAAGACTATTTGTAACAAAATATTACATTTAAAAGTGGAATTCATGAATTTACTTAGTTACCAATAGGAATAGTTCAACTTGAAAACAATTCTCAAATCAAACACTTAGACAACTTCAACCCTTGCATCCAAATCAGCCTCAGTCATCACTTTATTTTTGCCGGTTTTTTTAGCCATATACATCGCTTGGTCGGCACGGTTGATTGCGGTCATTTGGTCTTCATCTTTTTTATACAGCGCAATACCAGCACTGAACGTAATCAGCAAACGCTCAGCGTTGGCAATAAAAAAGCGTTTGGTCAGCGTACGTTGCAAACGTGTTATCGCAATGTGCGCATCCGTAACATCGGTATCTGGCAATAAAATCACAAACTCTTCACCGCCAAACCGGCTAATCACATCGGTTGGTCGCAACGTTTCTTGAATCACTTGCGCCAAATGTTGTAATGCGCTATCGCCTGCTTGATGTCCATGCGTATCATTTAATTGTTTAAAGTTATCCACATCCAACATGGCAATGGTTAAATTACCACCAGTGCGATTCACCCGAGAAATTTCGCGCACAATCGCATCATCTAGCCCTCGGCGATTTAACACACCAGTGAGTTGGTCAACGCGTACCACTTCGCTTAATTGCGTAAGTTCGTTTTGCAATTTTTTAATTCGCTCTTGCGAAGTCATCACTTCATCACGCTGCGCAATCAACAATTCACGAGAATGCACAATGTCTGTTTGCATCACGTGCGTATCGTTCATTATGCCTTCGAGAATTTCGTTGATTTTATAAATATCATCGGTCTCGGACAGTAAATTTGAGTAATCTGAAATTTTTTCTTGGTAGTCACCACTGGTTTGCGACATGTGTGACAATCTATCCACAAATGTTGCCAGCATATTTTTAAACGCACTTCTTGCTTCTTGTAAACTATGTTTAATCATGCCTTGCTTAAAGATGATTTCTTTCAGGCTTTTTTCAGCGCTTTGAATTTGCGCTCTATCCAGCGGACTAGATAAAATGGTTTGAATCACCGCCACTTGACCGCGTAGCCATTGGTCTTCTGCGACCAACTCTGAAATATTTTCCACCAACAACTTAAGCAAACTCATTAAATCATGGCGAATACCATGCTCGTTTGCGCCAATCACCTCAACACGCACTAATAGCGCCCTAAAATGTTTTGCCACTTGCTGCCACTCTTTAAACTTGCGCGCCTTTTCAGCCTCTTTCAGCAATTTCTGCGCTTCTATTTCAATATCAGGGTAACCTTCTAATCGCGGAATCAATCCGTGCTTAAGTGACTGTTTATAAATATCTTTTAAAGTATTAAAAATCTCAAAGAGTTGCTTATTATCATGCGTTTCAATTGCTTCTAGTTCCGCATCATCGCTAGCTGGGCTGTCGATTTGCTTATCATTTGCTTTTACCGTTGGTTGTGGCGACGTTGCAACGGTTTGACTACTAACTAAATCACCTTCTACTAAAGCAATAGAAGTGGTCGCTTTTGGTAGTTCCGTTTCAAGCACTTCTACCATCGCACCATCGGTATTTTTACTTTCCAACTGCAACCATGTTTGCGCTAGCCCTTGAATTTTTTGTGCTAATTGCTCATCGTGACCAAACTTAATCAATACCCGTTCTAAGGTTTCTTTCTTTTTGGTTTCATCCATCTCTACGTGCTTGGTATCCCACGCCCGTAATAAATCTCTAATTGCCACCGGCCATTGTTGTGACATGCCAACTTTTGCATCCATGCCATCCGCTAATAATGCAGGTAACTCGTCCCACTGCTCTTGTTTGAGCATTTTTTCCCAACGGTTCAGCCAAGTGATTTGGGCAGTGGTTTCGCGCGGTAAGCCTTTTAGTGATTTTTGCATCGCATGATGCAATGTAGGTGCAACTTTAATGCCTGCAATTTCATGGTAAATCTCCTGATAGTTTTCAGGATTAGGCTCAACACGTCTTAGCGCCATTTGTTTAATGGTTTCGCGCGCCACGTCCACGGCGGATGGGGTTTTACTAGTTGTTTTTGGTTCGTTGGCCATAGGTCATCGTATTCACAAAAATGGATTAAAGGTGTTCTTCTCATATTGTGTGATAAACCATTTCAATTCAATTCAAACTATAGCGCTATTTTTCTATCTCTATTTATCACTTTATTGCCAATAAAAAATGAAAAGAATGTGCAAAAAACCGCCCGAGAGAAAAACAATGCCCTGCAAGCCGCATGGATACTGGCTTTCGCATTCGACTTAGTGCTTTAGCACTTAGCGAGAATGGTGATGCCAAGCACTGGTACAGGGCAGCACTAAAGAAGATGAATAAAAAATGTGTCTAAACTGAATATAAAACTTGCTGAATTTCTCAGCATCTTTTAGCTAGGATGAACTGACTGATTGCGCTTTCCAAAGCTGGGTATTGGTAACCATTAACCAGCCAAATATCAAGTAAGCCGCCATGACAAACGCTAAGCCCAAAGGGGTAGCCCAAACCAATGGCACAATTAAACCTGCCGACACGGTAGATAAAAACATTTGCACAAATGCCTGACCTGAAGCCGCTGTGCCGCGAATTTTGGCATGGCGATCCAGTGCGGCGATAGACAAAATGGGCATCGCCAATGCCATGCCAATGTTAAATAATGCGATGGGTAAAATATTATAAATAGGCTGAGCTGGTAAAAATTGGCAAATCGCAAGGTTAAGCAAAACCATCGCCGTCATCCACAAGTAAGCAGATTTCACCACCGTTTTATTGGCATACTGCCCCGCCACTTTTTTAGCCAGATAAGAACCGAGCACCATGCCGCACACGGTAGGCACAAATAAATAGCCATATTGTTGCGGATTCAAGCCAAGTAATTTACCCAAAAACACCGGGCTAGCTAACACATACACAAAAAACCCTGCGAAATTTGCACCTGAACTTAAACAGAGTTTGGTGTATTCAGTATCGCTAAAAATAGTTTTGTAGCTCGCTAATACGTTGGGTACTGAAAGTTTGAGGCGTTTTTCTGCTGGCATGGTTTCTGGCAGATACTTTACCGCAGCCCATAAACTTAGCCCAGCGTAAATAGCCAAAAAGATAAAAATAGCTTGCCAATGTATGCCCAGTAATAGTCCACCGATGATAGGCGCTACGGCCGGAGCAATGCCAAATAGCATTTGCACTGTAGCCATTACGCGTTGTGCTTGAACCCCTTCAAAAAGATCGCGCACCATTGCGCGTGCAACCGTATTGCCTGCCCCGCCCGATGCACCCTGCAATGCCCGAAAAAACCATAGCGTTTCTACGTTGGGCGCAAATGCGCAGCCAATGCTTGCCAGCACAAAAATTCCCAAACCCCATTGTATGGTGGCGATGCGGCCGATGCTATCTGAAATTGCGCCGTGCCATAAGGTCATCAAAGCATAGGGCAACAAATAAAAAGTAAGGCTTTGTTGAATATGCACATCACTTGTAGAAAAATCCGCGCCCATCGCGTGAAACGCGGGCAAATAAGTATCTATGGCAAAAGGGGCCAGTGCCGCTAAGGCAGCGAGAACGAAAACTAAGATGTTGGAATGTGATTTCAAGGGAGTCAGATATTATCTATCAATAAAAAAGGCGCACAAGGGTGCGCCTAGAATTATAACGGCTATTGGCTAAGGCAGTGCGTGAAACGCTGCCAATCGCTCTTGAAATTCACCCTCAAGCACTTTTTTAGAATTTTTATCGTTTCTAAAAATAATTGGCTGTGCCTGAAGCTGCGGGTTTTGCGCATTCACAATCGCTTCATCAATCAAATGCCGATGCGGTGATTTGGTGCAAACAGGGTCAGCCGCTTCCGCGTCACCTGTGAGTAAGAAACTTTGGCAGCGGCAACCACCTAAATCGTTTTCTTTTTCTGAGCAACTACGGCAAGGCTCTTTCATCCAGCTAGTACCTCGATATTGGTTAAACGCTGGGGAGTCTTTCCAAGTCCAGCCTAAATCGCTATCTTTCACGTTGGGGAACTGCATGTTTGGTAACGAACGCGCAGAGTGGCAAGGCAGCACATCGCCATTGGCGGTGACAATCATAAATACCTCACCCCAACCGTTCATGCATTTTTTGGGTCGGTCAGCAAAGTAATCTGGCACCACAAAAAATATCTTCATTTTGCCATCTACTTTGGCACGATATTCATTGGTGACACGCTCGGCCTCGTCCACCTGTGCTTTGGTGGGCATCAATTGGCTACGGTTAACGAGCGACCAGCCATAATATTGCGTATTCGCTAGCTCAATATAGTCCGCACCCAGTGCCTCGGCCATTTCGAGAATTTCTTTCATGTGACCAATGTTATAGCGGTGAATCACGACATTCAACACCATTGGGTAGCCATGGCTTTTAATCATCGCCGCGACTTTTTTCTTGAGTTCAAACGTTTTGGTGTTAGTGATGAAGTTATTGATTTCTTCAGTAATATCATGCATTGAAAGCTGAATATGGTCTAAACCGCCGTCTTTAAATGCCTGAATACGTTTTTCAGTGAGGCCAACACCCGAAGTAATCAAATTGCTGTAATAGCCAAGTTTTTTCGCTTCAATAACAATATCTTCAATATCATCACGCAATAACGGCTCGCCACCTGAAATACCCAACTGAATGGCGCCAAGCTTACGGGCATCGCGCAAGGCTTGAATCCACTGTTCAGTCGTCAGCTCATTTTTAGTGTGCTTATCGTAATCGGTTGGGTTATAGCAAAACGCACAATGCAAAGGGCAGCGATACGTCACCTCTGCTAATAGCCACAAAGGTTGTGTTTGTGTTGCACTTGCTGAAACGCCATTATTGACTTGTGCCATTTGGTTTACCTTTCTCTAGCTTACTTTTCTCAGCCAAGCCTTACCCACGGCCAAATCAAACATGCCCATAATATCTTCTTCAATATTAGGCGCATCAGGAAAAGTTGCTTTTAAATCTGCCACAATCTCGGCCACAGTGCATTTTCCATCAATGCGTTTGAGCACTTCTCCTGCGCCGCCGTTCAACTTTACCATGCCTTCAGGAAACAAAATCACGTAACATTGTTGCGCTTCTTCCCACTGAAAACGGTGATGCATGGCGATTGCATAAACATCTTGGTCGCGTATTGTATGTTGAACCATAATTGTCTTTTTTTATTTAATTTCAATAACTGGTTGGCGCAAATAGTCACGGCCTTCCACTTTAATATCTGCACATTGCAACATAATCGAATCCGCCATCACCCACAATACGTTCAACTTAAATTGCAAAATCTCTAATGCGCGTTCTTGCAGCTCGCGAGTGCGTCCAAAGTAATCTAGCGTAATCGCCAAGCCTTGCTCTACATCGCGACGCGCTTGAGTGAGGCGATTTTTAAAATATTGCATGCCTTCAGCGTTAATCCACGGGTACATATCTGGCCAAGAATCTATGCGTTGCTGGTGAATGTGCGGCGCAAAGAGTTCAGTCAAGCTAGAGCAAACGCTCTCTTGCCACGGGCGTTGTTTGGCAAAGTTGATGTACGCATCTACCGCAAACAAAGTGCCAGGCGCCACTAATTTGAGCGACATAATTTCGTCACGTGTCAGCCCTACTGCATGACCTAAATGAATCCAAGCTTCAATACCACCCTCGCCGCCTTCAGCAATATTACCACTGCCATCGTGGTCAAAAATGCGTTGAATCCAGCCGCGACGCAATTCACGGTCTGGGCAATTAGATAAAATCGCCGCATCTTTCATCGGAATCGCAATTTGATAATAATAGCGATTAGCCACCCAGCTTTGCATTTGCGCTTGTGTTAATTTGCCTTCATACATCAGCACGTGTATCGGGTGATTAATATGATAACCCTTACCTTTTTCACGTAATTTTGCTTCAAATTCTTCTCTGCTCCAAGGGGCTAATGTCGTCATTTTTTACTCTCTTTTTTCAATATCAAATACTTAAAAATTCAGCCAAATTTTCTATTACTTCTTTTCGATGCTCTGTACCAGTTCTTGGCATCACCATTCTCGCTAAGTGCCAAAGCACTAAGTCGAATGCGAAAGCCTCATGGTTACTGGCTTGCAGAGGCGTTATTTTTTCTCGTACATTTAAAGCACGATATCCATGCCATCAAACGCCACCTCAATTCCGTGCTTGGTGAGTGTTGCGCGCTCAGCAGAATCTTCACGCAAAATCGGGTTGGTGTTGTTAATATGAATCAGCACTTTGCGCACTTTTTTGTCCGTGCCAAACTTGTCTAAATCTTCAATCATACCGTGCTCGCCTGATTGTGGATTATGGCCAATGCTACGCGCGGTTTTTGTCATGAGCCCTAAATCAATCATTTCCGTGTCTGTCCAAAACGTGCCATCTACCATGATGCAATCCGCTTGATGCATCAACACTGGTAAATGTGGTTCAATTTCGGCCAAACCAGGCGAATACCAGCACTTTTTACCGGTCGAGATTTCTTCAATCAGCACACCAATGGTATCGCCCGCTTGCGGATTATTGCGGTGTGGCGAATATGGCGGTGCAGCACTTTTGAGCGCAACCGTTGTAAATTTTAAATTGGGCACATTGGGAATGCTAAAGCTGGTTTTGCCATCAATTGGTACTTGATGGTGATTAATGCCGCAATAATGCCCCAGAATATTCAATATCTGGTTACCTGAAGTTAAATCGCCATACACTTGCTCGGTACAATAAATCTCGCGCTTCACCGTGCCTTCACGCAACATAAACAAGCCAGTCGTGTGGTCAATTTGTGCGTCAATCAGCACAATCGCTTGAATACCCGTATCGCGCACGGCCCGTGCAGGCTGTAGCGCGGGGAAATCTTGAACTTGTTGTAGCACATCGGGTGACGCATTAAACAACACCCAGTCAACACCATTGCTACTCACACAAATAGAAGATTGGGTGCGCTTGGTGGCTTTAATGGTACCTTTACGCAGACCGTCGCAGTTAAAACAATTACAATTCCACTGTGGAAAACCACCCCCTGCGCCTGCGCCTAAAACATGTATATGCATTTGATTTTACAATTCTTTTTTTACTAATTAACCAACTTAAAATAACGCGTCTATAAAAAAAGGCTGTTTTTCAACAGCCTTTTTATAAAAAGCCAAAAGGCTAATTATTGTTAACTTATTTATTCATTACGTACATTGTTACTTCAAAGCCAAAACGCATTTCAGTAGCTGCTGGAGTTGTCCACATGATAAATTTCCTTTTTTAGATTAGTTAAGTAATTTCGCTGTTGCTACTGTTATTGAGTTGCCACAACGTGAGACGCATTGTGCGCCACATTTGCCACTTGCAACACCGCAAACTTACCTAATAAGCACTAAGTAAATTCATGATGAATGACTCGCTTAACTCACTAAAAAGCCTATTTTTAATAGCAATATCATTTCACCTCCTCTGGAAGCCTCATCCAGACTGGCTTACAGCGGTATAATTTTCTCTCGGAGAGAAATAAGTTAATATAACTAAAAAATATATTGATAAAAAAACGCTATTTTTTGCGGCGATTTTGGACTGCTTGCGCGAGCATTTCAAGTTGTGTCACAGTATCTTCCCAACTTAAACAAGCATCGGTGATGGATTGCCCATACACCAAATCACAGCCTGGCGCGTGGTCTTGACGCCCTTCTTTTAAATGCGATTCTATCATCACGCCGATAATACGCTGATCGCCAGCAGAAAGTTGTGTGGCAATATCGCGAGCAACGTCTTTTTGGCGTCGAAAATCTTTACTGCTGTTGGCATGGCTGCAATCTATCATCAAAATAGGTTTGAGTTTAGCCTCAGCAAGCTGTTTGCAGACTTCTTCCACATGTGCAGCGTCAAAATTGGGCTCTTTGCCACCGCGTAAAATCACGTGGCAATCTTCATTGCCGGAGGTTGAGAAAATCGCCGCCGTGCCTTCTTTGGTAAAAGATAAAAAGTGATGCGGGCTAGCTGCAGTTTTAATTGCATCAATCGCTACTTTTACGCCACCGTCGGTGCCGTTTTTAAACCCCACTGGGCAAGATAAGCCTGAAGATAGCTCGCGATGCACTTGCGATTCTGTTGTACGCGCACCAATCGCGCCCCAGCTTACTAGGTCGGCTGTGTATTGCGGGGTGATGGTGTCTAAAAACTCCGCCCCAGCTGGCATGCCAATTTCATTCACATCCAGCAAAAACTTGCGGGCAATAGATAAACCTTCGTTAATTTGGTAGCTACCATCCAAATGTGGGTCGTTGATGAGCCCTTTCCAGCCTACAGTAGTGCGCGGTTTTTCAAAGTAAACGCGCATCACAATCAGCAAGTCATCTTTCAGTGCTTGTTTTACTTGCAACAAACGATTGGCGTATTCCATACCCGCTTTAGTGTCGTGAATTGAGCAAGGCCCAACCACCACGAGCAAGCGGTCATCTTGACCATGTAAAATGCGGTGTATCGCCTCACGGGTGGCCAAAATATTTTGGGTAGACTCGCTACTTTCTTTGCATCGCGCAAGCAACTCTACAGGTGGAATTAGCGGTTTAATGTCGCGAATGCGAACATCATCCGTCGCTAATTTTTCATATTGGGTCATCGGTTGTATCTCTACTTTAAAATTTCTTCAAGCACTGCTAAAAAGCGTGCATTTTCGCTGAATAAGCCCACGCTCACCCGTAGATATTCAGGCATTTCATAGTTGGCTATGGGTCGCACAATTACGCCCTTTTGCAATAATTGTTGATTCACTTGCGCAGCATTTTTAACTTTAAAGCTGACAAAATTAGCAAATGATGGAATGAAATCTAGCCCCAGTTTTTTTAAGCCTTGTGTTAATTGCGTCATCCCCGCTTGGTTAACCGCGTAGCTACGTGCGACAAAATCATCATCGACAATACTAGCCACCGCTGCGGCTTGCGCCAGACTATTCACATTAAAAGGTTGACGCACGCGATTAAGCATATCGGCCACATCGGCGTGCATTAAGCCAAACCCGACGCGCAAACCAGCCAAACCGTATGCCTTAGAAAAAGTGCGGGAAATCATCAGGTTTTCAAACTCGCCTAGCCATGCAATTGCCTCAGATTTGTGCTCAGCAGGCAAATACTCATCATAAGCCTCATCTAACATCACCAACACATTGCTCGGCACTTGCTTTAAAAAGGCTTTTAATACGTCTTTAGCAATTAAAGTACCTGTTGGGTTATTGGGGTTGGCAATAAATATCAACCGCGTTTTGGGTGTAATGGCTTTGAGCATGGCGGCTAAATCATGGCCGAAGTCTTTAGCTGGTACTACAACACCTGTGGCGCCCACGGCTTGCGTTACCAAGGGATAAACAGCAAAAGCGTGTTGAGAATAAATTGCCTCACATCCTGCATGCAAAAATGCGCGTGCTGCAAGCTCTAAAATATCATTTGAGCCATTACCAAACACTAATTGATTAGCGGCAACATTAAATTTTTTTGCTACTGCATCGCGCAAGGCAAAACTGTTACCATCAGGATAGCGGGCAATATCAGCAATTGCGTCTTCCACGGCCATGAGTGCTTTAGGACTCATACCTAATGGATTTTCATTAGAAGCTAATTTAACAATATCGGCCTCGTTTAGACCCATCTCTCTGGCAAGCTCAGAAATGGGCTTGCCCCCTTGATAAGGGGCAATGGCTTGAATATAACTTGGCGCTAAATTTTTAAGCATAAACTAAACACTTTAAATAAAAATGCGGCTTGCAGCCGCCTTACTAACATTTTAACATAGAGGTCTTTGTAAAAATACTTATTGGGGATGAAGTGCAAGGCGCACGGAGCAGAAGAAGCGGAGTGTACACGAAGTACATGAGCATTCTGAGCACCGCGCAACGCCGCAATTCACCACAAGAAGTGTTTTTAAAAGACTTCTCTACTTGGCCATTGCAATACCAGACTTACCACTTAACTTCACTTGATACATGGCGTGGTCGGCCTTTTCTATCATATCTAACGGTGTAACGCCAACATAAGGAAACAAGCAAGCGCCCACACTAGCAGATAAAGTCGTACTGACCACTTTGCCACTCAATTTATAAGGTTTACTCAGCCTACGCAGTAATTTATGCCCAAAAGCTAAGGCCTGTTCTTTATTTTTAATGTCTCTTGCCAACACAAAAAACTCATCGCCCGATAATCGAGCAACGGTGTCTGTTGCTCGAATAGCTGCTTTTAAGCGATTACTGGCTTCTAATAATACGGCATCGCCAATCGCATGACCGTAAGTGTCGTTGATAATTTTAAAGTTATCCAAATCTAAAAAGTAACCAACACAAAACTGATTGTTACGACTCGCATCCAAAATAACTTGGTCAATGCGGTCAAGCAATAATAATCGGTTTGGCAGCCCGGTGAGTTCATCATGCATAGAGCGCTCGCGGTGAACATAGCGTTCACGGTCTAACTCTTTCTCTCGCAAAAACAATGATCGATCACTTTTTTCTCCAATGTATCCTGAAAAAATAGAGATACTAAAAGCTGCTATAAGTACAATCAGATAGCTAATCGCCTCGTGCAGTGGAAACGAAAAAAGTGCAAAAAACGAAACAACAGAAATAACAACAATTGCGAAGGTTGCAAAAAATGCACAAGCAAAATTTAACACATAAAAAGCATGCACCCAAAAAAGCAGTAACAATAAGCCGGTAAAATAATAAGGAAAGAGCTGCTGCTCAATCAACGTCATTTTCCATAGCAAACTTACAGCACTTAGCAGTAATGCAAAAGTTAGAATGGCTTGGTGATATTTTCTAAACACCCTAAAAAAAGTTAGGGTAAAGATAAACAAAATAGTAAAAGTGGTGGCAGAGCGAATAACGGTGATTTGCCCCAATAACTGTTGTGGCGCAAGCAAGTAATCTAAAATGCCATAAAGTTCATACATCATCGCGATGAGCAACAAAGCTAGACGAGACTGCGTGAGTACGCGCGGCATGATATGCTTTTTATAATGGGCTTCAAGTCGCGCATTATAAAATTGCAGCGATAAGTTGCTCCATAAATTATCGCTTAATAATGTTGCACTAAGTGGCATAGTGAGTGAGTTCTGATAGTAAAAGCGCTACACCTAAACCACAGCCATTGGATATGAACCCAATACCTTTACAAAGGCTGCACGCTGACTAATCATACTTAAGGCAGAACGCACCATTGCATCTTGATGATGACCTTCAATATCTACAAAAAACACATATTCCCAAACACCCGTTTTTGATGGGCGAGATTCAAATTTTGTCATGCTAACACCATGCTCAGCTAGCGGGGAAAGCAGAGAAACTACAGCACCAGGGGCATTTTTAGTGGCCATGACAAGCGATGTTTTGTCTTGCCCAGATGGCGCAACATCGTGTTTACCCAACACTAAAAAACGAGTGGTATTTTTTGGGTCATCTTCAATATTTTCGGCCAACACATTTAGACCAAATAACTCCGCCGCACGCTTGCTAGCAATGGCAGCCGCAAATGTACCATCAGCTGAGACTAATTCATGAATCATCTGCGCCGCACGCGCATTGCTAGTAACGGCCTCACGTGCTGCATTAGGCAAAGTTTTACTTAACCATTCGTGACATTGTGCCAAAGACTGCGCATGAGAAAAAATATGTGAAATTTGCGTAATATCTGTTTGCTGCGAGAGTAAACAATGGTGAATTG
Source organism: Pseudomonadota bacterium (assembly GCA_029556915.1). Classification (GTDB taxonomy): domain Bacteria; phylum Pseudomonadota; class Gammaproteobacteria; order Burkholderiales; family Methylophilaceae; genus Methylotenera. The sequence goes on from JAKQIT010000091.1 coordinate 87,690, forward strand.
GTAAGGTTACTTCACCACAAATTTTTAATGGACTCGTCAGCAATAAATCTAAAGTTAACCCAATCGCGCCTTCAGTAGAGTTTTCTACTGGCACAACACCATAATCCGCCTGTCCGGCCTCAATGGTACGAAAAACCTCATCAATTGAGCCACACACCACTGCACCACAACCTAAGCCAAACTGCTTAAGAGCAGCCTCTTCAGAATAGGTACCAAGCGGACCTAAAAATGCAATAGAAAGCGCTTTTTCAAGCGCTCGACAATTAGACATCACACTACGAAATATATTACTCACAGCTTCATTTGAAAGCGGCCCAGCATTATTAGCCTGCAAACGGCGCAACACCTGCGCTTCACGCTCTGGACGATATATCACACCATCATCTTTTAAGCCACCAATTGCACGCGCAAGTTTTGCGCGCTCGTTCACAAGTTTGAGCACTTGTTCATCAATTGCATCTATTTGATCGCGATGTTGTTTTAGCTGTTCTGACATTATTATAAATTTTAATAATCAATAAGTTATATATTTAAATTAAAGTAAAAGTTAATGACTTTTCTCAAACGCTTTCATATAGCTTACTAAGGCCTGCACACCTTCAATCGGCATCGCGTTATAAATGCTTGCGCGCAAACCTCCCACACTACGATGTCCTTTGAGTTGTAATAGGCCTTGCTCTGTTGCTCCTTTTAAAAATGCATCATTGAGAGACTCATCTTTCAAAAAGAAAGGAATATTCATGCGCGAGCGATTACCAACAGCGACTTTATTGATATAAAAATTAGTGCTATCAATGGCATCATAAAGTAATTGTGCTTTTGCAATATTCACCTTTTCTATAGCCTCAACACCACCTTGCGCTAACTGCCACTCAAACACCAAACCCGCAATGTAGATACTATAAGTGGGTGGCGTGTTTATCATGCTTTGATTTTCAGCTTGTACTTTCCAATTCAGTACAGCAGGCGTGAGCGGTGAGGCCTTGCCTAATAAATCTTCGCGCACCACCACGATACACAAACCCGCTGGGCCAATGTTTTTTTGGGCACCTGCATAAATCACACCGTACTGGCTCACATCTACTGGGCGTGACAGGATGTGCGACGACATATCTGCCACAATCGGCACGCCATGCGCATCAGGCAAATCAACAAATTCAACCCCTTGTAAAGTTTCATTGGTGCAAATATGCAAGTAAGCTGCATTACGATTGAGCTTCGATGTTGAAAAGTCTGGTACGTAGGTGAAATGCTCAGTCTCTGTGTTTATCACTACGTTAATATCACCATAAGCGCGAGCATCCTCAACACTTCGCTTACTCCAGCCACCCGTAATAGCATAATCAGCACTTTTTCCGTTGAGTAAATTCAATGGAATCGCAGCATTTTGTGCTATTGCACCACCTTGCAAAAACAACACCTTGTAGTTACTTGGCACATTTAGCAACTTGCGGAAATCGTTTTCTGTTTTCTCTAAAATACTCAAAAACTCTTTACCACGGTGCGACATTTCCATCACACTCATGCCCGAGCCATGCCAATCGAGCATTTCGGCTTGTGCGCGTTGAAGTACAGGCTTAGGCAATACTGCTGGGCCAGCAGAAAAATTGTAAATCTGCGTCATAGATTACTCTTCGTCATCCGTCTCAACGATTTTCTCAAGGCCAGAAAGTTTTTCACCTTCACCCAAGTTAATCAAGGTCACGCCCTGTGCGACACGTCCCATGTCTCTGATTTCTTTTACGCGGGTGCGAATGAGCACACCACCTGTAGTAATAAGCATAATTTCATCTTCTTCATTCACCAATTTAGCTGCAACCACATTACCGTTGCGCTCACTTACGGCTATGGCTTTAACGCCTTGCGTACCGCGACCTGAGTGACGGAAATCGGCCAGAATAGTACGCTTACCATAGCCATTTTCAGTTGCGACTAACACCGTTTGTTGGTCATTATCGGCAATCAGCAATGAGAGCACTTGTTGTTTAGCCGCTAATTTCATACCGCGCACACCACGCGTTGCCCTGCCCATTTGGCGCACTTCATCTTCGCTAAACCAAACAGCTTTACCACCATCTGAAATCAACACAATATCATTTTGACCATTGGTCACTTCTGCACCAATCAAATAATCGCCATCATCTAAATTAATTGCGATGATGCCCGATTTACGTGGGTTAGCAAACTCTGTGAGTGCAGTTTTCTTCACAGTGCCTTGTGCTGTTGCCATGAATATAAAGTGATTTTCATCAAACTCTTTTACTGAAAGAATGGCGTTAATTTTTTCGCCTTCCTCAAGTGGGAACAAGTTGACAATCGGCTTGCCACGGCCAGTGCGGCTACCTTGTGGCACTTCATACACTTTTAGCCAATACACGCGACCACGGCTGCTGAAGCATAAAATGTAATCATGCGTATTGGCCACAAACATTTTATCAATAAAGTCATCTTCTTTAGTGGCAGCAGCTTGCTTGCCTCTGCCACCACGGCGTTGCGCGCGATACTCTTCAAGTGGTTGAGATTTAACATATCCCGTGTGTGAAAGCGTTACGACCACATCGGTTGGCGTGATTAAATCTTCCAGCGATAAATCTTGCGCATTCACCACAATTTCACTGCGACGTTTATCGCCAAATTGTTTACGTATTTCGGTCAACTCATCGGTAATAATAGCGGTTACGCGGGCTGGTGTAGCTAATATATCGAGTAAATCAGCAATAATATCCATCACCTCTTTGTATTCAGTGACAATTTTATCTTGCTCTAGGCCTGTTAAGCGTTGCAAGCGCATTTGCAAGATTTCTTGCGCCTGAATATCACTCAATTTATAACCATTGGGCGTTAAACCAAAGTTGACATCCAAACCTTCAGGCCGCGCCGCTTCCATCGCCGCGCGTTTAAGCATTTCTTCTACCACAGGGGATTTCCATGCTTTCGCCATCAAATCCACTTTAGCTTCTGGTGGCGTTGGAGCAGCTTTAATAATGGCAATCATTTCATCCACGTTCGCCAGGGCAACAGCTAAACCTTCTAGCACATGTCCACGCGCGCGAGCTTTTTTCAGTTCAAATACAGTGCGACGTGTCACCACTTCACGGCGGTGGCGTAAGAACGCCTCCAACATTTGTTTTAAGTTTAACAAACGTGGTTGACCGTCCATCAAAGCCACCATGTTCATACCAAAGGTGTCTTGTAATTGGGTTTGTTTGTAGAGATTGTTTAAAATAACCTCAGGAATCTCACCGCGTTTAAGCTCAATCACTACGCGCATGCCTGATTTATCAGACTCGTCACGTAAATCTGAGATACCTTCAATTTTCTTCTCGTTGACGAGTTCTGCAATTTTCTCAACGAATGTTTTTTTGTTCACTTGGTATGGCAATTCGTCCACTACCAACATTTGGCGACTGCCTTTTTCCATATCTTCCACATGGGTGCGTCCACGCATTACCACGCGACCACGACCCGTGCGGTAGCCCTCTTTAACACCTACTGTGCCATAAATAATGCCAGCAGTAGGAAAATCTGGTGCAGGCACTAGTTCAATCAATTCTTCAATGCCTGTTTCGGGGTCTTTGAGCAAAGCAAAGCAGGCATCCAGCACTTCATTCAAATTATGTGGCGGAATGTTAGTTGCCATCCCCACCGCAATACCTGAGCTACCGTTGATGAGCAAGTTAGGAATGCGCGCGGGCATAATGAGTGGCTCATGCTCGCTACCATCGTAGTTAGGGCCAAAATCCACCGTTTCTTTATCAATATCAGCGAGCAATTCATGGGCGATTTTCGCCATACGGATTTCGGTATAACGCATTGCCGCCGCATTATCACCATCCACAGAGCCAAAGTTACCTTGGCCATCCACCAACATGTAGCGCAAGCTAAAATCCTGCGCCATACGCACTATCGTGTCATATACCGCGGTGTCGCCATGCGGGTGATATTTACCAATCACATCGCCGACAATACGGGCGGATTTTTTATAAGGTTTGTTGTAGTCGTTGGAGAGCTCGTGCATGGCAAATAGCACGCGTCTATGCACTGGTTTTAAGCCATCGCGCACATCGGGTAACGCCCTGCCTACAATCACGCTCATGGCGTAATCAAGGTAGCTACGGCGCATTTCATCTTCTAAACTAATCGGCAGGGTTTCTTTAGCGAATTGATCCATTTTTGCTCTTTATTTTTGAATAAAACTAACGCGAGATTTTAACACGATTAACGCATTATGGGCTTGTTAATATGGTCAGACGACCTTACTTTAATGCCAGAATTAAACTGCAAAATCAAATACAAAAAATAACGAAATTATCATTTTTGATAGTGTCTATTTTTGTCCGAGAAAAAAATATGCCTCTGCAAGCCAGTATCCATGCGGCTTACAGAGCATTAAAATGATATGTTGTGAAAATAGTGCTTTTAACAGTAATTTTTTGTTGAACTTTACAAATAAAAAATACATGGGATTTATGATGGATTGTTCACCACTTTCATGTAGTTGGAGCCAATCGCTTTAATCGCATCCGCAATAATTTCAACCGCTTCAACGCGCGCAAAACTTTTGCGCCAAGCAATCGCAATACGTCTTGTCGGCGCGGGATGGGTAAATGGAATCACCTTAATGAGCGGGTTATGGTAACGTTCAGCCGTAGCCGAGCATGGCAACACGGTGATGCCTAAATTTGAAGCCACCATATTACGAATGGTTTCTAAAGAGTTGCCTTGCAACACTTCGCCTTTGCGAGCAAGATTTGGACAAGCTTCTGCCACTTGGTTGCTAAAACAATGGCCGCTATTGAGTAAAAGCACTTTTTCTTCTGCCAACTCTTCAGGTTTGATGTAGTTACGCACTGCCCAGTGGTGATTAACTGGCACCACCACATCAAACTCTTCATCATATAAAGCTTGGTATTGCACACCCGCCAAATCAAATGGCAACGCAATAATGGCGGCGTCAATCACACCGTTGCGCAGTTGCGTTTCTAAGTTAGCGGTTAAATTTTCTTCTACTTCAAGGGGCATGTCAGGCGCAGTTTTACGCAAAATGGGAATAATTTCAGGCAACAAATACGGGCCAATGGAATGAATCATGCCCAGCTTAAATGTGCCGATAAGTTGATTTTTGCCTAGCTCAGCTAATTGCTTAATGCGCCCTGCTTCTTCTAATACTTTTGCTGCCTGCTCAATAATTTTTGCGCCAATTTCTGTAGCACTTACATCGGTACGGCTACGCTCAAAAATACTGATATTAAGTTCGTCTTCCAGTTTTTTAATGGCTAGACTTAAGGCGGGCTGTGTAACAAAGCATTTTTCTGCCGCGCGCCTAAAATTGCGCTCTTGCGCTACTGCGACAATAAATTTAAGTTCAGTTAATGTCATTATTAAGCTTTAGATTAAGATAATCAGCATTGTATTTCAATAAATATTATTTATCAATAAAATAAAAACATACAATTATACTAATAAAAAAAATAATACTAGAATTCAATCATGCATCGAGTCACGATGTTGATTGAAAGGAGGCAAGTGAAATGTGGTGGAAAGCATTACTAGAGTCATTGCCAATAGAGACAATTTTGGCGCTATTGGCAGATTATGCGATAGCTAATTCAAACTAATTGAGGATATACATTATGGAAAAAAATCCAACAGCGGGAAAATGCCCAGTTATGCACGGCGGCGCGACTTCGGCAAGTATGACAAATATGGAATGGTGGCCTAAAGCCCTTAACTTCGACATCCTGCATCAACAGGATGGCAAAACCAACCCGATGGGTGCGGATTTCAATTATCGTGAAGAAGTCAAAAAACTGGACGTTGACGCGCTCAAAAAAGATCTCAAGGCTATGATGACTGACAGTCAGGCATGGTGGCCGGCAGACTGGGGGCACTATGGCGGCCTAATGATTCGCATGGCATGGCATGCGGCTGGTACTTATCGTACCGCTGATGGTCGTGGGGGTGCAGGCACTGGCAATCAGCGATTTGCACCGCTGAACTCTTGGCCAGACAACGCTAACTTGGACAAAGCGCGCCGTCTGCTGTGGCCAATCAAGAAAAAATATGGCAACAAAATCAGCTGGGCTGACCTGATTATCCTAGCTGGCAATATGGCTTATGAGTCAATGGGTTTGAAAACCTTTGGTTTTGGCTTCGGTCGCGAAGATATTTGGCATCCGGAAAAAGACATTTATTGGGGCTCAGAGAAAGAATGGCTCGCCCCTACCGATAGTCCTAACAGCCGCTATTCTGGCGAACGAGATTTGGAAAACCCGCTGGCGGCTGTGATGATGGGTCTAATCTATGTTAACCCAGAAGGCGTGGATGGTAAGCCAGACCCAATTAAAACCGCGCATGATGTTCGCATTACCTTCGCACGAATGGCGATGAACGACGAAGAAACTGTCGCACTGGCTGCTGGCGGTCACACAGTGGGTAAATGTCATGGTAATGGCAGTGCTGCCAACTTAGGGTCAGCACCTGAGGGTGCCGATTTGGAAGAGCAAGGGCTGGGCTGGAACAACCACACGACTCGCGGCGTGGGTCGCGACACCGTGACTAGCGGCATCGAAGGTGCATGGACCACGCATCCGACCAAGTGGGACAATGGCTATTTTGATTTACTGCTTGGTTATGACTGGTGGCTGCAAAAATCTCCGGCTGGGGCTTGGCAGTGGGAGCCGGTGAACATCAAGGAAGAGGACATGCCGGTAGATGTTGAAGATCCATCTATTCGTCGTAAACCGATTATGACCGATGCCGATATGGCGTTCAAGTTCGACTCGGCATACCGGAAAATCGCGGAGCGGTTCCATCAAGACCCGGCGTATTTTACTGAGGTTTTTGCACGCGCATGGTTCAAACTGACGCACCGCGATATGGGTCCAAAAGCGCGCTATCTCGGCCCAGACGTGCCAAAAGAAGATTTGATATGGCAAGACCCGATTCCTGCTGGATCCGGCAATTATGATGTTGCTGCAGTTAAAGCCAAGATTGCAGCTAGCGGTCTCTCTATCAGCGATATGGTGGCTACAGCTTGGGATAGTGCCAGAACCTTTCGTGGCTCAGATATGCGTGGTGGTGCTAACGGTGCGCGCATTCGTCTGGCGCCGCAAAAGGATTGGGAGGGCAATGAGCCAGCGCGTTTAGCCAAGGTACTGAGCGTGCTGGAAAAAATTGCCGCAGAAACCAGTGCCAGCGTGGCAGATGTGATTGTGCTGGCAGGTAATATCGGTATCGAGCAGGCAGCTCAGGCCGGCGGTTTCAATGTCAGTGTGCCTTTCGCACCAGGACGTGGCGATGCCACGCAGGGGCAAACCGATGTCGAGTCTTTCGGTGTACTAGAGCCATTGGCAGACGGCTTCCGCAATTGGTTGAAAAAAGACTATGTCGTCAATGCTGAAGAGTTGTTGCTGGATCGTGCGCAATTGCTGGGGCTGACTGCCTGCGAGATGACCGCACTGGTTGGCGGTATGCGCGTTATCGGCACCAATCATGCGGGCACCAAACATGGCGTATTTACTGACCATGCTGGCGCATTAACCAACGACTTCTTCGTCAACCTGACTGACATGGCTTATACATGGAAGCCTGTCGGCAGGAACCTCTATGAAATTCGTTGCCGTAAGACAGGTGCGATGAAATGGACAGCCACTCGGGTTGACCTCGTGTTTGGTTCCAATTCTATCCTGCGCGCTTATGCTGAAGTTTATGCACAAGATGATAATAAAGAAAAGTTTGTGAATGACTTTGTGAAGGCATGGGCAAAGGTCATGAATGCGGATCGTTTTGATCTGAAATAAATCACAACGCAAGTCTAAAATGTCGGACATTTGGCGAGTTCAAATGTCCGATTTTTTTGTGGATTGAAAGCCAGAAAAAACCCGCATATTACTGCGAGAAATTTTTATACCCTTACAAACGGCTTGCGGATGCGGATTCCAGAGCTATGGTAAAGATGTTGTATAAAAAACGGAGCAAAAAGCCCCGCTTTTATTATACTTTTGCGTTACTCAAAACAAGCCATATATCAAGCTATTTATCAAATTTGGATTTCGCTTCGTTAAACGTTGTTTTAAGTGTGTCCCAGATGGATTCACCACCTTTTTTAATTTCTTCCCAGGCTTCTTCAGCAGCATCTTGCAACTCAGAAACCTTACCTTCGGCCTCAGTTTTTTTTGCTTTGAGTTCGGCAATTTGTTCAGCATACTTATCTTTTAACTCAGCTTTAGCCAAATTAGCCTGCACTTCCAATTCGTCAATATCGGTACTCCACTCATCCAGTTGTGCTTTTAATTTTGCTACGTATTCGTCTTTTGTACTCATTTTGCTTCTCCTTAATTAGTGACTAGCTGTAAGACAACAGATTATTTCAATAGTGCCAAATCGGCCTTCAAATCTTCCACATGTTCCAAACCTACCGCAATTCTAACCAGACTATCTTTAATGCCCGCTTCTGCGCGCGCTTCGGCTGAAACGCGACTGTGCGTAGTTGTGGCTGGGTGCGTGATGGTACTTTTCGCATCCCCCAAATTAGCGGTAATTGAAATTAACTTAGTCGCGTCAATCAATGCCCACGCCGCCTCTTGCTCAGTTTGGCCTGCTTTGGTTTTTACTTCAAAACTCACAATACCACCGCCACTGAGTTGCTGCTTCATCGCCAAGGCGTGTTGTGGGTGAGACGCCAAACCAGGGTAATACACACGCGCCACTTGCGGCTGCGCTTCTAACCAAGTGGCAAGCTCAAGCGCACGTTTTGAATGGGCTTCCATGCGAACATGTAAAGTTTCTAACCCTTTTAAAAACACCCATGCGTTAAACGCGCTCATGGTCACGCCTGCGGTGCGCAAAAAACCATACACCGGCTCCATCAAGACTTTTCTACCCAACACCGCGCCACCTAAGCATCTGCCCTGCCCGTCAATATATTTTGTTGCGGAATGAATAATAATATCTGCGCCCAAATCTAATGGGCGCTGAATGGCAGGTGTACAAAAGCAATTATCCACCACCAAATGTGCGCCTGCACGATGTGCAATATCTGCCAGCGCTTGAATATCGCACACTTCTGTAAGCGGATTGGATGGCGTTTCTACAAAAAACAATTTGGTTTTTGCTGTCACTGCTGTTTGCCACGCGTTCACATCAGTAAGTGAAACAAATGTTACCTCTAAGCCCCAACGTTTTAAAATATTACTAAACAACTGTACAGTCGTGCCAAAAATACTGCGCGAAGCTACCACATGGTCACCCGCACTACATAAAGCCATGACACAAGCTAAAATCGCTGACATACCGCTAGATGTCGCCACGCATTGCTCTGCACCTTCTAAGGCGGCCAATTTATTTTGAAATACGGTCACGGTAGGGTTGGTAAAACGTGAATAAATATTACCCGGCTCAGTACCGCCAAAACGAGCAGCAGCTTGCGCGGCGCTGGTAAAACGAAAGCTCGAGTTTAAAAATAAGGCCTCAGAATTCTCACCATAAGGTGTCGCTTCGCTGCCAGCACGCACGGCTAAAGTTTCTGGATAGTATTGGTTTGTCATTGCATTCTCATTTCATTTGGGCATTAAAAAACCCGTAATAGCGAATTAGCTAAAACGGGTTTTTTGTTAACTCGCTTTAGCTGTATTTATTATGCGCCCGCAAGCTGAGAAGACCTTGTTTAAGTTAAGTCACTCAAATCAGCGCAACTTCATGTTATGCCTATTAGGCTTTGAGGTCAAGAAAAAATTTTAAAAAACTTAAAATTTCGCCCGAGAAAAAATCATCGCCCCGCTAGACCCATCCACAAGCCATTTGCAGGTAGGCAAAAAGATGTTGGGCTTAAAACATAGGCGCTATACGTTTCTACTATTGCGCCCTAAGCAGGCTGAATAGTCACACCCAAACTTGCAGTAATTTCTAATAAAGTGGTTTTGTCAACATCACGCACAAAGCAAATTTTATAGGAGTCATCTTCTGGGGCAAACAAAAATAAATGCACGCCATTTTTTTGTGCATAACGGCCGGCGGCGGCGATTCCTTCGTTAATCGATTCACCATTGTCATTAGCGTTCCACTCAAAGCCGTCCAAGGCATCTATCCAGTCAGCTAAATCACTAATGGCATCGGTGTCTTTCCAGTCCACATGTCTGGCAAAGCCTCTACTCCTAACCTCCTCAAATACCAAAATCACCAACTTAGCCAAAACGGATTGATGTTCTTTGACGGACCAATTCTCTGAATCATGTGGATCATCTTCCGGGTCATCTTCTACTTTATTCAGATAGGTGTTTATGCTGTTGCAAATGGCGGCGGCGGTCGCTTCATCACCCAAAGATAAACAGTAGCTTAGGCTATAAAGAGTATCCCACGGGTCTGCGTTTAAAATATCCTGCTTAGTTATAGGGCGATACGTGATGCTTTCTCCACTAAACATTTTCTTTAGATGTAACTGAAAATCTGCTACGGACATATCACGCTTGACTAGTTCGCCATCAAAAGACATTAACCACATATAGTCTTCGTGCATGACGATGACGCAGTCATTGACCACTTTAATTTCACCTATTAAATGTGCATGATGCACCACATAAGGCGTAGCACACACAAGTTCGCCATTGGTTTTATAAATGCTTGGGCATAAATTGAAATCCAAGGCCAGCAAACGATCCTTTTGATACACTTTTGGTTGGTGTACCCCACCTATTAACAAATATTGGCACGGGATAATTTCTTTACCGGTGTTATCTATCACACCATATCGTAAACGCTTTTCACCACCGAGCGAGCTGGTATATGTCCTAGAGGCATCAAACTTGCTCACTAAAGCCAGTTTTTTACTTTTGCTAAATTCGCTGATAGATTCATATTGATTGGCTGGGATTAATACGAGTCCATCAAAGTTCATCAGGCCTGCGAATGTTCTTTGATTAGTTTCGCCATCGTAAAAAACATAGTTGGGTTGACTATAATGTAAATAACCATCTTCACTATATTCCACACCTCCAGTACCCGCTACAAGCACAGATAAATCAGGCAGGTGCACGATATAACTGTCATCATATTTTTCATGTTCGATATAGTTTCTAATGATATTGGCCACCCTAGGCGAATGTATAAATAAACCAGTATTTTTCAGAACGGGCGTCATTTGCACACCGTTTACGTCAAAAAGTACGGAATTGTGTTCTATTGTTTTATGCGTTTTTAAATCGCTGTCCCAGTATGCCGCCACCAGCCAGCCATAGAGCGTTTCGTTTTGGTCACTATATCTGCTAGTATCATGAATATAATTCATGCCTAATGTGAGCGGCACTAGCCAGCGACCATAGGGAGTCACCACACCGACAGCAGCAGATTCTTTAGACTCGCCCTTTTTTCGCACCACATAGGCCGGAATATGCCTAAGCCACCCATCTACACTGTCATCATAATTTTTATCTTCAAGTTCTACCAATCCCTGCAGCAATGGATTGTCAGAAATCGGCTCATAATCCATATTGTTTTTCCTAGCAATCACTTCTGTTGACCAGTAGCCGAATGATTGTTGCCAATGATTTAGCAATTGTGCAATAGGGGCTTGCAAATGCTCAGGCGTACTTTGTGATAAAGCCTTTTCTAAATTTTCTGCTTTTGCTTTTAATTCAGCTAAATACGCATTATAGGTTTTTTTTGTTTGTTCTTTTTCTGCTATGCTTGACCACACATCAAGTGCTAAATAGGCGTGTTGCGTTGCCATCAACAACTTATCTATATGCGCTAATGGTGTTAGCAACTGTGGATAGACCTGAACGGCTAACTTATAAAAAACTTGCCAGCGCTGTTGTGCTTTTGCAGTTTCAACCACCAAAGCTTTATTTGTTCCAGGCTCGAGATAAACTGCAAATGGTGTGGCTGTGGCATCGCCCCCAAGTAATAATAAAAACAAATCTGGAATGGTTAAAAACCACTCGGCTAACCCCGCTATATTGGAACCGTCATCAGCATAATAATCATCAGATTCCGTAGGAAAACTGGCGATAGAAAACAAAACGGTGTGTTTAATCATGGGGGCTATCTTTCAATTTGTTTATTCAGCTTTGTTGCTGCAAACTTCGACAAATCAATACCAAAATTAATGGACTTAATTGATTCAAAAAAGCTTCGAGAGAAATTGGATGCCTCGCAAGCCGCATGGATACTGGCTTGCAGGGCAGGTGTTCTGATATGTACGATAAATGAGTCTTTATTATGCAAAATAAGTAGGCATTTTTTAACGATAGCTTGTTTATTATTCTGCAACTTCCTCGGCACTTTCAATCAAGTTTAAATCCATTTGTGTGCTTGAGTTTGCTGGCTTTTGCTTTTTATTTACATCACCACGCGCAGTTTCTATGGCAGCTAAATAAGCTTCATTGATGTCACCTGTGACGTATTCGCCATTAAAACATGAGCAGTCAAAGTTTTTGATTTGAGGGTTACTCAATTTGATATCACGCACTAAATCATCTAAGTCTTGATAAATCAGCGCGTCTGCACCAATTTCTTGGCAAATTTCTTCATCAGTACGTCCGGTGGCAAGTAGTTCATCACGACTGGGCATATCAATACCATATACATTGGGAAAGCGCACTGGTGGTGCAGCCGAAGCAAAATAGACTTTGTTAGCGCCAGCATCGCGCGCCATTTGCACAATTTGCTGAGAAGTGGTTCCACGCACGATTGAGTCGTCAACCAGCAAAACATTCTTGCCTTTAAATTCGATACCAATCGGATTTAATTTTTGACGTACAGATTTTTTACGCAAGGCCTGACCAGGCATAATAAATGTGCGACCGATATAACGGTTTTTAATAAAGCCTTCACGATAGTCCAAACCTAAAGCAATACCAACTTGCAATGCGCTTGGGCGGCTAGTATCTGGAATCGGAATGACCACATCAATTTGCTTATCCGCCCATTCGCGCTTGATTTTTTCAGCCAAGCTTTTACCCATATCCAGACGGGTTTGATACACCGAAACGTCATCAATAACCGAATCTGGGCGCGCTAAATAGACATATTCAAAAATACACGGGTTAAGTTTTGCGTTGGCATCACAATGACGACTAAAAAACTGACCGTTCATGTCAATAAACACCGCCTCACCAGGCGCCACATCGCGCACCAGCGTAAAGCCTAATACATCTAAAGCCACACTTTCTGAAGCTACAATGTACTCGGTGCCTTTATCCGTTTCTTGTTTACCAATCACCAATGGCCGGATTCCGTTGGAATCACGAAATGCAAGTAAGCCAAAATTAGCAATCATCGCTACCACCGCATAAGCACCCTTACAACGCTTGTGCACGCCTGATACCGCGTCAAACACCATATCTGTGTTTAGCACAGCATTGGCTGCGGTTTTTTCAATTTCATGCGCCAATACGTTTAACAACACTTCGGAATCAGAGCTCGTGTTAATGTGCCTTAAATCAAGCTTAAACATTTCTTCTTTTAGTTGTGCAGAGTTGGTGAGATTGCCATTGTGGCCCAGCACAATACCAAATGGTGAGTTCACATAAAAAGGCTGTGCTTCAGCTGCACTCGATGAACCAGCAGTTGGGTAGCGTACATGACCTATGCCAACATTGCCCACCAAATTACGCATGTGGCGCGTGTGAAAAACATCTTTCACCAAGCCATTATTCTTGTGCATGTAAAAAGTGTTGCCATCGGTAGTCACAATCCCCGCAGCGTCTTGCCCACGGTGCTGTAACACCAATAAACCATCGTAAAGTAATTGATTAACTGGGTTTTTACCGACTATGCCTATGATTCCGCACATGAAAATGCCTTAAATTGAATTTTAAAATTTATTCGTACTTGATATGTTTGGCAATACCTTCAGGTACCCAAGGTAATAATTTAATCACTAATGCCTCAATCGGCGAGCTAAACATCGCATTACGCCAACGCTCATCTTTAGGGATGTCAGTTAAACCCGCCAAAAATACAATGATGCATACAATCAACATCCCTCTAGCAAAGCCAAAAAATCCACCAAGTAAGCGATTTAGCCAACCTAAGCCTATTTTTTTAAAAATTGTGGTCAGTGCAATGGCCAGCAAACTGGTCACTAAAAACGTTGCCACGAACAAAGTAATAAACGAGGCAAATATGCGTAAAGACTCAGTAGGTATTTCAGCTGGCATAAGAGGTGCTAACTGGCTTGCATAAGTCCGCGCCACGATAAAAGCCGCAAACCAACCTAAAATAGAAAGCACCTCAGCTAACAAACCTCGCATCATGCTGATGACAATTGACAATCCTAGTATTACTAACACGGCATAATCAAATATGGTCATTTAACGTAATTTTGCCTTTATTTGTTGGTAATAACCATGCCTGTCATGCCATGACTATTTAGGCTGGTAAGTGCATCTGCAGCCTCTTGCCTTGAGCTATATTTTCCTAAACGCAAGCGAATTTTCTCCCCTTTTGGGGTAGTGATTTTTTCTGTTCTACTATTAAAACCTGCAGATTTTAACTTTGCTTGCAGTTGTGCCACATTAGCAGGGTCTGAATATACGCCAATTTGAATGGTAAAGTCGCCTTTTGTTGAAGGGTTTGTTTCAGCCGATTTTGCATTAACTGGCTTCACTTCTGCTTGCTTTACTTCCTCTGGCTTAAATTCTTGTTGTTTAACCTCAGTCGGCTTAGCGTCAATAGACAGTTGCGCGATTGGTTTGACTTCCTCAGGTTTTGCAGTTTCTGCTTTAACCACCACCGCTTCAACAGGCGTTGCCACATTTTCAGGCAAAGGATTAACAGGCACTTCTAGTGTTTGGTTAGCAACGGGAACGCTTTCTGGCATTATTGTTGCTGAACTACTTGGCTGAGTGATCTCTGTGCCACTCACTGCGGTTTCAGCGTTTGGCATTGAAATCAAAATTTCTTCTTTAGGCGTTTCTGGCACTGCACGATCTTTAATAATCATGGGCAAAATGATGATCATCAACAGCACTAGTGCAATTGCCCCTACGAGTCGGCGGCGAGCGCGTTTTTTTAACTCCAACGCTTTATCATCTTGTAATTCTGGAGGCATTGCGTTATTCCTTCAAAGTGAGTTACATCAAGATTTTACTACGCCAGCGCTTTGCATCACCGCTGATACCGTAAAAAACGAACCAAACGCGATTATTTTATCATTTTCGTGCGTATCTTTACAGGCTTCTATATCAGCACATGCTTGTGCAAATGCCTGTGTTATTGTATCAAACTGATAAATGATTGCTGACGGGTTTAAAGTAGCTATATGTTTCGCTAATGTAGCGGCTCTTGCACCACGCACATGGTCTATATTGGCGACATACCAAACATCGATTTCATTTTTTACCGCTGCAATTACACCATGTATATCTTTATCTGCCAGCATTGCAAATACAGCATAGGTTTTTGCACCAGATTGTCGGTGAGCCTTTAAATTTTCCGCCAGCGCAATTGCCGCATGAGGATTATGCGCGACATCTAATATCACCTGAAAATGCTGTTCAGGTGGACGATTAAGCGTTTGAAAACGCCCAGCTAAAACAACTTGCTGCATTGCACCGGCGATGGCTATTTCTTTAACAGGCAGCTTAAGTTGTAAAGCCTCAACAGCTGAAATTGCACAGGCTGCATTGCTAAGCTGATAATCGCCTTTTAATGCGGGTTGCGGCAATGTATATCGTACTTGACCAAACATTGAGAACTGCCAAAGCCCATGCGCTGATTGATAGTCAAAATCTTGCTTAATACATTTAAAATCAGCTTTTATATGGTTAGCATGCGCTACCAAACTGGCGGGCGGGTGGGCATCACCGCATATTGCGGGGGTATTGGCACGATAAACGCCCGCTTTTTCAAAACCAATTTCCTCACGCGTATCGCCCAAAAATTCTTGGTGGTCTAAATCTACACTGGTGACTATCGCACAGTCTGGTTCAAATGCATTTACTGCATCTAATCTACCGCCCAAACCAATTTCTAAAATAACTACATCTAGCTTGGTCTGCACAAAATGCCAGATTGCGGCAAGCGTCCCCACCTCAAAATAAGTAAGTGCAATTACATCATCTTGGTTTCTAGCGCCATCTACTACAGCAAAAGCCTTGCATAAGTCAGCATCGCTGGCTTCCACGCCATTTACTTTGACGCGCTCGTTGTAACGCAATAAATGCGGGGATGAGTAACTCCCCACCTGATACCCAGCCTGCTGATAAATTTGCGCTAACATTGCGCAAGTAGAACCTTTGCCATTGGTGCCAGCGACTGTAATAATGGAAAATGTTGGTTGAAGATTTAAGCGCTCGACCATGCGCTTCACCCGCTCTAAACCCATCGCAATTGCTTTGGGGTGCAAACTTTCAATATAGCTTAGCCAAGCAGGTAAATCTTTGGGCATGTGGAGAAGTAAATTAAGCCGCCGCAGGCAAACGCATTAAATTCGACAATATGCCAGCAATCCGACTTCGCATCTCGCGGCGATCAACAATCAAATCAATCGCACCATGTTCTAACAAAAACTCAGCGCGCTGAAAACCTTCAGGCAGCGTTTCGCGCACGGTTTGCTCAATCACACGCGGACCCGCAAAACCAATTAAGGCCTGTGGCTCAGCCACAATGACATCGCCCAACATTGCGAAACTTGCTGAAACTCCGCCCATTGTTGGGTCAGTCAATACCGAAATAAAAGGCAAACCCGCTTTGCTTAATTGCGTTAACACCGCACTGGTTTTAGCCATTTGCATGAGTGAAAACAAACCTTCTTGCATACGTGCGCCACCACTGGCCGAAATGCACACAAACGCCATTTTATTATCAATTGCTGTTTGCACTCCGCGCACAAATCGTTCACCCACTACCGAACCCATGGAGCCGCCCATGAATTTAAACTCAAATGATGCCACCACCACAGGCACACCTTTCATGGTGCCTTGGACCACAATCAGCGCATCTTTTTCAGCAACAGATTTTTGCGATTCTTTAATCCGATCTACGTAACTTTTGCTATCGTTAAATTTAAGCGGGTCTATAGGTTGTACGCCTGCACCAATTTCAAATTGGCCTTCAGCATCAAGCAACAAGTCAATCCGCGCACGCGCACCCATGCGGTTGTGATGGCCACATTTTGGGCAAACTTGGGCATTTTCATCTAAATCTTTATGATAAAGTGCAGATTGACATGAGGGACATTTCTCCCACAGCCCTTCAGGTACAGATTGTTTTGCGCGCCCGACAACACTTTTAATTTTTTGCGGTAATTGATTTAGCCAGCCCATATTAACCCCTTTATTACTTTAAAATTAATTGCTATTTTAGCTTATGATTATTTTTTTGATGCATCTACTGCAGCTTTTAGTTCATCCATCAGCGCGGCTACATTGCTCAACAAATTAGCATCGGTTGAACCTTCAATCGTCAACACCATGCGGCTGCCAACAACCACGGCATCGGCTATTTCTGCTGTAGCTTTTGCGGTGGCAGCATCACGCACCCCAAAGCCAACGCCCACTGGTAAATCTGTTTGCTTACGTATTGAAGCTACACGCTGCGACACTTCGACGATATCCAAATTTTTAGCGCCCGTGACACCTTTAAGTGAAACATAATACACAAAACCACTGGCTTGCTTGATAATTAAATCAACACGGCTTGGCTCTGTGGTGGGCGACAATAAAAACACAGGGTCTATGTCAAGTGCGCGTAGTGCTTTTACATAATCGCCGCACTCTTCTGGCGGATAATCTACAGTAATTACCCCATCCACATCGGCCGCTTTAGCACGTTCAGCAAATGCTAAATAGCCAATCGCCTCAATCGGATTGGCATAGCCCATCAAAATTATCGGTGTTTTTTGGTCAGCTTGACGAAAAGATTTCACCATCTCAAATACTTTGCTCAAGCCAACCTTATGCGCCAAAGCACGCTCGCTGGCACGCTGTATCACCGGGCCATCTGCCATCGGGTCAGAAAATGGAATGCCCAACTCTATCATGTCAGCACCATGTGCCACCAAGGTATGCATTAGGTTTACCGTATGGTTTGGGTGCGGGTCGCCAGCGGTAATATAAGGGACTAAAGCAACTTTACCCTGCGACTTTAAAACTGAAAATACGGTTTGAATGCGTGACATACGATTAATTCTTATAAGTTTCTTTAAAAGCATGAATTGTACTATTTTTAAGCCTAGCAGATAAGCAATTATTACGCTAAAAATGCGTAAAATATTTAGCTACTTTTTCTCCGAGAAAAAGTTATGCCTCTGCAAGCCGCATGCAGACTGGCTTGCAGGCCTGCTCAAAAGATATATTTAGAAAAAGCAAACAAAAAAGCCATTGCGTTGCAATGGCTTTTGGCATATTAACAATTAACTTAAGCGGCTTTGCGGCGGCGTGCAGAAAACCCTACCAAACCTAAACCCAATAACATCATGGCATACGTTTCTGGCTCAGGCACTGAAGCTACATTAAAGTCTGGGTAGGTGATTGTTGAAAAGTTAAAACCGCTATTTGAAACCAAGGTAAAGTTTAACCCTCTGTTAAACGTACCATAACCTGCTGGGTCAGTAATAGAGTCAGCAATCGACATATTTAAACCATTGGTCGTAAAGTGCGCAATATTGTAGGTTGCGCCAGTTGTTGCAAATGAAATACCACCCAACGTTGCAAAATAAGGCGTGGTAGTTGTTGGGATGATAAATTTGTTATCCGCAGCTGCGTATGGTGACAAGCCGGTGATAGCCGCACCGTTGATATTGCCTGTAACCGTTTTAATTTTACCGTTGTTAAGCGTGGTGAAATCTAGCAAACCAGTATCAATTTTTACACCGCTGGCATTGTAGCTTGCAAACGTAAATGTATAGTTGGCCGCATGGGCTGTTGATACAGAAACCAACAAGGCAGCGGTCAAAGCAAACATTTTTAACACTAAATTTTTCATACCAACGCTTTCTATCCAATCACATTTTTAAAAATGCCATCACTTTTGGCATTCCACTGATTCTGTAATTGCAAAAGCCGTGCCAAGTTAAAAAGCACATTTAGGGCGTTTTTCTGAGCATTTTTCGCGTATTTTTGTCAAAAATTGAACAATACATGTTGAAAACTCTGACAATACGATGAAATTTCAACTTTTTTCTCGTCAATTTTATTGAGAAAAGTTAGAAATTTTTAAAGTGGAATTGCGGTAAAAATTGGATGAAAAAAACGGGGAAAATGCCAGAAAAATACTGCGAGAGATTTTGATGCCTCTGCAAGCCGCATGGATACTGGCTTACAGAGGAGGTCAAATGATGTTGTTAGTTTTTTACTAATTTAAGAAGGTTTTTTACAGCGTAATATTCGCCAATTTTGCGACGGTGTTGATGTCTTTATCCCCACGTCCAGACAAATTCACCAAAATGATTTCATCTTTACGCATGGTTTTGGCCATTTTTTCTGCGTGCGCCAAGGCGTGGCTGGATTCCAGCGCCGGAATAATCCCTTCGGTACGGCATAAATTGTGAAATGCCGCCATCGCTTCATCATCGGTAATCGCCACATATTCTGCGCGGTGAATGTCTTTTAGCCAAGCATGCTCTGGGCCTACGCCTGGGTAATCCAAGCCAGCGGAAATTGAATGTGTTTCGATGATATTGCCATCAGCATCTTGCATTAAATAGGTGCGGTTACCGTGCAACACGCCTACTGGGCTGTTTGCCGTTAGGGGTGCTGCATGCATGCCCGTTTCTAAGCCATGGCCTGCTGCCTCTACCCCAATCAGCCTTACATTGGGCACATCAATATAAGGGTAAAAAATACCCATCGCGTTTGAGCCGCCACCCACACAAGCCACCACCGCATCAGGCTGACGACCGACCATTTCCATCATTTGCACTTTGGCTTCGTTACCAATCACTGCTTGAAAATCTCGCACCATCATTGGGTAAGGATGCGGACCTGCCACAGTACCAATAATATAAAACGTCGTTTCAATATTGGTGACCCAATCGCGCATGGCTTCATTGAGCGCATCCTTGAGGGTTTTAGAACCGCTTTCTACCGGCACAACCGTTGCGCCTAGCAGCTTCATTCTAAATACGTTCGGGGCTTGGCGTTTCACATCCTCGCTACCCATATACACTACACATTCCAAACCCAACCGGGCCGCAATTGTCGCAGTTGCAACCCCATGCTGACCTGCACCGGTTTCGGCAATCACTCGCGGCTTACCCATACGTTTGGCGAGCAAGGCTTGACCAATCGTGTTGTTCACCTTATGCGCACCGGTATGGTTTAAGTCTTCACGCTTTAAAAAAATTTGCGCGCCACCAATTTTGTTAGATAAACGCTCAGCATGGTAAATCGGGCTGGGGCGACCAACAAAGTGTTTTAAATCATACGCATACTCCGCCAAAAAGGCAGGGTCGTTACGGTATTTTTCATACATCACGCGCAATTCTTCTAAAGCTTCTACCAAAGTTTCGGCCACAAATGTGCCGCCAAATTGCCCAAAATGCCCACGTGCATCCGGCATGTTATATAACTGCATTATTTCACTCTCCAATAAATCCGATTATTGATAAACCTGCTGCATAAAAGCTGCAATTTTAGCTGCATCTTTAATGCCTTTTGTGGCCTCTACTCCGCCACTCACATCTACGGCGTATGGGTTAACCTGTTCAATCGCCTGCAATACATTTTGTGCATTAAGACCCCCAGCTAATATGAAAGGTTTAGTTAAGTGTTTAGGAATCAAGTTCCAATCAAATACTTGCCCTGTGCCGCCCGCCACACCTTCAGCATAAGTGTCGAGTAGCAACGCTTTAGCTTGGTTAAAGTCTTGCGCGCACTGCAACAAATTAGTCTCAGGTTTTACCCGAATAGCCTTAAGATAAGGCAGACCAAACTGCGCACATTCTTCGGGAGTTTCATCCCCGTGAAACTGCAGCATATCTAAGCTAACCGTTGAAAGCACGGAATTAATATCGCGTTTATCGGCGTTTACGAATAAACCAACAACACTTACAAAAGCAGGTATTTTACTCACTATTTCAATGGCCTGCGCTATATTCACATTGCGTGGGCTAGGTGCATAAAACACCAAACCAATCGCGTCTGCACCGTGCTGTACAGCGCAAAGCGCATCCTCAACACGCGTAATGCCGCAAATTTTTACTCTAGTTCTCATAACATATAATTTTACAGCAAAACTGTTAGTTTCTCAGGCAAATCTGGTAAACCCCACTTCGCATCATAGCTAACTGAGGTTAGATATAAACCCTTTGGTGAAAATGTTGGTGGAGATAAGATACGATTACGTTTTTGCAATAAATCTTGAATATAGCTTGGTGGATGTGCGCCCTTACCAATGTAAATCAATGCGCCAATCATATTACGCACTTGATGATGCAAAAATGCGTTTGCTGAAAAATCAAAAATAAAGTATCGCCCCTCTTGGTGCACTTCGGCTTTTGTTATAGTGCGAATTGGCGATTTTGCTTGACATTGCGCTGCACGAAATGCACTAAAGTCATGTTCCCCAACTAAATAACGCATTGCCTCTTGCATTGCCGCTATATCAAGCGGCAAGTGATACCAACCCGCATGATCGGCCATGAGTGCGGATTCCACAGGTGCGTTATAAAGTACATATTGATACGAACGGCTACGTGCTGAAAATCGCGCATGAAAATCATCCGCCACTTCACGCGCCCACTGCACCCGCACAGTGGACGGCAAATGCGCATTGACGCCGCGCACCCAGGCAGAAAGTGGTCGCTCAACCTGCGCTTCAAAATGTACCACCTGCCCTAAGGCATGTACGCCTGTATCAGTACGCCCTGCTGCATGTACACGAATAGCATGTTGGGCAATACGCGCAATGGCCAACTCCAGCGCATCTTGTACACCGCTTTTGTCTAGCTGGCTTTGCCAGCCAAAAAACGGTGTACCGTCATAAGAAATGCCTAGCGAAATTTTCATTGATTAAATTGAAAAAAGAGCATTGATAAAACAGTAGTGAGTAAGATAAGGATTGCAAACTTATCGCTCCACTTCAACTGCAACTGTTGAATTTCTACAGGCTTTTCATTATTAATATCCATTGGTTGATGCAATAACTGTAAAAAATGTACGTTGACTTTAGATTGGGTAGCGATTTCCTCTGCATATTCGAGCGTTAAATATAATCTAGCGGCAAATCGTTCCACTTTAAGACCAAACAACTTAAGCGGTAAGAGTAAGTAATAAAGTGCCGCTAGTAACTCTTCTTTTTTACTGGTTAAAACGAGTAAATGTAGGCACGCAACTGCCGCACACAAACGGGCAGCCTGCATAACTCCCGCATTAAAACCTTCAAATGTTGGTTTGAATGGACCTGGAAAATTCATCATATATTCTCCAGGCGTGCTTAGCGCATAAATCAGCAATAGAGATAGCCATAACCATCGCATTCTTTTTAAAATTCGCAAAAACTGGCTATTTTTCACCAACATTGCAAGCACACTAACAATCATGCATAGCACTAAAACCAACTCAGCATTTAGTGTGTTAATGATAAGCAAAAATGCGATTAAAAAAATTATTTTAATAAGAGCGTGCAAGGTTTACGATGCCAAGTATATGATGAAATTAATAACGTCATTCTATCAATAAAAAAGCCGAGCAGTTGCTCGGCTTGTTCATGTGCATCACTTAAATGATTAAGCGATACTGTCCAATAATTTTTGAGCGCGTTGTTTTTGAGAAGCTCCGCCTTCTTTTAAAACCTCTTCAAGTAACTCTCGTGCACCGATTTTATCATCCATATCCATATACACTGCTACCAAATCCAACTTAATTTCAACATCAGGTGGCTCAACACCTGTTGATGCAAATGCAGCTTCTGGCGCGTCATTTTGTCCTAAACTTGGCTGAATTGTCGGGGCATCTAAGTCAAGGTTAATTGAAGATAAATCTAATGCAGGTGCAAGCGGCTCATTTACTGTAGGCAAATCGGCCACTTCAGCAGCCTCACCAAAATGAATGTCTGGCAAGCTTTCAGAAGGGAGTTCAAAGGTAAAGTCTGAAACATCCTCTTTACTTGCACTCTCACTTGCCACCTCTGCAACTGGGGTACTTGGCAATTCAAAATCTAAAGCAAAGTCCAATGTTTCAACTGGTGCTAAGTTAACCTCAGCTTCTACTGAATTAGAAACTAGGTCAGATGTAGGCAAATCAAGCGATGGCAAGTCATCAGCAATATTAAGCGCGTTAAATTGCAATGGCTCATCTGCAACTAAATCAGGCGCACTAGTATTTTCTGCTGTTTCAAATTTTTCACCAATTTCAAAATCCATTAAATTACTGTCATTTTCATTTGCAGCGATAACAGGCTCAGGGGTAAACTCCGTAATTGTACTTGCACCGATGTCTAGCACATCTTCATTAGCCAACTCTGAAAAATCAATATCTTGCGGACTTTCTATATCAGATAAATCTACAACATTAGCCGGTAAATCTAAATCATTTGACGTTGGCTTATCATCATCTAAAGAAAAGTCTATATCATTGCTCTCAGCCGCAAGTGCATTTACTGCAGGTAGCGATTCATCAGCAGCGCCAAGTACATCAGAAAAATCCATATCATCAGAAGCCAAAACAGTAGCTGCTGTAGCCGCTACACTAATTTTGCTCAAATCATAAAGTGGATTATCTGGTTCTAACTTCGCGCCCAACGTGGCCACTTTAGCCCAAACTGGATCATCCGCACCTAATGTGGTGTATAACTCGCCAGCTATTGTTTCAAAAGAGGCAGCGTCTTTATTATCTACATAAATTTCTAAAAGCTTTAAATGTAACTCATAGCGTTTAGGCTCTTTTAAAATAGCATCTTTTAATATCTCTTCGGCTTGCGAACCACGTCCGTAAGCCATGTAAACTTCAGCTTCGGCAATAGGATCCACATCATTGGTATCAATCATGCCACCATCAACACTTTGTGCAAAATCCGTTAGGAACGATGTATCTGAAGTACTGGTATTGCTGGTTGTATTACCAAATACTGTATTAGCGCGCAAACCGCCTGAAGTAAGTATTCCGCGCTCAAAACTATCTAAATTTTTCTTACGCTTATTACGTAAGAACATCCAGCCTGCTCCGAGCAGCGCTAAACCTAAGCCACCACCAATTAATGGTAAGTTGTTGTCACCTGACATCAAGCCATCAATAAAACTTGGCTCCTCTGCTGGCACATCCACTGGCATAGCGGGTGGAACAACTGGTTTTTGTTCAACAACGGGCTCTTGTTTTGGCTCTTCCACTTTAACTTCAGGCACTGCAACTGTTGTTGCAGAAGCATCTACAGGTAAAGCCACTGACGTAGCTGAAGCATCAGCAACTGCTGGAGTTTCAACTTTCGCATCAGTTTTTACCTCTTCAACGGTACCAGAAACTGCAGGTAGTGTAGCTGAAGCGGCTGCGTTTTGTTTTTCAGATAAAGTCTGGTTTTTTAAATCCAGCACCTTTTTCATGTCGTTAATTTGACTTTCTAACTGAGCAGCTCTCTCTTGCCCTTCTTTAAGAGATTTTTCTTGCGCTACCGTTTCTTCTTGTAGCGCAACCAGTTTATCGTCAACACTCTTAACACCTTTTTCACCAGCCGAAAGTTTAACGACATCTTGAGAACCTGTTTTTGCAGCTGCCGCTTTATCTTCTGCGGTTGTAATTTTTCCAGTTGAGGTTTGCTTCTCTTCGGTATCGCTTGTGGCAACTGAGTTTGCAACAGTTTTCGCCATTGAATTGCGATAAGCGTTCCAATTATTTGAGTGCGCACGCACAACTTGTTTTGCTTGACTGTTACTGACTGAAGTCAAGCTTTCTTTGGTAGGCACTTTAATAATTTGCCCTACCTTTAAGCGATTAATATTCCCCTTAATAAACGCATCTTGATTTGCCGCATATAGGCCCGCAAGCATTTGATCTAAACTGACACCCTCGACTTGCATTTCCTTCGCAATTGAAGTTAATGTGTCACCACTTTTTGTGGTTGTCTCTTGTGCATCAGCCGCCACTTCAACGGCCAAATCAAGCTTGGGTTTAGTATCAGTGCGTTTCTTTTTATATTTTTTTAGCTTTTTTGTGCTCGTTTTTTTAGCTTCGCTTTGCGTGGCTGATGCTAATGGCACAGCCTCGGAATCTGACACATTTGGTGAAACAACATCTACGGTCTCACTCACCACTTCAGCAGGCTTGTATGTAGGCGGATCAAGCAATACCGTGTACTCACGCTGCAACTGTCCACCATCCCAATCCATTTGAATAATCATATCCAAATAGGGGTCTTTAATAGGTTCACTGCTGCGTAGCTTTAAAACCGATTTTCCACTGCCGCTGTTAACTAGTTCTACTTTAATATTATTGTGCACACCAAGTCGTGTTACACCTTGAGCGGCAAAGGCCTCTTCTGGTGCTATTGATGCTGCTATTGTCGCTAACTCTTGTGGCGTAGCAATCACTTCAATTTCCGCCCTAAGCGGCTCACCCAAGCTGGATTGGGTATTTAATTTACCTAAGCCTGCAGCGTAAATAGAAAGCGGCGTAAGTGCCATGCACACAGCCAGAGAAATTTGCTTTATTTTAGATTTTTGCACAGCGATTCCTTGATGAAACTATATTGGCAAATATTAAAATAACATCAATTAGTTAGCTATGCAAGCTGAGAATGCACTTTACGAACATTCTTAACATTTTTAGAGTGCAAGTGTTTGCTATTTTTGCAACAACACACTTGCAGTATTTTTGATTACTTCTCGATTAAAATCCGCAACATACGGCGCAAGGGCTCAGCTGCGCCCCAAAGCAATTGATCACCTACAGTGAAAGCTGAAAGGTAATCATTGCCCATCGCCAATTTGCGCAATCTACCAACCGGAGTGACTAATTTTCCAGTGACAAAAGCAGGGGTAAGTTCGCGCATACTTACTTCGCGTTCATTGGGAATGACTTTTGCCCACGGGTTAGCATCCGCTAACATTTGGGTAATTTCATCCAGTGGCACATCTTTTTTAAGCTTAATCGTTAATGCTTGAGAGTGACAACGCATTGCACCAATACGAACGCACAACCCGTCAATTACAATCGGGTTATTTTCACTGTCTAGAATTTTATTTGTCTCTACGCCACCTTTCCACTCTTCCTTACTTTGACCATTACCTAAATCTTTATCTATCCAAGGGATTAAGCTACCAGCCAAAGGCACCCCAAACTGAGAGGTAGGAAAGTTATCATCACGCAAGGTGCCTGCAATGGTGCGGTCAATATCTAAAATAGCCGAGGCTGGGTCTGCTAGCAATGCGCTTGCTGCAAAATGCGCTTCACCCATTTGCTTGAGCAATTCACGCATATTTTGCGCACCCGCGCCAGAAGCCGCTTGGTAGGTCATAGAAGTTGCCCACTCCACCAAATCCGCTTTAAACAAGCCATTTAACGCCATTAACATGAGCGAGACCGTGCAGTTGCCACCTACCCAATTATTAATGCCCTTTTGCATCGCGTTTTTAATCACGTGCATATTGACTGGGTCAAGCACAATGACTGCGTCTTTTTCCATGCGCAAAGTTGAAGCTGCATCTACCCAATGCCCAGTCCATCCTGCGTTGCGCAATTTTGGAAAAATCTCACTGGTGTAATCGCCACCTTGGCACGAAATAATCGCATCCATATTTTTTAAGGCATTGATGTCTTTGGCATCAAGCAGTGCCGGCGTCTCTTTGCCTACATTCGGACCTTTGCCACCCACTTGTGATGTGGTAAAAAATTGCGGCTCAATCAAAGCAAAATCATTTTCTTCCAACATGCGCTGCATGAGTACACTACCCACCATGCCACGCCAACCAATAAAACCGACTTTTAACATTTCTTTTCCAATACCTACTGTATTTATTGAGTTGATTTTTGCACGGCTTCACCCGCTTTTTCAATATCTTTTCCTACCCCATGCACAGTGTTACATGCACATAGCATTAACGCCAACGTCATACTAATCAAATATTTTGACATACTGCCTCCTAATTAATGGTTAGATATTCTTTACTCAGAGCTAGTTACATTTTCAGAGCGATGCTTTTGCTTTTACATTGCAGCCACAATTTGATCACCCATTTCTGAGCATGATACACGCTTCATGCCAGCTTCATAAATGTCGCCTGTGCGATAGCCAGCCGCTAACACTTTCTTAATTGCATTTTCAATACGCACCGCTGCAGCTTCGTTGTCAAAAGTATAACGCAACATCATGGCAGCAGAAAGTATGGTCGCAATGGGGTTAGCTAAGTTTTTACCTGCAATGTCTGGAGCTGAACCGTGTGATGGCTCATACAAGCCTTTTTTGGTTTCGTTCAATGAAGCTGAAGCCAACATACCGATAGAGCCGGTCAACATAGAAGCTTCATCAGACAAGATGTCACCAAAAATGTTTCCCGTTACCATCACGTCAAATTGTTTAGGGTTACGGATTAACTGCATCGCAGCGTTATCCACATACATGTGGCTTAACTCAACCTCTGGGTACTCTTTCGCCACGTCGATAACGATTTCTTTCCAGAACTCAGTGGTTTCAAGTACGTTGGCTTTATCTACTGAACATAGTTTTTTGCCACGTTTCATGGCAATACCAAACGCCACATGTGCAATACGGCGCACTTCTGATTCGCTGTACACCATGGTATTAAAGCCTTCGCGCTCACCCTTTTCGTTCGTGCGCATACCGCGTGGTTGACCAAAGTACACATCGCCAGTTAACTCACGCACAATCATAATATCCAAGCCTGCAACCACTTCTGGTTTAAGTGTAGAAGCGTTAGCCAATTCCGGGTAAAGAACAGCTGGGCGCAAATTTGCGAACAAACCTAAGTCTTTACGAATACCCAACAAGCCGCGCTCTGGGCGCAATGGACGATCTAAATTGTCATATTGTGGGCCACCAACTGCACCAAGCAATACCGCATCCGCCGCACGACAGATTTTTTGCGTAAACTCTGGGTATGGATGACCGAACTGGTCATAAGCCTGACCGCCTAAAGGCGCTTCAGTAAACTCCATTGCCATACCTTCTCTTTGTAACACTTCAAGCACGCGCAAAGCCTGTTTGATAATTTCTGGGCCGATGCCATCACCAGGTAATACTGCAATTTTCATTGTCATTTAATTTATCCTTCAAAAATATAATGTTAGCAATCACTAAAACCGTAGCGAGTAGCTGATAATCAAGGCGCACGGAGCACAGAAACCGGAATGTACATTGAGTACATGAGGATTTCGAGCACCGCGTAACGCCGAGTATCAGTTACACAGTAGGTTTCAAGCAAACAACCAAGGTTGGCTTGTTTTATGTTTTACTTCAAACGCCTTAATTTCATCTGCATGCATTAAGGTCAAGCCAATTTCATCCAAGCCATTCAACAGGCAATGCTTGCGATGTGGCGTGATATCAAAGCCAAATGTCTTACCTGAAGGCAAAGTTACCGTTTGCGAAGGTAAATCCACATTGAGTTTATAACCTTCAGTTGCTTCACACGCTTTAAACAATTCATCAACGATTGCCGCATCAGCCACAATTGGCAAAATGCCATTTTTATAGCAATTGCTAAAGAAAATATCAGCAAAACTTGGTGCAATAATCACGCGGAAGCCATAGTCCTCAATCGCCCATGGTGCGTGCTCACGGCTTGAGCCGCACCCAAAGTTTTCACGCGCTAATAATACTTGTGCGCCTTGATAACGTGCTTGGTTGAGTACAAACTCTTTGTTTAGTGGGCGTGTGCTGCAATCCATGCCTGGCTCACCATAATTGGTGTAACGCCATTCATCAAACAAATACGGACCGAAGCCTGAACGTTTAATAGATTTCAAAAATTGTTTTGGGATAATTGCATCAGTATCAACGTTTGCGCGGTCAACAGGGCAAGCTAATCCGTTTAATGTCGTAAATGCTTTCATATTGCTCTCCTCTTATATACTACGCACGTCAACAAAATGACCTGCAATCGCCGCGGCAGCTGCCATTTCTGGGCTGACTAAATGGGTACGTCCGCCAGGGCCTTGGCGACCTTCAAAGTTACGGTTTGAAGTTGATGCACAACGCTCACCTGCGCTCAAGCGGTCAGCATTCATCGCTAAACACATTGAGCAACCTGGCTCACGCCACTCAAAACCAGCTTCAATAAACACTTTATCTAAACCTTCTGCTTCTGCTTGGCGTTTTACTTGACCTGAGCCAGGCACCACCAAGGCTAACGCAATACTGCCAGCCACCTTTTTGCCTTTGGCAACACTCGCCGCCGCACGCAAATCTTCTATACGAGAATTGGTGCAAGAGCCAATAAAAATCTTGTCCAACTTGATTTGTTCAATGGGCGTATTTGCAGTTAAGCCCATATATTTAAGCGCGTTTTCAATGCTGGTACGCTTGGTTGCATCCGCTTCTTTGGCTGGATCTGGCACCGTTGCGCCAATCGGCAACACCTGCTCTGGCGACGTACCCCAAGTCACTTGTGGGGCGATTTCAGCACCTTTAAACTCAATCACGGTGTCGTAAGTTGCATCTGCGTCCGATTTTAAAGTATTCCAATAAGCCACAGCTTTTGCCCAATTCTCACCTTTAGGCGCATACAAACGGCCCTCTAAGTAGGCAAACGTCTTTTCGTCTGGCGCAATAATGCCAGCACGCGCACCTGCTTCAATCGCCATATTACAAATCGTCATGCGGCCTTCCATAGAAAGATTGCGAATCACTTCGCCACCAAATTCAATGGCATAACCAGTTCCGCCAGCAGTACCAATACGACCAATCACAGCCAAAGCCACATCTTTTGCAGTTACGCCTTTACCTAACTGACCATCCACTTTCACCAACATGCGCTTAGATTTTTTGGCGATTAAGGTTTGTGTCGCCATCACGTGCTCAACCTCTGAGGTGCCAATACCATGCGCCAAGGCACCAAAAGCACCATGCGTAGAAGTATGGCTATCACCGCACACTACCGTCATGCCTGGTAACGTTGTACCGTTTTCAGGGCCAATCACATGGATAATGCCTTGGTTAGCATGCTTGAATGGGAAGTAAACCAATGCACCCGTTTCTTTAATGTTGGCATCTAAGGTTTCAACCTGTAAACGTGAAATGGGGTCTTCAATACCTTTATCCCAATCTTTTGTTGGCGTATTGTGGTCAGGGTTTGCCACAAGCGTGTCAGCACGCCAAGGTTTACGACCCGCCAAACGCAAGCCTTCAAACGCTTGCGGGCTAGTCACTTCATGTACTAAATGACGGTCAATATAAATCAAACATGTTCCATCTGCATCCTCACGAACAACGTGTGAATCCCATAATTTATCGTAAAGCGTTTTTGCCGCCATAATTACTCCTTAAAAGGCTAATATTTAAACACTGATATTTACAAAGTTGCTGCATTCTAATGTAAGTCTGATACCTGAACAAGGCTATATGTTATACTAGTACAAAGACTAACAGGATAACGCAAGATAGGCTTTTCAAATCTTATGGATACAAGACGCAAAGAACTCGCAGAATTTTTACAAGCCATGCGGCAGCGCGGCGTGCCAGAAGCCTTTGGTTTTCCATCAGGGGCACGCAGACGCACACAAGGTTTACGACGTGAAGAAGTCGCTCAACTCGCCAACATTAGCGCCACGTGGTACACGTGGATTGAACAAGGCCGCGAAGTGAACGTGTCAGCCGAGGCGTTAGACAGATTAGCACTTGCGCTCAAATTATCAAAATCAGAACGAACCTATTTATTTGACATGGCCGACAGGCGCGACCCACAAGCCCATATTAACGAAGCCGACACCGCGCCAGAAACCTTAATCAACATGCTAGAAAGCATACAAATCCCCGCGTACATTATGGGACGCACGTGGGATTTACTCGCTTGGAACCAACCCGCCGAGACTTTATTTTACGGCTGGCTGGATAACTGGCAAGAGTCAGCAAACCCAAATTTACTGCGCTATGTATTTATGCACCCACAAGCCAAACAATTTGTGGTGAATTGGGAACTACGCGCACGAAGGCTGGTAGCAGAATTTCGCGCCGATTGCCGCAGCCGCCTTGAAGAACCCGCCCTACAAAAACTTGTTAATGAACTAACACTTGCCAACCCAGAATTTGACCGCTTTTGGAAACAACACGACGTGTTAGAAAGACAAGGCGGCCAACGCGAATTTAACCACCCAAAACTCGGCTTAATCAGCTACCAACAAGTTACTTTGAGGCCAGTAGAACAAGAACAACTTAAGCTGGTTTTACTGCAACCAGAAGCAATAATTAGTGCTTAAAAATGCCCCGAGAGATTTTTATGCCTCTGGAAGCCGCATGGATACTGGCTTACAGAGGTGGTGCAATGATATGTTGAATTTTAAACTAATTATAGCGAAATTTTTAGAGCGATTTAAGCACACCCTATTGCGCCGAAATTAAGACTTTTCTACGGTGAATTATGCAATCAATTCGCCCTACGCGGGCTAGCACCGTCATTCCGATGCAAGTCGGAATCCAGTGACTTTGCACTTTGTAGCGCAAACGATTGCGCCTAACGAGTTGGTTTTAGTTTTCAGGCACATCTTCAAGCTCGATGTTCCAAACACGGACACGCTCGAGCTTTGCAATCTTGGCTAGTTCAGCATCTGTAGTAGCAAGAATCACACGAGAGTCACCAGATAGCACGCTGAAGTATCCAAACTTAATGCTGTCTAACTGAAAGGCATCTGAAAAATCGAGGCCTGTTCTATCAACTAACGCACGCACTCTTTGAAAATGCACTGGTTCCAGAAAATCTTTGTCTTGTACCCAGCCTGCACGTGTCGCACCCCCAAACCACGCTGTCAATGAACTGCAAGCTTTTCGATATGAATCTCGATTAAGCTTTTGCTGGAACTTCCATTTAGATTTGAGGATGTTCATAGCCTCGAAGTAGCAAAATGGAGTTGTATATTTCAGTGAAATTGTTTTCCATCTTTGACGAACTACTGTTGATCTCGGCTCATCTGAAAAGACAGCAACTAAAACTGAAGCATCAACCAACATTGCAGTAGCAGCATCAGATTTTGTCATGTTTTCTGTAAAGACTGAATATACATTAGTTTATATTCCACAGCATCCTTCAACGCCAACCAAGAGGCTTCAATAATATCCGTTGAAACACCTATGGTCGTCCAGCTTTGTTGCTGGTCGGTGGATTCAATAATCACGCGCACTTTAGCGGCTGTGGCTTGGCTGCTATCCAATACACGCACTTTGTAATCCACCAATTTAATCTCGTTAATAGCTGGGTAAAATTGCTCAAGTGCTTTGCGCATGGCTTTGTCGAGCGCGTTGACAGGGCCATCGCCTTGCGCGGTGGCGTTAGCATCTCTACCGTTTACATTCACGTGGATAGTGGCGGATGAGTTTAGACCATCGGCAGAGGGTTCAAAAATGCTGACGTTGTATTGCTTGAGGCTAAAAAATGGCACAAATTTGCCTAGCAGTTTGTGCACCAGCAAATCAAACGAACTTTCTGCACCTTCAAACTGATAACCTTCGTGCTCTAAGGCTTTGAGTTGCTCTAACACGCGAATCGTGTCGGGCGAGTCTTTGGTCAGGCTTGGTTCAATTTGCTGTAGTTTGTTCAGCAAAGCGCCCCGCCCTGCGACTTCAGAAACCAAAATATGGCGGATATTGCCGACTTGTTCAGGGTTGATATGCTCGTACGAAATGGGGTTTTTGTTGACCGCATCAATATGCATACCGCCTTTGTGTGAAAACGCATCATCACCCACATAAGGCGCTTTGTCGTTAAACGGCATATTGGCAACTTCACTTACAAAGCGTGCCACATGCGTAAGTGATGTAATATTTTCTGATGGGATGCAGTTTAAGCCCAGTTTTAATTGCAAATTAGGGATGATGGAGACCAAATTGGCATTGCCACAACGCTCGCCTATGCCGTTCATCGTACCTTGCACTTGCGTGGCACCTGCCTGTACGGCAGCCACAGAGTTGGCTACTGCCATATCGCAATCATTATGGCAATGAATACCAATTTGCACACCACTTGATTGAACAGAGCCAAATTGTGCGACGACTTTTTGCGTGATTTCGAAAATCTCGTTAGGGAAAGTGCCGCCATTGGTATCACACAAGGCAAGCACGTCAGCACCCGCATCAGCAGCGGCTTGTAGGGTTGCCAGCGCGTATTGTGCATTGGCCTTATAGCCATCGTAAAAATGCTCGGCATCAAACACCACTTCTTTACCCTGCTGCTTTAAATAGGCAATGGTGTCGGCAATCATGGCTAAATTTTCTTCTAGCGTGGTGCGCAAAATATCGGTGACTTGGTAATCCCAACTTTTACCAAAAATCGCCACAGCCTGTGTATTGGCGCTTAATAAAGAACGTAGATTTTTGTCATCTGCCGCTTTGATACCAATGCGACGCGTGCTGCCAAAAGCAATAATTTTGGCATTTTGAAGTTGAAGTTCAGACACGCGCTTAAAAAATTCTAAATCTTTAGGATTAGAGCCTGGATTGCCCGCCTCAATATAGCCAATGCCTAGCGCGTCTAGTTCTTTAACAATTTTAAGCTTATCTTCCACCGTAAATGAGACGCCTTGCGCTTGTGCGCCATCGCGCAAGGTAGAATCGTAAGCCGTGACTTTAGTTTGCTGCATTATCTATTTCTTTATTATTATTGATGAGAAAAGGCGTTGGTTAATCTCTAAAATTGCCAAATTGCAGCGGAAAATCCGTCACATTTTTTTTGCAAAACGCAATCGCCTCTTGCAGCACATCACGCTTTGCGCCATTCACGCGCACCGTGTCGCCCTGAATGCTGGCTTGCACTTTCATGCCAGAATCCTTAAGCAGTTTCACAATGCGCTTGGCTAAATCGCTATCAATACCCGCGCGAATTTTAAGCTCCTGCTTCACCTTGTTACCACCCACTTTTTGCACATCTTTATGCTCTAAGCGTTTAGATGAATCAGGTTCTTTTTTCTCCATGGCAGGCAATAAAATATCTTTAATTTGGTCAAGCTGAAAATCGTTGTCGCCCAACAAGGTAATTAAATTGTCTTTTTCATTGAGTTCAACTTTGGCAGACGTGCCTTTAAAGTCGTAACGGTTGGTAATTTGCTTACCGGCAGTATCCACAGCGTTTTTCAACGCCACCATATCCACTTCAGAACTAATATCAAATGAAGGCATAAAAACCCTTTCAATTTATGCTATTTTTCGCTCGAGAGAAAATCATGCCTCTGCAAGCCAGTAACCATGCGGCTTCCAGAGCACCACTCAGGATGTTGTGCGATTTTTATTCAAAATGACAAACGTAATCGACTGTTTCTGTCACTTCAATTTCAAATGAAGAATTGCCGGGAACTGTAAATTTTTCGCCCGCTTTATAGGTTTTCCAAGCAGTTTCACCTGATAGTCGCACATTACAAACACCAGCATTAATTTCCATTAATTCAGGTGCAGCGGTGTTAAAAGTTAATTGACTTGGAAATATCACGCCGATGGTGCTACGCGTTCCGTTAGGAAACATCACGGTGTGGCTCACACATTTACCATCAAAATAAATATTAGCCTTCTTTTTTACGCTAACGTTGTCGAATTGTGCCATTTGCTTGCGCTTTCTATAGATAATCAAAAGGTTATTATCGCAGAAAAGGTACGCGCAACCAAGTGCGGGCGAGGCATTTAGCCTCGCTCATTTTAGGTTTTATTACGGGGTTTTAGGTGAAAGTGCAATACGCTTAAGCAAAAAGCTCAGCTTCTTGCAGCAATTTTGCTTGGCTATCTTTAGCAGATAGCAAAGGGGCTGATGTGCTCGGCCACTGAATGCCAATCGTGGGGTCGTTCCAGATAATGCTGCGCTCATGAGCAGGCGCATAGTAATCTGTTGTTTTATATAAAAATTCTGCCGTATCGCTCAGCACTAAAAAACCGTGGGCAAAGCCTTCTGGTATCCAGAGTTGGCGTTTATTTTCAGCAGAAAGTTCTACAGCAACATGCTTGCCAAACGTGGGCGAGCTTTTACGAATATCCACCGCAACATCAAGCACCGCACCTTGCGTTACGCGCACCAACTTGCCTTGTGGTTGTTGAATTTGATAATGCAAACCACGCAACACATTTTTGGCCGATTTACTATGGTTATCTTGTACAAACTGTACTTTTCGACCAATCGCCTCTTCAAATTTTGCTAGACTAAAACTCTCAAAGAAAAAACCACGGTCATCCCCAAAAACTTTGGGTTCTACTATGATGACTTCTGGAATATGGGTTTTAATGAAATTCAAAATGGCATACCTTCTTTAAGTAGGCGCATTAAATATTGCCCATAGCCATTTTTTGCTAAAGGCTGGGCTAGCTTTTCTAACTGCTCAGCACTGATTAAGCCTTTGCGGTAGGCAATTTCTTCAGGGCAACATACTTTTAAGCCTTGGCGATGTTCGATGGTTTGAATAAAGTTGCTGGCTTCAATGAGGCTTTCGTGCGTGCCCGTATCTAACCATGCATAACCGCGCCCCATGATTTCTACGTTTAACGCATCTCGCTCAAGATAAATACGATTTAAATCGGTAATTTCCAACTCACCGCGCGTGGAGGGCTTAAGATTTGCCGCAAGCTTTGTTACATTATTATCGTAAAAATATAAGCCTGTCACCGCGTAATTA
Organism: Pseudomonadota bacterium; assembly: GCA_029556915.1. Taxonomy (GTDB): domain Bacteria; phylum Pseudomonadota; class Gammaproteobacteria; order Burkholderiales; family Methylophilaceae; genus Methylotenera. The sequence goes on from JAKQIT010000091.1 coordinate 123,377, forward strand.
CTTTTAGGTTTTGCCGGTTTTTCTTCCAAACTTGTTGCTTTACCCTGCTTATTAAAATCAACTACGCCATAACGCTCAGGATCATTTACATGATAGGCAAATACCGTAGCGCCCTCTTCTCGCAACATTGCCTGCTCAAGTTGCTTGTGCAAATCGTGACCGTAAAAAATATTGTCCCCCAGCACCAATGCGCTTGAGTGATTACCTATAAATTCTTTACCAATAATAAATGCTTGCGCCAAACCATCAGGGCTCGGCTGCACGGCATACTGCAAGTTCAGCCCCCAATCACTGCCATCACCCAATAATTGCTGAAAACGCGGCGTATCTTGCGGAGTTGATATGATCAAAATATCTTTGATACCCGCCAGCATCAGCGTGCTGAGCGGATAGTAAATCATGGGTTTATCATAAATTGGTAGTAGCTGTTTTGAAACCACTCGGGTCACAGGATGCAGCCTTGTGCCAGAGCCGCCAGCAAGAATAATACCTTTGCGTTGCATCATTTTTTGTTTCTCTTTAATTGGTTAACGTTATTTTAACAGTCTTTTTTACAAAATTTCTGTGAGCATTCTAGTCACGCCTATTTGCCAGTGCGGCAATTGCAAATTAAAAGTGGTTTTTAACTTATCCGTATTTAAGCGTGAATTTAATGGCCGAGTAGCAGGAGTAGGAAACGCTGAAGTGGGCACAGCTTTAATTGCATCTACAGGCACTTTTATTTCAACGCCATTTTGCCTTGCATATTCGATGACAAATTTTGCATATTCATGCCAAGAGGTTTCTCCACCTGCAACCAAATGATACAAACCACTCACGTCGGCACTTTGCAAAGCAGTTCTGATGGCATGCGCAGTAACATCCGCTAATAAATCTGCCCCAGTGGGTGCTCCAATTTGGTCATTAATAACATTTAATAATTCACGCTCTTTAGCTAACTTCAGCATAGTTTTAGCAAAGTTGCCACCACGCGCGGCATACACCCAACTGGTGCGAAATATTAAATGCTTGCAGCCAGAAGCAATAATGGCTGCTTCACCAGCCAATTTACTTTTTCCATAGACGCTTAACGGTGCAGTAGCATCCGTTTCTTGCCGTGGTTGATTTCCACTGCCATCAAACACATAATCTGTGGAGTAATGCACCAGCCAAGCACCACTTCGCTTTGCTTCTTGCGCCATCACTTCTACCGCAGAAGCATTTAACGTATGCGCAAATTCAGGTTCACTTTCAGCTTTATCCACCGCTGTATGCGCAGCCGCATTAACAATTACATCTGGCGCAACGGTCTGGATGGTTTTTGCAATACCTGCCAAATCATTTAAGTCGCCACACATTACTCGGTCACTCACATCAAGTGCCACTACCTCACCCAGAGGGGCAAGACTGCGTTGTAACTCCCAACCTACTTGACCATTTTTGCCGAACAAAAGAATTTTCATATGATATTTTAAGTACTTTTAAATAACTTCACCAACAAAGAAATGAAATTTAACAATCATCCTTTTTTTATAAACCACGTTTACTCCGCGAGAGCTACTTTATACTCGCTTAAAAAAAACATCACAATAGCTCTTTTTGGTCAGTCGTTCAGCTAAAATGGCAGTTTAACTTAAATATTAAGATATTTTATGACCATCACCGAGTTACTCATTCAAAGCAGCTTAAAGCTGTGCATAGACCCCAACACAGGAAAAGACTTTATTTCTAGCAAATCTGTTAGAAACATTCAAATCTCTGGCAACAATGTGCGGCTTGACATCATATTGGGTTACCCTGCCAATAGTGTTTTTGCGCACGTTAAGGCCGTGGTAGAAAATCATCTTAAAACGGTTGATGGCATTGGTGAAGTTGATGTCAATGTAGTGAGTAAAATTGTTGCCCATAAAGCGCAGCAAGGCGTCACCTTATTGCCTAACGTTAAAAACATCATTGCAGTTGCTTCTGGCAAAGGTGGTGTGGGAAAATCAACGACATCTGTAAATCTGGCTTTAGCCTTAGCGGCTGAAGGCGCAAGCGTGGGCTTGCTGGATGCAGATATTTACGGCCCCAGCCAACCACAAATGCTTGGTATTAGTGGCCGCCCAGAAAGCACAGATGGCAAAAGCATGGAACCTATGCAAGCGCATGGCATACAGGCCATGAGCATTGGCTTTTTGATTGACAACGACACGCCAATGGTGTGGCGCGGCCCGATGGTGACTGGCGCGCTAGAGCAGTTATTGCGTGATACTAAATGGAAAGATTTAGACTACTTAGTGATTGACTTACCGCCAGGCACGGGTGATATTCAACTCACACTGGCGCAAAAAATTCCGGTCACTGGCGCAATTATTGTCACCACGCCGCAAGATATTGCTCTGCTCGATGCACGTAAAGGCTTAAAAATGTTTGAAAAAGTCGGCATTCCTATTTTAGGTATTGTTGAAAACATGAGTACGCACATTTGTAGTAACTGTGGGCATGAAGAGCATATCTTTGGCGCCGGTGGTGGCGAAGTGATGGCGAAAGATTACAAAGTGGATTTACTAGGATGTTTACCGCTAGATATCAACATTCGCATGCAAGTCGATAGCGGAAAACCTACCGTGATCGCCGATCCTAATAGCAAAGTTGCCAACATTTATAAAGAAATCGCCCGTAAGGCGGCCATTAAAATTGCCAATTCGGCAAATGACCACAGTGCAAAATTCCCCAATATTGTGATTCAAAATACTTAATGGATAACATCCTTAGCCTAGTCAACGAGCTCGTACCACGATGACAAACAGACGACCTGAGCCAGTTAGGTATTCTGGCAACTTGACAGATAAAGCCACTAAATAACATGCACAAATTGGCACAACTTTTACGCCCTTTTGTCGTCATGTTTCAGCTAACTGGTAAAATTTTCGCGCTCAAATTTTTACCGCGCTGGCTGCGCCTTATTGTACGCACCGGTTTTGTGCTAGGCATCGCAACTTATGGTGTTTTGTACTGCATAATCGCAATCCATGCTTATCAATTCTTAGCCAATCCTCCTACACAAAAAGCCGATGCTGCACTGATTTTAGGCAATCGCGCTTACCTCAACGGCGCGCCCAACCCATGCTTAACAGGCCGTGTAGATGAAGGTGTGCGCCTAGCTAAACAAGACCTAGTAAAAACTTTGGTGATGTCAGGTGGTGTAGATGTTGAAGACGGTCGCATTGAAGCGGTAACGATGGAAGCACATGCCAAAAAAATCGGCTTTAATGGGGCAATATTGCTCGAATCACGTTCAAGCTCCACCCAAGAAAATTTTGCATTCTCACGCCCCATTTTAGAAAGTATTCACGCTAGAAACGTTATCGTCATATCAGAGCCCTACCACTTATGGCGCGTGCAAAAATTAGTAGAAGCTGGGCATTTAGGGCAAGATTTTACGGTTAGCTACGCTGCTGCACCTAGCTTTTGCTGGACAAAATGGGGCATGGGTTTTAAAGGCGCATTACGTGAACCTTTAGCGATTATAAACAACTACGCAAAAGGCTACTATTAACACTCAATTTTCCCGAGCGTTTTTTATGCCTCTGGAAGCCGCATAGAATAAGGCTTACAGAGGTGGTGAAATGGTGTGGGTTATTAACTGACTAAAAATTTGCTTTTTTATACATCTACTCTAACGTTATTATGCTAACTATATATTGTTCGCAATACACTATGCAATAAAAATTAAAGCCGTTATGGTGTGTTTGTTAAAGAAGGTTTTCAGGAGTTAATTTTATGTGTTTTTCATTTTCAATGAAAAACACAAAGCGATAGCTTGATAGTAAAAGAGGTATAGACGAATGAAAATTCCTACTTTAGTTAAAAGCCTAATGATAACAATTATTTCTGCAATTGTTGGTATGAGTATTTTTTATATACTAGCCCTTGGGCTCCTTTACTTTTTCCGTTACATATTTCCAAGTAATGAAGCTGAGGCAGCACCACCGCTTTGGATAGGTTTAGTTTTTATAGCAATGTTACTAGGTATGGGATTTAGTGCAGTATATGCGGGTTTTTGGGGGTACTCTCGATACAGCCAGTCTTTAACGCATCGTTCAAGCGAAAAGCACTAAAGCGCACACTCTATGTCAATAATTAACTATATTAAGACACATTAAAATGTACGAGAGATTTTTATGCCTCTGGAAGCCGCATGGGTACTGGCTTGCAGAGGTGGTGAAATGATGCTGTGTGAAAATTGGCTAAAAATTGAATGACTTTAACTGTCAATTAAGCACGCCGATTATGGCTTTTCATAATGCTACTTTGCTCGCGTTTCCAATCTTTTTCTTTTTCCACATCGCGTTTATCGTGCTGTTTTTTGCCTTTGGCTAAACCAATTTGTACTTTTACGCGGCCTTTTGAAAAATGCATATCCAGCGGCACAATGGTGTAGCCTGCACGCTCTACTTTGGCAATCAATTTAACAATTTCTTCGTTATGCAATAATAACTTACGGGTGCGAATAGCATCTGGGCGAATATGTGTTGAGGCCATGCCAAGTGGTGTCACGTGGCAGCCTATCAAATACAACTCACCACGAATAATGACCACATACGCTTCTTTAAGGTTAATGCGGTTATCGCGAATGGCTTTAACTTCCCAGCCTTCTAGTACAATGCCTGCTTCGTATTTATCTTCGATAAAATAATCAAAAAAGGCTTTTTTGTTTTGGGCAATGCTCATAAACGCTTAGTATTTCTCTTAGTATTTTGCTGCGAATGTCTTAAAATAGCATTTTACTCTATTTACGCGGCTTCTTAATGGCAGAGGTTCATAAAACGGTACTCATTCATCATTCGGCTGAACGCATGTTTGCGCTAGTAGATGATGTGACTAAATACCCCGAATTTTTGCCGTGGTGTGGTGGTGTGGACTTAATTCAACAAGATGATAAAACCACCATAGCAACTTTGCACATCGCTTACCACGGTTTACATCAAAAATTTACCACCGAAAACCATAAATCACGCCCAAATTTAATGGATATTAAGCTCAAAGATGGCCCTTTTAAGCAGTTAGAAGGCATTTGGAAGTTTACTGCGCTGAATGATGAAGCGTGTAAAATTGAATTTAAATTGCAATATGAATTTGCGAACGGATTTTTAGATAAAATGATTGCGCCTGTATTTAGCCACATAACCAATACTTTTGTGGATGGTTTTGTAGCGCGGGCAGACCAAGTTTACAGTAAAGGGTAACATATGACCGAAAATGAAATGATGGTAGAAGTAGCTTATGCCTTGCCGCATGAGCAGCTGATTGTACCTGTTAAGGTCAAGCAAGGCATCACAGCCGAGCAAGCTATTGCTGCTTCAGGCATTATTCATAAATTTCCTGAAATTGATTTAGCAATCAACAAAATCGGTATTTTTGGCAAACTAAGCAAATTAGATGCACCATTGCGTCATTTAGATCGAGTTGAGATTTACCGGCCACTGATTGCTGACCCGAAAGAAGTCCGCAAGCAACGTGCTGCTGATGGAAAAGTCATGAAAAAAGGCGGTGGAGATGCACCGCCTGAAACCTAACCAGCTGAAATAATCAATTTAATTACAGTGTTTTTCCACTTCGGCCTGAGACTCAACACGGCCTTTAGCAATTTCAGCATCAGTATAGTATTCACGCTCACCTTTTTCATTGGTTCGGGTGATGCGTCCGCCGTTAGTGTAAGTTGCTAGGTTAGATTTAGCTACTTTGCAGTTTTCAGCTTTCACTTCTAACTCTGCTTTTTTTTGTGCTTCTATCTTTTTCAGCTCTTCAGCTTCTTTAGCGCGCTTGGCTGCGGCCTCTTCTTTGCTCAGTGGCGCTTTGTCAGATTTTGCTTTATCTGCTAAAGCTTTGTCAGTGGCTGCTTTTTGCTTGTTCATTGCTGCGGTAGCGTCGCCTTCCACTTCAGCCAAAGGGGCTTGCCCACTAACGACTTTTGACTTTTTACCATAAACTTCATGTTTAACATTAGATGGCGGCGGCGTATCGCTGTAGCGTACAACACCATTGCTATCGCGCCATTTATAAACCTCGCCTGCCTCAGCTGAGGCCAAAACAGGTAACGCTAGCGTACATAATATTAAAAAGCGTATGTTCATTTGTGTATCCTTAAATTTGATGCGCAATGTTTAACTCAATCAGGCATGCCAAATTAGCCATGATGCATGATTGTAATAGAAATAATAGTATTGCCTGTTCCATATTCTAGCAAGTAAAATTTAAGCTTATGCGATAAAAAGTCTATATTTTTATTATAATTACCACACAACATTCACGCACTACTTGAAGAAAGCCATTCAAAAATTCTCACCATGACCAACCTCGATATTTTAGGCCTCGCTGCTAGTATTTTTACCACCTCTTCCCAAATTCCGCAGGTCATTCGCACTTATAAAACGCGCGATGTCAGCGGTATTTCACTTTCTACTTACGTCATTATTACGATTGGCTTGCTGCTTTGGTTGACATACGGCCTTATGAAAAATGATTTACCGCTTATTGTAGCGAATAGCACTATGGTGTTACTTACTATTGCAATAGCAGTCATGAAAGTGGTTTTTGAAAAAAACCAGCATTTATAGTCACGCTACTCGCAACAAATGCCGTAAATCTGTATAATTTCGTTTTGCGTATAAGGATTTACAATGCGTTTACTGCAACAAGCCCTCACTTTTGACGACATTTTGTTGGTGCCAGCCCACTCTAATGTGCTGCCGCGTGAAGTCTCTCTCAAAACAAAACTCACCCGCAACATCGAACTCAACATCCCGCTTTTATCTGCGGCAATGGATACAGTGACTGAAGCTACATTGGCCATTGCGCTAGCGCAAGAAGGCGGTTTAGGCTTTATTCACAAAAACATGACGGCGATTAAACAAGCTGCTCATGTGGCTAGGGTTAAACGGTTTGAATCAGGCATTGTGAACGACCCGATTACGATTCAAAGCCATTTGACTGTGCGTGATGTGCTTGCACTTACTCGTATGCACAAAATTTCTGGTATTCCCGTGGTGGATAACGGCAAAATTGTGGGCATTGTCACCAATCGCGATTTACGCTTTGAAACCAATTTAGACCAGCCAATTAAAAACATCATGACACCGCGCAACAAGCTGGTGACCGTGAAAGAAGGCGCGGCTAAAGATGAAGTCATTCGCTTATTACATCAATATCGCTTAGAGCGTTTATTGGTGATTGATAACAATGACACACTCAAAGGTTTGATTACCGTTAAAGATATTCAAAAATCGCATGATCACCCGCTTGCTTGCAAAGATGCGCAAGGCAGATTACGCGTAGGCGCTGCGGTTGGTGTAGGTGCTGGCACTGAAGAGCGTGTTGAAGCGCTGGCTGAAGCAGGTGTTGACGTGATTGTGGTGGATACCGCGCACGGTCACTCGCAAGGCGTGTTAGACCGCGTGACATGGGTGAAAAAGCATTACCCTAAAATTGAAGTGATTGGCGGCAATATTGCCACAGGTGCCGCAGCTAAAGCCTTGGTGGATGCAGGTGCAGATGGCGTTAAAGTGGGTATTGGTCCTGGTTCTATTTGCACCACACGTATTGTGGCTGGTGTAGGTGTACCACAAATTAGCGCTATTGCCAATGTTGAAGAAGCCTTGCGTGGCACAGGCGTGCCCTTTATTGCAGATGGCGGTATTCGTTTTTCTGGCGACATTTCAAAAGCCATTGCGGCTGGCGCCTACTCAGTCATGCTTGGCGGTATGTTTGCCGGCACTGAAGAAGCGCCTGGCGACATTGAACTGTTTCAAGGTCGCTCATATAAGTCTTATCGCGGCATGGGTTCAATCGGTGCGATGGAAAAAGGCTCTAGCGACCGTTACTTCCAAGATAACAACGATGGTAATGCAGACAAACTGGTGCCTGAAGGTATTGAAGGCCGCGTTCCATACAAAGGCAGTGTATTGGCGGTAATTCATCAACTCATGGGCGGTTTGCGCTCATCCATGGGTTATGTGGGCTGTGCAACGATTGAAGAGATGCGTAATAAAGCAGAGTTTGTACAAATCACCAGTGCGGGTATGCGCGAATCGCATGTGCATGATGTGCAGATTACCAAAGAAGCGCCAAATTACCGCGTTGATTAAATAAAGAAAACCAAGTAAAAAATCAGGCTAAAACTAGGCTAAAAACTGCCGAGAAAAATTTAATGCTCTGGAAGCCGCATGGATATTGGCTTCCAGAGCATCTGTTTTAATAACCCTATAAAAAAACATGACTCATTCAAAAATTCTTATCCTCGATTTTGGCTCACAAGTCACCCAACTCATCGCGCGTCGCGTACGCGAAGCACATGTGTATTGCGAAATTCATCCTTGTGATGTGAATGACGATTTTGTGCGTCATTTTGGTGCAGATGGCATTATTTTAAGTGGTAGCCATGCCAGCGTGTATGAGGAAGAAACTGACAAAGCGCCACAAGCCGTGTTTGAACTTGGCGTGCCTGTGTTAGGCATTTGCTATGGTATGCAAACCATGGCGCAACAGCTAGGCGGCAAAGTGGAAGCTGGCAGCAAACGCGAATTTGGCTACGCCCAAGTGCGCGCGCGCGGTCACTCTGCCTTGTTCCGCGATATTCAAGATGCGACGAACGAGCAAGGCCACGGCTTGATTGACGTATGGATGAGCCACGGTGACAAAGTGACTGAATTACCTGCAGGCTTTAAAGTGATTGCCAGCAACGACACCACGCCCATTGCCGCGATGGCAGACGAAGACCGCCAATTTTACGCGGTGCAATTTCACCCCGAAGTCACCCACACAAAGCAAGGCCAAGCCATGCTTGAACGCTTCGTATTAGAAATTTGCCAAGCCAAACCCGATTGGATTATGGGCGATTACATCACAGAAGCAGTCGCCAAAATTAAAGCACAAGTCGGCGATGAAGAAGTGATTTTAGGCTTATCGGGTGGCGTCGATTCTAGTGTGGCTGCTGCCCTCATCCACCGCGCGATTGGCGACCAACTGACTTGTGTGTTTGTTGACCACGGCTTACTGCGCTTAAATGAAGGTGACATGGTGATGGACATGTTTGCAGGCCGCTTGCACGCCAAAGTGATTCGAGTGGATGCGACTGAGCAATTTATGGGCAAACTCGCAGGCGTGAGCGACCCCGAAGCCAAACGTAAAATCATTGGTGGCGAGTTTGTGGAAGTATTTAAAGCGGAAGCGGCAAAACTCAAAGCCAGCGGACAATGTCACAAAGGTGCAACCTTTTTAGCACAAGGCACGATTTATCCTGACGTAATTGAATCAGGTGGCGCAAAAAGCAAAAAAGCCGTCACCATTAAAAGCCACCACAATGTCGGTGGTTTGCCAGAACAACTTGGCTTAAAACTACTCGAGCCACTACGCGACTTGTTTAAAGACGAAGTGCGCGAACTTGGCGTGGCGCTTGGCTTGCCGCGCGATATGGTGTATCGCCACCCTTTTCCCGGCCCAGGCTTGGGCGTGCGCATTTTAGGCGAGGTTAAACGTGAATATGCCTTACTACTGCAACGTGCAGATGCGATATTTATTGAAGAATTACGCAATACGGTGGACGAAAAATCAGGTAAAACGTGGTACGACCTGACTAGCCAAGCCTTTACTGTATTTTTACCCGTCAAATCTGTTGGCGTGATGGGCGACGGCCGCACTTACGATTATGTAGTTGCTTTACGCGCCGTGGTCACCAGCGATTTTATGACTGCGCACTGGGCTGAGTTGCCTTATAGCTTACTTGGCAAAGTATCTAACCGCATTATTAATGAAGTGCGTGGCATTAACCGTGTGGTTTATGATATTTCTGGCAAACCACCCGCCACTATTGAGTGGGAATAATAGGAGCGAGAATATGAGCAGAGCATTTGTGAATGAAGAGCGATTTGAGCAAGCAGGTGGTGAAGAGTTGGTTGACCGCCCCGTTAGTCAACACCCCAATTACGTGACACCCACTGGTGCACTTGAGTTGCAAACACTTGAGGAATCTTTAAGTTCAGAGCTTGAAACGCTCAAGAGCAAAGCAGACGATACTTTTGCCAAAGATAAAGTCGCTGAAGTGGAACGTGATTTACGCTACGTGCTTAGCCGTTTGGACTCAGCAATTTTGGTTGATCCAGAGAAGCAAGACCATGAAAAGGTTTTATTTGGTGCAACCATTGAAGTAGAAGATAACGATGGCACGCAACATACATTTCACATTGTTGGAGAAGATGAGGCCAACGCCGCAATTAACAAAGTCAGTTATGTTTCTCCATTAGCTAAAGCACTCATCGGGCAAAAAATTGGTGACACTGTCACATGGCAACGCCCAGCTGGCAATACCACTTTAACCATTTTAGATATTCATTACCAACGATGAACGTTACCGAAGCCATAGTAAAACGCCGCTCTGTTAAAGTGTATGACCCGAATCATAAAACTACAGAAGAAGAAATTGCCAAATTAATGTCATTGGCGATGCTCTCGCCCACCGCATTTAACATTCAAAACTGGCGCTTTGTTTTAGTGACCGATCCAGCGCTTCGCCAAGAAGTCCGTAAAGCCAGTTGGGATCAAGCACAAGTCACGGATGCCTCACTACTTATCGTACTGACAGCAGATTTGAAGTCTTGGGCTAAAGAACCTGCTCGCTATTGGAAAAATGCGCCACAAACCGCACAAGATGTGTTAGTGCCCATGATTGGTCAATATTATACTGGCCGCGAGCAAGTGCAGCGTGACGAAGCCATGCGCTCTTGCGGCATGGCAGCCACAACAATTATGCTGGCCGCTAAAGAAATGGGCTATGACACCTGCCCAATGGATGGATTTGACTTTGATGCAGTGGCAAAATTACTTAAATTGCCCGCGGACCACACGCCAGCCATGTTTGTGGTAGTTGGTAAACCGTTAAAAGAAGCACAACCACGTGGTGGCCAGCTTGATTACGATGAAGTCGTTATTCAAAATAAGTTTAAATAGTTAGAGAACAACATGTTAATTGCAAATAATATCACCATGCAGTTTGGCGCCAAGCCACTGTTTGAAAATGTATCCGTTAAGTTTGGCGACAATAACCGCTACGGTTTAATTGGCGCTAACGGCTGTGGTAAGTCCACTTTCATGAAAATTTTGGCTGGCGTGCTAGAGCCATCTATGGGAAATGTCACCATTGATAGCAACGAGCGCATGGCGTTTTTAAAGCAAGACCAATTTGCTTATGAAGACCAGCGTGTGCTCGATGTAGTAATGATGGGCCACGAGCAAATGTGGAACGCGATGAAAGAGCGTGATGCCATTTATGCCAATTTAGAAGCTACTGAAGACGACTATATGCGTGCAGCCGAACTTGAAGGCGTGTTTGCAGAATATGATGGCTACACCGCTGAAGCCCGTGCAGGAGAGCTTTTAATGGGTGTTGGCATACCGATTGAGCAACATAATGGCCCCATGAGTGCGGTTGCGCCGGGTTGGAAATTGCGCGTATTATTGGTACAAGCTTTGTTTGCTAACCCCGATATTTTGTTACTCGATGAGCCCACTAACAACTTGGACATCAACACCATTCGCTGGTTAGAAGATGTGCTGAATAATCGTGACTGCACCATGGTGATTATTTCGCATGACCGCCATTTTTTAAATCAAGTGTGTACACATACATGTGATATGGATTACGGCAAAATTACCGTTTACCCTGGTAACTATGATGATTATATGGAAGCAAGCACCGCAGCCCGTGCGCAGCAAGCTAAAGATAATGCTAAAGCCAAGCAGCAAATTGCCGATTTACAAGACTTTGTACGCCGCTTTTCAGCCAACGCATCAAAAGCCAAGCAAGCCACTAGCCGTGCTAAGCAAATTGATAAAATTAAAATTGAAGAATTTAAACCTTCCAGCCGCCAATATCCGTTTATTCGGTTTGAGTATGATGAACGCAATAAGCTACACCGCAATGCCGTAGAACTCAAAAAACTCAGCCATGGTTTTGATCACCCCCTGTTTAACGATGTGAGTATGATGTTTGAAGCGGGTGAAAAAGTGGCCATTATTGGTGAAAACGGCATTGGTAAAACCACTTTTTTACGCTGTTTGGCAGGCGATTTACAACCTAAGCACGGTGAAGTGAAATGGGCAGAAAAAGCCCAAATTGGCTATTTTGCACAAGACCATGAATACGAATTTGAAGATGGCGAAGATTTATTTGAGTGGATGACCAAATTTAGACAGCAAGGCGATGACGACCAAGCGGTGCGTAGCATGTTAGGCCGACTGTTGTTTTCTGGTGAAGATACCAAAAAGTCTGTTAAGGTACTTTCAGGTGGCGAAAAAGGTCGTATGCTCTATGGCAAGCTCATGTTAGGCCGCACCAATGTATTGCTGATGGATGAGCCGACCAACCACATGGACATGGAATCTATCGAAGCGCTTAATACTGCGCTTGATAAATACAAAGGTACACTGTTTTTTGTCAGCCATGACCGCGAATTTGTCAGTTCGATAGCCACCCGCATTATCGAAATTAAAGCCGATGGCATTGTGGACTTTACTGGCAATTACGAAGACTATCTCACGAGCCAAGGCGTGGAATAATGCGCAAAGCGTTGTGGTTAATGTGGCTGGCCATGGTTTGGTTTTTCAGCCTAGTTGCCCATAGCGCTGTTTTTGCACAATTTTCACTTCAGGGTATCATCGCTTTACTTGGTGGCCTTTGGCTGATTTACTTGGCGGGTTTGTGGTTTGAACAAACTCGTATCACAGACACCGCTTGGGCAATGTTACTTGGCTATGCGATTGGCATGATAAGGTTACTTGATTTACTACCCAATCAGCAACAATATGCCAATTGGCTTAAATATGTCCCTAAATTTTTAGTGGCTAGCGTAGCTTTACTATTTATCTTCATTTTTATCGGTCTACTGCCTTTAATTGCCAAAAATATCATCACGTCATATAAAACCAAAAATCGCGTTTTAGGACGTGATTTTTAGCCCATTACTCCCCCGAGAAAAAATAACGCCTCTGCAAGCCAGTATCCATGCGGCTTCCAGAGCATCAAAATGAATTTACTGCTAAATCTTTCAATATAACGCATGATTTATTGCGCTGTTAATTGATGGTTTTTAACAAAAAGAAGTGTGACAATTTGCCGCAGTTTTATTAAAAATTGACATGCATCAAAACTCCCTTTTTAGAACAAGCGCATATTAACGACATTGCTAGCACTATTGTAGCGCCCGGTTCTTAACAAAGAGGACTTTTATCATGTCATTATGGAACACTTTACTCTCAACTGATTACGGCATACAAAGTATCGCGGTCATCGCGTTTATTTTGGGTATGTTCGTGTGGTTTGGCTTTTTTTTCAAACGCCACATGGATGAAGATGCTAAGCGCGACCGCAATAAATAAGTTTTATTAGGCGCCAAAATATTAGTTGTGACTGCGTTGCGTTGAATTTAGCTTTCACGCTGGACGACTATCTAAAATTTAAGTAAGTGTGTCTTTTACTCAAAAATGACACACTTGCTGTCCAGCCCCCGACAATAAGCGATTTACCGCTATATTTAATTAAAACCAACAATTGAATGTTGATTATCGCGTACGCATAGGCCACCATCAATCTATGCTAGATTTGCTCAATAACAGAGTAAATCGTAACCACTAATCGATATAATATTGAAAACCATCTTTTAATTGCGTTTTCCTTCCAAAAGTTCGGTAGAATTTAGTATTGCGCTATGTAAAGCATTTCAGGATGTACTGATTGGTAGTTAATTACCAAAAGCCTCCATTCCGAGTGCGTCACCATGATAAAAGCCATGACTAAAACAACCGTTGCCAAACCAAATCATTTCAACATTATTATTATTGGTGCTGGCCCTAGTGGTTTATCTGCAGCCGTACAAGCCGCAGAACAAAAAGCATCTTATTTATTGCTAGAAGCTGAACAAACACCTGCCAGCACGATTAGAAGCTATCTTCGCGGCAAGCTTGTTATGTCAGAACCGCGCTTTTTACCTACGCGCAGCCCCCTTCCCTTTACCGCAGCATTGCGGGAAAACGTGCTTGATTCTTGGGAAAAAACGATTATTGACTATAACTTAAATATTCGTTACGGAAGCAAAGTAAAAAGCATACATCGTCGTGAAAAATGGCTGGAATTAGAAGTCGCTGACGGCAGTCAATACACTGCAGATCATGTTGTCCTAGCTATTGGTGTGCAGGGTAATTTACGTCAGTTACAAATACCTGGTGGTGATTTGCCACAAGTGCAATACCAATTAGATGATCCACAAGCGTATCAAGATGAAACTATTGTCGTGATTGGTGGGGGTGACAGTGGTGTAGAAAATGCGCTAGCGCTCACTGGTCGCAACCAAATTATTATTCTTAACCGTGCAGACGACTTTAGCAATTGTAAAGATAGTAACCTTAGCCAACTGACAGATGCTCGAAAAAGAGGGGCGTTGGATTGGCTATTAGAAACCAAACCCAAAGCAATTGAAATCAATACCAAAGGTGAGTTTCCCATCACCGTGGTTGCCAATACCCCAAATGGCGTAGAGCGCATTCCATGTCACCGCGTTATTGCACGACTTGGCGCTTTGCCATCTCGACCAATACTTGAGGAGTTTGGCGTAGCCTTTCCAACTGAAGATATTGCTGCACTGCCTTTATTATCATCGCATTATGAATCTAGCGTACCTGGACTGTACATTATTGGCGCGCTGGCTGGATACCCCCTCATCAAACAGGGAATCAATCAAGGCTATGAAGTCATTGAGTATATCTTAGGAAACCCAGTAGAGCCTGCCGACACCGCGTTACTACGTGAAAAGTTTGCAAACTTTTGTTCAGACCGTAGCGTAGATGAAGTATTAGAAAAAATACGCAAAAGCGTTCCGCTTTTGAGCATGCTAACCACTTTACAGTTACGAGAACTGGTGCTCCAGAGCAATATTTTACAGCCTGAATCTGGCGATATTATTTTTAAGCGTAACGACTATAGCACCACGTTCTTTTTCATTATTGAAGGTGAATTAGATGTATTAATTGATGAAGACAACTTACCTGACGCAAAACTTAGAGCAGGTCAATTTTTTGGTGAAATGGCACTTGTTTCTGGTCGCCGCAGAGCTGGCACGGTACGCGCGCTCACAAAATGCGTACTGATTGAAACGCCTAGACGCGTCATGCAAAAACTCGTTGACTCAGTGCAATCAATGCGCCGCGTACTTAATGAAGTGGCAATCAAGTGGGTTGTACATGTCTGCATAGGGCTCACCCTCAGCGAAGAGGACCTTAACAATCTTGCTAGTCATGCCACACTCAAAAGTTATGCTGCTGGTGAGGAGTTATTCCATGAGGGTGATGCGGCTGATGGACTCTATCTGATTCAAAGTGGATCAGTCACCGTTTCGCGCTTGATAGGCGGCAGAGAAGTTGTGCTTTTTTACGTGGCTGCTGGTAATTATGTAGGTGAAATGTCTTTGGTTTCTGGCGAACCACGATACGCAACAGTAAGAGCTGCGGTGGCGACAGAAGCCGTGCTTATTGATGCTGGACGGATGAACGACATCATCGCGCGAAATCCAGAAATTCGTAGCGAACTAGATGCACGTTATCTGAAGCACTTAGAAGACCAAGAAAAGCGCCAGCAACTTGAAACAGCCATGGATAGCGCTGGCACGGCAGGAAGTCAATCAACACCATCCAATCTAATATCCTTTCTTATTCAACAAGGTGTTGGCGAAGCAACAGATGTATTATTAATTGATGAGTCACTTTGCATACGTTGCAACTATTGTGAAAATGCCTGCGCTGATACACATGGCGGAGCAACAAGGTTAGACAGAGACGCGGGGCCAATTTTTGCCAACATTCGTGTACCAACCTCATGTCGTCATTGCGAGCATCCACACTGCATGAAAGACTGCCCTCCTGATGCAATTCACCGCGCTCCCCATGGAGAGGTTTATATTGATGATAGTTGTATTGGTTGCGGCAACTGCCAACAAAACTGCCCGTATGACGTGATTCAAATGGCTGTCATTCAAGAACAACCCGAGCGCAAAATATGGCAAATTTTGCTTGGCATTAAGCCAAAAGCCTTACCTAAGGTAGATAGTGCTAAAGTAGCAGTAAAATGTGATATGTGTAAAGACATTAAAGAAGGGCCAGTTTGTGTGCGTGCATGTCCTGTAGGTGCGGCACTTCGTGTAAATCCAGAAGAGCTCCTTAACTATGCTGGCAATGCTTCAGATTCTAGTAGTGAATCTAGCGAAGTTTACCTATCTGAAACTGACGGAAATTAGAAAAATTTATGCAACGTGGAAATATATTCGTCTATAAAAATTATCGTTACTTTAAGTTAGCCGTTGCTGTCATACTGATTGCATTCACGGCATTTTTGCTGTTTGAACCTGCAGTTGGTTACTACGGGGGCAGTTGGCTAGGTTATAGTTTAGGTGTAATTTCTGCAGCATTAGTGCTATGGATGGCATGGTATGGAGTACGCAAGCGCCGTTACCGTAGTAGCGGCTCAACGCAAGGTTGGTTATCTGCACACATTTATCTTGGTACTGCACTCACATTTACAGCAACATTGCATAGTGGATTTCATTTTGGCTTCAACGTTCACACGTTAGCCTATGGCCTTTTGTTAATCGTAGTAGTCAGCGGCTTCTTTGGCAATTACGCATATATGATTTACCCACGCCTGATGACGGAAAATATGGGAGAAGACAGCCTAGATAGTCTGTTATTGCGTATTGCCGAAACTGACAAGCTGGCACGCCAAATTGCTTTAATGATGCCAGACGAAATTAATTTTATCGTTGATAAAGCATGTCGGGAAACCTATATCGGCACTGGACTATTTGAACAATTAAGAGGATTTCAACCTGGTTGCCCTACGGCGATTGCGGTACAAAAACTTGCCATACTCGGCAATAGTTTATCTGTGGAGCAGCGTAAACTGTATCGCGAGTTATATTCAATCATGGTTAGGCGTCAATCTTTAGTAAAGCGTGCCAGACAAGATTTAATGTACCGTGCCAGACTTGGATTTTGGCTACACTTTCACACACCTTTCGCGATTGCCTTATTAACAGCGATGGCTGCACATATTATTGCTGTGTTTTTATATTGGTAAGCCATGATTAATTGTCTTTTAATCAAAGTTTCATACAACAAACGCGGCATGCCAGTGCGTAGTTATCGCACCCTAGCTGCGGAAGAACTCTCGATTGGTCGAGGGGCAGAATGTAAAATACATTTGCTCGACCCTCGTATCTCTATGCATCATGCTGTAATTAAGCGTATGGATGACGGGCAGATGCACTTAATGTCTACTAATGGTGAATTAGAAATTGAAGGGTCAATTTTTCAAAATGTTGTACTGTCAAATGGTACTCAAGTTAAAATCGGCCCCTTCCTGCTAAAGGTAGAGCCTGCACCTCCTGATGTGAATTTATCACTTTCACTGACTTTACATCAGCCATTACCAGATGATTATCTGGACTTAAAAGCAAGAACTCATGAGCCGCTAATAGGTGCTTCAGCACTGAAACGTCGCCTAGCTACTTGGATGCTGGCAATTATTGCACTCATTTTTTTAGCATTACCTTTAGCGCAAAATATGATACCGAGCCTTAACCAAACTATGGCTGAACTTCCGATGGGTTTTGACCGTGTTTGGAGTCCTGGACACATTTCTAACTCGCATCTACATTTTGGTTCACAATGTTTTAACTGTCATCAGGTATTAACACGCCAAGTATCTGACGATGCCTGCATAAAATGTCACCATCAGATTGCACCGCATATTGCTGACCCAAAATTACAAAATCAGGTGTTTGCCAATAAAAAATTATTTAGTGAAGGCATGCGTTGCGCAGAATGTCATCGTGAACACAAAGCGCCTTTCCCCTTGGCGCGGCAGGATAACAACAATTGTGTAAAGTGTCACGGCGATATTAAATCGGTCGATTCAAATAGCAAGCTAACAAACATCCATGATTTTGACCGTAATCATCCTGATTTTAAACTAACATTTTTGACTAGAGATACTAATAAGAAAATTGAACGCATACCGCAAACCGATAAAGCGAAATTAGTTGAAAAATCTGGCTTAAAGTTTCCACACTCACAACATTTTGGTCAAGTTCAAGGGCCAAATGGTGTTATGGACATACAAGAGTTGACATGCACTAACTGTCATCAACCAGAAGGTAAAGAGATGCGCTTTAAGCCTATACTTTACATTAGAGATTGTGCGGCATGCCATAAAAATCAACTGGAAGTTGGCTCATCTACAGCGCAAATCAGGGTGCCACATGGATCAACATTAAATGTTATCAACACCTTAAAAGTACAGGCTCCAAAGCATGTTGATGAGTATTCAGCGTCATTAGAAAAAAATGGCTGTGCGTACTGCCATGAAATCAATAAGTTGGATGCAACATCCAAAAATGAAGACCAAAAGCTAGATTACTCTTTGTCTTGGGAGGTTGAATCTGTGCTGATCAATCAAGATTGGTTTGGCAAAGCGCGATTTAATCATGCTTCACACCGCACCCAACAATGTCAATCATGCCATCTGGTAGAAGAGTCCGAGTCTAGTGCCGATGTGGCGATGCCAGACCGTCAATCATGCCTGCGCTGCCATTCTGGAAACAGCCCAAAATCTAAACGTATTGCGAGTGGTTGCATGTCTTGCCATGACTTTCATGAAGCGCATATAATGCCAAGGTCTTTAGCTGAATCACAAAAGTAAATACGTTAGCCTCAACAACAACTGGTTAACGATTTTTAAATAATATGGCTTCAATAAAAAAACCAGCTAAAGCTGGTTTTTTATTGAAGCCAATACTACTATTCTTTTGCAGCGCGTTTACGTTCATGCTCTAGCAAATAACGCTTGCGAATACGTATGTTTTTTGGGGTAATTTCAACCAATTCATCATCATCAATAAATTCAACCGCAGACTCTAAACTTAGTGCCACGGGCGGAATGAGTCGCACTGCTTCATCCGTGCCTGAGGCGCGCACGTTTGTGAGTTGCTTACCTTTAATCGGGTTCACTATTAAATCATTATCACGGCTGTGAATACCAATCACCATGCCTTCGTACAGTTTATCGCCTGGCACAGAAAACATCTTACCGCGATCTTGCAATTTCCAGAGTGCATATGCAACCGCTTCGCCATGCTCAGCTGAGATTAGTACGCCATTACGACGACCAGGCATATCAGCTTTTACAGGTGCGTATTCATCAAAAATATGTGCCATTAAACCTGTTCCACGTGTAAGGGTTAAAAACTCCCCTTGAAAACCAATTAAGCCACGTGCCGGAATTTTATATTCTAAACGTGTACGACCGTTACCGTCAGACTCCATATTTTGCATTTCACCACGGCGACGACCAAGCTCTTCCATCACAGCGCCTTGATTTTCATCTTCTAAATCGACTGTTAAAATTTCATACGGCTCACATTTTTCACCGTTAATTTCACGGAATACCACTTTGGGTTTACCCACGGCCATCTCAAAACCTTCACGGCGCATATTCTCTAACAAAATTGTTAAATGTAATTCACCACGGCCAGAAACACGGAACACATCAGCATCTTGTGTATCTTCAACACGCAATGCCACGTTAACCAACAACTCTTTTGTTAGTCGGTCACGAATTTGACGTGAAGTCACAAACTTACCTTCAGTACCCGCTAAAGGTGAAGTGTTGACCATAAAGTCCATAGTCAAGGTAGGCTCATCCACACCTAAATGTGGCAAACCAACCGGCTTATCGCGATCACAAATAGTAAATCCAATACCAATATCATCTAAACCAGAAATAATCACAATATCACCAGCCTCAGCTTCTTCCACTGGCACACGCTCTAAGCCACGGAAACCTAACACTTGGTTGATTTTTCCTGTCGCAATTTGCTTATCTTCATTCATCACAGCAACTGCTTGTCCAGGTTTAATTTTACCGTTAGTGATACGACCAACGCCCAAACGACCCGTGTAAGTAGAATAATCTAATGCAGAAATTTGCATTTGTAATGGCGCACTACTATCCCCTGCTGGTGGCGCCACATGGTTAATAATCGTTTCAAACAGCGCGCGCATATTATCTGCTGGTTTTTTCATATCCAACATGGCAAAACCATTTAATGCTGAAGCGTAAACTACTGGAAAGTCTAGTTGCTCATCAGTTGCACCTAAGTTAGCAAACAAATCAAAAGTGTGGTTAATCACCCAATCAGTACGCGCACCTGGGCGGTCAACTTTATTAATCACCACAATAGGCTTTAACCCGAGCGCTAAGGCTTTTTTTGTCACAAAGCGTGTTTGCGGCATCGGGCCTTCAACGGCATCCACCAGCAATACCACACCATCTACCATGCCCAATACACGCTCTACTTCTCCACCAAAGTCCGCATGGCCAGGTGTATCCACAATATTAATGTGTGTTCCTTCATAAACCAAAGCCGTATTTTTTGCCAAAATGGTAATGCCACGCTCTTTTTCCAAGTCATTACTATCCATCACGCGCTCAACTACCGCATGGTGCGCGGCAAATGTACCCGCTTGT
Source organism: Pseudomonadota bacterium (assembly GCA_029556915.1). GTDB lineage: Bacteria > Pseudomonadota > Gammaproteobacteria > Burkholderiales > Methylophilaceae > Methylotenera. The sequence goes on from JAKQIT010000091.1 coordinate 143,964, forward strand.
TGTAAAAGTTTGTCCACCATCGTAGTTTTACCATGGTCAACGTGGGCGATAATTGCGACGTTACGAAGATTGCGAGACATAGTTTGCTGCCATAAGTTTGAAAGGCGGCGATTTTAACACAATAATGCACTAACACCCTTAAAAACCTTTGACAATTTTCAAATAGCCCCTATAATGCGCACAACTTAAAACTTAACTGCTTTGTTTGGTTTTAGATTCATCGCCCTGACCCTTCAGTTGCTCGTGAAATTTTGAAGCGACTATCTTTAGATTAACGCAATTAATCTATCTTTTACTGGTTAGCGGCTATGCCCGTGCGCTGGTAAAAAGCTTTATTGCTTTATCGCATTTTGTTGATTTTTATTATTCATTCGTTTGAATAGCATCAACTTTGAGGTATTTACTTGCGCCCTTTTTATAGCTTTTTTGAAAGGGACTATTTTGTCTTTTGAATCATTAAATTTACACCCATCTATCCTTCGTGCAATTGAAGAAACAGGCTACACACAGCCTACTCCTATTCAAGCGCAGGCGATTCCTGTTGTCATTGAAGGTGGTGACTTGATGGCCTCAGCCCAAACCGGCACCGGCAAAACTGCCGCGTTTATGTTGCCAGCGCTTAATTTGTTAGCCACGCCGCATGAATCTAAAAGCCGCGGCCCACGTATTTTAGTGTTGACCCCTACTCGTGAGTTGGCTGCACAAGTGAACGATGCCGCACGCAAATATGGTAAATACATGCGTGCCCGCACGGTGAGTATTGTGGGTGGTATGCCTTACCCGCTACAAAACAAATTATTATCGCAGCCTTTAGATATTTTAGTAGCAACTCCAGGTCGGTTGTTAGACCACATGGAACGCGGCCGCATTGATTTAAGTCGTTTACAGATGCTTATTTTGGATGAAGCGGACCGTATGTTAGATATGGGCTTTTTACCTGATGTTGAGCGTATTTGCGAGCAGCTCACAAAAGAGCGCCAAACATTATTATTCTCTGCTACTTTAGATGGCGACATTGCGCGTATTGCTAAACAAATCTTAAAAAATCCGAAATCGATTCAAGTTGCGGCACAACGTGAAAAACACGCAAACATTGAGCAACGTTTGCACTACGTAGATGACATGACGCATAAAAATAAATTGTTAGAACATTTATTAATTGCACCTGAAGTCAACCAAGCCATTATTTTCACCAGCACCAAGCGCCACGCTGATTTACTGGCTGAAGACCTATACGCCGCTGGACACAAAACTGCTGCATTACACGGCGACATGACGCAAGGCGCACGTAACCGCACTTTAACTAAATTGCGTCATGGTGATGTAAAAGTATTGGTAGCAACTGATGTTGCTGCACGCGGCATAGATGTGCATGGCATTAGCCATGTGATTAATTACGACTTACCTAAATTTGCCGAAGACTATGTACACCGTATTGGCCGTACTGGCCGAGCAGGCAATACAGGCATTGCCATTTCATTTGCCTCAAATGTTGACCGCCATTTATTGCGCAAAATTGAGCAATTTACTGGCAACCGCATGGAAGCCGCTGTGATTGAGGGTTTTGAACCAAAACGCCCGATGAAGTCTGACGCGCCAACTGGCCGTGGCCAAGCCCGCAACGCACGTAATGAACGCTCACATGCGCCAGGCGGCCGCGGTGGTTTTAAACCACGTGAAGACCGCAGCGAAAACGACCGTGGCGGCTTTAACAACCGTAATAGTGAATCACGTTCAGAGCGCACTAGCTTTAGCCGCGATTCTTCGCGTGAGGCTAATGGCAATACTGCCGCTTATGCAGCACGTGTTGAGTCAAGTAACCGTACTGAATTTACGCGTAACGAATTTGCACGGGCTGAAAGACCAAGTAATGATCGTTCACGCAGTGGCTTTAGTGGTGACCGTAGTAACGCCAATCGTGCTGACCGTTCAAGTGCTCCTGCACAAAATCGTAGCTTTGGTGATGCCGTTGCATTTGGTAAAAAACCATTTGCCCGCGAAGGTGGCCGTAACGATAATAAAGTTCTAGGGGCTCGTTACGAAGGCCGCGATAGCCGCCCAGCAACTCGCAACCAAGAGTCACGCAGTTTTGGCAATGCAAATACTGCGGGCAATGGCGCGCCACGTCGCCCACGTAGCTTTGCTTAATTAACAAAGTAGGAGGGGCTTCTAGCCCCGAACCTGCGATTATTATTGTATGGTTTAGCGGCTTTAAGCCGCTCCTACAATGGATTTTAAACGATAAATGACAGAAAATAATTCTATCTATTTTGACAGCTTAGGCTTAGCCCCTGAACTTCTCAAAGCCTTAACAGAGGCAGGCTACACCAAGCCTACGCCAATTCAAGCGCAAGCTATTCCTGTTGCGTTAGCGGGTGGCGATGTGATGGCGGGCGCACAAACTGGCACGGGTAAAACTGCGGCTTTTGCGCTACCTGTGTTGCAAAAATTACTACCTTTGGCAAGCACGAGCACTTCGCCTGCTAAGCACCCTATTCGCGCTTTAATTCTAACGCCTACACGCGAACTCGCTATCCAAGTGGAAGAAAGCGTAAAAGCGTATGCTAAAAATACGCCTCTTCGCAGCTTAGTGGTTTTTGGTGGCGTGGATATTAAAACGCAAACACCGCACTTAAAAACTGGCGTAGAAATTTTGGTTGCAACGCCTGGCCGTTTGCTTGACCACGTTGAGCAAAAAACTTTAACGCTTGGTCAAGTGCAAATGCTGGTGCTTGATGAAGCCGATAGAATGTTGGATATGGGCTTTATGCCTGACTTAAAACGCATTTTGGCTTTATTGCCTAAGCAGCGCCAAAATATGATGTTTTCGGCTACTTTTTCTAATGAAATCAAAAAGTTATCTGACGACTTTTTAACCAAGCCTACACTCATTGAAGTCGCACGCAGTAATGCTACCAATGATAACGTCACGCAAAATGTCTATCACGTAGCACAACGTGATAAAGAAGCGCTGCTGATACAGTTGCTTAAAGAAGCGAGCAGTAGCCAAGTGATTGTTTTCACTAAAACCAAGCTTACCGCCAGCCGTTTAAGCCGCAGCTTAGTTAAACACGGCATTGCCGCCGATGCTATTCATGGTGATAAAAGCCAAAAAGAGCGCATAGAAGCGCTCGATGCATTTAAGGCTGGCAACATCATGGCGCTGGTGGCGACAGATGTCGCCGCGCGCGGCTTGGATATTAGTGAGTTACCCATGGTGATTAACTATGAAATCCCCAGCGCACCAGAAGACTATGTGCACCGCATTGGCCGTACTGGCCGTGCTGGGGCAAGTGGCGTGGCCATTTCCTTAGTCAGCGATGATGAAGAAAAATATCTAGTTGAAATTGAAAAGCTCATTAAAAAAAGCATTCCAAAACTGATTGCCAATATTGCTAGTTCTTCAGCCAGACAACCTTACGAGCACGAAGAGCGCGCGGCAAAACCAGCGATGCACAAGGCAAGCACTACGCGTAGGCCAACTTCTCATAAGAAAAATGTAGATCCATGGTTTTATCAACCATACGTGCCAAATACACCCAAAGCAGATGAAAACGCCAATAATGACAGCAACAATGCTTTTTCCAAAAAACCCGTTGGGCGCAATCAAAAATCCCCCGTTGCAACCTTGCTTGGTGGTTTTAAAAAATAGATTTTTTGACAAAAATAACCCCGAGAGATTTTTACACCTCTGCAAGCCGCATGGATACTGGCTTAGCGGGGTGCTTAAATGATATATGAAAAATAACGGCTACTGTGGCTCATTTTGATTACGCATAAAATCTGCCACACCATAGAGTTGTGTGGCCAGTTTTTTAATTAATTCTTCATCATAATTGAGTTGATGCATGGCCTTAATAATGCAGTACATCCATTGGTCACGCGCTGAGGCATCAATCGCAAAAGGCAAATGCCGCTTGCGCAGCATGGGGTGACCATAACGCTCAATATAAAGTTGCGGACCGCCAGTCCAACCTGCAAGAAACATAAACAGTTTTTCACGTGCCGAGGTTAAGTCTGGCTGGTGCATGGCGCGTAGCGGCACTACCTTGGGGTCGCTATCCATAATATCGTAAAAGGTTTCAACCAATTGACGAATATTGGCTATACCAGACGCTTCTCCGCCTAGCAACTCAAAAAAAGTACGCTTATCGCTGCCAGATTCTTCTATTTTATCTAGCATATCTAAGCAATTTTAGGTTTAACTAGGCTAGCCGCCAATTGCGCACGGCTGCGCGCTTCACAGGTATTCGCACCTGTCGCAAGCGCCACACCCATACGGCGTTTGGTAAATGACTCTGGCTTGCCAAATAGACGAATATCACTATTGGGCACAGCCAACGCCGCTTCCACGCCTTCAAAAGCTAAGCTTTTCGTTTCATGCTGACCATAAATAACGGCACTCGCCCCAGTTTCACGCAGGCTCACGTCTACCGGCAAACCTAAAATAGCACGCGCGTGTAAATCGAATTCACTAAAACGTTGGCTACACATCGTCACCATGCCCGTGTCGTGCGGGCGCGGGCTGACTTCACTAAACCACACTTTGTCGCCTTTAATAAATAGCTCTACACCAAACAAACCCAAACCGCCCAAGCTGTCCGTTACCGCTTTGGCAATGCGTTTTGATTCTGTCAAAGCACCTGCGGTCATGGCTTGTGGCTGCCAACTTTCAACGTAATCACCACTTTTCTGCACATGGCCTATCGGTTCACAGAAGTAAGTTTTAATGTCGCCTTTGGCGTTTTTAGCACGCACGGTGAGCAAAGTAATTTCGTAGTCAAAGTCAATCTGGCCTTCGACAATCACCACACCTTGGTTCACGCGCCCGCCTTTGCCGGCGTATTCCCAAGCGGTTTTTACTTCACTGGCTTGGGTGATGCGTGACTGCCCTTTTCCTGATGACGACATGGTCGGCTTAATAAAACATGGGTAACCAATGCCCGCTTCAATAGCCGCATGCAGCTCCGCCTCGCTACGCGCAAATGCGTAAGGCGATGTTGGTAGCTTGAGTTCTTCAGCCGCTAATCGGCGAATACCTTCACGGTTCATCGTGAGTTGTACGGCTTTAACGGTAGGAATCACGGTGGCAATACCGGCAGATTCGATGTCCGCCAAAGTGCTGGTATTCAGTGCTTCTATCTCTGGCACAATTAAATGCGGTTTTTCTTTGGCAACTAACTCGCGCAAAGCTTGGTCGTTAGTCATATCAATGGTGTAAGCGCGATGCGCCACTTGATGACCGGGTGCATTTTCGTAGCGATCTACCGCGATAACTTCCACCCCCAATCGCTGCAGAGCAATAATGACTTCTTTACCAAGTTCACCACTACCAAGCAACATAACACGCGTGGCATTGGGGCTTAAAGGTGTTCCGATTTGCATGATGTACTTTCAATATTTTTGTGGCTTGAATCATATCACGCGGGGCATCTGAATAAAATTGATGCAGCGCATATTGTGCTAAAAATTCTACGCATGCGGCGCTAAAAATACCATAGAATTTTCGATGAATAATGGTCAGAAAAAATGCTTAAATTTGACGAATTTTATATCAACATCAAATGTGCTGACCTGCAAGCCAGTCTGCATGCGGCTCACAGAGGCATAAATTTTTATCGGGGGATTTTATTTAAAACAAAAATGAAAATTTTTGTGAAATTAAACGCTAATTTTATGCTTATCCATGCGGTAGCGCATGGTCATGCGGGTGATACCTAATTTGCGTGCTGCACGTGAGACGTTATACTCTGCATCATCTAACGCTTTTAATAAAATATCGCGTTCTGCCTCTTTTAAAGTCACAGGTTTATTGACCTGCGGCATCATCATTGGCGTTGCTACTTCGGGTAAACTCACCTCAGCTTGCACGTTGGGTAAAGCTAAATCTTTGGCCGAAATATACCCTTCATTGCTCAGCAACATGGCACGGCTGACTTGATGGCGCAATTCACGCACATTGCCGGGCCAAGTGTATTGTTTAATTCGTGTAATAGCATCTGCCGAAAAGTTGGGGCTCGCCAAACCATAACGACGTGCAGTTTGCGCTGCAAAATGTTTTGCAAGCAACATCGCATCATCTTCTCTATCACGCAGTGGTGGCATGTGAATACTCATCACATTCAAACGATAATATAAATCTTGCCTAAATCGCCCTGCCTGCGACATTTCGTGTAAATCGCGGTTGGTTGCCGCTACAAAGCGAGCGGGTACAGCACGCTCTTTGGTTGAGCCCAAGCGACGAACAACTCTTCTTTCTAATACATTCAGCAACTTAGCTTGTAATGTTAAAGGTAATTCTCCGATTTCATCTAAAAAAAGTGTGCCGTCTTCCGCAGCCTCAATCAAGCCAGGGCGTGAATTTTGCGCCCCCGTAAACGCGCCTTTTTCATAGCCAAACAGCTCACTTTCCATCAGTTCTGTGGGCAATGAAGCGCAATCTACATGAACAAACGGCTTGTCTTTATTGGCGCAAGATAAATGTAGCAATCGCGCGGCCACGTCTTTACCTGTCCCGGTTTCACCACCAATCAACACTGTTGGCGGCACTGCATCGCTAGAAACCAATTGTGAAATACGCTGAATTTGTGATTTTATTTGTTGAACAACCAGACTATCACCAAGCAGTTCTACGCCTTCTGCCGCGTGGGCGTTGCGCTGACGTGAATAATCTAAACTTGCACTTTGATGTGTGGCGGCCTCGGCTTTTTGCACCGCTAGTAAAAGCTCTTCAAGGTCTATGGGTTTTTTTAAGTAATCAATCGCACCTAATTTAATGGCGTTCACCGCATCACTCATTTCGCCATAGGCCGTCATAACGATAACCGTTGCATTTTTTGCCACTAAATCTGGAATCAAATCAAGGCCATTTCCATCGGGTAAGCGCATATCAAGCAATACCATGTCGGGTGAAAATTGCCTTAATGCTGCTGATGCTGCCAGTAAATTTTCTACATGTAAGCACTCATAACCCGCTTTTTGCAAACGACGTACAATTGCTCTTGCAAATAAAGTTTCGTCTTCCACAATCAAGACTTTTGATTGCTGTTTAACTAAGCGTGAAACGGGTTCTTGTTGTGTATGGGCTAATTGCAAAACGTTTCCCTAATATTTTTAACCACTTATTATATTTCCAATAAGGAGGCGCAAAAATTGCGCCTCCTTATTTTTAAAAAATGCCGAAATTAATCGGTGTTGAATTGCTAATCGCTATCAGCTGATGCAGCAGATGTTTTTGGCTTACCAAAATCATAGCGTACACCAATCCAGCCTGCACGTGGTGCACCTGGCATCAACATTTTTGAAGGCTCATCATCCCCAGCAAATACGCCATCTTCAATCCAGTTTTCACCTAACATACCGCCTGAGGCATATTCTTTATCAAAAATATTGATTGCCTTAGCAAATACTTGCCAGCCACTATTGCCAAACTTATAACGTGTGTCTAAATTTACAACGGTGTAACCGCCAATTTTACCGCTATCTTGCACGTGATCATCATCTAAGCCATCATTCGCTCTGTGCTTGTTGTTTTCGTTGCCACGCACATAGACATCTGAAAACGTGTTGATATTAGTGCCGATAGACCAGTTTGGTGTCGCTTGCAATTGCAAACGCAACTTAAGTGCATGACTTGGCAAGTTAGCTAAACGGTCACCTTTATTCACTTCGATAGCATCACCATCAGAAGTGGAATTTAGTGAGTTAGTTAACTCTAAATCAGATTCGTAAGTGGCTTTCAAATAGCTATAGCCTGCGTTCCAGCTAAATTTACCCACAGCACCAGACAAACCAGCATCCAAACCCATGCGGCGGGTTTTGCCTACGTTGTCGAAATACCCCATGCCGTTAGTTGCATTGGTTGAAATAAACTGAATATCGTCGTGATTGTCAGTGTGATAAACCGCAGCTGACCATTTAATATTTGAGATTAAGTTTCCACGTGCACCCAACTCAAACGTTTTTGAAACGACTTCATCTAATGGTGGGTCTCCTGCCATCGCGTTAGGCAATTTACACGGCACGTTGGGATTTGCACAACCCAGCTCCATCGAAGTTGGTGCGCGCATACCTTCATTGTAAGAACCATAAATTGATAAATCTTTAGTAGGTGTAAAACTTAAGCCGATGGCAGGATTAAAGCGACTAAAACTATGATTTCCACTCAGTGACACATCCTCGTCAGGCGTTAGCGGGTCTCCGTCAACATCTTCAAATGTGCCTTTCGGGTTAATTTTGTCTGTATTTTTAACTTTAATGTGGTTATAACGACCTGACAACGTTAAGTGCCACATATTAGTTAGTGACAAGGTATCGGTAGCAAACACGCCCCAACTGCGCGTTTTACCCTGCAAATCAACTTCAGCTTCGTCATTTTCGACATCAATCCCACCCACACCACGTGAGGTATCAACCAATCCCATTTCAGTTGATTGATCAAACTTGATTCGAGAAAAATCGTAGCCTAGCCCAACAATAAATTGATTATTTTTGCCCATTAAAGGCTGGTTAAACGCTAATTGGGCATTAAAACCATATCCCTTTTGGTCGGTATTACTGCGATTTAGCGCGCCTGAGCAGGCCTCCTCTTCATCACCACTGCCAGCAGAACATTGTGCCAAGATAAGCGCCAGCTCTGCCTCATCAACCTCACCATCTCCGTTACCTAATGCCGCTTCTAAGTCACCAATGCCGTCGTCATCTCCGTCATCATTAAAGTCATCGTTAATATCGCCATTAAGTGTTTTACGTTTTGATTTACGATAATAAGTATTCGCACTCAATTGCACATCGTCATTAAACCAATGGCTACCATTTAAGTTTAAGAAAGAAAGTGTATTTTTTGTTTGGTCAGGTTTTGTGTTGATTGCGTCGCGCCCCAAATCTTCCATCAACTCTTTTTGAATAAGACCATTACCAATCATATCGTTATCAGCACCTGTGTAACTTAATTCCACACGTGTGGCTTCATTTTGCCAGCCTAATTTACCAAATAATTGTTTGACTTCCGTTGGTGAATGATCGCGCCAGCCATCTTCATCAAAATAATTACCCGCCAAAAAATAATCTACCGAGTTATCTGCAGACACGCCACCAAATTCACCCGCGACTGTTTTGCGTGACCATGATCCAAAGCTTGTTTCTATGCCACCACCTTGGTGCGTACGACCATTTTTTGTTTGTACTGATAACGCGCCACCCAATGTGTTTAATCCAAAAACAGGGTTAGAGCCAGGGATTAAATTCATGCCAGCAATCGCATTTACAGGGATTAAATCCCAGTTAACCGCATCACCAAAAGGTTCATTGACACGCACACCATCTTGAAATACTGAAAGGCCTTGAGGCGTGCCTAATAATGGGGATGCTGTAAAACCACGAAATAGAATATCTGGCTGATAGGGATTGTTTTGTGTTTCATTCACACTCACACCCAACAAATTATTGTTCATAAAGTCAGCAATACTCAAGCTATTTTGTTGCAGTAGATCTTTACCTTTAACTGCTTGTACATTTGAAGGAATTTGCTCAATTGGCAAACCTACACCAGCTAACGGAGTCGTACCAATCACTTCCACTTTACCAAGTTCGACTTCACCTACTTTGCCTTCAGCAAATACTGTTTGCGGCAATGCGTAAGCGGATAAGATTGCCATTAAAATGAGTTTGGGCTGCAAATTTTTTTTCATAGATTTTCCCTAGGTTGGATATTTTAAGTTCAATGTACACGCATTGTTTGCAATGATGTAATTAACCTATTAGAAGCAAAAAGTATTCCACTAACACAAATCCAATAAAATCAATAAGTAAGTTAACTACCATTTAATTTACTAGATTATACAGCCAATATATGGTTATATATACGCATATATTGGCTGTATATAACCACCAATTTATTAAATAATTGATAAAAAAAAACACCTCAGGATACCCTGAGGTGTTTAGGTTAAACTTGGCTTAAAAAATCTGAAAAGCCTAGTTATGTTAAGTAATTACAAACTGAAAATGTTTAATGCACCGCCGCCAGGAGCCGCGTTGTATTTAACGAGTTCTGCGTAACCACCCGCAGCACCTAAAGCGTCTGTTGGTGTAGTCATACCAAGGTTCATCGCCACACCAGCCCAGCCACCAATACCTGATAGCACGCCAACGTATTGTTTACCTTTATTGCCGTAAGTAAATACGTTACCAATCACGCCTGAACCTACTTGGAATTTCCAAAGTTCTTTACCTGATTTATCATCAACCGCTTTTAACCAACGATCTAAAGTACCGTAGAACACCAAGCCTGTAGAAGTTGTTAAAACACCACTCCAAGCAGAGAATTTCTCTTTGTTATACCATACTTTTTTGTTAGTCATTGGGTCATAGGCAGCAAAACCACCCATTACACCGTCTGGACCTGGGAACATGGTCAATGTCGCACCAACCCATGGTTGACCAGCAACGTATTT
>JAKQIT010000095.1 GCA_029556915.1 Pseudomonadota bacterium
TGGCTTTGCTGGCAAGTGGTGCTTCATATTGCGCGAGTTTACTGAATAAACCTGCGCGCTGTAACGCCTGCTCAATGGCCTGCATACGCGCTGGGCGCTCTGGATGGTTGGCCGTCATTTCATGCTTTAAGCATGCGGCGTGGCTAATGTAGGCAGTTTTCATTGTGGTTGGCTTTAGGGCAGCAGGCGTTTTAAAAGCGGTCAATGCGCCAAGCGCTGCGCCCGCGCGTAAAAATGTTCTTCTATCCACAGTCAGCCTATCCTTTTATTTTGGTAAAACAGTGCGTGATACGCACCAAATGATACGCTAAAAATTCATCCTTTTTTTGCTTCACTAACCCAGCTTTTTAAAAGCGTGTGGCTGTTGGGTCAGTCAGCAATAATGCACCACTTTTGTTGTATGATAAAGTATTCATTATTGCCAGATAACGAGCAACATTTGCATAATACATTACGCATTGCCACCTTTAATATCCATAAAGGATTAACCCATTTTAATGCGGCTTTTTCGTTGCACCAGCAGCGCGAGTTGTTGCGCAAAGTGCATGCCGACATTGTGTTTTTGCAAGAAGTGCGTGATGCGCATCACGGCCACAGCAAACGCTTTGCCAATTGGCCAACAGCGGGGCAAATGGAGTTTTTGGCTGATGCCGTTTGGCAAGATTTTTCATACGGCAAAAACGCTGTTTACCCTGCCGGGCACCATGGCAACGCGTTGTTGTCCAAGTTTCCGATTGGACACACGTTTAACCAAGACATTTCAGCGCACAGCACTGAAGAGCGCGGCATGTTGCACAGTGAAATTCATATTCCAAACTGGAACACACCGCTTCACACCGTTTGCGTGCATTTAGGTCTGTTTGCACATTGGCGCCGTCAACAACTGATGGCTGTAGCAGAATATATTGAACAGCATGTACCGCATGATGCGCCATTGATTATTGCCGGTGACTTTAACGACTGGAGCACGCGTTCTGGCCAACAGTTTGCCAGACGCCTGCATTTGCATGAAGTGTTTGAGCATCACAATGGCAAACCTGCGCGTAGTTTTCCATCTTGGCTACCTATATTGCGATTAGACCGTATTTATGTGCGCGGCTTTCAGGTGAACCATGCTGCTGTGTATGCAGGGCCGCACTTTGTAAAATTATCAGACCACGCGGTATTGACCGCCACGCTGAGAAAGCTTTAACGGATAAACTTAAAAGTTATAACGGATAAATTTAAGTGAAATTGCCAACGCTTGATTATTTATTGGATGCCTGACCACACACGATGACCACATTCGTCGATGGAAATCATATACAACTGTTACGCAATGGCACAGAGTATTTTCCTGCGTTAGTGGCGGCTATTGACCTGGCTAAACATGATATTTATCTACAAACTTACATCTACCATGCGGATGCCATTGGCGAACTGATTGGCAATGCGCTCATTCGTGCCGCCAAGCGCGGCGTGGCCGTACATGTATTGATAGACGGTTTTGGCAGCAAAGATTTACCTCCCTATTTTGTTAAGACACTTTCGCACGCGGGCGTTCATGTACGCGTTTACCGCCCTAAAATTTCGCCATGGACACTCAAAAAAAGCCGTTTACGGCGCTTGCACCAAAAAATTGTGGTCATTGACAGCACCATAGGCTTTGTCGGCGGCATCAACATTATTGATGACTACGACATTCCGGAACCAGCACCCAACAATGTGCCGCCACGTATTGATTACGCAGTGCGTATTGAAGGCAAACTCATGTCTGTACTCACCGAAAATGTGCGTAAATTATGGCACCGCATTACATGGACACCATTACGCACCGCAAAAGCCCTGCATCAAAAAAACAAAAGTAAAAAAGCCAAAGTGAACACCGCTCCAGCAACGCCCATGAGCGCCGCACTGGTGATTCGAGATAACGTGCTGCACCGCCGCGATATTGAAGAAGCCTATTTAAGTGCCATTCAAAACGCGCGTTCTGAAATCATCATCGCCAACGCCTATTTTGTGCCTGGCTGGCGGTT
>JAKQIT010000098.1 GCA_029556915.1 Pseudomonadota bacterium
ATGAATAATATTACAGTAGAAGCAACCGAACTTACCCGACTATACGGTGGTCGCGAAGCCGTTAGCAACGTGAGTTTTACCCTTAGCAAAGGGCAAGTGCTGGGCTTTTTAGGGCCAAATGGTGCTGGTAAATCTACCACCATGAAAATGTTAACAGGCAATTTGGCGCCAAGTAATGGCTCAGTCAAAATTTGCGGTATTGACATGATAGAGAACCCTAAGGAAGCCAAAGCGCTGATTGGCTATTTGCCTGAGATGCGCCCTTTATATAAAGAGCTAACGGTGGATGAGTATTTGTCCATAGCAGCGCGTTTACACCGTGTTGCGAGTGGCAATATTAAAAAAGCGGTTGAAAATGCTAAAGAGCGTTGTGGCCTGGGTCACATGAGCAAGCGTTTGATTGAGAATCTATCGAATGGCTACCAACAACGCGTGGGCATAGCGCAAGCCATCATTCACAGCCCCATGGTGGTGATTTTAGATGAGCCTACGGTTGGCTTAGACCCGATTCAAATTCGCGATATTCGCGCATTGATTCGCGAAGTGGGCGGTGAGCATAGCGTGATTATCTCTACCCATATTTTGCCAGAAGTTGAAATGGTTTGTGACCATGTGCAGATTATTGATAAGGGAAAATTAGTGTTCAATGGCGGGATTGATGTGCTGAAAAAGCAGCGCATAGGCAATAAACTGCTAATCGGTTTCCGCAACCCGCCAACTGCTGATGCAATGCTGAAAATCGCAGGTGTTGTTGAGGCAGAAAGCCTGCCAAATAACATGATGCGGGTGCGATTTGCTGAAGATGCCGCGCCAGCAGAAGCCATTGTGCAAGCCGCAGTGAGCAACGGTTGGGGATTATTTCAAATTGCCCCAGATCAAACCAGCCTAGAAGATGTGTTTGTGCAACTCACCTACCAAGATCAAGCTGCTTAAGGAATAAAAAATGATTTTTCAAGTCGCAAGAAAAGAACTTAAAAGTATGTTTTCATCCCCTATGGGCTGGGTGATTTTG
>JAKQIT010000112.1 GCA_029556915.1 Pseudomonadota bacterium
CTTTCAGAGGTGATTTTGAATAAGCCTATATCGCCGGTGCGGTTCACATGTGTACCGCCGCAAAGCTCGCGCGAACTGCCGATATCTAGCACGCGAACTTCATCACCATATTTTTCACCAAACAACATCATGGCGCCAGTCTTTTGTGCAGATTCAATATCCATCACACGTGCTTGGCAAGCCGCATTTGCAAGAATTTCTTTGTTCACAATGGCCTCTACTTTTGCAATTTGATCATCGCTCATGGGCGCATTGTGAACAAAGTCAAAACGCGTTTTATCGGCGTCTACCAGAGAGCCTTTTTGTTGTACATGCTCACCTAATACTTCACGTAAGGCTTTATGCATCAAATGGGTTGCCGAATGGTTGCGCATGGTGGCATTACGGCTTGTTAAATCAACATTCGCTTTGACGGAATCACCTATATTCAAGGTGCCTGTTTTAAGCACGCCGTGATGCCCAAAAACTGCGGCTTGAATTTTTTGGGTGTCTTCAACGGCAAAAATACCATTGTCAGATTTTAATACGCCGTTATCACCAATTTGACCGCCAGATTCTGCATAGAATGGCGTATTATCGAGAACAACAACTCCTAGCTCACCTTCAGAGAGTCGATTGACTGCTGTACCATCTTTGTAGAGCGCAGTTATTTTGCCCATTGTCTCTAATGATTCGTAGCCTTTAAAAGTTGTCGCTACGCCAGTATATTCAAGGTTAGTTGCCATTTTGAACTTGCCAGCGGAGCGGGCTTGTTCTTTTTGGCGTGCCATGGCGGCATCAAAAGCGACTGTGTCTACGCTCACATGACGTTCACGACAAATGTCAGCCGTTAAATCAAGGGGAAATCCATAGGTGTCATGCAATTTAAACGCAGTATCGCCATTAAATATTTTTTTAGTATTGGCAAGCTCAGCTTCCAAAATCGCCATGCCGTTTTCAATGGTTTCAAAGAAACGTTCTTCTTCTTGTCTGAGGATATCAGTTATTCTTGCTTGGTTACTAACCAGCTCTGGGTAAGCACTCCCCATTTCTGCGATTAGATCAGGCACGATTTTATGGAAGAATGCACTGCGTACACCGAGTTTGTAGCCATGACGAATGGCGCGGCGAATAATACGGCGCAATACATAGCCACGGCCTTCGTTGCCGGGAATCACACCATCAGCAATTAAAAAGCTACAGGCACGAATATGGTCAGCCAAGACTTTTAAGCTTGGGCTGGTTAAATCGGTGGTTTTAGTTTCACGCGCGGCGGCGGCGATTAAGGTCGTAAAAACATCAATTTCGTAATTGGC
>JAKQIT010000118.1 GCA_029556915.1 Pseudomonadota bacterium
CAAAGCCAATTCAGCCTCACTAAATCCTGCCAACCGACGCGCCTCAAGGTTAAAAGGTCCGCGCAGTTTAGGTGCCTTATATTGCTGGCAAAGTTGCTCAAACGTTGCAATGGCTGACAATTGACGCGCCGCACACAGCCAGTTAAACCAATGGTTGCCAATGGCCACATGGCCAATTTCATCGCGCAGAATAATATCCAGAATATCCGCAACAGCCGTATCGCCAATTTGTGCAAATTTATTGCGTAATGGCACAGAGGCGTCCAGTCCACGCGCCTCCATAGTGCGCGGCACTAAAGCCATGCGCGCCAGCACATCGTCATTAGTACGCTCGGCCATCTCCCATAAACTATTATGCCCACTAAAATCGCCATACCCATAACCCATTTGCTGCAAATGCGAGTGCAATAAATTAAAGTGATAAGCCTCTTCGGCAGCAACTTTCAGCCAATTGGCATAGTAAGTTTTTGGCATGTCGGTAAATCGCCAAACGGCATCAAGTGCCAAGTTAATGGCATTAAACTCAATATGCGCAATCGCGTGAATCAGTGCCGCGCGACCGTCAAGGGTGCGCATGGAACGCTTTTCAACGGCTAACGGTGAAACTAAAACGGGTTTGGCCGGGCGGCCCGGAATCGCCTGATTTGCAGCAAGCTGGATGCTTGCATCCAAGCATCCATCGCCCGCTTGCCAAGCAAGATTGAGCGCGGTAACGCCCGCAACCTTATCGGCAACTTGGCTGCAAGCAAGCCAATGTAAGGCGTTTTGACGTAGTTCGTTCATGGTTAAAACATGTAGGAGCGCAATTGATTGCGCGCCTACATAACCCCTTATTTAAGCAGAATAAAGTCCAATTCGCCCGCTTTCATATCAGGCACCATCAGGTATTTTTCGTCCTTGGTTATGGCAATATCCGCAGCGGCTTGGTAACCGCTTTTAATTTCCGTGACATCGCCTTTGGTGCTCACGCTAAACACTTTGCCTGATTTCCAATCGCTCACGTACATGGTGCCATCAGAGTGATGCACCAAACCATCGCCTCCGCCAAACCCTTCTGCAAGGTCAGTCAATACTTGGGTTTTTTGGTTCAAGCTATACAAAATACCTGAACTAAAATCCACCACCAGCAACACTTCGCCAGTATCATCCGCCAGCAAGCC
>JAKQIT010000129.1 GCA_029556915.1 Pseudomonadota bacterium
GTGCGGGGGCTGGGGCGGCTTTGTCTAAATAATAGCCACCCCGTTGGTCATTGATGATTTCTAAACCGGTGCCTTTGAGTAGTTCTTTAAACCCTTCTTGGGTGCTGTAGTTGCCTTTGAGGCCGCGGGTTTCTTTGCCTTGGGTGAGTTTTGGGTCAAATCCCAGTAACACGCCAGTTTCTGCCGCATAAGCAGGCAAGGCTTCACTCAAATTACCTGCGGGGATATTGTATGTTTTAGTTGCACTTGGCTTAAGTTGCGTTTTAGTTTCATTATCTGCCGCATAAGCCGTTGTAAGGCCGATGGGCATAATATTAAGTAAGCTTAACAATAAATAGGCTTTTATTTTATTGTGCTGCAAGGTTTTTGGTTTGTTTTTTTTGTATTGTTTTTGCATAGCATCTTCCCCAAGTGATGTGTTTATACTTGCTATGCCGCATGAGAATTTAAAACAGGAAAAATATTTTCAAATATTTTTATATTTGAATTTATAGAGCTTGAAGTGTGACCCAATAATCAGTCATTTTGTAAATGCGCACCGGTAACGTGCTGGCAATAATATTGAGTGCTGCATCAGTATCACGCGTGGGGAAAGCACCAGAAATTTCAAGTTGCGCGATGGCAGGGTCGCATCGTATAACGCCCGCTCGGTAGCGTGAAAGCTCTGTGGTAAATTGCTTTAATGGCATGGCATATACCACCAACATGCCCTTTGACCATGCGGCATCTGTAGTTTTTGCTTGGCTAATGCTTGAGATTTGTTGCTGAGTATATTGGACTGACTCATTTTCTTTTAAGGTAATCACTTGTGGTGGTAAATGATTGAGCGCAATTTTTATTACCCCTTCAAATAAACTAGCTTTGCTGTAATCACCAAAGTTTCGCACTAAAAACCGGGTACCGAGTGCAGTTACCAAACCGTGCGGTGTTTTAACCACAAAGTCTCGTCCAACGGTATTGTGATGACCGGTTTCAACAAGTATTTCACCTTGCAATAATTCAATTTGTCGCTGCTGGCTTGTATATTGAACATTGATGGATGTATCTGTATTTAATGTGAGATGTGTGCCATCTTCAAGATGTATTTCTTGCGTTTCACCCACGGCGGTTTTGTAATCGGCAAGCATCGGGCGCCAAGGTTGCTCACGGTATGCATACCAACTGGTAGAGCCAACACCAACAATCACTGCAAGTTGTTTGAGTGCCTGCCTACGATCTACTGTTGATTTTTGTAGCGTATTTAAGCCAATTTTTGGAGGTAACTGTTTAAACTGCTGTTCAATATCTTCAAGTTGTTGCCAGGCTTGTGCATTTTCAATTGAGGCCTGTTTCCATAGCTGCCATGCGGCATAGTCACTATCGCTAACACCATCAGAGGCTAGTTTTGCGAACCATTGGCTAGCCGCTATCATCGCTTTAGTAGGTTTTGTCATGAATAAGAAGTTAAAAATGCACTATTTTTGATGATTTTTTTTAAATACTGCACAGTGTAATGCAGCCTTTGCAATGTAATTAGTAACCGAGCGCGTTGTTACCCCCAACTGAGAGGCAATTTCAGCATAACTTAAACCTTCTAGTTGCAGTAATAAATAAGCATTTCTGGCCTTACTTGGCAGGCCTTCTAGCATCATATCTATTTGGTGTATTGTTTCTATAATAATCATTTTTGATTCTGTTGATGGCTGTTCGCTTGCTGGTAAAGCTGAAAGTATATTCAAATACTCACGCTCAAGATCACGCCTTCTAATATGGTTTACCATCAAACCATGAGCAATAGTGGTAAGGTAAGCTCTGGGTTCTTGTATTTGGATAGGCGCAGATTTACCTAACAGTTTTACAAAGGTATCTTGGGCAATATCTGCCGCACTATGCGGGCAACTGAGCTTTCTACTGAGGAGTTTGACTAACCAACGATGGTGATTAACATAGAGTTCACTTAAGTTCGTTGCAAGTTGTTCAAACCGCAAAGCGGATGATTGACTTTGATGTGCTTGCTCTAGCATATTCATTCAATAGCCCTCAGTCATTTCGCTAGTTATAAGCCAGCCAATTCAACATATACCTTAGTGCCAAATAACAGCCAATCATAAAAACGAAGGCGATTATTACATGGTGCAGGCCATAAGTTTTGCTGAGTCGTTTGATTTGATGTTTAACCCTTTGCATTTTATTCAATACTTAAAAGGAAATTGGTCAAGCTATTGAGCAATATTTATACCTAAAATCAAATTCCTCTAATCCACTGTTTATTAAGCACAAAATTTTAAGGGTGTTAGATAGGCACAAATGTTGGCTGCATAAAGCCAATCATTGGTTGATTTCGCATCCAATTCTTGGTTGCTTATATGAAGTGATGTTGTCGAGCTATAAATTTGACTCGGGAAAAGATAATGCAGGAAGGTCTGCTTTTGGCACAGGAGTGTTGATAAAACTGAGTTCTTGATTGGCAGCTTTGTCCCCAGATTGTGTAAAAACGCCCCGATTTAGTATAATGATGCCTATCAGATGTGCGTAAATTGGGGGGTTCTAAATGAAGCGATTCATCCAAGGCGAACACCGTTCTCAAGCCA
>JAKQIT010000130.1 GCA_029556915.1 Pseudomonadota bacterium
GTGCGGGGGCTGGGGCGGCTTTGTCTAAATAATAGCCACCCCGTTGGTCATTGATGATTTCTAAACCGGTGCCTTTGAGTAGTTCTTTAAACCCTTCTTGGGTGCTGTAGTTGCCTTTGAGGCCGCGGGTTTCTTTGCCTTCCGTAGTCGCTGGCTCAAAAGAAAGCAATACGCCAGACTGTGCAGCATAGTTGGAAAGAGCCTTACCTAGTGGTCCAGCGGGGATATTGTATGGGCTGCTTGCTGTGCTTTTAACGGCGCTTGCATCTTCAGCAAATGTGGGGGGCGAAAAAGCTGCCATCGCCAGCAAAATAGCCATGTATGTCTGGCGTAGTTTAAATTGCGTTAGCGCACGTTTTGTTTTTATATGTGTTGTCATATCAATATGCCATGATGGTTATTTTTTTAAAATAACGGCTGTAAAGTGCATCCGTTATTGCTTCCTCAATGACTATGTCAATTGAGAATTAAAAAGTGACAATGATTTTTAAAATATTTTTTTAAAGATAGAAAAACAAGGATATTTGCTCCGTGTTTTTGAGCTATGCCGGACTGAGTGTTATCCAGTAGGGTGTGAAAGTTTCTATGCGCAAGGAGAGGGTTTTGCTAATGCTGTTGAGCGTTGCCTCAATATCGTTGATAGGATAAGCCCCGGAAATTTCAAGCTGGCAAATGCTAGGGTCACAGTGAATAATGCCCATTTTGTACCTTGATATTTCTGCAATAAATTGACTTAAAGGCATTTTGTCCACCACGATAAAGCCTTTAACCCAAGCATCTAAACTGGTGTCTAACGCTGTTTTGGCTTGATATTGGCTAGCATAAAAGCGCATTTGTTCACCCGCATTGACAACCACAGGCTGATTTTTACCACTGGCAAGCACGCTTACTTTACCTTCGTAAACATTGAGTTCATTACTTGTTTCATTGTTTGCGTCAGAGATGATTTTTACGCTAAAGCGCGTGCCTAGTGCAGTAAGCTTACCTTGGCTGGTTATTACGCTCAGTGGCCTGTAGTGCGCAGTTTGCTCATGTGCGGTTTCAATTAAAATTTCACCTTTTATGAGTTGAATATTGCGCGCTTGCTCGGTGTAATCAATATTGACTAATGAGCTGGTATTTAAAAATAATTGAGAGCCATCTGCCAATGTGATGTGTTGTTGTTTGCCGGTGGCGGTGGCGTAATCAGCCATGAGGGGCTGCCAAGGTGCATATTGGTATGCAAGCCAACTGATTGAGCCAACGCCCAAGAAAACGCTTAATTGTTTAAGGGCTTGTCTGCGCCCTTTTGATGTGAGTGCTGTGGTTTGTTTATTGATTTCTTTTGGCTTGCTAAGCACCGCCAGCCCGCTGGTGGCATCTATTACAGAAAACTGCTGAGTCAGTGTTTCCAACTTTTGCCAAGCTTGTTGATGTTCATTGTGCGCTTCAAGCCATGTTTGCCAAGCGCGAATGTCATGCTCGGTTGCTTCGCCTGATTTGAGCGTAACATACCATTGCGTTGCAATATACATCACATCTGAAATTGGTTTGTTCATGTTGCTAGGTTATCACGACTTAAATGACAAACAATGTAGCAAGGCATGAGTGATATATTTTCTAACAGAGCTGATTGAAACCGATAGCCTCTCAGCAATCTCAGCATGACTCAACCCTTCTAATTGGCATAATAAAAATGCTAAGCGTACTTTTTCTGGTAAGTCTTCTAACATATTGTGAATATTGACTAAGGTTTCAATGGCGATAGATAGCGTTTCCGGCGATGGGCTGCTTGATTCAGGAGAATGAGATAAGGCCTCTAAATACGCATTCTCTATCGCTCTTCTTTTAAAGTGATTTACCAATAACCGTTGTGCAATGGTGGTAAGGTAGGCTCTAGGTTCTTCAATGTGGGTAATGTCTGGCTGATTAAGCAGTTTGACAAAAGTATCTTGTGCAATATCTGCTGCACTGTGCGGACAACTGAGCTTTCTATTGAGGAGTTTGACTAACCAATGATGGTGATTGGCATAGAGTTCGCTCAAGTTAAGCGTAAGTTGTTCAAACCGCAAGGCGGATGTTTGACTTTGATGTGTTTGCTCTAGCATTTTCATTCAATGGTCATTTATCATTTCGCTAGTTATAAGCCAGCCAATTCAACATAAACCTTAGTGCCAAATAACAGCTAATAATAAAAAACGAAGGCGATTATTAATTGGTGCAGTCAGTAAGCTTGGTTGAGACGTTTGGTTTGATGTTTAACCCAATGCATTTTATTTAATACTTAAAAGGAAATTGGTCAAGCTATTGAGCAATATTTATACCTAAAATCAAAATCCTCTAATCCACTGTTTATTAAGCAAAAATTTTTAATGGTGATAGATAGGCACAAATGTTGGCTGTATAAAGCCAATCGTTGGTTGATATTGCATCCAATTCTTGGTTGTTTGTATGAAGTGATGTTTCACGCTATAAATTTGAATCGGGAAAAAATAAAGCAGGAGGGACTGCTTTTAGTACTGAAGTGTTGATAGAACTGAGTTCTTGATTGGCAGCTTTGTCCCCAGATTGTGTAAAAACGCCCCGATTTAGTATAATGATGCCTATCAGATGTGCGTAAATTGGGGGGTTCTAAATGAAGCGATTCATCCAAGGCGAACACCGTTCTCAAGCCA
>JAKQIT010000132.1 GCA_029556915.1 Pseudomonadota bacterium
GTTAATGCCGTTGGCTTTGGGGGATTCATCACCATCGGTAAAAAACAGCATTTGCGCGGGGATATTTAAGTAGTCAAACGTCGCTTCAGCCGCTTTAACGCCAAACGTCATGCGGCTGTTACCGCTCCATGCCATACGCCACTCTAGGTGGTCGATAGTGTCGTTGATAATGTCAAAGTTTTTACATACTTCTAAGGGCATAAACAGCAAAGCCACATTTTCTGCTGCAAAAATCCCTACGCTTACATACGTGCCACAGGGAGATGTTTTCACCACTTGCTTCATCATGTGTTGCGTATAAACCAATCTACTCACGGGCTGGTTATTTACCTTCATGTCTTCTGCATTCATACTTTGTGACACATCAGCTACCAATAGGTAGTTATGGACATCTTGCTTAAGCTGAATTTGCGGTTTAATTAAAGCCAGCAGTAGAAGTAACGAAGCCAATACCAGCAGGACTGTTTCGTAGTTGTTTTTCAACATATTCAACACGTTTTTCATGGCAAACCTTGAGGCAAATTACTGATTTCCATGCCTGATGGGTCTTGTGGCACAGTTTTGATATTAGACGGAATAACACCTAGTAGTAAACTTAAATTAAATTTTGCCGCACGCGATCTTGGATCTAGCTTCAGTGCTTGCTCATAAGCGGATTTTGCTTGTAGATAATCAAATTTGGCTTGTTCTTGAATTTCGCCATCCGCCGTGACCAAACGTTGCAAACCAGAGCGAAACAAATTATTACCAATGTTGAAATGAATATTGGACTTAAGCGCTTGGCTGACTTCAAACGCTTGGCTATCTTTTTTATTGGCAAGCTCTAACGTTTGCCCAAAGCCTTGCACAGCATGCTTAAAATTACCCGTTTTACCTTGATGATAGGCATCGGCAAATTTTTTGTGAAACGGATAACTGTCATCATTCACAACTTCGCCTGCAAGCAGCGCAGCATTGACCTTGCCAATTTTATTCGTTTGGTAGGCCTCGTAAGCAGTCCCTGCCAAGCCCACAAGCAATACCAAAACGAGCAGTTGATTTTTGCGGCTAATGGTATTTTTTTTCATTGGAAAATCCCTTAATCATGAATCTTTAAATTTTTAATCGCCAAAATCAGCAAGCCCAGTATTAAAGCAATGATGATAAACACCCGAGCGTAGTCATAACCGGCGATAGTTTCAGTGAACTTAATGGTTTTTTTCTCACGTGCATCAATGTCGCGAATAGCCGATTGTAATGATTCGGCATCTTCAGCTTCATACGCGTTATATTTCAAACCCAGCCCCTGAAAATACTTATGCAAGACAATTGAATTAGGCACGCGGTCTTCTTCATAGACTTCTTTTGTGAA
>JAKQIT010000061.1 GCA_029556915.1 Pseudomonadota bacterium
CTTGCCGATACTAATTGTAGAAGTGGTATTGCAAATTAACATTAAGATTGATTTGGCGTACATAGCAAGCGTAAGTTGCGACGCAGGCTAACTCGCTTAGCGATGTTAAGCGTAGCGGCCGAAGTCAAAGTAGGTCACTGCCAAGCTATTTATTGCAATAAAAGAGCCTCCCAAATGGAGGCTTTTTTATTTGTGCATCAATGCAGAAATTGAGTTGAAGTGGTTTGAAAAGCCACCGAAAGTTTAACAAAAAAACCTCCGAAAATCACCGCACTTCCAAACACCACCCCGCTAAGCCAGTATCCATGCGGCTTGCAGAGGTGTTAAAATCTCTCGGGTGAAGTCATCCTGTATTAATCAAGTACTAGTTTGACTGCTGTAACATTGCCTTGCTCGATAATAGCTTTTAGAAAGGGCAATGATTTAGGCTAACGAAGGTAAGAAATATCACTTGTTTTGGTCATTCCAATTATCATAAAAAATTGATATAATGTGGCAAAAATTGAGATGGGCTTTGTGCCCATTTTTTGTTTCTGCTCGATATGTAGCGTAAAAGGTGTTTTGAGATGCAAGATTTGCAGGGCTTGGTTGAAAAAACCGTGGTGCAACTAGGGTTTGAATTGGTGGACTTTGAAATGTCTAACCGAGGTAAGTTGTTGCGCGTATTTATTGACAAACTCAGTCCTAAAGACACTAAAGATAGCGTCAATATTGATGATTGTGTGTTGGTAAGTAATCAGTTGGGTAATGTTTTAACGGTTGAGCATGAGGTGGATTACGACAGGCTAGAAGTTTCTTCAGCAGGTTTAGACCGCGTGTTAAAGAAAGAAAAAGATTTTGTCCGATTTGAGGGTGAGCGTGCAAGCATTAAGCTACGCGTGGGGATGCAAGATTTAAGTGCGAACGCCACAGCAACAACTTTGCCGCGAAAAACCTTTTTAGGCACGTTAAAAGGTGTGGAAGATAGTCATGTGTTGCTGGAATTTGAGGGTGTGCTATATAAAATGGCATTAAGTAATATTGATAAGGCGCGTTTGAGCCCTGTGTTTTAATAAAGTGAAATAAGATTTTGTTATTAAAGAATAAATTTTAGTCGGAGATTGCAATGAGTCGTGAAATTTTATTATTAGTTGATGCCTTAGCGCATGAAAAAAACGTGAGTAAAGAGGTGATTTTTACTGCGCTAGAGTTGGCTTTGGCTTCTGCCACTAAGAAAAAACATCATGATGATGCGGATATTCGCGTTTCTATCAATCGTGAAACGGGTGACTATGAAACGTTTAGACGTTGGCAATACGTTGAGTATGATTTGTTAGAAAACTCCAACTATCAGTTTGATGAAGAAAGTGAACATGCAAAAGGTCGTCAAATTGGTGATTATTACGAAGAGCCACTAGAAAATATTGAGTTTGGTCGGATTGGCGCGCAGGCAGCTAAACAAGTGATTTTGCAAAAAGTCCGTGAAGCAGAGCGCGAGCAAATATTAGAAGACTTTTTAGCACGCGATGAAAAATTGGTAACAGGCCAAATTAAGCGCATGGAAAAAGGCAATGCGATTATTGAAGTGGGTCGTATTGAGGCGTTGCTACCGCGCGAGAATATGATTCCAAAAGAAAATCTGCGCGTGGGAGATCGTGTGCGTGCATATCTTTCACGTATCGAGCGCAGTGGCCGCGGCCCGCAATTGATTTTATCGCGCATTTCACCAGACTTTTTAGTACGCTTGTTTGAGCTTGAAGTGCCTGAAATTGAAGAAGGTTTGCTAGAGATTCGTTCAGCTGCGCGCGATCCAGGATTACGTTCAAAAATTGCCGTTAAAACAAATGATCAACGCTTAGATCCAGTGGGTACATGTGTTGGGATGCGTGGATCACGCGTGCAGGCTGTGACCGGTGAGTTGGCAGGAGAGCGCGTGGATATCGTGCTATGGAGCATAGAGCCTGCACAATTTGTGATTAATGCCATGTCCCCTGCAGAAGTGTCATCTATTGTGGTGGATGAAGATGCGCATAGTATGGATGTGGTGGTGGAAGAAGAGCAGTTGGCGCTAGCAATTGGTCGTTCAGGGCAAAATGTTCGTCTAGCTTCAGAGCTGACTGGCTGGACACTGAATATATTAACAGTTGAACAAGCAGAACAGAAAAATCAAGATGAATTTGCCGGTGTCAGCCAATTGTTTATGGAAAAGCTGGATGTGGATGAAGAGGTTGCAGAAATATTGGTGCAAGAAGGTTTTAGCACGTTAGAAGAAATTGCTTATGTGCCTTTGGCCGAAATGAATGAAATTGAAGCTTTTGACGAAGACACCGTTGAAGAGTTGCGTAAACGCGCTCGCGCTGCCTTGCTAACAGAAGCGATTGCCAAAGAAGAAAAAGTGGAGGAAGCAGCGGAAGACTTACTCACCATGGAAGGAATGGACGACAAGACGGCACATTTATTGGCGTCAAAAGGCGTTGCTAAAATGGACGATTTGGCTGAATTAGCTGTGGATGAACTGGTTGAAATGACCAGCATGGATGAAGAGCGCGCAAAATCACTTATTATGACCGCACGAGCACCTTGGTTTAAGTAGTTATTGAACTTAACAACGCGATAAAAGTAATATGAGCTGTAATGCTGAATGGCTACACGATAATTACGTTAGCCACAGCCTGAATACTGGAGCAACAAAATGGCACAAACAACCGTAGAACAATTTGCTGGCGAACTTAAGCTGCCAACAGCATTGTTATTAGAGCAACTTAAAAGTGCTGGGGTGAATAAATCGACCGCTAATGACCAATTAAGTGAAACTGATAAAACAGCATTGCTTGAACATTTGCGCAAAGAGCACGGTACGCTTGCGCCAAAAAATAAAATCACGCTGACTCGTAAGTCTAATACTGAAATTAAAAAAACTGACAACACGGGTAAAGCGCGCACAATCCAAGTAGAAGTGCGTAAAAAACGTGTGATTGAGCAGCGAGATGAGGCAAGTGTTATAGAGTTAGTACAAGAGCCCGTGGTAGAAGAGGTAGTTGCCCCTGTTGAAGTGGTAGAAGAGCCCGCACCAATCGTTGAAATTTTACCTGAAGTGGTCGAGCCAGTGGTTATTGAGGAGCCAACTCCAGAGCCTGTAGTGACCAGAACTATCAGCAAAAAGGACATATTAAGCCCAGAGGAAATTGCGCTACGCGAACAAGAGGCGAAGCGTCACTCAACGCTTGCAGCGATGCAGGCTGAAGACAAGCGCAAAAAACTTGAAATTGCGCAACGTCGCCAAGAGGAAGAAGAAAAACGTGTAGCAGAAGCAGAGGCTGCCAAAGCCAAAGCGGCAAAACTATCAGAGGGCACACTACATAAACCGGCAGCCAAAGAAGGCGTAGCAAAACCAGCGGGTAAAGAAGGCAAAAAAGGTAAGGGTAACAACCAAGATTGGAATGAAGCGGAAAACAAAAAACGCGGCATCAAAACACGTGGCGAAGTGAATGTTGGTAAAGCGGGTTGGCGTGCGCCCAAGGGTAAAAATCGACATCACGATGACGATGCGCAACATGCATTTAATGCACCAACCGAAGCGATTGTGCATGAGGTATTAGTGCCCGAGACAATTACAGTGTCAGAACTTGCCCACAAAATGGCGGTGAAGTCTGCAGAAGTGATTAAAGCGCTCATGAAAATGGGCATGATGGTGACCATCAACCAAGTGCTGGATCAAGAAACTGCCATGATTGTGGTGGAAGAAATGGGTCATAAAGCGCAAGCCGCTGCCCCTAATGATCCTGAAGCTTTCATTGAAGAGGCCGAACACGCGGAGGCTATTTTAGAGCCACGCCCACCGGTAGTAACGGTGATGGGTCACGTTGACCATGGTAAAACTTCATTGCTGGATTATATTCGTCGTAGCCGTGTGGCTTCGGGTGAAGCAGGCGGCATTACGCAGCACATCGGTGCTTATCATGTGGAAACGCCGCGCGGAATGGTTACATTTCTTGATACTCCAGGTCACGAGGCATTTACCGCCATGCGCGCGCGCGGTGCAAAAGCGACTGACGTAGTGATTTTAGTGGTTTCAGCCGATGACGGTGTGATGCCACAAACAATTGAAGCGATTCACCATGCTAAAGCCGCCAATGTGCCTTTGGTTGTGGCGATTAACAAGATTGATAAGCCGGGTGCTGAGCCAGAGCGCGTGAAAATGGAACTGGTTAACCACGAAGTGGTGCCAGAAGAGTTCGGTGGTGAAACCATGTTCCGTGCGGTATCTGCAAAAACGGGGCAAGGCATTGATGAGTTACTTGAAGCCGTGCTGCTTCAAGCTGAAATTTTAGAACTACAAGCGCCAAAAAACACACCCGCTAAAGGTTTGGTAATTGAAGGCCGCTTGGATAAAGGCCGTGGTTCAGTAGCGACCATTCTCGTCACTTCAGGCACGCTTAAGCGTGGTGATATGCTATTGGCAGGCAACACTTTTGGTAAAGTACGCGCCATGTTGGATGAGTCTGGCAATGAAATTCAAGAAGCTGGCCCGTCAATCCCTGTTGAAATTCAAGGTTTGGCTGACGTGCCAAGTGCGGGCGAAGAAGTGATTGTGCTTAATGACGAGCGTAAAGCGCGTGAGATTGCCAACTTCCGTCAAGGTAAGTTCCGCGATGTGAAACTCGCTAAACAGCAGGCCGCTAAACTGGAAAATATGTTCGACCAAATGGGCGAGGGTGGTGCAGCGCAAACCTTGGGCTTGATTATTAAATCAGACGTACAAGGCTCTTATGAAGCACTGGCAACTAGCTTGCAGAAACTTTCTACGGCTGAAGTCAAAGTTAATATCATTCACACCGGTGTAGGTGCAATTAGCGAGTCAGACGTGAACTTGGCAGCGGCATCTAAAGGTGTATTAATTGGCTTTAACGTGCGTGCAGATTCTGGTGCGCGTAAGCTGATAGAGTCACTTGGTATTGATGTACGTTACTACAATATTATTTACGAAGCCGTAGAAGAAATTAAAGCAGCTTTGGGTGGCATGTTGGCGCCAGAGCAAAAAGAACAAATGATTGGTACGGTAGAAGTGCGCGAAGTGTTCCGCATTTCTAAAGTGGGTGCGATTGCAGGTTGTTACGTGCAAGATGGCATGATTAAACGTAACTCACGCGTGCGTGTATTGCGCAATAACGTGATTATTCACACTGGCGAGTTAGATTCACTTAAACGCTTTAAAGATGACGTGAAAGAAGTGAAAAATAACTTTGAGTGCGGTTTGTCACTTAAAGGTTATAACGACATTGAAGTGGGCGACTTGCTTGAGGTCTATGAAATTGTTGAAGTGGCTAGAACGCTATAATTAAAAATGGCCAAAGAATTCACAAGAAGCGACCGTATCGCCGAGCAAATGCAGCGAGAGCTCGCTGACTTGCTCATGTTTGAAGTCAAAGACCCGCGCATTGGCATGGTGACAATCACTGGCGTAGAAGTTACCGGCGATATGGCACATGCCAAAATTTTTTACACCGCGGCTAAACAAAGCGACAGCACGCAACAGGGCTTAGAAAAATCAGCAGGTTTTTTGCGCACGCAATTGGGCAAACGCATGTTGTTGCGCACGGTGCCGCAGTTGCATTTTGTCTATGACAGTTCGATTGATAACGGCATGAAAATGGCCAAGTTAATTGATGAAGCGCTTGCCTCAAAACCTGAGATTTCAGCGTCAAAAAAACCGCATTAAAAATTCGATAAAATTAACGCTTTTTAGCACAACATCATTTCACCTCCCCGCTAAGCCAGTCTGGATGCGGCTTACAGAGGCATAAAAATCTCTCGGGGGTTTTTAGCGGTGCAAAATGGCTTCATAGACACACTAAATGTGACCCATAAAGTGCAATATAAAAGACCCAAAAAGAACATCAACGGCGTACTTTTGTTGGATAAGCCACTCGGCTTCTCTTCAAATCAGGCGCTGCAAAAAATTAAATGGTTGTTACAAGCCGCCAAGGCTGGCCACACCGGTACGCTTGACCCGCTGGCCACAGGTTTGTTGCCACTCTGTTTTGGTGAAGCGACTAAATTTGCACATTATTTGACGGATGCCGATAAAACCTACGTCGCTACCCTGAAATTAGGCGTGACCACCACAACGGGTGATGCTGAGGGCGAAGTGCTTGCTCAGCAAGCAGTAAATGTTAATCAAAAGCAGTTTGAAGCCGCCTGTAAGCAGTTTATCGGTGAAATCAGCCAAGTACCGCCTATGTATTCTGCACTCAAACATGAAGGCAAAGCTTTGTATGAATACGCCAGAGCGGGGGTGGAAATTGAACGCAAAGCACGTTTAGTTCATATTCATGCCATTCAGGTGAATAGTTTTCAAGCAGATGAGGCGAAAATCACCGTGACTTGTAGTAAAGGCACTTACATTCGCACGCTGGCAGAAGATATAGGTGCCGTATTGGGCTGTGGCGCGCATTTAATTGGGCTGCGTAGAACCGCAACCGCTCATTACAACATTGTACAGGCCGTCACTTTAGCGCAATTTGAAGCCATGCCAGCAGAGCAACGTGCTGCTTTGCTTTTGCCAGAAGACAGCGCAGTGCAACATTTACCCAGCATTCAACTCGATGAAGATAGCAGCTTTTATCTGCAAAAAGGCCAAGCCGTATGGCAAAGTGGGCAAATTCCACAAGGACTTTTGCGCTTGTA
This sequence comes from Pseudomonadota bacterium, assembly GCA_029556915.1. GTDB lineage: Bacteria > Pseudomonadota > Gammaproteobacteria > Burkholderiales > Methylophilaceae > Methylotenera. Next base: position 6,667 of record JAKQIT010000061.1, read on the forward strand.
TAACGAGCAGCAACAATTTTTAGGCTTGGGCGAGGTGCAAAGTGATGGAAAAATTGCGCCTAAGCGTTTAATTGTGCATAAAGAAGTTGAATAAAAGCACAATAAGTGATTGATAAATCATTAACTTATCACTATAATGCTCGGCTCATGCAAATGAATGTTTTAGCGGTTTAACTTTTAGGCTGCTTTTACATTGACGCACAACACCTGAAAATTAAAGGAATAAGTTATGGCAACTACTGCAGCAGACCGCGCTAAAATCGTTAGCGAATTTCAAACAGCACCAAAAGATACAGGCAGCCCAGAAGTGCAAGTAGCACTTTTAACCAGCCGTATTGCTTATTTGACTGAGCATTTCAAATCAAACAAAAAAGACAATCACTCACGCCGTGGTTTGTTGGCATTGGTTAGCCAACGTCGCCGTTTGTTAGATTATTTAAAAGGCAAAGATAACAACCGTTATCAAGCTTTGATTCAACGTTTAGGTCTTCGTAAATAATTATCAAAGCGCCACTTTTGTTGGTAGTTTCGCTTTTGTAATGAAAATAAGCCGATTGCATGGTGATATGCGTCGGCTTTTTTGTTTTTAATTTATCACTGATTAGTTTATAAAGGCGCATCTTTAAAAACGAAAGAGAGACGAGGCGGCAAGAAGCGAACGACGAAGATTAGTACATCGAGTACAGCGAGGAGTGAGCGACGCGGCCAACAAAGTATCACTGATGGTTTTAAAGAAGCAAAGTTGTCATTGGGTAGTGAATGGCAACTATATTGATGAAAAAAGGAAAATATAATGTTTAATATTACAAAGAAAAGTATTCAATACGGTGCGCATACGCTCACCCTTGAAACAGGTGAAATCTCGCGTCAAGCCGATGCGGCAGTGATGGTGAGCTATGGTGATACGGTGGTATTGGTAGCAGTTACTAGTAAGTCAGAAGTTAAAGCAGGCCAAGATTTTTTCCCACTTACAGTGGATTACATGGAAAAAACCTATGCTGCAGGTAAAATTCCAGGTGGCTTTTTCAAACGTGAGGGCCGTCCTTCAGAAAAAGAAACACTGACAAGCCGTTTAATCGACCGTCCATTGCGTCCATTATTTCCAGAAGCGTTTTACAACGAAGTGCAAGTTGTGGCGACAGTATTATCATCAGATCCAGAAATCGATGCAGATATTCCAGCCATTATTGGTGCTTCTGCTGCCATGTCATTATCTGGCATTCCATTTTTTGGCCCATTAGGTGCGGCACGCGTGGGTTATATCAATGGTGAATATGTGCTTAATCCAAGCGCGACGCAAATGGCTGAAACCGAGTTGGATTTGGTGGTAGCCGCTACTGAATCTGCTGTGATGATGGTGGAATCTGAAGCTAAAGAGTTATCAGAAGAAATTATGTTAGGCGCTGTAGTTTATGGTCATGAGCAAATGCAAGCAGTGATTAAAATGATTAACGAAATGGCTGCTGAAGCAGGTAAGGACGCTTGGGACTGGGTTGCCCCAGAACCAGATACCGCGTTAATTGAAAAAGTGGCTGGTTTAGCAGCGGCTGATATTAATGCAGCGTTTCAAATTAAAGCAAAAGGCGCTCGTTCAGCTAAGCTAGAAGAAATCACTAACCGTGTATTGGGCGAGTTGATTACTGAAGAAACCTCAACAGCAGAAGCCAACAAAATTAAAACAGAAATTTTTAATTTGGAAGCTAAAACCGTGCGTAGCCAAATTTTAAATGGCGAACCACGTATTGACGGCCGTGATACACGCACAGTGCGCCCAATTAGCATCCGCACAGGCGTGTTGCCGCGTACGCATGGCTCAGCTTTGTTTACCCGTGGTGAAACACAAGCGTTGGTCGTTGCAACCCTCGGTACAGGCCGTGATGAACAAGTGATTGACGATTTGCAAGGTGAGTATAAAGACCGCTTCATGTTGCATTACAACATGCCTCCGTACGCAACGGGTGAAACAGGCCGTGTGGGTACGCCAAAACGTCGTGAAATTGGTCATGGCCGCTTGGCTAAACGCGCTTTAGTGGCGGCCTTGCCGGCTAAAGAAGACTTTGACTACACGATGCGCGTAGTTTCTGAAATTACTGAGTCAAACGGCTCAAGCTCAATGGCTTCAGTTTGCGGCGGCTGTTTAGCATTGTTAGATGCTGGCGTGCCGATGAAAAACCATGTGGCAGGCATTGCGATGGGCTTGATTAAAGAAGGCAACCGTGTGGCTGTGTTAACAGACATCTTGGGTGATGAAGATCATCTGGGTGACATGGACTTTAAAGTAGCGGGCACAGAAGATGGCATTACCGCGTTACAAATGGACATCAAAATCACCGGTATTACTGCACAAATTATGCAAGTTGCGCTCGCGCAAGCGAAAGAAGGCCGCACGCATATCTTAGGCATCATGAAAAAAGCCATGAGTGGTGCAAGCACAGAAATGTCAGCATTTGCGCCACGTATTATCACCATGAAAATCAACCCAGATAAGATTCGTGACGTAATTGGTAAAGGCGGCGCAGTAATTCAAGCGTTGACTAAAGAAACCAACACCAGCATTGATATTGAAGAAGATGGTACGGTGAAAATCGCCTGCACAAATGCTGATGAAGGTGCAGAAGCACAACGTCGTATTGCAGCGATTACTGCAGAAGTAGAAGTCGGCCAAATTTACGAAGGCCCAGTAGTGAAATTGCTCGATTTTGGCGCAGTGGTTTCATTGCTACCAGGTAAAGATGGCTTGGTACATATTTCACAAATCGCGCATGAGCGTGTAAAAGCCGTGAGTGACTTTGTAAAAGAAGGCGACATCGTTAAGGTGAAAGTCGTGGAAATTGATGACAAAGGCAAAGTGCGCTTAAGCATGAAAGCCTTGATTGACCCACCAGCGAAAGATGCTGAATAGTTATTGCTATTTGAAAATAGTAACTTAAAACCCGCGTAACTGCGGGTTTTTTTTATGCTGTTATTTTACAAAATTCGCACATTAAAAAATATAAAAGAGCAGTGATAAATCACACAACATCTTTTCACCTCCCCGCTAAGCCAGTCTGCATGAGGCTTACAGAGGCATAAAAATCTCTCGGGGGAATTTTGCTTAAATTTTAAGCAAAAAAATAGCCCGAAAATTTCGGGCATGTGAGCATTGAAATCGGAGTTTAAATTGGCCAACCAAAATACCAATCCAGCAGTAACAACGCAATGACGAATATCACTGGAAGAAATGATTGAACAACTGATTTGATATTTTTATAAGAGAGGCTCATGACGTTTGCTCCTAACTATTTAGCAACCTGCTTTTAGTTCCGACATAACCTAAAGGTTAGTCTTCACTGAAAGCAAGTAGCGAAATTTTATTTCGCTACTTGCTTTTCACGCATTTCATCTAAAGTTTTGCAATCAATGCAGAGGGTTGCGGTTGGGCGCGCTTCTAAGCGTTTAAGACCAATTTCGATACCACAACCTTCGCAATAACCGTAATCGCCTTCGTCAATATTGCGTAAGGTTTCGTCAATTTTTTTAATCAATTTGCGTTCACGGTCACGGTTACGCAGTTCAAGCGTCATGTCAGATTCTTGGCTGGCGCGGTCGTTAGGGTCAGCAAACATCGTGACCTCGTCTTGCATGGTGTGCACCGTGCGGTCTAGCTCTTGGCTAAGTTCTTGTTTCCAATCATTTAAAATTTTACGAAAATGATTAAGTTGCTGTTTACTCATATATTGCTCATCAGCTTTGGGCTGATAAGGGGTAAATTGCTTGGTCGCTACGTCTGCCATCTTATACCTCAAAAATAGTGCGTTTTAGGAGAATGCACTTAAAACTTGCTAAAATTAATTCGCGCGTGAGTATAACGCTAATATCGTTTTGATAATATAGCCTTTTGTAAATTTATAATAAACTATTTGCTAAAATCCAAAGAAATTAGCCCGTTTAGGTGGTTAGGCTTCTTGTAGCTCAAGCGCTAAAAGGGTATTTTCCATTAAAGTAGCAACAGTCATTGGTCCCACGCCGCCCGGCACAGGCGTAATATAACTAGCGCGCTGTTTGGCGATGTGAAACTCAACATCACCCGCCAAACTGCCATCTGCCAAGCGGTTGATGCCAATATCTACCACCACAGCGCCAGATTTAATCCATTCGCCTTTAATCAAACCGGGTTTGCCTGCAGCGGCGACTACTAAATCTGCCTGCGCAACCACTTTTGCTAAATCTTTGGTGTGACGATGGCAACTTGTCACTGTGCAGCCAGCTAAGAGTAACTCTAATGCCATTGGACGTCCCACATGGTTTGAAACCCCCACAACCACAGCATCTAAGCCCATTAAATCAATATTCATGGCCTGTAACATCTTAATGACCCCAAACGGCGTACAAGAGCGCAAAGTGGGTTGACGTACAGCAAGTCGGCCAATGTTGTAAGGGTGAAATCCGTCAACGTCTTTGGCAGCGCTGATGCACTCAATCACTTTTTCTTCATCAATGTGCGCAGGTAAAGGCGATTGCACAAGAATGCCATCTACCGACTCATCTTGATTTAACTGCGCAATCAGCGCAAGTAGTTCAGGCTCTGTTGTGGATGCAGGAATGTCATAAGCAGTAGAGATAATGCCGACTTTCTCACACGCCAAACGTTTATTGCGCACGTAAATAGCAGAGGCAGGGTCGCCGCCTAATAATATTACTGCCAAACCAGGCGCGCGCTTTCCAGAAGCTAAGCGCGCTTGAATTCGAGATTTAATGGAGTTTAAAAGGGCTTCGGCAATGGCTTTGCCATCAATAATTTGGGCTGTCATGAGTTTTTAAGGCTAAATATTCGGTGATTTATTAAAAAAGTGTCACATTTTAACATATTAGAATTGACCTACTGCCGAGTTTCCAGTATATTTCTGCCTCTTCGGCGTGTAGCGTAGCCTGGTAGCGCGCCTGCTTTGGGAGCAGGATGTCGGGAGTTCGAATCTCTCCACGCCGACCAGTTTTTTTGGTCTATCTTTTTAGTCGTCATGTAACCAATCTGCCCGTAGCTCAACCGGATAGAGCACCAGCCTTCTAAGCTGGGGGTTACAGGTTCGATTCCTGTCGGGCAGGCCAATCGGTTTTGTTGTCTCTATGGTGGCTGTAGCTCAGCTGGTAGAGCCCTGGATTGTGATTCCAGTTGTCGTGGGTTCGAGCCCCATCAGCCACCCCAACTTCTCCTGCATCAAAATATTGAAACCTGTAGGCTTTAGGGCTATAGTATTGCTGGTAGCTCACTATAACGATAAATAAGGTTTTATTGATGGCCGAAACGCGTCCCGTGTTGATGATAATTGATGACGATCCTTTAATTACGGATACGTTGCACTTTGTATTAAGTAAATATTTTGATGTTTGTGTGGCTGAGTCTCACGCGCAATTAAAAAGCTTGTTATTACAGCAAGATGCACCGCCTGCTTTAGCATTGGTTGATTTAGGTTTACCGCCATCACCGCACACGCCTGAAGAAGGCTTTAAGGTGATTAGTGCATTATTAGCCCATTCTCCCACTATAAAAATTCATGTGCTGTCTGGTCAAAGTGACGATGTAAACGTGAAGCGGGCATTATCGCTGGGAGCGGTGGACTTTATTGCCAAACCTTGTGATGTTGATAAACTCAAAGACATGTTGCTCAATGCATTAAAAGTGCAAGATGTTGAGCTTAATGAAATCAAAACAGAGCAGCAACTGCATGAAGGCTTACTAGGTAATAGCCTTCCTATGCAGGCATTGCGCATGCAAATTTCGCAATTTGCAGACTCACCATTCCCAGTCTTGATTGAGGGCGAGTCTGGTAGCGGTAAAGAGTTAATCGCTAGTAGTTTTCATTACTCTAGCAAACGTAAATCGCAACCTTACTTATCAGTAAACTGTGCAGCGATATCACCATTATTGGCAGAGTCTATTTTGTTTGGTCACACCAAGGGTGCGTTTACAGGTGCAATTTCTGCGCATACTGGCTACTTTGAAGATGCCAGCGAAGGGACTTTGTTTTTAGATGAAATTGGCGAGCTACCTTTAGAACTGCAAGCTAAATTATTAAGGGTGCTTGAAAACGGCGAATATCAACGCATAGGTGAAACACAAACGCGCAAAAGCAGAGCACGTATTGTGGCAGCGACTAACCGAGATTTACGCGCTGAATCTCGGGCGGGGCGCTTTAGGTCTGACCTATATCACCGCTTAAGTGTATTTGCGATTGCTGTACCACCATTACGTGAATTAGGTGAAGATAAGCAACTGTTGAGGGAGCATTTTTCTGCTTTTTATGCAAATCAAATTGGTCAAGTGCCTTTTAGCTTAGATGCCACAGCGCAAGCGCGTTGGTTGGAATACAATTTCCCTGGCAACGTGCGCGAATTAAGAAATATTGTGATTCGTTTAATCGCAAAATATTCAGGTAAAACTATCAAAGCCAATGATTTGGTTGCAGAGTTTGATTTATCTCAGTCAGCACAATCTAGCAATGATGAACCACTCAACTTTAATGACGAAGCTAGTCTAAAAGCGCAAGCACAACGGCATTTACAAAACCAAGCGAATGTGTCGTTAGATGTGGTACTTAAGACTTGGGAAAAAGCTTATATTGAAGCCGCCATGCAAATGACACACGGCAATTTAAGTCAGGCAGCTAAGTTGTTGAATGTAAACCGCACTACACTCTATAGCCGAATGAGCACGCCTGAAAATACCTAATTGAGTAAGGATTTGCCTTGTATTATCCGCACTTTGGTTTAAAAGAGCCGCCATTTAAAATCACACCCAATACAGATTTTTTCTATTCTGGCGGCAATCGTGGTGCGGTGTTAGATGCGCTAGTCTATGCCATTAATAGTGGCGAGGGCATTATCAAGGTGGTGGGAGAAGTGGGTAGCGGAAAAACCATGCTGTGCCGCATGTTACAAGCCATTTTACCCGATAAAGTCGAAAGCATTTATTTGGCCATCCCCAGTGTGGCTCCCGAAGACGTACTTCATGCTATTGCCTTTGAGCTGCAACTTAAATTACCAAAAAATGCTGATCGCTTAAAAGTGATGCAAGTCTTGCAGGCGCATTTGCTTAAACGCCACGCTGAAGGCAAGCAAGTAGTTATTTTTGTGGAAGAAGCACAAGGGATGCCGCTAGCAACGCTAGAAGAAATTCGGCTTCTTTCAAATCTAGAAACGAGGCAAGATAAACTGCTGCAAATTGTGTTGTTTGGCCAGCCAGAGCTGGATGAAAACTTGAATCAGCCACACATCCGTCAACTCCGTGAGCGCATCACGCACAGCTTTCATTTGGGGCCACTACAAACAAAGGATATAGGTGAATATTTGATTTTTCGTCTGCGCGCAGCAGGTTATTTTGGCCCACCTTTGTTCACGGAAAGTGCGGTTAAGAAACTTGCTAACGCCACAGAGGGTTTGGTGCGGCGGGTGAATATTTTGGCGGAAAAAAGCTTGCTAGCGGCCTATGCCGAAAATGTACATCAAGTGACGGCTAAGCATGTGAAAGCGGCCATACAAGATAGCGAATTTCGAGCTAAATCAAGCGGAATTCAACAATTTTTGACTTCTAAACATGGGCTTCTGTCACTATTTGGGGTGCTGTTACTTGCGCTATCACTGGTATATTGGTTACAACAGAAAAAGCCAACAAGTCAAAAAGTAGAATATGTTTTGACTCAAAATGCAGTAAAAGCTCAGCAAACTAAGCCGCAATCGGTAATCAAGGATGCTGCTCAACAATTGTTAGATGAACGCTTGGCGGCTACGCAACAATGGCTTAAAAACGGCGACCCAAACAGTATTACCTTGCAAATCATGACTTCAGCAGATAAAAGCCAAGTGAAAAATGAGTTGGAAGCGCTCAGTCATCAAATAGAAATTGATAACTTGTATGTTTATCGTAAAAAGCAAGCAGGCACAACGCTAAACGTGTTTTTATTCGGTACTTACAATCAGCGGGCGGAAGCTTTGGCGGCTATGCAAGCTTTACCGACATCTATTAAAAATAACCGCCCACAACTGCGCACTTTGTTGGGAATAAGCAACGAGCTTGAACAAAAATAGTAAAAACCCCCTGTAAATTATTGTTTTGCTTTAGTATTTTATATAAATACCACTTGCAATTTTATGGTATTGTGCAAAAATACGGTAAATTGTGGTTAAAGCATTCAAAAAAAGGGGTCACCTTTGGCAAAAAATAAACAAGTATTATCGCTAATTTGCGTAGCCTTAGCGCTAACTTTTGCTTCGTGTGCGCATGAATCAAAAATTCAGCCATCAAATGGTCATATTGATGGGCAAAGCGAAGCAAGAGAACAAGCCACACAAGCAATTGCAGACGTACCAGTCAATGTGGGCATTCCCAAGCCAATTACAAATCAAGTTTACTTGCCGCCGCCTAAAGCAAAAGCTAAAGAGCCAGTCTATAGCATCGTGGTTTATGACACCCCTGTGAAAGAAGTGCTATTTGCCATTGCACGTGATAGTAAGTTCAATGTAGATATACACCCAAGTATTAAAGGTAATGTCACGCTTAATGCCGTTGATCAAACTTTACCCGCCATTTTAGAGCGCATCTCAAAACAAGTAGATTTAACCTATAAAATTCAAAACAATGTGTTGACCATTGCGCCAGATCAGCCCGTACTGCGAACTTACAAGGTTGATTACGTCAATATGTCTCGAGATACTACAAGCTTTATAGGTGCTGATGGACAGATTTCTAGTGCATCTCAAAGTTCAGGTGCAAATGGTACAGTGAGTAATAGTGCCGGTAATGGTGCAAATAATAGCTCACGAACATCTGTAACTAGCGAATCAAAAAGTCATTTTTGGGAAACTTTGGAAAAAAATCTCAAAGATATTTTGGCTGAAACTGATAAGGAAATTATTATTTCGCGAACAGGAAACAATACGAAATCAAGTACCAAGACCAAGACAACACAGACTAACATAACATCTGATAGTGTAGAGGCAGCTGAAGCAAAAAAAGCGATAGAAGAAGATCGAAATGAGTTTAAAACTCTCTTTGCGGGTACAGTAATTGTGAACCGCGAAGCTGGCATTATCAATGTGCGAGCAACTAATAAGCAACATGAAAAAATACAAGACTTTATTGATAAAGTAATGTCTAGTGCGCGCCGCCAAGTGTTAATCGAGGCAACTATCGTTGAAGTGCGTTTAAATGATAGTTATCAAGCAGGTATTGATTGGAGTCGTTTCGGTAATACGGCTTCAAGCAGTGGCTTTACCTTTCAGCAGTCTCTTGGACCCACAGTTAACGCCGCCAATACAGGATTTTCGGTAGGATACTTAAATCCTGTTAGCTCCCTAGGTAATCTTGCTGCTTCAGTGACTTTACTTAAGCAATTCGGGGATACTAAAGTGATTTCCAGCCCTAAGTTGATGGTACTTAACAACCAAACTGCCATTCTAAAAGTTGTAGATAATTTAGTATATTTCACAGTGCAAGCACAACAATCTCAGGCGACACAGGGCGGTGTGTTGTCCACAATAACCACTACACCAAATACAGTGCCAGTTGGTATTGTGATGAGCGTCACGCCACAAATCAATGAAACCAGTGTGGTGAATGTTAATGTACGACCAACAATTTCTCGGGTATTGGGTTTTGTGCGTGATCCAAATCCACAGCTAGCCAACATCGCCAGCCAAGTGCCGCAAATTCAAGTGCGTGAGATGGAGTCACTTTTACAAGTCAACAGTGGCAATACAGCAATATTAGGCGGCTTGATGCAAGATGAAATTCAGCGAAACACAGACGCCGTGCCAGGCCTGTCTGATATAAAAGGCTTAGGTGAGATTTTTAAAGGTCGCGACCATTCTAATAAGAAAACAGAATTAGTCATTTTCTTACGCCCTACTGTAGTTAAAAATGCTAGTTTAGAAAGTGATGAACTGGCAGCTTATAAACAATATCTCCCTACCCCACAGTTGCAGCAAACGCTTGAAACAGAAGGTGAAAGGTAGCTGGCGGATGAGTTTGCTCATTAAAGCTTTAGCCAATGCTGAGAAAGATAAGCTGGCAGACCGCGAAAAAAAATCTACGGACGCTGGTTTATCACTTGAACTTGCTCCAAAAGAAGAGCTTAAATTAGCCGAAGGAGCGCATATATCTGTTCAACAAAAAACAGAAAATCAATTGTCATTAGAAGAGGAGGCGGGCTTAGGGGCCATGCCCGTGGCAGCAAAAAAAATTGACCCCATGCCAGAAAGAAAGCCACTAGAAAAAACACCAAATCAATTTAATACTCATGTAACTGACGCTAAATCACCGCAATTCTCACAAGCAGAAACTAAGCCATTACCAAAATCCACTGAGCGGATTACTGAGAGACAAGTTGTAGCACCAAAGATAGATAACAACCAAAAAACAGCAGCAAAAGTATTTGTAGCAAATCAAGCTATTAAACCACCAAGCTCTATTGCTAGTTTGTTGTTTTTGGGAGTAGGTGGAGCAGTGCTGATATTGTTGAGTATACAAGGCTATAAGTACTTTACTAAGCCCGCACCAGCGAATGTTGCCGTAGCAGTGTTGCCTACGCAACAACCTTCAAATGTGATAGAAAAAACACAAGAAACTGTTGAGGAAGAGGTTAATACTGAAAGTACGCGGCAGTCACACCAAGAGGTTTTACCTACGGTTGCTTTAGCCGAGGACACTAAGTCTATTGCGAAGAAGTTACCGAGCAATCAACAGCCTTCAGCTAACAAAAATAAAGTGAGAAAAACGGTCACCAGTTCTCTAACGGCCGGAGAAGCCATGCAATCTGAAGATATTCCGTCTAGCGGAGCACTGAATACTGGCAAACAAGCTTCACTAAAATTAACCAGTAAGTCTCCGATTTCTGTTGTTGATCCAACCTTGTTAGCTGCATATCAAGCTTTTACAAGGGGTGAGGATGTCAGTGCACAACAGATGTACCGTCAAGTTTTACAACATGATGCTCGAAATGTGGATGCCTTACTAGGAATGGCGGCTATCGCGCAACGTCAAGGCCGTGAGGCTGATGCAGCTGGGTGGTTTCAAAAAGTAATAGAGGTTGATCCGCAAAATAGTATCGCTCAAACCGCGCTAGTGAATCCGTTAGTAAATATCGAGAAATCTAATGCCGAAAGTCGAGTAAAAAATCTCTTAGCTCATCAACCTGAAGCAGCGCACTTACACGCTACACTAGGCAACATATATGCAGAGCAAAACCAGTGGGCATCAGCACAAGCTGCCTATTTTGATGCATGCAAGTTTGCTCCAAATAATGCTGATTACGCTTTTAATTTGGCGGTGAGTTTAGAGCAAATGGGCAAGCAAAAATTGGCGCTCGCACAATACCAAAGAGCTTTAGACTTACTCAATCAGTTGGGTGGGTCTAGTCCAGATAGAGCAACGTTAGAGGCTAGAATTCAAGTTCTTCAGTAAATCAATACAGTCAAAACAATAGATTAAATAATGGCAGAGCAACGACGCATACTTCGCTTAGGCGAACTAATGGTACAACAAGGGCTGATTACGCAAGATCAGCTCCGTATAGCCACAATTGAGCAGGCGCAAAATGATTTGCCTTTGGGGCGCCAGTTGGTGCGTTTAGGTTTTGTGTCTGAAGCGATGGTGCGCGACATAGTAGCGCATACGATTGGTCAAGAAAGTATTGATTTGTCTGTTGTGGTGGCTGATTCAGATGCGCTTCAAATGGTGCCACAAGATTTTTGCCGTCGCTATCATTTATTGCCAGTGGCGTTTGAAGATGCGACCCAAACTCTAGTTGTGGCAATGGCAGATTTGTTTAATGTGATTGCATTAGACCAACTAAGGGCGCTATTAGGCGGTAAGATTCAACTCAAACCCGTGCTTGCCGCTGAGGCTCAGCTCGAAGAGTATATAGACCAATTTTACGGCTATGAGTTGTCAGTAGATGGCATTTTGCGTGAAATTGAAACAGGGGAAATTGACTACCAAAGTTTGACTGCGGGTGGAGATGAATATACGCAGCCAGTCGTGCGCTTAGTAGGGGCGTTGCTGATGGATGCGGTAAAGCGCGGCGCATCTGATATTCATTTTGAGCCAGAGTATGCTTTTTTGCGTATTCGTTACAGAATTGATGGAGTGCTACAACAAATCCGGAGTTTGCACAAAAGCTATTGGAGCGGTTTAGCTGTTCGACTAAAAGTGGTGAGTGGACTAGATATTGCTGAAACACGAGCGCCCCAGGATGGTCGATTAAACATGAATTTATGTGGTCGCCCGATAGATTTTCGGGTATCTACACACCCAACCATTCACGGAGAGAATATTGTATTGCGCGTACTAGACCGCGAAAAATCAATTATTCCCTTAGAGCGCATGAGCTTGCGCCCTGAAACTTTAGACGAAATGCGCTTGATGCTTACGCGACCCGAAGGCATTTTGATTGTCACAGGGCCAACTGGTAGTGGTAAAACCACAACGCTATATTCATTGCTATCTAGCCGCAATACTGAAGCCGTCAACATCATGACGTTAGAAGATCCTGTGGAATACCCAGTCACTATGATGAGGCAAACTTCAGTGGCTGAGGTCAATAAAGTGGATTTTGCTAATGGCATACGTTCAATTATGCGGCAAGACCCAGATATTATTTTAGTGGGCGAAATACGCGACAACGACACTGCTACTATGGCCTTTCGAGCCGCCATGACCGGACACCAAGTATTTAGTACTTTGCATACCAATTCTGCATTAGGGGCATTTCCACGCTTATCAGATATTGGCATATTGCCAGACATAATGGCAGGAAATATTATTGGAGTAGTAGCACAGCGCCTAGTGCGAGTTTTATGCCCACACTGTAAAGAAGCGCATAAGCCTGATGAGATGGAACGCAAAATTTTACGCTTAAAATCGACTGAAAAGCCTCAAATTTACAAGCCCAAAGGCTGTAAAAAGTGTAATCAAAATGGGTATCGTGGACGAATGGCAATAGTAGAGCTGTTACGTATAGATAATGATTTTGACTCACTAGTATCTCGTCGGGCGCATTTGGACGAATTGCAAAGTCTAGCGCGAGAAAAAGGATTTATTACGCTAGCTGAAGATGGTGTGCGTCGTATTTTAGAAGGACATACTAGTTTAGCGGAAGTGATGCGGGTGATTGATTTGACCAATCACTTAAGTGAAAACACGAATAAGGTAACGCGTAAGAAATAAACACATGGCCTCCTTTAATTATAAAGCTGTTGACCAGTTAGGTCGCCCAGCGTTTGGCCAGATAGATGCGCAAAACGAAGTGGATTTAGAAATTCGATTGCAGCGTATGGGTTTGGATTTAATCACTTTTCGCGTAGCGAAAAAATCCACCAACCTAATGAATCGCAACAAGGTGAGCAACCAAGATTTGGTGATGTTTTGCTTTCAAATGGAGCAGCTTTCGAGCGCAGGTGTGCCATTGCTTGATTGCTTGCAGGATATGCGAGAAAACAATACAAACCCCTATTTTCAAAAAGTATTGGGTGCGGTGAGTGCTGAAGTAGAAGGTGGAAAAATACTAAGCCAAGCGCTGGCAGAACACCCCAACGTATTTAGTGAAGTGTTCGTCAGTTTAATTGAAGCTGGCGAAAAAACTGGCCAGTTGCCAGTAGTTTTTAATAACTTGTTTGAAACCATACGCTGGCAAGATGAGTTAATGTCGCAAACGAAAAAGCTACTTACTTATCCCGCATTTGTTGCCGTAGTAGTATTTGCTGCGGTGGCATTTTTAATGACATATTTAGTGCCACAAATGGTGGGTTTTTTAAAAAATATGGGACAAGAGTTGCCCTTAAACACTAAGATTTTAATTGCTACATCAAATGCAATAGTAAATTATTGGTGGCTAATTTTAGGGGTGCCTTTACTGATGGCATTCGCTGTGTATGCTATTGTTAAGTCTGACCCAGTAGCCCGATATCGATTTGACTTGCTAAAGCTTAATATGCCAGTAACAGGACCGATCTTACATAAAGTTATTATGGCAAGGTTTGCACGTTATTTTGCGTTAATGTATCAAACAGGTATTCCTATTTTGGATGCGATTAAAATTAGTGAAAAAATAGTAGGTAATCGCGTAGTGGCAGATGCTTTAAGCCGTGTTCAGACACAAATTAATGCTGGAGACGCGATGAGTGAAAGTTTTCGTAATGCTGGCTTATTTCCACCGTTGGTGGTACGCATGATACGGGTGGGAGAGAATACAGGTGCACTAGATAAGGCATTGCTAAACATTAGTTATTTTTACGATAGAGACGTGAAAGACTCCATGGAAAAAATGCTTAAAATGATAGAGCCCGCACTAACGGTGATTTTGGGGTTGATTTTGGGGTTCATTATGTTCTCTGTGTTGGGGCCAGTGTACGATTCATTTAGTAAACTGAAAATATAAATGTTTAAAGTTAGCCAACAAAAAATTATTCTTTGCGCAACGGCAAACCAACTCTTGGCAGGGTTATGGCGTGCGGGCGAGCTACAAGGTAGCCAAACGTTTGGTCATCATGAAGAAGGGCAACTCGCATTTGCAGAGTTCTTGCAGAAGCACGAAAATACCCCGGTATATTTAGTTGCAGATGCTGTCGAAGAAGATTACAAACTTGAGAGTCTGCCTCATACGGCAGGTAATGCAAAGCGTGAGCTTATTGAGCGAAAGCTTAATCAGTTTTATCGTGGGTTGGTATACCGAACAGCACACTTTATTAAACGAGATACGGAAAAACGCAAGGACGACCAGTATTTATTTGTCGCTCTCACTAAAGACGAGTTTATTAAAACTTGGGTTGCAATAATTCAGGCAGCTAAAGCACCATTAGTCGGTGTTTACTTGCTTCCTATGCTAAGCCAAGTATTGGTCCGTCAACTAAAGCTCATGGCACCGCATATTTTGTTATGCGAGAAGTTATCTTCAGGGTTGCGCCAAACCTATTTGCACAACGGGCGCTTGCGCATGAGCCGTTTGGTTCCGAACGTGCCATTAGACGATAACCAGCTCAGTTATTTTTATTTAGTAGAAACTGAAAAAACGCGACTCTATTTAATGAGCCAGCGTTTTATAGCACAAGAAACTCCACTGGAATTAGTGCTATTAAGTGTAGATGGAAGTACGCAAACAATTTCACAAAGCATTAGTCAAGAACAAAATATACAGTGTGATGATGTTGTTTTAAGCGAAATAGCCAAAAACCTAGGTTTATCTACGCAATTAGTGCAGCAAACCCCAGAGTTGCTACACATGCAACTACTTGCAAAAGGCCATATTGTAGATAACTTAGCGCCAAGCTCGCAGACTAAAGAGTATCAAGCTAATAAAATTAAGCAGGTCATTAAAATATCTACCTTTGCGCTAGGGGCGGTAGGTGTAACTTTAGCCGGATTGATATTTAAACAAGGGCTAGACTACAAGGAAAGCTATCGACAAGCTTTACAAGATACGGTGATTCAACAGCATCGTTATGATGAAGCTGCAAAAAACTTTCCAAATACGCCAATAGGTGCTGGCGATTTGCAATTAGCTGTGGAGCTAGATAAAACGATTAACTCTTTTCCAAAATCACCACGCCGTGTCATGCAAGTAGTAAGCACCGCTTTAGAGCAATCGCCTGAAATTCAGTTAGATCGCCTACGGTGGGCGCTAAGCAGTGATGTAAACATGAAAGATGAAGATAAATTACTGCCTGTAGTAAACGCACAAACTACGGATGTAGCTAATTCAACCTTATCAATGGATACCAATACATTGAGAGAGTTGGGATTTATCAACGCAGAAATTTCAAACTTCACAGGGGATTATCGCGCCGCGCTCAATAGTGTGAATAAATTTGTATCTAATTTAAAAATGGATAGATATGTAGAGTCTGTTGAAGTGATTCAAGCTCCAGTAAACGTAAGTTCATACGTTGGTTTGCAGGGTAGCACTACTGATGAGCAATCTACCCAAAGACAACCAGCTGTATTTAAGCTTAAAGTGATTCTCAAGCCTTCAGAATTTGTCGAAAAAGATGTTGCTACTAATGAAAGTGCAGCGCCATGACCGCAACTACAGCCCGTTCGCTTAGCAAAACTCAAGAGCAAAAAAAATTGCAAACGCCGTTAATGATATTGGTGGTTGTGGTAGTAATATGCTTAGTGCTAATTGGTTTTGCTTATCGCTACAGCACGAGTCAACAGCAGAGTTTGCAAGCACAGCAAGGTTTGCTCAATTCAGCAAAGCAGCATTTTCAATCAGCTGGCATAGAAAAAGAAACCATTACAACATATTTACCTCAATACCAGATTCTCATAGACAAAGGCTTTGTGGGCGAAGAGCGTCGTATTGAGTGGGTGGATGAGTTGCGGGCGCAGCATAAGAAACACAAACTTTTTGGCGTGAACTACAGTATTAGTCAGCAAGAAAAATACCAGCCAAGTTTTGCCAGCAATATTGGAGGATTTGTCTTAAATCGCTCCATAATGAAGTTAGATCTTGATATGCTGCATGAAGGCGATATATTACAGTTAATCGAGTCTCTCTCAGCTAACAACACCGCACCTTTTATATTGCGTGATTGCGAACTGACTAGGTTAAATAACAACAGCGAGCAGATGAGTAGGCAATTAGTGGCAAATTTACATGCAACATGTGAGTTGGACTGGCTTACATTGCATGAGCCCGCATCTTCCGTGGGGGTGGCAGCTCCATGAACATGATTACTAAAGTATGCTTTATTGTCTTAAGCTATGCTTATACGACAAATTTGCAAGCAGCGCCAAACGACAATTTCGGCCGCTTGTTTAGCCGTCCAGCTGAGAGAAGCAACCTAGACATACTTAGGCAAAACCAAAAATTAAAAGTGATAGTTCCACAACCAAATAGTGAGTTGGAAGTTATAGAAAAAGCTACTCCAATAGAGTTACCAGACCCCGTTACCTTGCAAGGCTATGTAAAACGCAGTGATGGCAAAGGTAATACGCTATGGATTAACAACCAAGCAGTACAAGAAAATAGCACTGTAGATAGCGTAAAAATAGGCAAGCTAAATCAGCGAGGTATTGCAAAGAAAAATGCAGCGGTGGAAGGGGTTGACGTTAGCATTCCCGCTAACGGTAAACAGGTACGCCTAAAAGCAGGGCAAACTTTTGACCCAGAAAGTAACCAAATTTACGAACGCCAAGTAGTAGAGAAAGCCAGGAATTTAGCATTAGAGCAAAGTGGTGTGATAGATGGTGGTGATGAATAATCAAAATGCTCGCACGAGAAGGCAGCAAGGCGGTGCATTACTGATTTTTATGCTGGCTGTGGTGTTGGCGGGCATGGCGACTTTATTTGGTTTGCTTGATAGCGATAGTGTGAAGATAGAGCGGAATAAAAAAACAGAGTTAGCATTAGCAAAAGCAAAAAATGCTTTAATAGGTTGGTCTGTTATGAGAGGTGGTTTGGTGGGAACTGCGCGCCCAGGAGAGTTGCCTTGTCCTGACAACGATGCGCCTGGTACATCGGGATATGGAGTTGAAGATGGGTCGTGTGTTGCAGGGAAAGTTGGAAGACTACCTTGGAAAACAATAGGAGTTGAGGAGTTGACTGATGGCTATGGGGAGCCATTATGGTATGTAATTGATGGCTCTTTTAGAAAGAGACCAAATATGCTTCAGCCGATAAATAGTGATACTAGGGCTTCCTTACAGGTTTATGCTCCAGATGGGTTAACTTTAATGACATCATCCGGAATGGAGGCTGCCGCAATAGTTTTTGCTGTTGGTGACCCTGTGAGTGGACAAAGTCGTTCACCTTCAAATTCAGCCATTTGTCCCGCCACTGCTACCAACGTTACTGAAAATCGTTGCGCTACCAATTATCTTGAAACTCAAAATTCTAGAAGCAACTCGATAAATAATGGCCCATTTATTAAGGGGAAAGTCACCGATAATTTTAATGACCATCTTACATATATCTCCGCTTCTGAACTAATGAAAACTATAGAAAAAAGAGTTGGGAGGGAGTTAAGGATGATTTTGCAAAACTATTTCTCAGTACATGGTTACTATCCATACCCCGCTAAGTATAACGATGCATTTTGCCTTGATGTAACAAATACTGGATATTTTACTGATTGTATTAGTGATACAACTAGTTGTAGGGGTAGGTTTCCAGATGAAGGCCTACCTATAAGCATGGGGGCAAATCTGCCAGATTGGTTCGTTTATAATTTGTGGGGACAAACTATATTCTACAGTGTTGGTACTAATTCCTTAGCAACTGCCCCATCAGGGTGTTCTGCTCAGTTATCTGTTGATGGTGTAGGTAAGGATGCAATTATTATTTTGGCGGGGACCCCTCTAAATGCAACCGTAAGAAACAATCCATCGCAAAATATAAACCTATCAAGTTACTTAGAAGATGCAGAAAATCAAGATGGTTGGAATGTGTTAGCAAACGATATATATACCACCCTATCTGCATCTACTAATGATAGTTTGTATGTGTTGCCATAATGACAGAATAAATATGAATATAAAGAAATATCAATTT
Source organism: Pseudomonadota bacterium (assembly GCA_029556915.1). Taxonomy (GTDB): domain Bacteria; phylum Pseudomonadota; class Gammaproteobacteria; order Burkholderiales; family Methylophilaceae; genus Methylotenera. The sequence continues at coordinate 25,188 of JAKQIT010000061.1, forward strand.
GGCTTTACACTAGTGGAAATGGCCGTCGTGCTAGTCATTGTGGGCTTGTTGCTGGCAGCTTTTTTAACGCCGCTGAGCGCCCAGCGCGATTTAAGAGATTATGGTGAAACTAAAGTACGTTTAGAGCAAATGCGAGAGGCGTTATATGGCTACGCTATGATTAATGGAAAATTGCCTTGTCCAACTACCACAACTAACCCTGCAGATAATGTCAATTATGGGCATAGCGATGCCGCTTGTCTCATCACTGCAGCTGCAGGCGTGCTGCCTTGGAAAGATTTAGGAGTGCACGAAGTAGATGCTTGGGGCGAGCCCAGAAGTGCAGCCGCGGACCCATGGGCTGGTTATTGGATTTACCGAGTAGACCCTGCATTTGCAACAACATTTTCTTTAGCGACCACTCAAACTGGCAATATTGATGTTGAAAAAGCCGATGGAACTAGCCAAACCATTGCAGGCGAAAGGGCGGTGGCAGTAGTTTGCACTACGGGTAAAAATAAAATTGCCGATGGTGAAAACGCAACGTATGAAATTGCAAACCCAGTCTATCAAGACGATGTGTTATCCCCAACTTTTGATGATATGTGTATTTGGATTACACGCCCAGCGTTATTTAACCGCATGGTCAGTGCTGGCAAACTGCCATAATTGCATGAACGACCATCAACTCCTCCGTTATAGCCGCCATATTTTATTACCCCAAATTGAATATGCGGGGCAAAAAAAAATCATTCAAGGCCACGTGTTAATTGTGGGTGCGGGTGGTTTGGGCTCTCCTGCAGCGCTTTATATGGCGGCAAGCGGGGTGGGTACGCTCACCATTTGTGACTTTGATGTGGTGGATTTAACCAATTTGCAAAGACAAGTGATTCACACTACGCAAAGTGTCGGCATCAATAAGGCGGTTTCGGCGCAACAGGCGATTTTTGAGATAAATCCTGACGTTACAGTACATACCATTCAGCAGAAATCGTCTGAAGAATCCATGTCTGAATTAGTCGCGGCGGCTGATGTTGTGCTGGATTGTTCAGATAATTTTGCCACACGCTATATGCTTAATAGGCTGTGCGTTAAGCACAAAAAACCGTTAGTTTCTGGTGCCGCATTAGCGTTTGAAGGACAAATAACGTTGTATGACATGCGCCACGCTGATAGCCCTTGTTATCACTGTTTGTTTCCTGATAATGGCGAAGGTACAGACTTGCGTTGTGGAACTAATGGCGTTTTTGCGCCACTAGTGGGCATGATAGGCACATGCCAGGCGGCTGAAGCATTAAAAATATTGATGGGAATTGGTGAAAGCTTGCAAGGACGTTTGTTGTTACTCGATGCAATGGCGATGCAGTGGCGAGAAATCAAGCTGAAAAAAGATGCAATTTGTACGGTTTGTGCTTAATAAATTAGCAGAAAATTGGCATAAAAAACGCTAAAAATCAGTCAATTTTTAGCGCAAATCATTTCACCACCTCTGTAAGCCAGTATCCATGCGGCTTGCAGAGGCATAAAAATCTCTCGGGGGATTTTTGCCCCCGATAATGCTATTTATTTTCCACCCACTAAGCTCTTCACAGCGCCCACTAAATCACCTGGCATCACGACCACTTTGCTATTTTCAGAAGTGGACATTTTTTGTAACGCAGTAATGTAACGGTCACCCAATAGAAACATCGCTGAAGCATTGTTTTCTTTTACGGCATCAGTAATAAATTTAATCGATTCGGCAGAGGCTTTAGCGGCAATCATTTGCGACTCTGCATCTTTACGGCTCGCCTCTAGGCGCGCTTCAGCATTTAAAATTAAAGCTTGTTTTGCACCTTCAGCTTCTGTCACCACAGCTACGCGCTCACGCTCTGCTGCCGCTTGGCGTTCCATCGCATCTTGCATATTGGGTGATGGCTTAATGTCTTGAATTTCAACAGATTTTACAGTTAAACCCCAATCTAACGCTTCATCGGCAATGGCATCTTTTAGTTCGGCCTTAATGCGGTCACGCGATGTAAGCGCTTGGTTTAAATCCATACCGCCAATAATAGAGCGCAAGCTCGTTTGCACCATATTGCGCATCGCCTCGCGGAAGTTTTCAATGCCGTAAACAGCGCGCTCGATATTGCTCACTTTAATAAATGCCACGGCGTTAGCTAAAATCACCGCATTATCGCGCGTAATCACTTCTTGCTCTGGCACATCTAAAATAATATCTTTGGTGGTCACTTTGTAAGAAACGCGCGTGATAATCGGGTTGATTAAATGCAGGCCAGGTGACAACACGCCAGCAAATTTACCCAGGCGTTCGACCACCCATTCTTCGCCCTGCGGCACAATGCGAATGCCCTTAATAGCAAGAATGATAGCAACGATGACTAAAGGAATTGCAATGGATGTAAACATATAAAGTTGCCTTTCAGAAAAGCGATAAAAGTTAAAAAAACGTTAAATCTACTGCGATTTTAAGCTTCACCAACCCATGGTTGGATGAAAGCTCTTATGCCTTTTGTGGCATTACTCTCAGCGCGTTGCCCTCTACCGCCACCACCACCGCTTGTGTGCCAGTTGGAATGGTTTCGTTTGCAATAGCTACCCATTCACGGCTACCCATCACGCCTTGGGCAAATTGAATGCGCCCATTTTGGGTTGCGCTTACAGGCTCAATAATCGAGCCAACTCGGCCTATTTCCTCACCTTGCGCTTGGCCAACACGTGAATGCGTTTCAATTTTTCTGTAATAAGTGCGCCAGATAAATAGTGTACCTATAGAAATAATCGCGAATAAAATCAATTGCATACTGATGCTTATGTCTGGCATCAGCCAAGTGATAATGGCAACAATCAATGCTGCAATGCCAAACCATAGCACGTAAAAAGTACCTGTGGCCATTTCCGCAGCCAGCAAAATAAAGCCAATTGCCGCCCAAATCCACATCGCTTGCATCATAATTTTCCTTGTTTAAATGATGTTGTGATTGTTAATTATGGCATAAACCATTAAGATTTAACAAAAATTGACGATATATTTGTAAGTCTCAAAGCAGTTTATCACACATGCAAAAATTAACGATTCCAGAAGATCGCGCCGAGCGACTCCATTACATCAAGCGCATTTTTTCTGCAGCTAAGGGCGCAGATTTGCCGTCTGATTGGGTAGGTGGGCGTTCGAACGGGATTAAAAAACTCCATAGTATTGATATGGTTGCTTACAGTAGAAATCGACATTTTATCAATGGAGCAGTGTCGCATTTGTCGCCTTATTTGCGCCACGGCTGTATTTCGCTGAATGAGACCTATGATTTTGTTAAAAAGCAGCATGGCATTCAGGCCGATAAATTTGTTGCGCAGCTTGCATGGCGCGATTATTGGCGTCAAGTATGGTTAGCCGAAGGCGATGCGATTTTTAGCGAAATTGAGCCGCCCAAAGTGGTGATAAATCACGAACCTTTGGCAGAAGATATTAAAAAAGGTAAAACAGGCTTGCCCTGTATGGATGCATTTATTAAAGACTTGCTCACCACCGGCTATTTACACAATCATGCCCGATTATGGTTAGCGAGCTATGTGGTGCATCATCGCAAAATTGATTGGCGTGATGCGGCTGATTGGTTTGAAGCAAATGCGATTGATGGCGATTTAGCTAGTAATCACCTTTCATGGCAATGGGTTGCCTCCACTTTTAGCTCGCGCCCGTATTTTGCTAATAAAGAAACAATTAGCCGTTTTACAGCCGATGCGCATTGCGCCAAATGCTTTGCCGAATGTCCATTTAATGCCAGCGATGAAGTGTTGAGTGCAAAATTATTTAACACCAGTATTTCACCTGCCGCTAAGCAATATGTCGTGACGCATTTACCCAAAAAGCCAGTTTCAATTTCCCCCGCCATTGCGGTTTTTGTGCATGACGAAATGCTTTCATCAGTCAACCCGTTGTTTGAAAAGCCTTTTCCAAAGTTTTTTGTGTTTGATCCACTATTACATGGCAATTGGTCGCTGAATCGTTTGCAATTTGTGGCTGATTGCTTAAGCGAAATCCCTAATGTTGAAGTGTGGGCAGGTGATACGGTGGATATACTCATGAAGCGCGGTGTGGGTCGCATTATTTCGCAAGACACGCCAAACCGTCGAGTGCGCGAGTTGCTAGAATCCTTTGTACCCAAATATGAGCCAGTGCCTAAATTGGTGAATGTTGAAATTAGCGCACAGCGCCTAAAACGTTTTTCTCGCTATTGGGAAAAAGTCAGCCCGCATTTATTGCGCCCAACTTAAGCCCTTACAAACGCAATTTTTACAACCATATCATTCGCGCTGCCCTGGAAGCCGCATGGATACTGGCTTCCAGGGCATTGTTTTTTGCTCGGGCAAAAATTAAGCATTATTTAGAGGGTTTTAGTCTTTAGCAGCCGTTTGGCAAAAAAGTGACCAAAATTGCAATAGGGTAATTGCTGGTAATGCTAAAAAAAATTGCAAATGATTTAAAATCAATGCATTAGCGTGTAAGCACATTTAAAAATTTGCTTGGCATTATATTTGCTTAAAGTTAACTTTGCCTGCGTGCTTATTAACTTAACGCAATTTTTTTTTGGGGAAACACGATGATTACTTTAGTTGTGCTGGCAGTGGTTGCCATTTATTTCGTTATCACTTACAACGGTTTGGTCAACATTAAACATAATGTTGAAAAAGCCTGGGCTAATATTGATGTGCTGCTTAAGCAGCGCCATGATGAACTGCCCAAGTTGATAGACACTTGCAAGCAATACATGAAGCACGAGCAAGATACACTAGAAAAAGTCATTCAAGCGCGTTCACGCGTTTCGGAGGCTCGCGAATCTCATAATGTAGAAGCTTTAGGTGCGGCGGAGAATATTCTTAGAAGTGGCTTAGGCCAACTGTTTGCACTTGCGGAATCTTACCCAGACCTTAAAGCCAACGAGCAATTTTTGCATTTGCAATCACGCATCAGCGGCCTTGAAAATGCGATTGCCGATAGACGCGAGTTTTATAACGATAGCGTGAATATCAACAATGTGCGCATTGAGCAATTTCCAGATTTGCTCGTGGCAAAAATGTTTAATTTTAAAGCTGCAACATTGTTAAAATTTGCTGCAGAAGAGCTAAAAGATATAGATGTTAGCCAACGTTTTAATGGGTAATGTTTGCCATGTGGAATGGCTTGCGCGGCTACTATATTGAATCAATCACTTCTTTCGCTTATTTAGGTATTTTTGCATTTGCAATCAATACGCGTAAGCAGGGAACGGGCGTTATATCCTTAGCCCTCATTGCCGCCGTTAGCCTATTTGCTTGGGTTGCGACACATAAACGGGTGCGCGCCATTGCCGATATTGCAACATCTCGCATTGGCTCAGCCGCGCAGGGTTATGTGGAGTTATATGGGCGCGCAAGCGTTGACCCGGAAAATCTGATTCGCAGCCCGCTTAGTGGCATGGCCTGTATTTGGTTTCGCTATTTTGTTTATAGCAAAAATAATGGTGACCGCGAATGGCGCGAAATTAACCGTGGGGTGAGTGAAAGCACCTTTGAAATTAACGACCGCACAGGCAAATGCGTGGTTGACCCAGATTTTGCTGAAGTGATGTCGCCAGAACGGCGCGTAAGCTATCAGGGCGAGTATAAACATGTAGAAGAGTTTCTGTTTGCCGGCAGCAATATTTACGTGTTAGGTGAGTTTTCCACCATCGGCGGTGCAAATTCAGTGCTCAGTGTTAAAGAAGATGTGGGTGAGTTGCTCACCGAGTGGAAAAAAGACCCAGCCCAGCTTAAAAAACGCTTTGATTTAGATGGTAACGGTGAAATTGACCTTCAAGAGTGGGAATTAGCGCGCCGCGCGGCCACGCGAGAAATTGAGTTACAACATCGTGAGATTCGTAAAGAGTCGGGTGTGCATATTATCCGCGCCCCGCGTGATAGACGGCTATTTTTAATCTCCAACATGTCACCGCAAAAACTCAGACAACGCTATCTTTGGTGGAGTTATTTTCATCTTGCGGTATTAACGGTTTCTACAGGCGCATTTTTCTGGCTTTAAACACTAGAATTTTCGTTTTATAACGTAAATCACACCAGCAAAAGCCGCATCAGCCTATGTTAAAATGGCGGCTATGACAAATACCGCACAAACTCCAGAACTCGCCCAAGAATTGGCAAAGTCTTTTGACCCCAAAACCATCGAAAGCAAATGGTATGCTTTTTGGGAGGACAAAGGCTATTACGCTGCTGGTTTTAACAAACCAACAAAGTCTAACCCTGAAGTTAAAGACAATTTCTGCATTTTACTGCCACCGCCTAATGTCACAGGCACGTTGCACATGGGGCATGGTTTTAACCAAACGCTCATGGACGCGCTCACACGTTATCACCGCATGCGCGGCGATAACACGTTGTGGCAACCAGGTACAGACCATGCGGGCATTGCCACGCAGATTGTGGTTGAGCGTCAGCTTGATGCACAAGGCGTATCACGCCATGATTTAGGCCGCGAAAAATTCCTCGAAAAAGTCTGGGAATGGAAAGAATACTCAGGCGGTACGATTACCAAGCAAATGCGTCGCTTAGGAACATCCCCAGATTGGAGCCGCGAGCGCTTTACCATGGATGCTGGCTTAAACAAGGTGGTGACTGAAACTTTTGTACGCCTTTATAACGAAGGCCTGATTTATCGCGGCAAACGCTTGGTGAACTGGGATGTGAAATTAGGTACCGCCGTTTCAGATTTGGAAGTGGTGCAAGAGGAAGAAGATGGCTTTATGTGGCACATCAACTATCCGCTTGCGGATGGTTCAGGCCAATTGACGGTGGCGACAACCCGGCCAGAAACCATGTTGGGTGATGTGGCCGTAATGGTGCATCCAGAAGATGAGCGTTACAAACATTTAATTGGCAAAAACGTGAAATTGCCATTGTGCGACCGTGAAATCCCCATTATCGCGGATGATTATGTAGATTTAGAGTTTGGTACTGGTGTTGTTAAAGTCACGCCTGCGCATGACTTTAACGATTATGCAGTGGGTCAGCGCCACAAACTACCGATGATAGGCATTTTAAACCTACAAGGTTTTGTAAACGAAAACGCGCCAGCGGCTTATCAAGGCTTAGAGCGATTTGCAGCACGCAAACAAGTGGTGACGGATTTAGAAGCTCAAAGTTATTTGGTTAAAGTTGATAAACACAAACTCAAAGTGCCGCGTGGTGATCGCACTAACGTAGTGATTGAACCTATGCTGACTGACCAATGGTTTGTGGCAATGAGCAAGCCTGCGGCTGATGGCAAAAGCATTACCGAAAAAGCACTTGAAGTCGTCGCGAATGGCGAAATTAAGTTTTACCCAGAGAATTGGGTGAATACCTACAACCAATGGCTGAACAATATTCAGGATTGGTGTATTTCACGCCAGTTATGGTGGGGACATCAGATTCCTGCTTGGTATTCTGATAATGGAAAGGTGTATGTGGCTATTGATGAAGCCGACGCCAAAGCACAGGCGGCGAGCGATGGCTACACTGGTAATTTAGTACGCGATAATGATGTACTAGATACTTGGTATTCGTCTGCGCTCTGGCCGTTCTCAACACTAGATTGGACTGGTGATGAGGCGCTAGATACGCAAAACCAAGCATTGCAACAATATTTGCCTTCAAGCGTGTTGGTCACAGGCTTTGATATTATTTTCTTTTGGGTGGCGCGTATGGTGATGATGACTAAACACATCACTGGCAAAATTCCGTTTAAGCATGTGTATGTACATGGCTTGATACGCGATGCGGAAGGCCAAAAAATGTCTAAGTCTAAGGGCAACGTGCTTGACCCGATTGATTTGATTGACGGCATTGGCTTAGACGATTTAATCAAAAAACGCACCACGGGTTTAATGAACCCGAAAGATGCGGAAAAAATCGAAAAACGCACACGCAAAGAATTTCCAGAAGGCATTGCTGCGTATGGCACAGACGCGTTGCGCTTTACCTTTGCTGCCCTCGCCAGCCCTGGCCGTGACATTAAGTTTGATTTGCAACGCTGTGATGGATACCGCAATTTCTGCAACAAGTTATGGAACGCCACGCGCTTTGTGCTGATGAACACTGAAGGCCAAGATAACGGCTTTGGCGCGGAAAGTTGTGATGCTGGCGGGCGCAAGTTTAGCCAAGCAGACCGTTGGATTGTTTCTTTGCTACAACGCACTGAAGCTGAGGTAGAGCGCGCGTTTGACGATTACCGTTTTGACCTCGCAGCTAAGGCGATTTATGAGTTTGTGTGGGACCAATATTGCGATTGGTATTTGGAAATCGCCAAGGTACAAATTCAAACTGGTACCGAAGCCCAGCAACGCGCGACACGTCGTACTTTGTTGCGTGTATTAGAAACCATCTTACGTTTAGCGCACCCGATTATTCCGTTTATCACCGAAGAAATTTGGCAAACTATCGCGCCGATGACGGAGTTGAAAGACAAAACGCGCGGTACGGAAAGCATTATGTTGCAAGTTTATCCTAAGGCAGACTTGGAGAAAATCGACGAGCAAGCTGAGATTGAAATAAATTGGATGAAAGCAATTGTCGAGGCAGTAAGAGCGTTGCGCGGAGAGTTGAATGTTAATCCAAATGTCAGACCAGTTCTCGAGGTTTTGGCAAATATGGATGGAACAACTCTAGATGAAGAGGTGTTGTTTTTAAAATATAAAGTCAAAATTGAGGCTTTGGCTAAGGTTAAAGAAGCTTCAGTTGTGGCAGTACCTTCAAATGCTTTGTCACCAATGGCTGTAGTTGGAGGTCTAAGATTATCGCTTGTTGTGGAAATTGATGTGGCCGCCGAGAAAGAGCGTTTGGGCAAAGAAATTGCGCGCTTGCAAGGTGAAATTGCTAAGGCCAACGGTAAATTGAATAACGAAAGCTTTGTGGCGCGTGCGCCAGCCGCTGTGGTTGAACAGGAAAAAGCGCGTGTGGCTGAGTTTAGTGCAAACCTTGAAAAACTCAATGCACAAATGGCTAAATTGAAGTAGATAATTCAATATTTCAGACAATAAAATAAACACTTAAAAAAGTGCTTTTTTTATAACAAATCATTTCACCTTCTCTGTGAGCCTTATTCCATGCGGCTTGCGGGGGCGTAGAAATTTCTCGGGGGTTTTGCTTACGCAAAAAAGCTTAATTATTGGTGCGTTTTTTGATGTAAAAAGTGAAGGTGGTTGGTGTCGTGTCGAGGTGCAAAAGTTCGTGCCCAGTTTGCATACAAAACGCATTAAAATCTTTTACCGAGCTGGCATCCGTAGCAATCACACGTAACACTTGGTTGGCCTCAATTTCATTTAGCCCCTTTTTGCAGCGCAAAATGGGTAATGGACAATTCAAACCGGATGCGTCCACTGTTTTATCAAATTGCATGTTTTCTTTCCTCCGAAATATAAGCCAGTGCCTGCCCCGCATCTTGCCAAGCATTAATGCCACCCACCAAAGTAAACACATTTTGAATACCCTTGCTGGCCACGTAAGCCGCAGCATGGGCTGAGCGCACGCCACGTTGACAGTAAAATATAATGTTACCAACAGCGTTAAACGACTGATATTGTACAGGAATAAAAGCCAAAGGCACATGTGAGGCGCCTGCAATCATGCCATCTGCTAATGCGCTTTCATCGCGCACATCTATTAGCAAAAATGGTGCTTGCGCCATTAAATTGAGTAAGTCATCCGCCGAAATTTCGTGATATAAATGCATTCAAAAGCCCACTATGTGAGCAAAAGCTCACCCACTGCTAATGATAGCAATTATGGGCAATTACTGCACTATAAGTGCGAGCAGATAATAAAATTTGACAATTGGGGGAAGTAAAACTGGTGGCCGGGGCCAGAATCGAACTGGCGACACGCGGATTTTCAATCCCCAGTTCCAATAATATACTGATATTTACCATTATTTATTAACGTATATAACATAATGAATAATATATAGAAATACAAATTTTATTGTATATCATGATTTATCAAATTTGACGAATATTGTAACCCCCGTGTAACCCCGTGTATAATCATCATGTTGATTCGCATGAGGTTTACTTACAATGGCAGACTATACTAATTTTACTAAGGCATTTATCGAAAATATTGCGCCGCCAAGTACAGGGCGAGCCGAATATCATGACAGTAAAGTGCCTGGACTGCGTCTTAGAGTTACGCAAAACGGTATCAAGACTTTTTGTGTATTTAAGCGTGTGAAAGGGGGTAATGCTCAAAGGCTGACTCTTGGCCGATATCCCAGCCTTTCAATTGAGCAAGCAAGAAAAATGGCTGCTGAAAAGTTATTAGAAATTGCATCTGGTGTAAATCCTGCAGAAATAAAGCGGGCCCAAAAAGCAGTGATAACATTCGATGATCTTTTTAAGACCTATTTCACACGACACGCTAAACTTAGAAAGAAAACAGCTGATGAAGATGAGCAAAGATACCAGCAATACTTAGCAGATACTATTGGTAGAACCAAAATTGACGTAATTAATAAGCAAAGTATTTCAGCGTTGCATAACACAATCACCGTCAATGGTCATCCAGCGGTAGCGAATAGAGTACTTGCGTTAATTTCCACAGTATTTGGTAGAGGTGTTGAGTGGGGCATTGTTAATGTAAACCCTTGCATTGGGATTAGAAGAAATCGAGAACTTAGCAGAGATCGTTTTTTACAAAATGACGAGTTACCTAGGTTTATTGAAGCTTTAAATCTGGAGACAAACATAACCGCTAGAGATTTTTTTTGGATAAGCATGTTTACTGGGGCTAGGCGTAGTAATGTTTTAAGCATGAAGTGGTCTGAAGTAAATCTTGATGAGGGGGTTTGGAGAATTCCAGAAACAAAGAATGGCACACCACAGAACGTCCCATTGACAGTTGATGCTATAAAACGTTTACATGAACGTAAAAAGCACGCAAATAAAGATGCTGAATACGTTTTTCCGGGTGAAGGTGCTACAGGTCATTTAGTTGAGCCGTTTAAAGCATGGAAAAGAATATTAAGTCGTGCTGGGCTAAAAGATCTAAGAATCCACGATTTAAGAAGAACACTTGGTAGTTGGCAGGCCAAGACAGGAGCGTCACTGTCTATTATCGGTAAAAGTTTAAATCATAAAAGCACTCAAACGACAGCTATTTACGCTCGTTTAGATATGGACCCTGTTAGGCAGTCAGTGGAGCTTGCTACTCGGGCAATTATGAATGCTGGTGTAGATAAATCTCAATCAGTTGTTGCTGCAAAAACCTCTTCACTAGATAACCCAGAGGTGGCTTCGAATTTAGTGACGATACCACCAGCTAAGGAGTTCACGATCGTAAAAGCAATTAAGCCTAAAAAAACTTAAAGTAACTTGCTTATAATTAGGCTCTCAAATCATCAAACGAGAATTTATTTTTGATAGAAATTTTTTATTTTAAATTACGTATTTTGACCAACGTGGATCTAAAATTGTGGATGGGGCTTCAGTTAAGTTGATATAAATATCGCAGCCACTCTCATTATCTTCTAATTCTTTCAAAATTCTAAAAAGCTTTTGCAAACGAAATAAATATGCCTTTGCAGTAGCACTACTAATCCAAGGTGCGTCACTGTCACCAAAAATACCATGTGAATAACTTTTTACTGAATTTAACTGTGCAGGTGTAAGTGGTATATGAAAATCTGTAAAATCATCATATTTCGCAATTGGTATGCTTGTAGTTCGATCGCTTCCTGGGGGCTGATAATTTCTATTTAATAAAATGTATATTCCACTTCTAGAGGTTTCTTGCAATGTATATGGCATGTAATGCCTCATTTCAGTTAAGCTAATATCATCACTTTCAATCTTAAATTGTGTTTTTGACAGCTCAAAATTAAGTAGCCCGATAGCGTAGGTTACTGCATCAACTAATTTAGTATATTTTTTTTTATTTAACATGGCCGAATCTCCAAAACTGAAACGCCTGATAGCTCCGAGAGAAGCTTCGCTTTTTCAATGTTGCTAACTCTGCCATTTCTTATCCAAGCTTGTACTGCTGTTCCTGAGCATTTCATTTGAATAGCCACATAGGTAGGGCCACCCGCTCTTTCTACGGCCATTTTTACTTTATTCGCAAAAATCATAAATTATTGCGTATTCTTACCCAAAAGTGCCACTCATAATAACCGCAAAAAAGCCACCTATAACAATATCAAAGAGGCCACGCATAACAGTCGCAAAAAAGCCACTGCCAATATTGAATCAGACAGTGGCTGTCTTATACGGATGACTCAGTAGTTAAAGTTTCAAAGTGCGTAGTTTACGCATAGAGTCGCCTTTTAGATTAATCCGCAATGCACCACTGACCAAGCGGTCAAGAATAGCATCAGCCATGGTAGGATTTCCACCACTCAAGTAATCATGCAAAAGCTCAACTTGAATTTGACTGGTAATCGCTGTTGCCTTGCCCCCAGAGCGACTATCGATGACTTCCAGCAAGTCACCACGACTTTGCGCATTGAGCGTTGCAGCGCCAAAGTCATCTAATATCAGCAAATCCACCTTTGCCAAGGCCATTAGTCTTTTACGGAAACTTCCGTCAGCATGACCTAACTGTAATTCCTCAAGCATCAACGGCACGCGCTGAAATAACACCGACAATCCATGCCGACAGGCTTGATTGCCGAGTGCGCACGCAATCCAGGTTTTGCCACAGCCAGTTGGCCCTGTCAAAATCAGATTAAATCCTTGCCTGATCCAATCAGAGCTATTCAGGTAAGCCATTTGAGCCTTATCCAGCCCACGATTATGACTGTAGTCAATGTCTTCTACACAGGCATTTGCCTTTAACTTGGCGGTTTTTAGAAGCCGTTTAAGCCGCTGATTCTCACGGAAAGTCTGCTCCTGATCAACCAGCATGCCAAAACGTTCTTCAAACGACAACCCTTGTGCTGCGGTACTAGATAGTTGCTCTTCAAAACCTTTGCTCATGCCGTTTAATTTCATTGCAGATAGTTTGTTTATGGTTTGTTGCGTTAACATTAATTAAATCCTTTTTTGTGATAAATGAATGGTCTAGTAGTAATTAGTGGTAATAATCCGCACCGCGAATATTGTCATGATCAAAAGCTGCTTCATCTGCGATGATTGGCTTGTTAGGATTCTGATCCAGATTGTTTTTAAGAATAGAGCGTACATTGATGGTTGCAGTGGCACCAATTTCCAATGCACGTTTACAAGCAGCCTCTAGTCGTTCATGCCCATACTCGCGAGACATTGATTTGATCGAGTTTGCCCAACGATAGCTGAAGTCTCGATGCGGTGCTTTTGAGAATACTACTTGTAAAAATGCATGGGTGCTGACACCAACAGATAGTGCCCAGCTAAGCTCAAGCTCACTATCCCATTGAGCAAAATGACGATGTGCGCTTTCCATATGCAGTGAATCCGTAGATTTCTTCCCAGCCTCATAACTGCGCGCCCAACTGGCAACTCGCTTACCGCCATGCAGTATTTCAATGGTGCTTGCAGTTAAAATAGCTTCCAGCTGTTTACGGACCAACACATGCGGCACACTATAAAAGTGCTGATCAATTTCGACATGGTAATCAAAGCCCGCACGTACTTTTAGGAACTCTCTAAATTGGTAAGGCTGGCTCACTAATGGTTTAAGTGCTGGCTTATCCAAACTATCGAATGCACTTTGGCGCGAACCAGGCAGTTTTTTGAAAGGACGGTTGTTGACGTCTAATAACAGCGATTTTATTGTTGCATTCAGCTCTGCCAGACTGGTAAATTTCTGTTTGCGAATCCGGAACAATATCCATCGCTCAACGATCAATACACCACCCTCGGCTTTGGATTTGTCCTTGGGTTTGTAAGCACGTGCCGGAAAGATCGCAGTACCGTAATGTGCTGCCATATCCAGATAAGTGGGATGAATGACTGGCTCGGTACGGCTCGCTTTGGTAACTGCGGATTTTAAATTATCGCAAACCACCATCACGGGCACGCCGCCGAAATGCTCAAACATACGCACATGCGAAGCAATCCAGTTCTCGCGACGCTGGTTCCAGACCGCTTCTGCATATATGTAATTTGATGCGCCTAATACACCGACAAATATCTGTGCGTGCTGTATTTCGCCAGTGCGCATATTGTGTATCGGTACGGTAGGGCCAGCGTAATCAACAAAGACCTTCTCCCCTGCAATGTGTACTTGGCGTAGCGAACGCTTCAGTGTTTTTTCAAACTCACGGTGCTGTGTGCAGAAATTGCTATAACACATGCCATCCGGATACTTTTTTTTGTATTCCAAATGTAAAAGTTCTAGGGTGGCACCTTTTACCTTAAGCCATTGATGAATCTCCAGCCATTCGGGTACTGGTTTCCTCTTTACTTTTGGTAAAAGAACTGGTGTAAATAAAAGCTGTTCTAATTCAGCATCATCCAAATCTTCTGGTAATGGCCAGCTAAGTCCTGCATTTTGCGCACGACATAAGTAGTCAGCTATGGCATTACGTGATATTTTCAAGACTTGCTGAATCTGGCGTTGGCTCATATTGGATACAAAAGTCAATCGCAATACGTCGCGTATCCTTCTCATGGGTAGTCTCCTGTTAGACATTAAATGGCTCAATAAATAACTTGGATAATTAATGTCATCAGGCCTTTCTGCATGAATGGCTGCATTGGCAAGTGATATGTAAAAAATATCTTTAATTGAATAACGCGCATAGTCTTATCTCCATGGAAAAATCTCTGCCTTTTGGCAGGGTTTAATCTTGTGTATTTGGTTGAATTACCTGACGAACAGGTATAAAGAGACCTCGACCTTGACAGTCGATTGAAGTGCATAGACAATACGGTTTCAAGGCTGCAATCTTGATGTATGTGCCGATGGCTTGGGTCTAACCCAAGCCTTTTGCGCTTCTAAGGCCCGGTTTGCAGGGGTTCCTTTAAGTCATTTTCAATTTCTCCAAATAAATGTTTGTTATTATTGGTTTGTGTTGATTGGCTTAGCCTGTTGCGCCATCCATAGATAAAACTCCGTTGTCAGAAACAAGCGGCTACGACCAACTTTGAAAGAAGGCGGCATTGGCAGACGCAAACTCAATCGGTTTCTTGCTGTGGCTTTAGAAATTTTCAAAACTTTACTTATTTCATCCAGGTTCATCGTTTCCATAGTTCACCTCTGAGTACAATCACAAACATCACGATGTATCATGATAGAAAGATTTGACACTTCAAAACTACCCCCTATTTTGGACACTTGACCTTATGCCGCTGTATATTGACGATACAGAGATTGAATTCAGATTTTGTGCGCCCGTTGCACAAGGGCTGAAAGCAATCAAGTCTGAAATGCAGGGTCGTGCTGTTACCCCCAGCCTTGCGTTGAGCCTAATGAAGAAATATTTCCAGCCATTGATTCCGGAATGTCATCAGGATGTATTGGGGAATCTGACCCAGGCTTCATGGGAAGACTTGGAATTTACATATGCTGAGATGGTTTTTAGAAGTGGCCTGCCTTCAGGCCAACTCACGGAAATTGCCGTTTGCATTAACCTGATTTGTCTTTTTTCGACGCACCCCCCGAGAACCTTCCCAGACCACGAGACGATAGAAATTACTTATTTCTTGCAAGTTTGCAGACAATTGAAACTGGGGATTGAGGACAATATTCGATTCTCAGACAACGGCAGATTTGATGTGTTACGAGCTTGCAAATACTGCTGGCGACAACCAGTGCCTGGACGACTGATATGTGCTACGCATACAGCTGGTGATAAGCATGTCAACATCAAATTAGGGGATCAAGAAGATTCTGATTCAAACTTACCCTTTACCGATTACAAAGAGAGCCGACGTCAAAAACAGGCTTTCGATACAACGCTAAATCAAATTTTGACAAAAGAACTGCTGGAATTTCACGACAGCAGTTTTACGGCACCGATTCTGATGCCTGATGAGAATATATGGCAATGGTTAAACATCAGAAGGCCCTTGCTCAGTGATCTACTGCTGACTCAGCATAAGGCGATACATGATGAGCAGATTGTTGATAGTTTGCTTTCGCTACTGCATAAACCAATCGGATTAACTGAAACGCAGTATCAGCCTTATCTTAGAGCAAATACGCTGATTAAAACTTATCCAATCCTGCTATGGCCTATGTTGTTGCGCGCAGAAGCATGGCTCACAGCAAGAAAAACATTGCGGGATAACTGGGGCGGAAAACGGACATCTGGTTTAGCGTAATAACGCTACACTCTAATCAAAACAGCTTTTGATGCTTTAAGGCTGGTGTGTGAAAGTGTGCCAGTTACTTAAAATCTACAAGCAGATTGCATTTGGTTATTGTTTAATTTTTTTGGGTGACAGCCACTTTTACTCTGAAAAATCAGTAATAAAGTATTATACTAAATTATGATATACTTTTTCTATAGTCTAATAAAATACTAAATTAAACATCAATAGTTAGGTTTCCGCAAATTGTAAAACTGTGCTTTGTAAGTTTTCCCAACTATACTGACTAGCACTCCAGTTGGCCAGCCAAAGACAAACAATCCAGACATGGCAATTTTGCCATTTAATGCAAAAAGCACGTAAAGTTGTCCAAAAAATGCAACTAGCATTGTATGACTATCCTCAAAAATTTGAGCTTGAAATAAAACCTTATATTACACTTCATAAAGTACTTACTAGCAGAAAAACTACTCTTTACCACTGTTTAATTGTATCAACTGAAAGAAACTGGTAAGACTCAAATCAACTTCAGATGCAAGGGTCTTTTCATCCAATTCCAGCATTAATTCAAATAACAATCCGGTAAGAACTGCTCTGAACGTCACTGCAAGGACGTACAGTTCCTCCTCATCAATACTTTTTGGTAACTCTCCATTTAATATGGCAGATTTCAAGACTTGCTCAAAATACGCCTTTAAATGTAATCTTATCGATGTCAAACGCAAGTGGACTGGGGATTGATTGTTGGTCAAAACAGAGGTGTGCAAAAGAATTTTTGCGACTCTTAATGCATGCGGCATTTTAATGGTTTCCAGAAAAGCCGCTTTGATTCTATTACATGAGTCTTCAAAAGACTGGCCTGGGCTGACATCCTCAATCGGGAATCGTACACTTTTCAATACTGCACACAAAATTTCATGCTTATCACGAAAGTGCCAATAAACAGCACCGCGTGTCATACCTGCTCTAAGGGCAATATCTTCAATTGTGCTGTTACATACGCCTTTTTCACAAAATACATTTTCTGCGGCTTCTACTATCTTCTGGCGTGTTTCTTCCGACATCTCGCTATTTTTACGACGGATACCCAATGATCTTGTGCTTGTATTCATTTGATTTCCTTTCTATCACACGATGGCTATAGCTAAGGAGACCTCGTAACAAATGCGAATGCATATAATGAGTAGTTAATTCCAGCCTCCGCCAAGCACTTTATAAAGTGCAACTCGATTTGCTGACTCAATCAGTCGAATTTCGATCAAATCAAGCTGAGACAGGTAAAGCGCACGCTGCGAATCCAGCAAACCGAGATAACTATCAATGCCGCTCTTATAGCGCGCTTCAGACAATGTGAAGCTGACTTTAGTCGCCTCGACCAGTTTGCGCCGGGCGTCTAGTCGTTCTGCTAAAGTAGATTTTTCAGCAAAAGCATCCGCCACCTCACGAAAAGCCGTTTGAATAGCCTTTTCATACTGAGCCACATTAATTTCACGCTGTACTTTTGTAGCTTCCAGGTTAGCAGTTAGCCTGCCAGCCTCAAAAATTGGCAATTTAATCTGCGGTATAAAACTCCAGGTACCACCACCGCCACTGAACAAACCACCCAGAGAGTCACTGGCAACACCTGCACCGGCTGTCAGCGTGATACTTGGGAAGAAAGCCGCACGCGCAGCTCCAATATTTGCATTAGCCGCACGTAAAGCACGTTCGGCTTGCAGAACATCCGGACGACGTGTCAGCACCTCTGAAGGCACCCCGGCTGGCACTTCTGTTATTGCGCTAACAGAATCGCTTAATATGGCAGGTAACAGATCAGCAGATACTGTTGTTCCGACTATCAATGCAAGCGCATTTGCGTCTTTTGCTTCTTGTGCTATATAGCGTGCCACATCGGCACGTGCACTTTCCATCAGAGTTTCCGCCTGACGGACATCCAGCGCTGAACCAACACCCACTTCAAAAGTACGGCGAATCAGCTCATAGGATTTCTGCCTGGTCTCAAAAGTGCTGAGAGCAAGCGCCAAGCGCTCCTTATCAGCAGCAAGTATAAGCCATACATTAGCGACTTCGGCAACGAGGCTGATCTGTGCACTTCTCTTTGCCTCTTCAGTACCTAAATACTGCTCTAACGCTTGTGCATTGAGGCTACGAATACGTCCAAAGAAATCCAGTTCATACGCAGAGAAACCAACCGTTGCACTGTATTGATGCGTTGTAGTTGCATCACCGCTAGAAGTCAGGTCACCCGGTAAACGCTGTGCGGTTTCTGTGCCGGTGATACCTATGCGCGGAAACATATCCGCACGCTGAACACGATAGAGTGCACGCGCTTTTTCTATATTAAGTGCAGCAACGCGTAAATCACGATTATTGTTCAATGCCAGGCCGATTACTTCGCGTAACTGGGCATCGGCAAAATAGTCCTGCCATGGAATGTCACTCAACTGAGTTGCAGATGATGCTGCCTTCGCGTCGGCATTTGGGAAAGTCTCCGGCACAGGTGCCTGCGGACGCAGGTATTCCGGTATCAGGCTACAGGCATTGGTTGTAGCAATAGCTACTGCCACAACCAATGTTTTCAATTTAATCATTCCTTATTCTCCTCGGCAGTCATTACCGCCGCATTAGAAGCTGCTATTTGCGGCTTATCTTTAAATATTCTCTTGATCACGACGTAGAACAGAGGAATAAAGAATATACCAAGCATAGTTGCAGCAACCGTACCGCCCAGCACACCGGTGCCAATGGCGTTCTGACTGCCGGAGCCAGCGCCGGTCGATATCGCAAGTGGCAACACACCAAAACCGAATGCAAGTGAGGTCATCAAAATAGGCCTCAGACGCATACGGACGGCATCCAGGGTCGCTGTTAACAGATCCTTGCCCGCTTCCATTTCCGATTTCGCAAATTCCACAATCAGAATCGCATTCTTGGATGAAAGACCTATCGTTGCCAGCAAGCCAACCTGGAA
Organism: Pseudomonadota bacterium; assembly: GCA_029556915.1. Taxonomy (GTDB): domain Bacteria; phylum Pseudomonadota; class Gammaproteobacteria; order Burkholderiales; family Methylophilaceae; genus Methylotenera. Next base: position 44,376 of record JAKQIT010000061.1, read on the forward strand.
GTAAATATCATTGGACAAACCGCGCCCCGTTGCTGCCAGCAATGCACCAAGCACACCAAGCGGCACCACCAGCATCACAGCAAACGGAACTGACCAACTCTCATACAAAGCCGCCAGACAAAGAAACACAACCAGCAAAGACAGCGCATATAAGGCTGGCGCCTGTGAACCTGTTGCGCGCTCTTCATAGGAGGTGCCAGTCCATTCATATCCGATGCCTGGTGGCATTTTAGTCATAATCTCTTCTACTGCTGCCATAGCCTCCCCTGAAGACATTTTTGGCGCAGCCTGGCCAAGCAATTCAACAGCAGGCTGACCGTTATAACGTTCCAGACGCGGCGAACCGAAAGTCCAGTGCGCACTGGCAAAAGCAGAGAATGGCACCATCTCGCCCCTTGAGTTACGTACGTACCACTTGTTTAAATCTTCCGGCACCATGCGCGAATGCGCATCACCTTGCAGATAGACCTTTTTGACACGGCCGCGATCTAGAAAGTCGTTGATGTAACTACCACCCCAGGCAGTAGATAATGAATCATTAATATCAGCAACCGTTACGCCTAGAGCACCGGCCTTCGCATGGTCGATATCAAGTCGATATTCAGGCGTATCGTCCATCCCGTTCGGACGCACGCCCATCAGGCGCTTATCTTGCGATGCCATACCAAGAAACTGGTTACGTGCAGCAATCAAAGCCTCATGCCCCAAACCGGCACGGTCCTGCATCTGTACATCAAAACCATTAGAAGTTCCTAATTCAATCACTGCTGGCGGTACGAAGGCAAACACCATGGCCTCTCTAATTTGCGAGAAAGCCCCCATCGCTCTACCGGCTATAGACTTTACATCCATGCCAGGCTTACTGCGTTCTTCCCAGTCTTTCAAGTTTATGAAGCCAATCCCCATGTTCTGACCGCTACCGCCGAAGCTGAAACCTGCCACGGTAAATATGGCTTTCACAGTATCTTTTTCATCTACAAGAAAATGATGCTCAACTTTTTTAAGCACTTCAATGGTTCGTTCCTGTGTGGCACCGGCAGGCAGCATAATCTGATTAAAAAGAATACCTTGGTCTTCTTCCGGCAGAAATGATGTCGGCATGCGTACAAATAAAACACCTAATACAACGACAATAGCTATGTAAATAATCAGGAAGCGTGTACTGCGTTTTAATATACCGCTGACCGTAGCTTCGTAACGCTGCGTGTTGCGGTCGAACATACGATTAAACCAGGTAAAGAAGCGACCGAGAAATCCACTTTCACCGTGACCATGACCTTTTTGAACAGGTTTGAGCATCGTTGAGCACAACGCAGGCGTAAACACAATCGCAACCACTACCGACAGCGCCATTGCAGCTACAATCGTAATTGAAAACTGACGATAAATTACACCGGTTGATCCGCCAAAGAAAGCCATTGGTACAAAAACAGCAGAAAGTACCATGCCGATACCAATCAGCGCGCCGGTGATCTGATCCATAGATTTACGCGTAGCTTCTTTAGGTGATAAACCTTCTTCCGTCATCAACCGCTCAACGTTTTCAACCACCACGATCGCATCATCGACTAGCAAACCGATAGCCAGCACCAGGCCAAACATCGTCAAGGTATTGATTGAAAAACCAAAAGCAGCCATGATGCCAAAGGTACCTAACAGCACAACTGGAACAGCAATAGTCGGAATCAGTGTTGCGCGCAGATTCTGCAGAAACAGGTACATCACTAAAAACACCAGCACCATTGCTTCTACCAGCGTTTTTACAACCTCCTGAATAGAAAGTTTCACAAACGGCGTTGTGTCATAAGGCACGAGCACAGTCACGCCTGCCGGGAAATATGGCTTGAGCTGTTCTAATTTTGCACGCACGGCATCCGCTGTATCCAGTGCGTTTGCGCCCGGGGCCAGTTTAATACCGATACCGGCGGCAGGCTTGCCGTTCAGGCGTGCGATAGTACCGTAATTTTCAGCACCGATATCCACTCTGGCAACATCACCAAGACGCACTTCACCACCTTCTTTTGAACTGCGCAGAAGAATATTTCTGAATTGCTCGGCCGTCTGCAGGCGACTTTGCGCAGTGATAGTGGCGGAAAAACCCTGACCTGGCAGTGCCGGAGTTCCACCAAGCTGGCCTGCAGCTACCTGCGTATTCTGCGCGCGTATCGCAGCCTTGATATCAGCAGCAGTCAGTTTGAAATTATTCAGCTTGGACGGATCCATCCATACACGCATTGCATATTGCGAACCAAAAATCTGCACCTCACCGACACCGTTAACACGAGATAATTGATCCTGTACCGTTGCAACGATAAAATCAGACAGGTCATTCGCCTCCAAACTCCCATTCTCAGAAGCAAAGCCAATTACCATCAGAAAGTTACGTGCGGACTTTGCTACAGTGACCCCTTGTTGCTGCACTTCCTGCGGCAGAAGCGGCAATGATGACTGCAACTTATTCTGAACCTGCACCTGGGCAATATCAGGATCGGTACCTGCTTTAAAAGTCAACGTGACAGTCGCCCGACCAAACCCGTCACTGGATGAGTTCATATAAATCAAACCATCCAGCCCGGTCATTTTCTGCTCGATCACCTGCGTGACTGAGTCTTCAACTGTTTTCGCAGAAGCACCGGGATAGTTTGCATTGATAGCGACCTGTGGCGGTGCAATAGCAGGATATTGCGATATCGGTAAGCTCAGTATAGAAAGAGCACCGGCCAACATGATAACGATGGCAATAACCCATGCAAAAATAGGACGATCAATAAAAAAGCGTGCCATAGTCAGCTACCTCACTTAGCCACGGCAGCAGCCGCGTTTTCTTGTGCCACGGCAGGCTTGGCTTCTTGAGGATCAACCACTGCATCGGGTCTCGCTTTTTGTAATCCTTCTACAATCACACGCTCGCCTGCAGCCAGTCCTTCAGTCACCACCCATTTATCATTAATTGATTGCGCAGTCTTCACTATGCGTGGCTCAACCTTATTTTCGGCATTCACCACCATCACGGTCGCATTACCGCGTGGGTCACGGCCTATAGCAGCATGCGGTACCAGAATTGCATCGCTTTTTACACCCTGCGTCATGCGCGCGCGTACATACATACCAGGCAATAGCTGGCCTTTTGCATTTGGAAACACTGCACGCAATGTCACACTACCGGTACCTTGATCCACAGTGACTTCTGAAAATGCAAGTTTGCCTTCTTTCTCAAAGATACTGCCGTCTTCCAGCACCAGCTGTACAGAAACAGTGTTGCCGCCTGCACTCTTCAATTTTCCTTGTTCCAGATCACGCTGCATACGCATTAACTCAGCACTGGATTGCGTAACGTCAACATAGATTGGATTTAATTGCTGTACTGTTGCAAGCGCATCAACCTGATTAGCGGTCACTAATGCGCCGGGGGTGACGGTTGAACGACCAATACGGCCTGAAATAGGTGAAACCACTTTTGTATAAGCAAGGTCAATTCTGGCCTTATCCAAAGCGGCCTTTGCTGCAGCGACTTCAGCTTCTGCTTGCTTCAATGAAGCGTCAGCCTCATCATTAGCCTGTTTGCTTACCGCCTCGATTTTAACCAGCTCTGCATAACGCTGGGCTTTTAACTTTTCAGAACCGACACTAGCCAATGCTCTAGCAAGATTAGCCTTAGCACTGTCATAAGCAGCTTGGTAGACTGCAGCATCAATCTGATACAGCAACTGACCTGCTTTTACTTCACTGCCTTCTTTAAAAATACGTTCTTTAATAATGCCGCTGACTTGCGGCCTCACCTCTGAAATCAGGTATGGTGCTGTACGTCCAGGCAATTCGTTAACTGTCGGCACACTCTCGTTCGCTACTTTAACAACAGTTACAGTTGGTGGCTTAGCATTGGAATTAAGCGCGTTTTCACTTTTTCCACCACATGCAGAAAGAATCAGAACGGTTGTTAGCGAGAGGATATTCAGATATGACATATCAAGTCCTTGTTGTACTCATTTAGAATGTAACTGTAACTATCTGCTGTACCCTAGGCTAATCATTAACTATCAATCTATTATCAGCACTATTTAATTACAGGATCATTATAGGAAATTATCTTTCTAGGAAGATATTGTTGCAATATTATCTTTCCTGAAAGATAATTGCAAGACTATTTTTGAAAACAGAATTCAATCATGCACAACAGAATTGCTTCCCTATTGGATGCGCATAAAAAATATTGGCCAGAATCAAATAATGCCCAATTATTGCCCTTAAGATTTTCACTGTTTTACGCTCAATTAGAACAACACGCGCGCGCAACCGAAATCATAGCGGCCAATCATCTTAGCGTAGCCGAGTTCGACGTACTTGCTACGCTACGTCGTTCACCGCCACCCTATGTATTAACACCATCAGATATTCAGAACTCAATGCTGATCAGTTCCGGCGGTCTAACCAAGGTGTTATTGGAACTGGAAAGTAGAGGGTTTGTTTCACGCACTTCAAACGAAAGCGATCGGCGTATAAAACCAGTGATGCTCAACATCAATACTTTGTCGATTCTGAATAAAGTGATGATTGAACTTGAAAATGTTTTTAAGGATTGGGTTAATAAGTCGCTTACCAATACTGAAATCAATCAACTTACAACATTACTCATGAAGCTCACTAGCTAAATTAAGTTTGAGAGCGCAAAAAATTATGTATAGCACTAAAACATTCCAACGCTGTCAGCACTACTGGTACGCTGAATAGGTGGCCCTGAAAGTCCGTACAGCTGGACATGCCTTAAACAATATGGGAAGTCTCCAGTTGGCAAGAAAGTGTCCAGTTAGAACTAGTCTATGAGAAAGGGGAGCACATTTCTTTTGACATAATGAGTTGAGAATTGAAGTCAACAGTAACCCATTGTTTTGAAAATCTTTCGTTAAAATCCCTAAGTTCAAGTTCGGTAAACTCTGTTTTCCTTTGCATGTGAAATTCCCATGCTCGACTACGACCCTCTATTAGAAATGCTCAAGAAGAGTGGTTTGCCGCTTCGCGCGGCATGGAAACGAACAGGCTACACGGCAGTTGGTCGATGAGGGAATGGCCTACCGATCCGCGCCACCAGCGATCAAGGGCTGAGCGGCGGCGGTGCCCAACAATAACGAGATCGGCTTCGACCTTGCCAGCGAAGGCACCAATGACCTCGGCCGGCTCCTCCCATATCCTGATGGAGCCGGCGGCGTCCAATCCCGCCTCGCGCAGGCGTGCGAGGCCTTTTTCGAGGATGGCGCTGATGTAGGCCCGGTCTTTTTCCGACAGGTCTTCGGACAACGGGCCGGCGGCCAGGAAATAGGGGGATAGTGGCGGCACGACCGCGAGCAGGTGACAGCTAGCGTTGAAGCGGCTTGCAAGTGCGATCCCCTCCTCAAGCGCGTCTCGGCACTCGGCGCTGCCATCATAGGCGAAAACGATAGTCTGAAACATGCGCATTGTCCTCCGATAGTATTAAAAGTATGTCGGCGATTTAGCAGGCGATTACAGTCGCACATTCGGCAGTGCTGCCGTCACTCCATCGCCGCGTGCACATCGTTCACTGCGGATTTCTTCGGCGACGCCCGCAACAGGATTATCAGCGGGATGGCGGCCACAGTGATCCACATCATCAGCCGGAAGTCCTGCAAATAGGCCAGCGTGGCGGCCTGGCGCGTCACCTCGCCGTTGATGGCCGCCAGCCCCTCGGGCGTGGTCAGATTGTAGGCGCCCGCCTCGACCGCCTGCCTCAGTGCCAGATTGAAGGGGTTGATGTAGTCGGCGAACGCGGCATGGTTAGCCTGCGTGCGTTGCGCCAGGTAGGTAATCACCACCGAGATGCCGATACTGCTGCCGAGATTGCGCATCAGGCTGAACAGCGCCGTGCCTTCATTGCGGTAGCGCGGCGCCAGGGTAGCGAAGGTGATGGTGGATAGCGGCACGAAGATAAACCCCAGCCCCAGCCCCTGTGTGATGCCGGTTCGTACGATGTCCCAGCCGTCGATATCCGTGTTGAAATTGGTCATTTCCCACAGGGACAGGCTGGTCAGCATGAGACCCAGTAAAATCATGTGGCGCACGTCCACCTTGCCGGATAACTTACCCACGGCGATCATGGCGAACATGGTGCCAACGCCGCGCGGAGCCATCAGATAGCCGACATCGATCACAGGATAGCCCATCAGGTTTTGCATGAATGGCGGCAGCAAGGCCATCGTGGCGAGCAGAATGATACCCACAATGAAAATGAACAACAGGCCGACACTGAAGTTGCGGTCCTTGAACAGCCCGGGTTCGATGAACGGATGCTCGTGCGTGAATATGTGAGCGATGAAGAGATAGAGCGCCAGGCCGGAGAGCATGGCCTCGATTACCACTTCCGGGTTGGTAAACCAGTCAAGCGATTCGCCGCGATCCAGCATCATCTGCAGCGCGCCGATGCCGAGGCTCAGCAGCGCGAAGCCGAGAAGGTCGAAGCGTCGCGTGCGGTCGATCGGCGTTTCACGCAGGAACGCCGCCAGTCCGAGCCAGGCCAGCACACCGAACGGCAAGTTGATGTAGAACACCCAGCGCCAGTTGTAATACTCGGTTAGCCAGCCGCCGAGCGAGGGGCCGAGAATCGGCCCCACCATCACGCCCACGCCCCACATCGCCATCGCCGCTCCATGGCGCTCGCGAGGATAGGTATCGAGGAGCACGGCTTGCGACAATGGCACGAGGCTCGCGCCGAATATCCCTTGCAGCAGGCGAAACAGAACAATCTGGTTCAGGCTTTGCGCCGCGCCACAGAGCATCGATGCCACCGTAAAGCCGACCACCGACCACATGAAAATGCGCTTGCGTCCCCAGCGCGCCGAGAGGAAACCGGTCAGTGGCATGAAGATCGCCGCCGCCACGATATAGGAGGTCAGTACCCAGGCAATCTGATCCTGGGTCGCGCCCATAGTCCCCTGCATGTGCGGTAGCGCAACGTTCGCGATCGTGGTGTCCAAAGCCTGCATGATGGTCGCCAGCATGACCGACACGGTGACCAAGCCACGATGTGCGCTTTCCGGGTTTGCGGCTGTCGTGGCGGCAGTCATTGTTTGATCTCAGAGCGAGAACCCAAGTACGCGACGGCGATGGCCGGTGTCGATTTCCACGGTGGTGCTCAGCCCTGCGCGCAGTTGCGGCATGGTCGGTGCGGCTTCGATCTTGATCCGCACGGGCACCCTCTGCGCGATCTTGACCCAGTTGCCGGTGGCATTCTGTGCTGGGATAACCGAGAACTCTGCCCCTGTGGCGGGACTCAGGCTTTCCACCACGCCCTTCCATGCCGCATCGGGGTAGGTATCGACACGGATGGTGACAGGTTGGCCCGGATGAGCGTAGGTGAGATCGGTCTCGGTGAAATTGGCTTCGACCCACAAGTTGCCGCTGACCACCAAGGCCAACGCTATGGAACCGGCGGCGACATACTGCCCAGGCTTGGGTGGCTTGCTCACTATGCCGGGCAGCGAGGCGCGCACCTCGGCCCGCGCCAGATCGAGCCTGGCTTGTTCCAGTTCGGCCAGCGCGACGCGATAGCTTGGGTGGCGCTCCACTGGTGAATCGACGCTGCCGCCTAAGGTTTCCGCGATGCGCTTCAAGTCCTGGTCCAATGCGCTGATTTGCTGCTCAGCGAGGTCGGTGCTTTGCTTCGCATCGTCGAACTTGGAAGCGGAAATGAAATTCTTGGCCACCAAATCGGCTTGGCGTTGCTGGTCTTTCTGGGAGAAGGCGTACTTGATTCGGGCCAGCGCGATTTCCGCCTGTCTCTCGCGGTAACTCGCTTTGAGCGCTGCCAGATCGGTGCGCACCTGCGCCAATTTGGCTTCGGCTTTGGCTACGGCTACCTGAAACGGCGCAGGATCGAGCCGGAACAACGGTTGGCCGGCATTGACGGATTGGTTTTCATCAACCAGTACTTCCGTAACCGTGCCGGACACCGCGGCGCTGACGGGGACCTTGTCCGCCTTGATATAAGCATTGTCGGTTTCGACGTAGCGCCCGCCCTTGAGGTACACAACTCCGACTACAAGCGCGGCGATCAATGGAACCACAACCAGCAGGATCAGCCGTTTCAAGCGACGCTTGGGTGGTCGTACATCGGCGATGGTTGTTTCGTTGTCGATCAATGCATTGCTCATGAACAGGTGACTCCAGTAATAGCGTTGTTTCGCGGGTTATCACCGCGAGCCAAGGTTGTCGCGCATCTTGCGCAGTGCGACGAAGAGCATGGCGGCTTGTTGTTTGTTGAGATCGCGCAGGGCATCGGCCTGTATCGCCTCGGTGACCTGTCTGATTGCGGCCAGGTGGGATGTTGCGGCAGGTGTCAAGAACATCTGATATGCCCGCCGATCTGCGGGATCGGAGCGACGTTCGACCAATCCGGCATCCGCCAGTTGATCGATCAACCGGGCGAGCGTGATGGGTTGCACTTCCAGCATTTCTGCCAAATCGACTTGGCGAACACCTTCATGGCGAGATAGGTAAACGAGCGCCCGAGCCTGCGCTAGGGTAAGAGAACTCCCTTCAAGGCGCCGCTGAAAGTTCTGCCGAAGCAGGCGAAAGACGTCCGCCAGAAGAAAACCGAGACTGTCACGCTGCATGTCCAAGCACCAAAGTAGTAAGCATTGCTTATTATATATTGAACACTTTGTGACTCGCAAGGCGAGCGTCGGCACGGGCGCTACCGGAATTCTGCACTATGCGCGCGTCATGCCAAGTGGCGCCTTCGTTTAAGGCGATGAAAAACACCTTGATATGAAGGCGTATGCGGGAGTGGATGGCAGGTCCAAACTCAGCCATTCAATCATCAATATTGCATTTAGCTTTGGATCATTACTTGTAAAAATTGGTGCGTATAGTAAGTAGAGTAGCCTGCAATAATTGCGGAAATACAATTTACCTATCTGCAATCCAATATTTCTGATCATTAAAAAAAACTGTGATATTTCCATCACCAGCGTCAACAATGTTCTGAATAGGCAGAGTTTTACCTACTTTTCTAGGTAGTCCATGAAAATAAGCCAAAGCTACTGTGAGATGAAGCCAAGTGTGTGACGTTTGAATATATTTTACAATCGTATTCGCAGACATGCAAAACTTAAGAATCAAATTACGTCTGAATTTGCCAAAACTTACATGCAAAATACAGAGAAAAATGCTGCATAATAATCAAACTTGCCCTGCTACAAAATCGGGTCTGACTCATTAGGAGGATCACCAGCATGAAAAATGAAACAGGTAACAATATTGGAGGCGGTAACGATACGGCCGCGCTCGAAGCTGAAGTGCGTAGCGCCGTCGAACAGGATCACGATTTACAGGAGGTTGTGCGGCAGCTCACCTTGCGCAAGATCAGCGCGGAATCACATGATATCGAATCTCTGCGGCAGATTGCAAGTGCCGTGCTGAGTGGCGCTCGGGCTGGAGCGCAAAAAGAGTTACACCAGTCAGCTGCGCAAATCGAAATCACACGAGCGCGTCTTAAACAGGTCGTTACAGGGTTGGATGCGGCGCTGGCACAGTTTGCCGAAGCCTCTAAACTGGCGTTGGAAGAAGCGGCGGGTCGGGCGCAGACATTTTCCAGTGAAGACCTCGTCCGCGCACGGACCGATCTGGAAAGTCTAGAGACGATGTTTCTGGAAACCTTGCAAAGCTCGGCCTTGGGTGCCAAGGACGCGGCGGGAGATATCCTCCACGACCTAGCCTCGCACGTCCGTGTCTATGGTTCAGCCGTGGGCGTGCAACTGAAGGATACACTGGCTGTTATTACGCACCAGCTTGGCATGGCGGGACGCGCTCAGGTTGGGGCTGGTCTGCATCTAGCACAAGCCACTTCCGAATTGTTGCGTCAAATCGCTGCCGGCGTTCTCACTGGCTTGGCTGATCACGTCAAGCCTGAACATCCCCAAGACCAGGAAAACTGATGCTGTGGCAGGCGCTGACAGCGATACGCGACCTTGGCCGTCTTCACGACATTGCCTCAATCCTAGTTCGCTACGGTTTCGGCGACATGGTTCGCCGGATAGGTCTGGCCAATGCCTTGGAACGAGCTGGGCGTGCATTGCATTGGAGCAATGCAGAAGAGTTCGCGCACCTTCCTCCTCCCGCTCGGGTGCGGCGGGCGCTGGAGGAGATGGGACCAACTTTCGTCAAACTTGGTCAGGTACTCGCGACCCGCGTTGACCTATTAGAATCGGAATGGATTGCCGAATTCGGTAAGCTGCAGGACAGTGCACCCGCTGCACCTTATGCCGAGATATGTCAGCAGCTCACTGAAGATCTAGGGGCACCGCCCGAGGAAATATTTACTGTTTTCGATCCCGTCCCGTTGGCCGCCGCCTCCATCGCGCAAGTGCACCGCGCCCGCCTCGCAGACAGCAGTGAAGTGGTAGTCAAAGTACGTCGACCCGGTATACGACCGATCATCGAAGCCGACCTACGCTGGCTCTCAAGGCTGGCAGAACTAGCTGAGATGGAGAGCCCGGAACTGCGCAGTTTCCACCCACAGGAAGTGGTGCGGCAGTTTGCCCAGTCACTTAGGCGTGAGCTCGACTTTGCCGGTGAATGCCGCAATGCCGAGCGAATCGCAGAAAATTTTGCAGGGTATACTGACAAAGACGAGTCCATTGCAGAAGCGGTGCTTGAAGTATCTTCGGCACTCCCGATCATCATTATCCCCCGAGTTTATTGGGCATGGACTTGCGAGCGGGTTTGCGTGCAGGAATTCATCGACGGTATTTCAGGACGCAAGCTTGCCGCTGTCGATCAGGCTGGCCTCGACCGCAAGATACTCGCCCGCCGCGGAGCGCGTGCGGTGCTGAAAATGATCGTCGAGGATGGTGTTTTCCATGCTGACCCGCACCCCGGTAACGTATTTTACCTGCTCGGCAACCGCATTGCCTTCATTGACTTCGGTATGATTGGGCGGCTAACAGACGAACGCCGTGATCAGTTGATTCAACTGCTGTTGGGACTAGTGCGGCATGAGCCCATGCGCGTAGCCGATGTGATGCTTGACTGGACAGGCGACGCAGCGGTGGATGAGGACGGCCTGATACTTGAAATCCAGACTTTCGTCGATCAATATCACGGGGTGGCACTAAAGCAGTTAAGCCTCGGCGCCATGCTCTCCGACCTGGTGGCTATTCTTCGCCAGCACCAGTTAACTCTGCCAGCCGATCTGACGATGCTGATCAAAGCCTTCATCTCGCTTGAGGGTATGGGCCGCGAGCTTGATCCGGACTTTGATATGGCCAGCGAGGCGATGCCCTTGCTGGAGCAGGCGCTACGTAAGCGTTATATGCCAGCATCACTCCTCAAGCGCGGCCGTTGGGCGGTCGGTGAGGCGCTGGCGCTTATCGCCGACTTGCCACGTGACCTCTCCCGGCTGTTGCGTGCCGCCCGGCGCGGCCGGCTGGAAATCCATATTGACATCACACACCTGAGGCGCTTCGGCAACCAGCTTGACAGTGCTGCCAACAGGCTGGTGATCGGCATTGTCGTTGCTGCGCTTATTATCGGTTCCTCCATCGTCATGACCGTGCCTGGCGGCCCCAGCTTGCTGGGGCTGCCCTTCTTTGGTCTACTCGGTTTTTTTGGCGCAGTGATCGGTGGCATATGGTTAATGCTGTCGATCTGGAAGAGTAGCAAAGCGGATCGGGAGTGACAGCGATGATGAGAAAGATAATCGACAGCAACCCAGGCCGCCCCAAGGTCGGCTTGGCGCTGGGCAGCGGCTCGGCTCGGGGGCTCGCACATCTTGGCGTAATCCGGGCGATCGAGGATGCTGGCATCGAGGTGGACTTCATCGCTGGTACTAGCATGGGTGCACTCATCGGGGCGATCCATGCTGCTGGAAAACTAGATGATCTGGAAGATACTTTTCAGACATTCGACTGGAAAAAGACGGTTTCCTTCTTCGACGTCATTTTACCCAAGTCTGGCCTGTTCGACGGTGCCAAGATCAGCGACCTAGTGCGCGCGTATGTTCATGCCAACTCGATCGAGGCGCTGCCAAAACCTTTTGCTGCAGTGGCAACCGATATCGTTAGCGGTGAGGAGGTCGTTATCCGGTCAGGTGACGTGATCGAGGCAGTGCGCGCCAGCATATCAGTGCCTGGCATTTTTACTCCGGTACGCAGCAACGGGCGAATTCTGGTGGATGGCGGGCTCACTAACCCAGTGCCGGTGAGCGTGGCTCGCGCCATGGGAGCCGACATGGTAATCGCGGTTGATCTCAATCACGAAATTATCGCAGGTAAAAATTTCAAACCGCTATTGAATTTGTCCAGAATAAGTCAAAATTCAGAGCTATCCAGCCAATTCGGACGCTGGGTAGACAGTTACCGCCAGGCTATGCAGGAACTCAAGGCCAAATTGCTTACCCGCGAAACACCTGGTGCGGCACAGTTTTCCCGCTGGGCATCGACCGAAGAAGCATTACCGAGTATTTTTGAAGTACTGCTGGCCTCAGTCAACGTCATGGAAACACGCATCACGCAAACGCGTCTGGGTCTGGAGCAACCAGATATTCTGATCCAGCCGCCGCTGGGTCATATTCGCTTCCTGGAATTTAGCCGTGCCGAAGAAATCATTCATATTGGTTATGAACATGCAGCGCAGCAACTCGCGCAAATGGAAATCGGAAGGTTAAAAGGAGCGCATATTGGACACGACTAATACTACCTGATTTGCGGGACTGACACTATTGATGGCATACTGGCATGGTGGGTCGAAAGTCGGCTTGAAATCCGTATCACTCAAAGTAACTAAATTCGACCCTATTGAGAGACATGAATAACTACCTATTTTTAATTGTATCCAGCTTCCTGGTAATAGTGGGCGGTCTAGCCGCTCCACCTGCCATTGCAGGGTCGGCTTGGCTTATTGCAACTCCTGATGAGACTGCGCGGGCGGGCGCGCCTATCATGCTTGAAATCATCAAACCAGTGACCCAGACCGAGTGGCCATTGACGCTCAGACTCAGGTTAGTGCGCGACGACAGGGCGCTGGAAGTGGAACTTGCTATCGTAGATCCAGTTTTGACAGAGGACACACGCCGAACGTATCGCGGGGTATTGCCAGATCATCTATCAGGGCTGGTTCGGGCACATCTGGCTGGAGCCGAATCGAACCGGCTGGCCCTCGTCGTCACAGCCGCCGATCCGATCGAGCGGATGCGTGCGCCCATGTATAGCGACACGAGGCCCGTCACGCGATCCAGCGGTACAGGCAGCAAATTATTTGCCACGGACGAACCGGCGTTGTCGGCCAATGAGCCCATGTACTTTGTCGCGGGTGATGGTGGTGGAGCCGCTGCCCGATTCCAATTGAGCTTCAAGTACCGGTTTTTCGACCCTGATAGCTATCCGGTGCAGAGGATTCCATTTCTATCCCGTCTGCATTTCGGCTATACGCAGACTTCAATCTGGGATCTGGGCGCCAATTCGTCGCCATTTCGCGATACCAGCTACCGGCCCAGTCTCTTTTGGCAGGGAGAGACTCACGATGAAAGCCGCCTGATGCCCGAGGTGCTACGCGCCGGTTTCGAGCACGAATCAAATGGCAAGGATGGCGTAAATTCGCGCAGCATCAACACGCTCTTCGCGCAGCCCGTCTGGCGCACTGAATTTTCGGATGGACACACGCTGATCTTCGCACCCAAGGTTTATGGCTATCTGGAAAAATCAGACAACCCGGACATCCAGCGCTACCGGGGTTACGTGGACTGGATTCTCCGCTATGGCCACGAGGACAGCTGGCTTTTGGCGACGCAGTTACGCAACGGTACCTCAGGGCATGGTAGCGCCCAGCTCGATCTTTCCTACCCGCTACGCCAACCGATTTTCGCCCGCACCGGCGGCTTCCTGCACTTCCAGCTATTCAAGGGGTACGGTGAAAGTCTGCTCGACTACAACCTAGACCGTGGGACGCAAGTGAGGATTGGATTTTCAATTGTCCGCTGATGAGAGAGTGTCACTATGAAAAGATGTGGGCCTAAATATGGACATCTGCGCAGTGTGGTCTCCCTGTGCGCACTGGCTGGTGCGTTGGCACTGGACGGTTGCTCACTGGCTCCACCTTATAAAGCACCATCGCTGCCGGTCGCCACGGCCTATCCCGCCGATACCCGGATGCAACCGAACGAAACGATCGAAGGCCGCATCGCCGCCGAGACCGCCTGGCGCGACTATTTCGTTGATCCGCATCTACGAGCGCTCATTGCACGGGCACTGGATAACAGTCGCGACCTGAAAAACGCGGTACTGCGCGTCGCGGAAGCCCGCGCCGCTTATGGCATCCAGCGGGCTGACCAGTTGCCGACCATTGCGGCCACGGCCAATGGCAGCCGGGCACGTGTGCCGGGCGACCTCAACATGAGCGGGCAATCCATTGTCAGCAGCCAGTATCAGGTGGGCGCGGGGCTGGCCACTTGGGAGTTGGACTTCTGGGGCCGAGTGCGCAACCTGAAGGATGCCGCGCTGGAAAACTATCTGGCCACCGATGAGGCGCGCCGCGCAATCACGCTCAGCCTGATTGCCCAAGTAGCGGACAGTTATCTGGTGTTGCGCGAACTGGATGAGCGCATCGCGCTGGCGCGGCAGACCATCGCCAGCCGCGAGGAATCGTTGCGCATTTTTAAGCGGCGCTTTGAAGTCGGTGCGATCGCAAAGATGGACCTGGTGCAAGTAGAAGTTCTGCTGCAACAGGCACAAACCCTGGCCGCGCAACTCGAACAGGGGCGAGCCGTCCAGGCGCATGCGCTGACTTTGCTGATCGGCTCGCCGCTACCGCCCTTGCAGGAAAATACCGGTTTCAGTGATAATGCAGTGGCGCGTGAACTGCGCGTTGGCCTGCCCTCCGACCTGCTGTTGCAACGCCCCGATATCGTCGCGGCCGAGCATCAACTGCGTGCCGCCCAAGCCAACATCGGCGCGGCGCGCGCGGCCTTTTTTCCGCGCATTACCTTGACCGGTTCGGCGGGTACCGCCAGCGCTGGGCTCGATGGCCTGTTCGATTCCGGCAGCCGCGCCTGGAACTTCCTGCCCAGCCTTTCCCTGCCGATTTTCGATGCCGGGCGCAACCGCGCCAACCTTGATTTGGCCGAAGTCCGTCGCAACCTGGCGGTGACGAATTATGAAAAGACCGTGCAGGCGGCCTTCCGTGATGTGTCCGATGCCTTATCCGCCCGCCACTGGCTGACTGAACAGGTGCGCATCGCACAGGCGACGCTGGCGGCGCAAACCGAACGTGCGCGGCTATCCCAGTTGCGTTATGACAATGGCAGCACCCCTTATTTTGAAGTCCTGGATGCCCAGCGCGACCTGCTCACGGCCGAGCAGCAACTGGTACAAACGCGCCGCGCCCTGCTCTCAAGCCGCGTAAGCCTGTACGCAGCGCTGGGCGGCGGCAGCCAGGAATTTGCCGCCCCGGTGGATACGGCAACCCACTCGGCAAATTAAAACAACAGCACACACGAGAACTCACCATGAATCCATTAAGCCCTGCACTCAAGAAAAACCTGTTCCTGGCCGCGGCGGCCATTGTCATTGCGCTGATCGCCTGGGGCGTGTGGACGATGACCCGCCCGAAAGGCCTGGGCGAAGGCTTTGTCAGCGGCAATGGCCGTATCGAAGCCACCGAGATCGATGTCGCCTCCAGGTATCCGGGGCGCGTGGTCGAGATTTTCGTCTTCGAAGGGGATTTCGTGCAGGCAGGTCAGGTGCTGGCACAAATGCAGATCGATGTACTCACCGCGCAGCGCGATGAGGCGCGCGCCCAGCAGCAACAGGCGATTACCGGCGTAGCGAGCGCCGAAGCGCAAGCGAGGATGCGTGAAAGTGAGTTGGCGGCGGCGCAAGCCATCGTGGTGCAGCGCGCGAGTGAGCTGGATAACGCCAAGCGGCGCCTGGCTCGTTCGCAAACGCTATCGCGTGAAGGCGCGACATCCATCCAGCAACTAGACGACGATCAGGCGGCAGTGTATAACGCCCAAGCCGCATTGGCTGCGGCCGAAGCCCAGGCGAAAGCGGCCGCAGCGGCCATTGTGGCAAGCAAGTCACAAGTCACAGGCGCACGCGCCGCCATCGAGGCCGCCACCGCGACGATTGCGCGCATCGATGCGGACATCAAGGACAGCCAGCTCAAGGCGCCGCGCGATGGCCGCGTACAGTATCGCGTGGCCCAGCCTGGCGAAGTGCTGGGTGCCGGCGGCAAGGTACTCAATATGGTGGATCTGAGCGATGTCTATATGACATTCTTCCTGCCCGAGACGGTGGCCGGAAAAGTAGCGCTGGGCAGCGAGGTGCGTCTTGTACTGGATGCCGCGCCCGGCTCTGTGGTTCCCGCGCGAGTGTCGTTCGTCGCGAGTGTTGCGCAATTTACGCCGAAAACAGTGGAAACCGCGGTTGAACGACAAAAGCTCATGTTCCGGGTGAAAGCCCGCATCGATCCAGAGTTGCTGAAAAAACACCTGAAGCAGGTCAAGACCGGCCTGCCCGGCATGGCCTGGATCAAACTGGACCGGCAGGCCGAGTGGCCTGAGTCGCTCAAGATCAAGGTCGCTGAGTGAGGGCGGCTAAGTGACACTTGCCACATCCAGCACCACCCATGTAAATATGTCAGGCGCGCCAAGTGGCCTGGTCGCGCGCCTGTCCGGTGTCAGCCTGCGCTATGCCAAGACGATAGCGCTGGATGCCGTTGATCTGGCGGTGCCCGCTGGCTGCATGGTCGGGCTGATCGGCCCGGATGGCGTCGGCAAGTCCAGTCTGCTGGCCTTGATTTCCGGCGCGCGTAGGGTGCAGCAAGGCACTGTGGAGGTGCTTGGCGGCAACATGCAATCAAGACGCCACCGCGACCGGGTATGCCCCGCCATTGCCTACATGCCACAAGGTCTGGGCAAGAATCTCTACCCGGCCCTGTCGGTCGAAGACAATCTGCAATTCTTCGGTCGCCTGTTCGGCCACAATGCGGTTGAACGCAGACGGCGCATCGACGAACTGACGAAAGCGACGGGCCTCCATGCTTTCCTTGATCGTCCGGCAGGCAAACTGTCAGGCGGGATGAAGCAGAAATTAGGCTTGTGCTGCGCCCTGATCCACGACCCGGATATGCTGATTCTTGATGAACCAACCACCGGGGTCGATCCGCTGGCGCGCACGCAATTCTGGTCACTGATTGCCCATATCCGTGAAGCGCGTCCGGGCATGAGCGTGATGATCGCCACCGCTTACATGGAGGAGGCAGAACGCTTCGACTGGCTGGTGGCGATGGACGCGGGACGGATTCTCACCACAGGATCGCCCAAAGAACTGCACGAACGCACCGGCACTGCGACGCTGGAAGCGGCCTTCATCGCACTGCTGCCGGAAGAAAAAAAACGCGGCCATCGGGCAGTCGTGGTGCCGCCGTTTGCCGACGGCGAGAATGTTGCCATCGAAGCGCGCGACCTGACCATGCGCTTCGGAGATTTCACGGCGGTCGACCGCGTCAACTTCCGCATCCACCGCGGTGAGATTTTCGGCTTCCTCGGCTCCAACGGTTGTGGCAAGACCACCACCATGAAGATGCTCACCGGTCTCTTGCCACCGTCTGAGGGCGAAGCCTGGCTGTTCGGACAGAAAGTGGACGCGCGCGACATCACCACGCGACGGCGTGTCGGCTATATGTCGCAGGCGTTTTCGCTGTACTCCGAACTCAGCGTCGAGCAGAATCTGGTGCTGCATGCGCGCCTGTTCAGCGTGCCAGAATCGGCAATCCCGTCGCGGGTAAGCGAACTTTTGACTCGTTTTGGGCTGGACGGCGTGCCCGATGCCATGCCCGACAAATTGTCGCTCGGCATGCGCCAGCGCCTGTCGCTGGCGGTAGCGCTGGTGCATGCACCGGAACTGCTGATCCTGGACGAACCGACCTCGGGTGTTGATCCAGTAGCACGCGATGCCTTCTGGCAGTTCCTTGTCGATCTGTCGCGCACTGACAAGGTAACAATCTTCATCTCGACCCACTTCATGAATGAGGCTGAGCGCTGCGACCGCATTTCGCTAATGAATGACGGGCAGGTGCTGGCCAGCGACGCGCCAGAGGAGATTGTCAAAAAGCGCGGCGCCAGGACGCTGGAAGAAGCTTTTATCGCTTATTTGAAGGATGCAGACCCGGCCGATGCAGAGGATATACCCGATACCACGACCTGGGCGCCTGTTTCTGCCGCGTCTCAAGGCATATCGGCGCACCCGCGGATGCGGCATCGCGGCTTCAATTTTGCGCGCGCCTTCAGCTATACCCTGCGTGAGGCGCTGGAACTGCGGCGTGACCCGGTGCGTTTAGTGATGGCGCTGTTCGGCAGCCTGATCCTGATGCTCATCATGGGCTACGGCATCACCATGGATGTGAACGATCTTAGCTACGCCGTGCTGGACCGCGACCAGACCAGCCTCAGCCAGAACTATGCCTTGAACCTCTCCGGTTCGCGCTATTTTCTAGAGCACCCGCCGATTACCGACTATGCCGACCTCGACCGGCGCATGCGTAGCGGCGAACTGTCGCTGGCCATTGAAATTCCGTCGGGCTTCGCGCGCGACGTGCAGCGCGGTACCCCGGTGCAGATCGGCGCCTGGATCGACGGCGCGATGCCGCAGAGGGCAGAAACCGTGCAGGGTTATGTGCAGGGCATGCACCAGGGCTGGTTGATCGATATCGCCAAAACCCGCTTCGGTCAGGACATTGCAGCCGGTGCGGCCAGCATCGAGACACGCTTTCGCTACAACCCGGACGTGAAGAGCCTGCCGGCGATGGTGCCGGCCGTAATTCCCCTGTTGTTGATGATGATCCCGGCCATGCTTACCGCGCTATCCGTAGTGCGCGAAAAGGAGTTGGGCTCGATCATAAATCTCTATGTCACGCCCGTGACCCGCAGCGAATTCCTGATCGGCAAGCAAATCCCTTACATCGTGCTGGCCATGCTCAATTTTCTGCTGATGACCCTGTTGGCCGTGACCCTGTTCGGCGTCCCGGTCAAGGGCAGCTTCATGACCATTCTGCTGGGGACGCTGATCTATGTCGGTTTCTCCACCGGCTTCGGTCTGTTCGCCTCCACCTTTACGCGCAGCCAGATTGCGGCCATGTTCTTTGCCATGATCGGATCCATGCTGCCAGCCATCCAGTTCTCCGGCATGATCAACCCGGTCTCGACGCTCGAAGGCGCAGGCCGGCTGGTCGGTGAAATTTACCCGGCCACGTACTACATCACTATCAGCCGCGGCGTGTTCAACAAGGCACTGGGGTTTGCCGATCTGCAAGTGACATTTGTGCCGATGCTCGTGGCGGCCGTGGTTATCCTCTGCCTGTCCATCGCCCTATTGAAAAAACAGGAAAAATAATTATGAGCCGAGCATCCAACATCTACCGTTTGGGCATCAAGGAGCTGTGGAGCCTGCTGCGCGATCCGATCATGCTGGTGCTGATCGCCTACAGCTTCACTTTTCAGGTCTACATCGCCGCCACCGCCATGCCGGAGACGCTCAGCAATGTGCCGATCGCGATCGTCGACGAGGATGACTCGCCGCTATCGGCACGTATCACCTCGGCTCTGCGTCCGCCGCAATTCATGCCGCCAACGCGGGTGACGCTGCCCGAGGTCGATGTCGGCTTGGATGCGGGGCTCTATACCTTTTCGCTCAATATTCCGCCGAACTTCCAGCGCGACGTGCTGGCGGGGCGAGCGCCCGCTATCCAGCTCAATGTGGATGCCACGCGCATGAGCCAGGCCTTTACCGGCAGCGGTTACATCCAGCAGATCGTGATGGGCGAAATCAACGAATTCGTTCAGCGCTATCGCGGCAATGCCACGCCACCGGTGGATCTGGCCTTGCGGATGCGCTTTAACCCGGCCTTGACGCGAGCCTGGTTCGGCTCGCTGATGGAGATCATCAACAACGTCACCATGCTGTCCATCGTGCTGGCCGGCGCCGCGCTGATCCGCGAGCGCGAGCACGGCACCATCGAACACCTGCTGGTCATGCCTGTCACCCCCGCCGAGATCATGCTGGGCAAGATCTGGTCAATGGGGCTGGTCGTTTTGCTGGCTACCGCATTTTCGCTAAACTTTATCGTGCAGTGGGCACTCAAGGTGCCTATTGAGGGCTCTGTGGCACTGTTCCTGGCTGTCGCCACATTGCACCTTTTCGTCACCACGTCTATGGGTATTTTCATGGCGACGCTGGCGCGCAACATGCCCCAATTCGGGCTGTTGATGATGCTGATATTGCTACCGATGCAGATGTTATCAGGCGGCACCACGCCGCGCGAGAGCATGCCAATCCTTGCGCAGAACATCATGCAGGTTGCGCCCACCACGCATTTCGTCTCCGCTGCCCAGGCCATCCTCTACCGCGGCGCGGGGTTCGACGTAATCTGGCCGCAAGTGCTGGCGCTAGTCATCATCGGTGTGGTGTTTTTCACCGCCGCCCTTGCGCATTTTAGAAAGAGTATCGGCCAGATGACATGATGATGCTCTTAAATTGATTACTATGGCGAAAAGTTCAAAAAGAAGAACTGGTTTAGCACATGAGCCAAAACCCTAAGATGTCTTTACGCACGGACTGGTGATGAACAATCCTACTATTGGTTACAATAAATGGCCAAAATTCCAAAGCTAATTGCGTTTCAACAGCTTGTGGCTAATAACCTTTACGAACTGATTAATGAATAGCGGATTCAAATTTGAAGTGCAACGCCCGTAAGTTCTAAAAATACCTGATGAGGGGATTTAAATCCATGCCTTTTTCTAGGTCTGTGATTCAATCTTCTCATCGCGGCACTAACTTCATCTGCAGTTTACGCATCACTCTCTGGATTAACTGAATCGACCAGTCCTTACTAGACACTTTCTTGCCAGTCTTCTATTGGGGCTCTGAGGAAACTTGGGGACAAAACTGC
>JAKQIT010000145.1 GCA_029556915.1 Pseudomonadota bacterium
CGGTAATTGTAAATCTAATTTTTTGTTCAAGTCGCGTAGCATACTGGTACCATCTACCAGCCAACCGCCATCTTCATCTTGGCGATAACTGCCTGTGCGGCTTGGTGACTGGGTGGTGAAGTCGCCAATCATTTCCTCTAGAATATCTTCGAGCGTGACTAAGCCTTTAAATTCGCCATACTCATCCACCACCAAGGCAACGCGCTGCTGGTGTTCTTGAAACTGCTGAATTTGCGTATAAAGCGGTGTGCCTGATGGAATAAAATAAGGCTCCGTAATCACTTCGCGCAGAGTTTCTTTGGTTAAATCATTGCTCTCATGATGTGCGCGCAGTTGCGACATGACTTTGCGTAAATGTAGAATGCCGATGATTTCTTCATGTTCACCTTGTCGCACCGGCAAGCGCGTATGTTGGCTGTTGGCTATTTGCTGCAAAATATCTTCGAGCGGTGCATCAAAATCAATGGCTTCTACCAATGTGTGAGCCGTCATCACATCATCTACACTAATTTTTTCAAGTTCGAACAGATTTAATAAAATAGTACGGTGTTTTTTAGGTAAAAAATTACCTGCATCGGTCACGATGCTGCGTAGCTCATCCATCGTAAGTGATTGAGAAGTCTCATTAAAATTGACATTTACGCCCAGAATTTTGAGTAAGCCCTCTACAAAAAGATTAACAAACCAAACTACGGGATAAAGCACTTTGAGTAATGGGTAAAGAATGTAGCTGCAAAGTATGCCAAGTTTTTCTGCGTGAGCTGCAGCGATAACTTTAGGCGAAATTTCACTAAATACTAAAATAGCAAATGTTACTGCTACAGTACCCAACATGAGCATCCACTCTCCTTCACCAAATAGCTCAACGATGATGACGGTGACTAATGTAGCTGAGGCGGCGTTTGCAAAATTATTGCATAGTAAAATTACACCGAGCAGCTTGTCAGTTTTTGCCAGTAATGCATTAGCCAATTTTGCCCCACGGTGTCCTTCTTTGACTAAATGGCGCAATCGGTAACGATTTAGTGACATTAAGCTTGTTTCCGCAATAGAGAAAAAAGCGGAAATCAGGAGTAGTAAAACAAGTGCGCCAAGTTGCAGCGGAATAGGAACGTTATCCAAGGCGGTAGCTAGATATAAAAAGTGGAGTTATTTTACATGGAAGCGCCCACCTAAACAATGGTTTTGCTTTTTGAAGAAATAATCAAAATCTGTAAATGAAATCGTAAAAAATAAGGAAAAAATATTGTAAACAACACAAGTGAAAGCACTAATTCTACGAGAAAATTTTAATGCCCTGGGAGCCTTGTAAATAAAGGCTCGCAGGGTATGTCAAAAGGGTTGTGTGGCAATATTGTTTGATTATTATTTTTTTGACGTGCTTTAGGGCGTTGCTTCATTGGCCTCAGGTTTTTTCTCAGTATCACCTATCAAGTTTGCGCGGCTTACACCAAGGTACATGGCGATTGGGCTTGCGACTAACACCGATGAATAGATGCCGAATAAAATACCAATGGTGAGTGCAAGGGCAAAATTGTGCAATGCTTCGCCGCCGAACAAGAGCATGGATAACACCATCAATTGTGTAGAAAAGTGCGTGATGATGGTACGTGACATGGTGCGGGTAATGGCATTGTCAATCACTTGTACCACAGTGGCTTTTCGCATTTTTCTAAAGTTTTCGCGTACACGGTCAAACACCACAACAGATTCGTTGACCGAGTAGCCTAATACCGCCAATATGGCGGCTAATACGGTGAGGTTGAAGTCCCACTGAAAGAACGCGAAAAAGCCTAAAATAATCACCACGTCATGCATGTTGGCAATGATGGCCGCAACAGCAAAGCGCCATTCGAAGCGCAGCCACAGGTAGAGCATAATGCCGACAATCACAAAAAACAGAGCAAGTGCGCCGTTTTCATAGAGTTCTGCACCCACTTGCGCACCAACGGCTTCCACGCGGCGTACTTCTGCGGATGGGTCAGCAGCAACCAGTGCTTCTTTGACGTGTTCTGATAGATTAGCAACTGAGATATCTGTTTTTGCCGGTAGGCGTATCAGTATGTCATGGCTCGAGCCAAAGTTTTGTACCGTGGCTTCTTTAAGGCCAATATTATCAACCGCTTTGCGAATAGTATCTAAATTGGCCGCTTGCGGGTAGCTTACTTCCATAATCGTGCCGCCAGTAAAATCCACACCAAAATTAAGGCCACGCGTGGCTAAAAAGAATACCGCCAGAATGAAAGTCACTAATGAGATGGTCGTCGTGAGACGGCCGTAGCTCATAAAGGGAATGTCATTTTTAATTCTAAATAATTCCATAATATTTACTCTAAGTAATTGACGCTTACGCTTTAAAAATTTGACCGATGGAGATTTTGCTAACCTTGCGACGGTAGCCGTAGATTAAGTTCACCACAGCGCGTGACACCAGCACCGCACTAAACATCGAAGTTAAAATCCCCAAAACGTGGACCACCGCAAAGCCTTTTACCGGGCCAGTACCAAACATAAACAAGGCTAGCCCCGCAATCATGGTGGTAACGTTTGAGTCTAAAATAGTATCCCAGGCACGTTCATAACCTGCATGAATGGCGGCTTGCGGCGTGTTGCCGTTGCGTAATTCTTCTCGAATACGCTCGTTAATCAATACGTTGGCATCAATCGCCATACCCAATGTGAGCGCCACCGCGGCTAGGCCAGGCAATGTCAGTGTGGCTTGTAACATTGATAACAAAGCCACCAGTAATAGCAAGTTAATGCTTAACGCAAACACGGAAACGCCACCAAACAAGTGGTAGTAAATCGCCATGAAAATTGCAATGGCGGCAAAGCCCCAAAGTGTTGAGTGAATGCCGCGGCTGATGTTTTCTTCACCCATGCTTGGGCCGACGGTACGCTCTTCAATAATATCCATTGGTGCAGCTAAGGCGCCAGCGCGCATAAGCAAGGCTAAGTCTTGCGCTTCTTGCAAGTTGGCCATGCCAGTGATTTGAAAGCTTGAAGATAGCTCGGTTTGAATTTCAGGTGCGGTTAATACTTCTTGTTCGTTTTTTTCAATCAGCACTACTGCCATGCGGCGTTTCACACCTTCACGTGAGGCGCTTTTCATGGCAGCAGCACCTTTTGCATCTAAGCGAATACTAATAATGGCGCCACCTTGTTGTGAATCAGTATTTGGGTTGGCTGATGTTAGGTTATCCCCTGAAAACACTACTTCTTTATCAACCAGTAACGGCTCTTCTTGGCCGGTACGGTCGCCCCGAACTTTGAGTAATTCAGTGCCAGCTGGAACCGTGCCGTTAATTGCCGCTTCAACTTTTTGTGGGTTGTAGTCGCGTGAGCCGTTATTTAGGCCATGTGCCGCCACCATACGCACTTGTAGTGTTGCGGTACGGCCAATAATGTCTTTGGCTTTTGCGGTATCTTGTACACCGGGCAGTTGCACCACAATGCGGTCAGCGCCCTGTTGCTGAATCACCGGCTCGGCCACACCAAGTTCATTCACACGGTTGTGCAAAGTTTGAATGTTTTGCTTAATGGCGGCATCTTGTAAGGCTTTTTGCTCAACCAAGCTTAAAGTGATTTTCAGCACTTTATCTTCACCCAAGGTGGTGTCTGTTAGCGTTAAATCCGCATAGTTTTTGCCGATGAGCTTTTTAGCCTTGGCAAGCTCATTTGCGTCATTAAAGCGAATTAGAATTTCTTGCCCCTCGTTTGAAACGCTGGTGTAGGCAATGCGTTCTTTACGAAGCGATGCTTTAAAGTCACCCACGTAACCTTCAACCGCTTTT
>JAKQIT010000153.1 GCA_029556915.1 Pseudomonadota bacterium
CTCAATGCCAAGCGCCTTAAGTTTGCCCTGCAAAGTAAGAATTGAAGACTCGAGCGAACGGTCTTTGCTGGGGATAAAAGTTTCGTGTGGGTTAGAATCATTTGGGGTGTTGTGCGTGGTCATCGTGAATTTTTTTTAGAAGTAAAGGCTGACAGAATATCACGTCATGATTGATATGCCGTTTTTAGTCATTGAGAATTTAGTAGATACTGGTCAACTAATTTACTAACCTTGCAAAAGGTATACACATCTGTATACTTTTATACACTTAAAATTTTCCTTTATTGAAAGTTCAGCATGTCAACTCATCACATTCAATCAATGCGCAAACAGTTTTATAAAGCTTTCATGGTGTTATCGGTGAGTTTGTCTATTACCGCGTGTGTGAGCGTATCAAATCAACAAAATGTAGCCAAAGAACAAGATTGGCCAAGCTACGGACGTGATTACACGAACCAACGCTTTTCGCCGCTAACGCAAATTAACCCGCAAAATGTGAAAAATCTAACCCTTGCTTGGCATTTCAAAAGTGGCGTTTCTGCGAGCTTTCAGGCAACCCCAATTGTGGTTGGAGGAATCATGTATATTTCACTCCCCTATAACCATGTGGTTGCACTAGATGCAAAAACTGGTCAAGAACGCTGGCGTTACCATCATGAGCGCAGAGCGCAGTGGAAAATGTGCTGCGGCCCAGCGAATCGCGGTGTTGCTGTAAATAATGGTAAAGTCTACATTGGTACTGTGGACGCTAGACTCATCGCGCTAGATGCCAAAAATGGCCAAAAACTTTGGGATATCGATGTAGCGGATGATACGGCACTTACAGAAAATGCCAGTTCATTGAGCCATTCAGATGCAAAAAGCAAAAAAGATATTTATGGTGGCACGGGCATTGGCATTAACATGGCGCCAGTTGTATATAAAGGCAAAGTGATTATTGGCGTGACAGGCGTTGGCTATGGCCTGCACTTAGATACACCTACGCAAGATGCCCCGCTAGGTGCAGTAGTAGGTGTAGATGGCCGATATGGTCGCCCAGGCTTTTTAGCCGCTTACGATGCGCTTACAGGTAAGCGCATCTGGCAATTTGAAACAATACCTTCACAAGGATGGGAAGGTGAGTTTGCTGAAACAACGTCAGATGGCATTTCGCTTAACCGCGACATTGCAAGTGAAAAAGCCAATATGCAGAATAATCAGGATGCATGGCGTTACGGTGGCGGTTCAGCATGGAGTACGCCGGCAATTGACACGCAAACCAATACATTGTTTTTTGGCACAGGTAATCCATCTCCGCAGATGAATGACATCTCTAGGCCAGGTGATAATCTCTACACCGTATCGCTTGTGGCACTTGATACTGAAACAGGTAAGCTTAAATGGTATTACCAGCA
>JAKQIT010000160.1 GCA_029556915.1 Pseudomonadota bacterium
CGATGCCGATATTGATTTAATTGCCTTATTAGATACTATTTTTAAAGAAGCTTTTTTACGCAGATCATCCGATATTCATTTGCTACAAGATGAAAATGGTTTGCGCGTGCGTTTTCGGGTTGATGGCGAAATGCAGGACTATGTGACTGGTGTTACGCACGATGCAAGTGTGGCCAACGGCTTAATTTCTCGCATTAAAGTGCTGGCTGATTTAGATATTTCTGAGCAACGTGAACCGCAAGATGGTGGGATGAGTTACAAATTACCGCCACCCATTGATAGCGAGTTTAATGTGCGTGTAGCTACAGCACCTACTAGATTAGGTGAACGCATCACCATGCGGATTTTAGGGCAAGATGCCCAAGATTTAACATTGGAAAAACTTGGCATGTCAGCGCCCGATTTGGCCATGTTTAATAAAGCCATTCGCAAACCTTTCGGCATTATTTTAATTACCGGCCCAACGGGTAGCGGTAAATCTACAACTTTATTTGCAGCCCTGCGTGCGATTAATTCACCTAATGTCAACATTATGACGGTTGAAAACCCGATTGAATATGTCATGGAAGGTGTTACGCAGATTCAGACGAGTTCTAAAATCACCTTTGCCAGCGCGCTACGGTCGTTATTGCGCCATGACCCAGATGTGCTGATGGTAGGAGAAATCCGTGATGAAGAGACAGCAGATACCGCGCTTAAAGCGGCCATGACAGGGCATTTGGTGTTCTCCACTTTGCACACCAATACAGCTGCTGGTTCAATATCGCGCTTAATTGATATTGGCATTGAGCCATTTTTGATTGGCTCAACGATGAATGCAGTGATAGCTCAGCGGTTGGTGCGTAGGCTTTGTCCGCATTGTAAAGCAGGCCGCTTAGCCACCAGTGAAGAAAAAGTTTTGCTTGATATACCCGAAGAGAAGCAAGCAAATATTTATGAGCCGGTAGGGTGTGCGTTATGCCAAGGTTCCGGTTATCGCGGCCGCTTAGGTTTATTTGAAACCCTTTGGTTTGATGAGGAGTTAGCCAAGCTGGTAACCAAAGGTTGCGATGAAGAAGAACTTGAAGCGCGTGCTGGTAGCAATCGGTTCAGACCGATGTGGGTTGATGGTATTTCAAAGGTGTTATACGGTGTGACAACCTTAGCTGAAGTGCAATCAGTCGCGGTTAAAAGGCATTAGCGTATGGCTAACTTTAAATATTTAGCGCTTGATGTATCTGGTAAAGAAAAAAAAGGCACTTTACAGGCCTTTGATGCGGCATCGGCAACTGCAAGCTTACGTGAGCAAGGCTTATTTGTAGCGCAACTTATTGAGATTGCTGAAGGCGCTTTAAACCAAAGCTTTGATTTAAGTAAATACCGCTCGGTTTCCACAACCCAAATGGTGTTTTTCTTTAAGCAACTTTCATTTATGTTGCGTGCCGGTTTGCCAGTGATACAAGCGTTGCAGCTTTCACAAACACAGGTTTCTAAAGGGCGGTTGCGCCATGTCATTGGCGAAATGATTAGTGATATTGAAAATGGTAACCCGTTTTCAAAGGCAATGGCCAAACACGCAGATGTTTTTCCTGTGATTGCCATTAACTTGATGATGGCGGGTGAGAGTACCGGCCAATTGGATGATGTGGCTGAAAGGCTTTCAGAACATCTTGAGAAAAAAGCCGCGTTAAAAGCGCAAACCATCAATGCCATGATATATCCGTCGGTTGTAATGGTGGCGGCAATCGGTGTGGTGATTTTTTTAGTTGTTTATATTATTCCAAAATTTGCCAAATTTTTATTGGGCAAAGGTAAAAAACTGCCCAATTCGACGCAATTTTTAATTGATGCTTCTGACTTTGTATTAAAGTATGGGCTTTATTTTGTAGCTGCATTTATTATTTTTATAATTTTTATTCTTCTTGCCTACAAAACACCAACTGGACGGTTGAGAATTGACGGATTTTTATTAAAAATACCGGTGATAGGCAAATTGCTTTCGCACGGGGCAATGGCAGAGTTTAATTGGTCGTTGTCTATGATGCTGCATAGTGGACTGACAGCATATGAATCTCTCAAAATATGCGGTAAGGTCATTGCAAATCGATTGATTTCTACAAAACTAACTCAAGCTTCTGAACAAATCTTAACGGGTAAAGATTTAGCGTCCAGCCTGAAGCACCCTTCAGCTATTCCTGATTTGGTTACTCAAATGATGGCCGTGGGTGAAAAAACAGGTACGCTAGATTTGGTATTAAGAGAAGTTGGTGCTTTTTATGAGCATTTATTAGAG
>JAKQIT010000001.1 GCA_029556915.1 Pseudomonadota bacterium
CGCGTCCTGCTCACCACCGTGAACGATCTTTCCAGTACCGCCACATGTCGCACAAGGCCGCTTATGATCCGCTGCATAGTACCCACCAATACATGCCAACCCTTCACCGTCAACCGCCTCGCAAGCCTTCACGTACTGGAATAGCTTGGGGTACATATGCAACATCCGGTTAAGGTCGTAGCTGGATTTCAAGCCCATCAGGTCAAGCAAATGCCCCCTGGCAGGTTCGTACAGCAACTCACACGGCGCGTTCACATCCAATTCGGATTGGTAAGCCCCCAGGCGGATAGCAGGGGTTTCGATGGTGCCTGTTTCAAATATCCAAACAAGATAATCCAGTGCATCGTCGATGGTGTACGCTTCATCATTATAACGTGGTGTGCTGTCATCGCCCATATACTGAGCAAATGCAGCATAACCTGGCGCGTACAAGTAGAAGTGGTTAACGTACGCAATCTCTTGCCCGCCGTCAATGCGCTTGGATTGGTATTCTTCCTCACTGAAAACAAGATATTGCAGCTCCCCGGTTTCATCAAACCGCCAATCAACGGCGCGTTCTGACTCGACTAAGACGGGGTAAAAGGTGTACCCGGCGGCGTTGGGTAATTCCTTTCGCTCAAATACTAACCAGCTATTTGGGTCTTGCTCATTGGCTATCTTCACAGCCTGGAACGCAAAATCTTGAATGCTTTGCCCGGCGTAGTACATACCAAGGCTTTGCTCAACCTGCCCGAACCGGGTTTGATCGGCAAATACCCTCATTCGGTGAACGCCGTCCGTTCGTTGCAGTTCTTCCACATAGGCAAGGGCTGGACTGATTGCGGCGGCGGTGATTGGATTGGTGAGGCGTAACCGCTGTTTGGCTTGTTCGGGTGTTTCCCTTAGTCGTTGGGTGCTGATATAGTCGCCTTGTTCGTCTGCTGTTTTAGCAAAAACCTGATCTGCAAACTTTTTAGGTTCTTTGGCCTTGTGCTGGTACGGGCTGCACCCGCCTTGGATGACATTGGAAAGTATAGTTAGTATTTGCTCTTGCTCCATTGCGCTAGTTTGGTGCAAGTTACAGAAAAGCTGGGAAATAAAAAAGCCCCTTTCGGGGCTGAAAAGGTCATGCAAACTTTTCTTGTATTTCTTTTTCGATTGCCACTACTCTATCCATTGCCTCTTTGAGTTGCTTTTGTTTTTCTTCAAGCCTTCTTGCTTTGAAGTCGTCAATCAATGGGGCAGGTATAGCAAAGCCTAGTACCTCAGCTATTTTTATATCTTCTTCGGTAATCTTGTCAAGGCTTGATATTCTTTCCTTTACGTAATTAGTAGCAGCTTCCTTTGTTTCAAAAACAGAAAAGTCTTTAAAGTTGTCGTCTTTTGTTGTGATATACAACTTTGCTTCAACCCCAGTCAGGTAAACTTTAACAGACAATCCGTAATCACCATGAAATAGGCTTTCAAATTCTCTCACATACCAGCGGCTATAATCTTTTACAACCACCCATTTATTTTTTGGGTCGAACAAATTAGAAGCCTGCTCTAAAAATCCTGCAAAATCATTTGGTGATTTGTCGCGAAGTCTATCAATACTTTCCTTGTACCTTTCTAGTTGCGTGTAAAGCCTATTGTTATTTTCCTCAATTCGCTTGAGTTTGTATTCGTACTCTTTTTCCGCCTGCTTACATCGATTTTCATAAAATGTTGACCACTTCTTTACAGGCTGATCATGTAGCGATGTAACAACAAAGTTTTCACCGCTTGGGATTTCTTGCCCGCTTTCGGTAATAAAGATTTCCTGAACAATGGTTTGTTCAGTGTTGAGCTTGCCAACGATACCAACTTTTTTACCGTCGTTTGTGTACTTAGTTTGCATGTGTTTTGATTTTCATGCAAGGTATTAAACCTATAATTACCAACAAATACCCAAAACATGGTATTTTACCTATCAACCAAATCCCAATCTTCCAAATGGATAAACTCATGGAATCCACAATGGCAAACCACACTGTTGTTCACATCTCCATTCGGTTCAAATCGATGTGAGGAAAACCCGCCAAGCAACCCACCGCCACAATTCGGACAATAAACCGTTGG
>JAKQIT010000163.1 GCA_029556915.1 Pseudomonadota bacterium
TCAATCGAAGATGGCCATGCGGAGAATGATTGGGCGGGCTTCAAAGCAATGACTGCTGAATTGGGTGGGAGAATTCAAATCGTAGGTGACGATAACCTGGTAACCAATACCCGATTTATAACGCGTGGCATTGAAGAAAAGTCTTGTAATGCAGCGTTGATCAAACTCAACCAGATCGGGACAGTAAGTGAATCTATCGCAGCTATTCACATGTGCCGTAAAGCCGGTTGGGGGTATGTGATCTCTCACCGGTCTGGTGAGACCGAGGACACCTTCATGGCTGACTTTGCGGTCGCTATGGGCGGTGGCCAGATCAAAACCGGTTCTGCATGCCGGTCAGAGAGAATCGCTAAATACAACCGCTTACTAGAGATCGAGCGCGAGCTAGGCCACGCAGCAGTATTTGGAAAGTAAATGCTTTTTTGAACCCAAAGCTTTATCTCATCTTACACCAAGCAAGCTAACAGTTAATTAACGGCTGTGGGCGCACCGATTTTCAAGGTGGTGAGGGAGTGTTGTTTGATAGTATCTTTAATAATTTTCTAGTTTATAATATGAAACATTAATTTACCCAGCGCATAATTACAATGGCCGCCAATTGAGCTGTGTAGGGCAAAAAAACCCATTAATCCACGATTGGCAGGTAAAACCAAAGCTGAATTTATTGCTTTGATGAATGACTTAAATTTACCTCAACCTAAGTATAGATATAACCGTGCCTGCTAATAGAATGTGCGGTGTGCCAGAACCTGAACTAGTGCAAGGTTAAACAAAGCAAGAGTACAAATTGCAAGAACTAAGGCTGACTAATGCTTATGGAGTTTTTGTAAATCGACGCCAGCTTAAGTGGGTTTATTTTATATCGACCCAGTACAGTTTTTAGACAACTTGCTAATTATCAAGGAAATTCAAAAAATGAACCCATCATCGGTATTAGATAGCACCTCACTGATATTGTTATTAGCATTTTCGGTATCGGTATTAGGTCTTTTTGTATTTATTTGGTCAATGTCGAACGGTTTTTTCAATACCAAAGAAAGTGGCTCACACATTATTTTTGAAAAAAATGAAATTGGTTTAGTAGAAGACCCTGCTGCTGATCAACATAATAAAGAATTACAGCAGGCATCAGGTGATACTGATGCTAGCCTTTCAGCAGCAGAATTAAAAGACCGCCAGATTGCCGACAATTCATCGGCCAAACCTGCTTTTATATGTTTGCTGGCATCAATGTTTTGGCTCATTATTGGCTCTGCGGCAGCGATTATTTCATCTATCAAGCTACATAATCCAGACTGGCTAGTTGATAGTGCTTGGTTAACATTTGGTCGATTAAGAACCATTCACCTCAATAGTGTAGTTTATGGTTGGGCTTCAATGGCTGGTATTGGCGTGAGTTTATGGCTCGTTCCGCGCTTACTTAAAACGCCATTGGTAGGCGCTAAATTTGTTTATTGGGGTGCAATTATTTGGCACTTAGCACTAATGTGCGGGGTTACAGCGATCGGTTTAGGCTACACCGATGGTATGGAATGGTTAGAAATGCCATGGGAAATTGATGTATTTATTGTGATTGGTGGCGCATTAATGGGCTTGCCATTGTTTTTAACACTGGCTAATCGCAAGGTAGATCACCTTTATGTTTCTGTTTGGTACATTGGTGCTGCGTTAATTTGGTTTCCTATTTTATTCTTTGTGGCCAACATTCCAAGCTTACATTTTGGCGTACAAGGCGCTGCAATGAATTGGTGGTATGGGCATAATGCGCTTGGATTATGGTTTACGCCTATTGGCTTGGGCGCAGCTTATTACTTTATTCCTAAAGTATTAGGTAGACCGATTTACTCATACAATTTGTCACTATTAGGTTTTTGGTGTTTGGCATTCTTTTATTCGCAAGTAGGTGGTCACCATCTCATTGGCGGTCCACTACCCACATGGATGGTCACACTTTCAATTGTGCAATCTGTGATGATGGTGATTCCAGTACTGGCAGTTGCCGTTAATCACCATATGAC
Organism: Pseudomonadota bacterium; assembly: GCA_029556915.1. Classification (GTDB taxonomy): domain Bacteria; phylum Pseudomonadota; class Gammaproteobacteria; order Burkholderiales; family Methylophilaceae; genus Methylotenera. The sequence continues at coordinate 2,019 of JAKQIT010000163.1, forward strand.
TGTGGGCGGTAATTTCAAAGCCGTTTTACATTCACCTACACTTAGATTCATTGTTTTAGGTTCTATGCTTTACGTGGCGGCCTCTGTACAAGGCTCTATGGAAGCCTTACGCTCTGTGAACGTGATTACACACTTCACACACTACACTGTCGCACATGCGCATTTAGGCATGTACGGCTTTTTTACCATGGTGATGTTTGGCTCAATTTATTTCATTATGCCGCGTATAGTTGGCTGGGAATGGCCACACGCTTGGATGATTAGTGCACATTTTTGGCTGGCTACTATTGGTTTTGCAGTCTATTTTATAGGCCTAAGCATTGGTGGTTGGTTGCAAGGTGAATACATGTTAGATGCCGCCAAACCATTTATAGACTCGGTCATCGTTACATTGCCATACCTTAAATTACGCTCGGTGGGTGGTGGATTAATGGTGCTTGGGCACATCATTTTTGTGGTTCACTTTATTTTAATTAGCTTGCGTTATGGCCATAAAAAAGATCCTTCATTATTGATTCCAAAAGTGAATATTCCTTTTATTAAAGATGCAAAAATTGCCTCTGAAGAATTGAAAGTAGAATAGTATGCACACCCATATTGATGAGAAAAAACTAGTTGTGGGAGCATTGGTAATTATTGCTATCTCTATTTTAGCCCTAGTAATTATGCCTTACGTTCAACTTAAACCTATAAAAGCACCTGACGCCTTAAAGCCTTACACCGACTTACAAGCCAAAGGTCGACAGGTGTATATGAGCTTAGGTTGCGTTTACTGTCATTCTCAACAGCCGCGCGACCCTAAATTCGCATCTGCAGATGAAAAGCGTGGTTGGGGTAGGGCATCTACTGCGGCAGATTATGCTTATGATGACGTGCATTTATTGGGCACAATGCGTACAGGGCCTGATTTGCTTAATATTGGTGCCCGTCAGCCTTCACAAGATTGGCATTTAGGCCATTTGTACCAGCCTCGTGCCTATATGCCAGGCTCCATCATGCCAGCTTACCCATTCTTGTTTATTGAGCGTAAAGGCGAAGCTAAGCTTGGTGATGTGGTCGTAAATTTACCACCTGCCTATAAAAAACCAGGCATCACAATTGTCGCGACAACAGATGCAGTCAATCTAGTGGAATATCTTAAATCATTAGATAGAACCTATCCTATTAAAAAGTCGATTGCTGAAAGTTTAGCAACTGATAAGCCTGCTGACGCTGCTAAGTGAAGGATATTAATATGAAAAGAAGCTCAAATGACGCGCATAAGCGCGAAAAGCTAGACCCCAACGAAGACAGTAAGCCACTACCTTGGTTTATCACCATGACCATTGGTGCGCTTTTTATGTGGAGCGCAACCTATATCAAAGAAACGGTAATGACTGCGCCACCAGAAGCTGGCGATAGTCGCACAATGCAGACAGCAGAACTTAATTGTGCAAGCGGTACTGGCAACCTTGCAAAAGTGGCGATTGATGGTGGTGCAGTATATCAAGCTAAATGTTTGGCTTGCCACCAAGCCAATGGGCAAGGCATTCCAGGGGTTTTTCCGCCATTAGCAGCATCCGAATGGGTAACTGGCACGCCAGAAGTATTAGCCAATATTTTATTGCACGGCATTGATGGGAAAATAACTGTAAAAGGCACCGAATATAACGGCCAAATGCCAGCATTTAAAGATTTGCTGAAAGATGATGAAATAGCTGCTGTGCTCACGCATATCAGAGCAGAATGGGGTAATACCTCACCACCAGTTGATGAAAAGTTAGTGGCTAGCATTCGTGAAAGCACAAAAGGACGCGCAACTTTTTATGATGGCGATGACGAGCTATTAAAACTCGAAGCAAATTAATTCTTCAAAAAAATCTCATTACAGTGTTGCCATTCTTGGTAACACTGTTTTGGGGTTGCTTGTTTTTGACGATTACCAGTGGTTTCTCAAATCTGACTTTGGAATCAGAAAGAAAAACTGATTTATTCTCCACCAACCCAGAACTCTCCATGCACTTGGTTGATGATCGTGGGCAAATATCAACCTTAGCCGCCCTAGCAAAGCAGCAAAATAAAGTATTAGTGACAGAATTTATCTATACACAATGCAGAACACTTTGTTTGGCATTAGGTGAATATTTTCAGCAAGCACAAACACAAATCAGCACCCAAGGTTTAGACAAAAAAATACATCTATTAAGTATTAGTTTTGATGTCGCTCAAGATAACCCAGAGCGCCTGCTAGGTTATCGCAAACGTATGCATGCCGATGAAAATATTTGGTCATTAGCCACCATGCAAAGTAGCAATGATTTAGCCGCTGCAAAAGATAAATTAGGCTTAATTGTATTAGCCACTCAATTTAAAGAGTTTGTTCATAACAGTGCATTTTTAGTCATTTCTAATCAAGGCAAGTTGCTTGGCATTTACGACGACGAGGACATACAAGGCGCTTTGGTGATGGCCAAACAACATAGCGAGAAACTTTAGCATGTGGACAAATGTTAAAAAAATCCCAATCAATTCCACACAAACACTAGCATTCTCAACGCTATCATTAGCGCTTGCCATAGCGCCTTCATTGCCAATGTTCAGATTTTTGATAGCATCAAGCATGACGTTTCATATGTTAGTACAAATACCATTACTCGTGATTGCGGGCTATTTTTTAAGTAAGCAGTTAAGCGTTAATATTGTGAATCAGCCACTTTATTTTTACTTAAGTTGTTGGCTATGGGTGTTATTAGCCAGCATGTTTTGGATGTTGCCAATTAGCTTAGATAAAGCATTGCTCGATCCAAACTGGGATATTTTCAAGATTCTAACTTTGTTAATTTCAGGGTTTTTACTTAGATCCGCACTCGCTGGGCCAAAAATATTATCGCTATTTTTTATTGGTAGCACGGTGATGATGCTATTTTTTATCGGCTATTTTTATCAAGACTCAGAGTTGCGACTATGCAATAGCTATTTAATTGAATCACAAAAAACGGCTGGTTTAGGTTTATTTATCATGGCGCTACTGTTGCTTATAGCTTCAATTTTAAAATTGCGTAAAGATATTTCTAATAAAATTATTTAGTTAAATGGCTAAGTTAAAATTGGTCTTATTTTAAGTATAAATAATACTTTTTGTAATGAGATTCTGTTTGCAAAATAGAAAGAGTAGCGACGCTATTAGGCATAAATTCATTTGGTTGTGTTGCAGAAGAGCAAATGATTAATGCAAGATTATCTGGCAAACCGTGCGAGCGATTATATCGCTAAATGAAGAGTCTTAATTTAGCTAAACCTAAGCTAATCGATATTTGAGCTAGACCCGATTTTGTGGAAGGGCAAGTTGATGATATTTTATCAACTTGTTAGGAGTTTCCATGAAACGTATTCCCCGTCGTTTATTTACAGAAGAATTTAAAAGAGAAGCCATTAAGCTGGTCACCGAGCAACATCTCAATGTCGCAGCAGCAGGCAGGCAATTAGGTGTTGCCCCTAAATCCATTCACTCTTGGATTTCAGAATCTGAGCGTGGTGAACTCAAAGCCACACTAGGTGCAGCCAAGCTTACTGCAGACCAGCAACGAATTCGAGAGCTGGAACGAGAGCTCGCCATAGCGCGAGAAGAGCGTGACATCTTAAAAAAAGCTCAACCGCGTACTTTGCGAAACTCACGAAGTAAAGTACGCCATGATCGACAAACTTAAATCACAACATGCTGTTCAGCGGCTTTGCCAACAACTCAATGTCGCGATGAGCGGCTATCTAGCACATAGTCATGGCAGACCGAGCTCTGAGCGCAAACAACAAGACCAACGCTTACTCGTGTATATCCGTGCTGCCCATGCACGTGGACGTGGTATCTACGGTCCACTCAAGATTCAAACTGAGCTGGCAGCACAAGGCGTAATGGCAGGTATTAATCGCATTAAGCGTCTACGCACACTACATGGAATCCGTTGTACGCATAAGAAGAAGTTTAGGGTCACCACCGATTCTAAGCATCTTCTGCCGGTCGCTAGAAACTTGCTTGATCGCCAATTCGCCTGTACTGCACCTAACCAAGTCTGGGTGGCAGATATTACCTATATTCCAACTGGTGAGGGCTGGCTTTATCTAGCCGCTGTCAAAGATTTATACACCTGTGAAATTGTAGGCTGGTCGATGGATAATCGTATGACGCAAACGCTGGTGATGGATGCACTGACGGCGGCGTATTGGAAGAAAAAGCCTGCACCAAGCTTAATGCATCACTCGGATCGTGGTAGTCAGTATTGCAGTGCGGCTTATCGAACATTACAAGCTAGTTACGGCATTCAAACTTCAATGAGTCGCAAGGGTAATTGTTGGGACAACGCCCCGATGGAAACTTTCTTTTGCACCATCAAAACGGAAAGCTTGCATCATTATCGTTTTAAAACCAGAGAAACCGCTAAAAGGGTTATCTTTGAGTTTATTGAAGTGTTTTATATCGCATTCGGCGACATGCAAAAATTGGCAATCAAATACCTGCTGACTTCGCCAGTCAGTATTAGATTAACAATTAAATTGCAGCATAATTCTGATGACTTGCCCCTCTACTAAATCGACCCCAGCTCATACTATATATATATCGACGCTTAATCTTCAAATCACTGCATCAGTTTTTCATATACAGCCAAATATTCCAGCGCACTCTTATCCCAACTTAAATTCTGAGACATGCCATTTTTTTGGATTTGCTGCCAAGCTTTCACGTCATTATTGAATACGTTTAAGGCTTGATTAATACAATGTAGCAAGCTAGCTGGGCTAGCTTCACTCATCACAAAACCGTTCGCTGTTTTGTTTTTAAAGCTAATGATATTGGTGTCAATAACTGAGTCAGCAAGCCCG
>JAKQIT010000008.1 GCA_029556915.1 Pseudomonadota bacterium
TTGCGGTTCTTTAATAAAGCCTCTTTTTTCTAACAAGCCAGCAATACGTTTTTCAGCAGCAAACGTAGTTAAGCCGCCTACCTGCACCTGACCAATAAGCGGGTAACTGATTAAACCTGCCTCTGAAACGCGTGCCTCAAGCGATAAATCTGGGTTGCTGTAAACATTGACTTTAATCACATCACCAGGACCCAAAACGTAGTTAGGCTCTTCAGCTGAGGCAATATTTAACCAAGCACCAAGCACTGCCAATAAAATGTAAGCGAAAATTTGTCGCATATTTTTCCTAAACCTTGTTAGATGTGTATTTTAACAGAAAAGCAGGGCAAACTAAGTCACCAACTATCCTTTCAACCAGCTTAGAGCCCTGATAAGCCTTTTTCTATGCTTTTATCAAGATTATCATTGGCGCCTATTTCTGGGCTGGCGGCCTTATCTTCCACCACTGGCGCTGTCGCTGGCGGCTGTGCTGCGGCAGGCTCAGTGCCGGCTGATGGGGCAAACTTCTCGTTCAGATACTCGATTTTAGCTAACCCACGTAAACGTGTGAGTTCAGCCTCTGCCGCCTCTTTACGTTTTTGTGAAACGAGAATCCGCTCAATCAGCGGTTTAGCATCGGCTTCTGAAATTGGTACATTTTTTACTTCTATCATGCGCCCTACCATGGTACGGCCATTCGCATTTACAAAAATTAAATCACCAATGGCCATTTGGCTAAATTTACCTAACAGTTGTTTTGGCACAGATTCAGCGGCATGTGCTGAATTTGCCCGTCCATACTTAATTTGTTTTGAGTCCAACCATTGGGTAACTTCATCCAGTGTTTTAGCCGTATTACTTAACGCTTCCAATTCAGACTTAACGCTTGCGTCCGCCAAAAATGATAATTCTTCCATGACATAAATTTTACGATTGGCAAAAATTTCAGGGTGCTGCACACGGTATTCATTGACTTCTGTTGCTGTTGGCGCAGGAATTGCGGCCACTTTACCTTCTAAATAAGCTTGCGCCAGTATTTGCGTTTTTGCACTTTCTATGGCCTGCATCACGTTAGGGTTACGGTCGAGCTTATCTTTTAGCGCCTGTTGCACAAGAATTTGGCGATCAACCAAGGCTTTAGTGAGTTGTTTACTTGCAACATCCTGCTGTGCAGGCTGAACATTTGCACGCTGTAATTCATTATTCAATTGATGAATGGTAATTTCATCACCATTCACACGCACAATCGATTGGCCCGCTTTTTCTGTTGCGCCATTTTTATCACCACATGAAATAAGTAAGCCTGCGACTGCAATAAACAGTGCAACTTTAGCAATATTGCCGCATGAATTTGATGATGTGAATGCTGAATTTTGGTACATGGATGTTCCTTAAAAATTTGCTCGAATAACGCTTTAGAAAACCAATTTTGGCTAAACTTACCATAGTCTCGCTGTATTATCACCCTATAAAGGCAAAGAAGTAAATAGTAATATCAGGCTATTTAATTGATTTAACAGACTTAATTTTAATCAAAAAAAATTACAATTACCAACAGTTAAAATTATTTCAGCGAATAATCTTAGATATAAATATCACAGAACATCATCGCTAATCACACTTAAATAAAATGCATATTTCACACGAGAGAATTATTCTGCTCTGCGCGCCTTGCAAATAAAGGCCCGCAGGGCAGCCAAAAAGGTTTCATATCAAAATGCTGGTTTTAACGACGATTTACCAGTAATGCCAATGGCCAGTTTTAAGCACCCAAAGCCCAAGTGCGCCATTGGTGACTGCGTGTGCAATCACGCTCACCCACAGATTTTGCGTGCGCATGTACAACACACCGTAAATTAAGCCTGCCGCTAACCCTGCCAACCAAAAAGTATGTTCAATGGCAAACACCACTGAAGATATCAACAGCGCCTTAATAGTCACACTTGCAGGCGCGAGCGTTTGAAAATCAGCAAGGTCTAGCCAACGCATGATGAATGACCTCCAAAAAAGCTCTTCCATGACCGGCACTATCAAAGCTGCGCCTGCCAAACGCATGGCCACCATGCCGATATCCAGCGCACCATCGCTGGTTCGCGGATCGTAGCCTGAAGTTGAACCAACAATCATCCAATCCTGACTCAAACTAATCCATAGCAGAAACACCACCAGGCCAGCCAACACTGCTAAAAATAGTTGCTGCGCAGTTGGCCTTTTTGACCACACAAGTTCTGCATAGTACTTGTGCAAATAAATTAACAGTAAGGCTGTGCCACCCGCCCGTAGCGCGTACATCCAGCGTGCATCTACGCCAGCATCTTGCATCAAGCCTGAAATCATCATGATGATGATATAAAAAGCAAACGGCGCAGCCCTTGCCAATATTGCCTGATTCAAGACCGTCTGATTCAACATTATGTTATTGCCTGCCAAAGGGTGCGGCTAATGGCTCACCAATAAATAGCCCCTGTGCAGGCCAGACAACACTTTTCCAATAGGCTTCAATTGCTGTTGCACCATGCACATACCATTTAAGCATCACCG
>JAKQIT010000069.1 GCA_029556915.1 Pseudomonadota bacterium
GTTATGCATACCATCGCCAATCACTATCATGGTGACTTGAGGTTTATGCTGAGTTTTGCCTAAGTGCGTGGCATGGTCGTGCCGCCAAAGGGCAAGTTTTTCTAACAGAAAAAAGCCCATGATGCCTGCAATCAATATCCAACCTGCTTGGGTAATATCTAAACCTAGATTAACCGCTTCAGGCAAAATATCGGTGAGCGCAAAACCTAGCAACACGCCCACCGCAAACGCCACCATGCGGTTGGCAAAGCGGGCTAAAAAGGTGAGCGCGACCAAGCTTGCCAGCAAGACTGAAAGTACGCCGCCCACCAAGGTGGCTAAGATAATTTGTAGAAGTGTCATTAAGAAAGGCTAAAAAGCAACAATGTTGCATTTTAGTGGGGTGGGCAAACAAATGCAACAAAATTGCATTTGTTAAAAAATTATTTAATTTTGGGGTGGTTGTGAAGCGCTAAAACAATCTTCACATAAGCCTTTAAAATGAACATCGATGGTTTCAACGTGATATTTTTTTAATATGGGCTTAGGAAATTGCGGGGACAATTCTGGGATGCAAGAAACTTTTCCGCAAACGGTGCATAGTAAATGTGCATGGTGGTGTGCGTCAGCGTGATGCGTGTGTTGAGAAATTTGAAACTTCCAAGCGCGGTTTTCGCCTGAAATTTTATGCACTAAATGGTGATGGGTAAGCCTATCTAGCACACGGTAAATGGTCACACGGTCAAACTCCTTTTGTGTGACTAGGCGTTCTAAAATTTCAGAGTGACTCAATGCGCTGTCTGCGCAACTAATGACGCTAAGCACGGCAATGCGGGCACTGGTAGGACGTAAACCTGCATCAATGATATGTTGTTTAGCGTTGATTTTCATGGGCATAGCCTATTCATGTTTTGTAATACCCTTCATTAGCTATGGCTAACTTGTTGTTTTAAGTAGCCCTAGAGTAGTAACGGGTCATGATGTTTTTTCGTATATTGTAACGTTTTTACACTAGGGCTTTGAAAATTTAGTGTTGTAAATACACAAAAATAGTTTTTATAAGAACAGAATCTCCCGAGGATTTTTTATGCCTCTGCGAGCCTTATAAATAAAGGCTTACAGAGGTGTCAAAAAGGGTTGGTGTGATTTTAATGGTTTTTAAGTGTTTTTTTAAAGCAAACAAAAACCCAGTTTTTAGGCCGGGTTTTTAGTTAAAAAATGCTCAAATATTGCTGGTGTTAAAGCATGGCGCCTTGGTCTAACACCGTCAGTTCTTTTTCACCGCGTTCATACACTACTTGCGCGCGCCCAACTAAGAGTGGATCAACGGCGCCAATCGCATCGAGGCTTTTGTTTTTATAGGGCAATTTGTGCAGTACGTAGCGCATGGCGTTGAGGCGCGCGCGTTTTTTGCAGTCCGATTTCACTACTGTCCAAGGGCTTTCGGCAGTGTCGGTATGAAAAAACATGGCTTCTTTAGCTTTGGTGTAGTCGTCCCATTTTTCAAGTGAGGCTAAGTCAATCGGGCTGAGTTTCCATTGTTTTAGTGGATGCACTTCACGCTCTTTAAAGCGGCGGCGCTGTTCTTTGCGGCTCACAGAAAACCAGAATTTAATGAGGTGAATGCCGCTACGCACCAAGTGTTTTTCAAATTCGGGGGCTTCACGCATAAATTCTAAATATTCGTCATTGCTGCAAAAACCCATTACGCGCTCAACGCCAGCGCGGTTGTACCAAGAGCGGTCAAACAGCACAATTTCGCCGGCGGTGGGTAGCTCTGACACATAGCGTTGAAAATAC
>JAKQIT010000023.1 GCA_029556915.1 Pseudomonadota bacterium
AGATGCAGACTTAGAAAATCGTAAGCTCGGTAAGGGCTGGGATTACGAATTTGAGATCGTAGATTCAGATGGTAAGGAATGGGAAGTTAATATTGATGCAAAAACAGGGAAAGTAAGCGGAATTAATCGTGATTGGTTTTAGTTACTTGAGTTAAAAAAGGGACGTTTGCGGACGTCCTTTGATTCAGTTGCTAGCTCAGCTTAACCTCTACCCGTAAGCCGCCTAAAGCTGGGGATCTGCCAAAACTAAGGCTACCATTGTGGCTCTCTACAATATCGTTGACAATAGCCAAACCTAGGCCACTTCCTGGCTGGGATTCATCAGAACGGAAACCACGTTTCGTCAAACTTTCTAAGTCAGGCACTGGGGCGCCTATGCCGTCGTCTTCGATAATAAATATGATGCCATGTTCTCCAGTAATTGTTAGAGACACCCGTTTTATTGACCACTTACAGGCATTATCAAGTAAATTACCAAGCAATTCAATTAAGTCCTCTTTGTCACCAAAGAACGTCGCCTCTGAAAGAATCTCCCATGTAATGTTTACACCTTTTTGAGAGTAGATTTGCCTTAGTGTATTGATAAGCTCAGTAACAACAACTTTTAAATCTACTTGCCGACCTGGACGCAGATCCCCAAGCAGTCGAGCACGTTTTAGTTCTCGCTCAACGATGCTATTCATCGCGGCCGTTAATTCATAAATAGAAGATTGTGCTGCTTTGTCACTGATTATTTCTTGTCTTTCAGCAATTTGATTTAATAAGGTCAATCTGGTTTTGAGGGCATGTGCAAGGTTACCTAAAGACTCACGAGACCTGTGATACTTTCTATCTAAACCAGTTAATAGACGGTTTAGTTCTTCTATGAGTGGCATTATTTCTGCGGGACCTTCTGCATCAAGCTGACTAGATTCGCCTTGTGCAAGCTTAACTATATTCTTTTGTACCTGTTGTAACGGTTTTAATGCATTTAAAATCATCAGCCTTTGTACCAGTAGCAAAAGTAGCAAACCTATAAAAGAAATGAATGCATATGTGATTTGAAATCGATTTATGTTGGCATTTAATGGTTCTATATTTTCAGCAACTGCAATCGTTATTGTTTGATTCTGTTTTTTAAACCCTCGTAAAACAACTAATAATGGTTGCTTCTCAGGTCCGTATAATTTAAGCTTTTTATCTTCTCCCGCTTTTAGTAACTCTACATTAAGCTCTGCGTCCCATAACGATCTGGAAATAAGCTGTTGCTTCTCTGTATGAATACTGAAGTAATGACCTGAAAACGGGCGCAGATAGATTGCTCCTAGGTGCTGAGTATCTAGATGTATTTGATTGGAAGAGTTGAAGTTGGTGATTGATAACAATGTTTCACACTCGCGTTGGAGCCTTTCCTCCAACTGATTTTCTGTCAAGCGGCTAATTGCATATGAAACTATTAAAAATTGAAATGTAAGTAGTAAAACTAAACTGAGCACCAAGCTCCACGTTAGCGTGGTTTTTAACGATGTCATTAATCGTTACTTCCAAATATATAACCTTGCCCACGTCTGGTTTTAATTAAATTAGCCCCAATTATTTGACGCAAGCGGTTTACGTATACCTCTATGACATTACTATCTTTGTCTTCATCATATTCATAAACATGCTCCGTCAATTTAGATTTAGATAATAATTGCTTTGGGTGAAGCATGAAATAGCGAAGTAGTCTGAATTCTGTACCTGTTAGGTTATGACGAATGCCATTCTTTAGTATTAACTCCTGGCTATCTTCGTCCAGTGTAATATTTTTAAAGGTAATGGAGCCTGCTATAGAAGCCGTGCTTCTTTTAAGAATTGCATTTATTCTTGCCAACAATTCATCAATTTGAAAGGGCTTGCTCACGTAGTCATCAGCACCAGCTTTAAAGCCTTCAACTTTCTCTTGCCAGCTACCACGGGCCGTAAGGATTAAAACTGGCACTTGATTACCTCTCTTACGCCAGTTACCAAGGACTTCCAGTCCAGATTTCATTGGTAAACCTAAATCAAGCACTACTAAATCATAGGGTTCAATTTCCCCGAGTGTTTCTGCATCAACCCCATCCGATGATAAATCTACGGCAAAACCGGCTTTTTTCAAAGATAGCTGTAATTGTGTTCCTAAGGTGGCGTCATCTTCAACTAAAAGAAGTCGCATTATTAATCCTCTTCCAACTTTATCAAAGCACCAGTTTTGGCATCCAACTCGACTTCCCAAACTAATCCGTTGTTATCGAGCAATTCTACTTCGTAGATGTAACGTCCCTTTTTGTTTTCAAACTCAGTTTCCAATATCTTTCCAGGTTTAATTAAATTAGCTTTTTCATGGATTTTTTCAAGGGGCAGTATTTGGCCAGACTTACTTAGTTTGCGCGCCTCACGTTGACCATCTTGAGCGAATGCCTCAATTGGATTTGCTGTTAAGATAAGTATCGCTATGACAAAATAAAGTCCATACAGTGTTAACACTAGTTTGCTGTTACAACTCAAATTTATTTGACTGTTCATATCGAGTCTAGTGCTCAAACATTTGATTGCATTATCTGTTTATACACCTCGAACCACATTCATAATTTCGCTCATATCTAAATTGCTGGCTCGTTGTTGAATCTGCGGTATATACTGAGACTGTAATTTTTTTGCAGGCTCGAGTATTTTCTGGAAGCTTTCTCTGAGCAGAGAAGCATTCATTACTCGACCACCTGAATAATAGCTTTTTGCAACTTGTCCTAGGGCATAAGTAGTCGCAAAAGAAAATGCTATGCTTGTGGTAGCTTTTCCAAGCTGCTTACCAAATCCCCCAGCAACACCCCCAAACAAACCCCCTAGCAATTTTCGACCAAATTGCTCTAAATACTGAGAGGTTAACCCTACGCCAATGGTTGCCATCAACTCACGAATGTGCCCCTGATCAAGTTCGTAACCATAGCCTCTTCCAATGCTGTACACCATTTTTATTTGGAGAGGAATAATCGCCATAGATGCCCATGACTGTGGAAGTAGTTCAAGCGCCCCGTTGAGAATGGAGGACTTAAGAATACTGCGATCTACATCGGCTTCCAGTGGAATAGGCGTAGTTGATAATATTGGGGTGTCTAATTCGTTAACATCTTTATCTTGCTGACTCATCGGTGCTACTGATGAAGTTAATGCCGCAACTGACTCGGCATTTTCGTTGGCAGCTACTGTAACGCTTTGGTCCAACTGCAATAACTTAGCTAGCTCACTTAAAAAAGCCCTTTCTGATGCAGTTGTCATGCCATCAGCATCACACACACAAACTGCCATCTCATACGCCAACTTACGATACTCAGCCTCTGTTAAACTAGTAGACACCTCTTCTAAGTTAATTTTTTTTAGAAGTACTTCTTGATAAATTTTGGGGATTAAGGCTAAACCCTTTTCTTTGGCTAAACTCTGCGCTAACGCACGTATTTGCTCTCGTTCTTGGTCATTATTTTCACCATCTGCAAATGCAGCAAATAATGCAATAGTCAGTATGGCCTGTTGCTGCTCTAAACTCATAACTTAATCCTTTATAAAAATCATCTAAACAGACTATGATGGAAAACTATATGCACAATTACGACAAATGAAGTGAGTCATGGTTTCTTCTTTAAAAAACATAAGTCAAATTATTGCCAAATTAAGGTGGCTTTTACCTCAATCATTAAATTAGTAGCTAGTTATATTCATATATTTATTTAAATTTAATAAATAGTTTGAAAATAGGCTCATTGTCTTTTAATAAGAAAGTTTACTAGTTGAAAATTAATTCAAGCTTAATAGTCAGTTAGATTATTACAAATGACATCAGAAAGACTGATTTTATTTGCTTCGTAAGTACTAATTTAAACGCGCATTGCTTTTCTGTCAGTCGCTCTAGAATGAGAGTCCATGAAGTTTCATTTATTTAGTTTGTTTTTATCAAGGTTGAATTATTATGTATCAGAGGAGTATTTCGTTTCTAGCGAAGCGAAATTTATGTGAATACTCCATCCAAAATAGCCGTCTAGGATTATTTTAGAGTCGCCAGATAAAATTATTAGATTTATGCCAATTAATTAAAAACGTTAATTGGGGACAAAGTGGTCCTTAAAAAATTTCATCTAGGCTGGTACCATTTAACCAAAGCGGGCATTGATAATGAAGCAAAGCTCTCTAAGCACGTTTTTCAAGAGTCAATTCTCTAGCCTCATTTTGACTCTAAAATAAAATCGCTTGATATTTTTTATGACATAAAAAGACTTCTGATGTATAGAGCATAAACTGATTATCCGTAAAGGTTATATATGGGGCATGACTTAACACTTATTACAACAATCGCGGCTGGCTTTGGACTTGCTCTGATTTTTGGGTTTATTGCTGAACGTTGCAAACTTCCAGCGCTAGTTGGCTATTTATTCGCTGGGATTTTGATTGGACCAGCAACACCAGGGTTTGTCGCAGATGTAAGTATTGCATCTCAACTTTCTGAAATTGGTGTTATGTTACTAATGTTTGGGGTTGGTCTGCACTTTTCAATTAACGACTTATTGTCTGTAAAAAAAATAGCGTTACCAGGTGCGGTCATACAAATGACAATTTCCACTGTGCTCGGTATGTGGCTCGCAAACTGGTGGGGGTGGACACTAGGTGAAGGCTTAATCTTTGGTTTGGCACTTTCGTGTGCGAGTACTGTGGTGTTATTAAAAGCACTTGAGTCCCGAGGGATTCTTGCAAGCATGAATGGCAAAATTGCAGTGGGATGGCTAGTTGTAGAAGATCTTATCACAGTGTTGGTTTTGGTATTAATGCCTCCACTTGCAAGCATTTTAGGCGGTGTAACGACCGAGAGTGGATCTACTCCTTTATGGCAGACAATCAGTTTTACGCTTTTGCAGGTAACGGGCTTCATCGTCTTAATGTTGGTAGTTGGCAAGCGGATGCTGCCATGGATTTTATGGCAAGTAGCTAAAACTGGCTCAAGAGAACTTTTTACATTATCTGTCATTTCTGCTGCAATCGGGATTGCCTACGGTGCGGCGCTGATATTTAGTGTGTCGTTTGCACTAGGAGCTTTTTTTGCAGGAATGGTCATGCGTGAATCTGAGTTTAGCCATAGAGCTGCTGAAGAATCATTGCCCCTTCGAGATGCATTTGCAGTGCTGTTTTTTGTATCGGTTGGAATGCTATTTGAGCCGACCATATTATTGACAAAACCACTGAATGTATTAGCCGTTGTTGCTATCATTGTTTTTGGTAAATCAATTGTAGCTATGGTAATCACTTTAGCATTTCGCTATCCACTCAATACCGCACTAACAGTAGCTGCAAGCTTAGCTCAAATTGGAGAGTTCTCTTTTATTCTTGCTGGATTGGGTGTTTCACTTGGCATGTTGCCTGTAGAAGGAATGAGTTTAATTTTAGCAGGAGCTTTAATTTCAATTGCCTTCAATCCCCTTGTGTTCTCAGTTATAAAGCCATTAAAAACATGCGTACTTGGTATTTCAGAAACTGCTCGCCATTATGAGAAACGTATCGATCAGTTTTCTGAGCTACCCATGAATACCGAACGAAAATATTTAAAAGGTCAAGTTGTGCTCGTCGGATATGGGAGAGTTGGAAAAAAAATTGCAACTGCACTTAGAGAAAAAAACGTTGCTTTTGTAGTGGCGGATGAAAATAGAGAGCTTGTTGAAGCTTTGCGTAAAACAGGAATACAGGCGGTATTCGGAGATGCTTCGGAACCTGCAGTATTAATTCAAGCGCATATTGCAAATGCATCTATGTTGGTCATAGCAACACCTGACTCAATCAATATTAGAAAAATGGTCGAAACTGCTAAAACCCTTCAACCTGAAATTCAAATTGTGATTAGAACAAGAAATGAAAGTGAGTCTAATTTATTAAAAGCTGAGAGTGCAGGCAAGGTATTTTATGAAAAAGAAGAGCTAGCAAACAGTATGTGCAAATTTATTATTGAGCAATATACTCCATAGCTGTTTTACAATTTCTATATAACATAACAGTCCGCTTTGCGGATTAATACGTCATGGACATCTCAGGGGACAAAGATGTCATTTGAATTTTAATGCAGATAAGGTTGGCTCAGCCAAAATCATCGACATTGAGAGCAATAAAGATAAAATTGGTTAGAGCGATTTACCAGTGGCCTGTCAATTAGAGGGACACAGAATCATTGAGGTTGAAGCGTATTTAATAGCAGAAGCGGATGGTTTTAAGCGCTCTCCATTAGATTACTGACTGGCGGCCGAGAAAGATTTGAAATGTTGAGTAAACCAAGCGGATGCCTGATAAGCGACATTCTCCAAAGTATCAGGTTCCTCGAACAAATGTGTCGCGCCATTGATGATTGATAAATCTTTCTTACAACTCATTACGCTGTAGGCAGCGCGATTTAGTTCTATCACCATATCGTCTAGCCCGCCCACCAAAAGTAATGTGGGCGCCTTCACTTTCTCTAAGTTACTTTGTCCTGCCATGTCAGGGCGGCCTCCACGAGAAACGACTGCGCTAATATCCTCGCCCATTAACGCCGCAGCTTGTAATGCCGCAGCGGCGCCTGTGCTAGCGCCAAAAAACCCAATTGGGATGTTTTTGGTCAGCTCTTCAGTTTTTACCCAGAGGGTAGCTGCGAGCAAGCGTTGAGTAAGTAGCGGAATATCAAAGCGAGTTTGGTAGTCTATATCTTCCTCAGGCGTAAGTAAGTCCATCAATAATGTTCCAATGCCGCTATGATGTAGAACTTGCGCAACATAGTTGTTGCGTGGGCTGTACCGACTGCTACCGCTACCATGGGCAAATAGTACTAGGCCAATGGTGCTTTCTGGCAGCTCAAGCATACCTTCTATAGCAATACCGCCTACCGGGATTTTTACAAGTTTTTTTATCGCCATTGGCATGGTCTTCTCAGCGTCAGGCGTTCGCCATGATTGCAATGGGTATACGGTTCCTGCCGAAAGTTCCAGCTTGCTTCGCAAAACAGCCAGCTATGCGGGTGGCGCAGTTAGGACAACTGCCGCTTTCGGTCAAGCGATACTGGTTGATTTGGTACCAGTCGCGCACAATGACGGGCGTATGGCAGTGTGGGCAAAAAGTTGTATCGCCTTCCTGATTATGCACATTGCCCGTGTAAACATAATGCAAACCTGTTTTAATGGCGATGTCTCGCGCACGTGTCAGGGTGGCAGGCGGCGTGGCAGGATTATCTAACATTTTGTAATCTGGGTGAAACGCAGAAAAGTGCAATGGAACATCGATCCCTAACTCTTTTTTGATCCAGCTACACATGGCGGTGATTTCTTCATTTGAGTCATTTTTACCAGGAATCAGTAAGGTCGTGATTTCAAACCATACATTTGTTTCACGCTTCAGGTAACGCAAGGTGTCCAGCACGGGCTGTAGATGCGCGCCAGTCAACTTGACGTAGAAATCATCGGTAAAAGCCTTCAGGTCAACATTCGCCGCATCTATTTTTGTGTAAAAATCCCGTCTAGCCTTGTCATGCATGTACCCTGCGGTGACAGCTACAGTCTTGATGTTGCGTGCATGGCAAGCATCGGCCACATCCATCGCATATTCTGCAAAAATCACGGGGTCATTATAAGTAAATGCGACGCTCTTGCAACCATATTGCTCTGCGGCCAAGGCAATCGCCTCGGGGGAGGCTTGGTCCATCATTTTATGCATATCTTTGGATTTGCTGACATCCCAGTTTTGGCAAAATTTACATGCTAGATTACAGCCTGCCGTGCCGAAAGATAATACGCTACTACCTGGATAAAAATGATTCAGTGGTTTTTTTTCGATAGGGTCAATACAGAAGCCTGATGAACGTCCATAAGTCGTAA
>JAKQIT010000030.1 GCA_029556915.1 Pseudomonadota bacterium
TCTACCCACCGATACTTGAGCTCTGCATCCGGTTTACTTTCTTGAATAACCGCTAGGCGTTCTTCCATAAAGGCGCTGGTTGACGGGTTAAACTTAATCCACCAGCAAATATGTAAAAAAATCCACAGTTGATATAAAAAAACCGTGAGGATGAAAAGCACAAATGCGCGTTTAACAACACCGCCAAAACCCAAAGGTAGCACGTTTGGTTTGCAATTGAATAGCCAGCGTATCAATTAGATGGCTTTCTTAAATGCGAAATCACGGTAGCAGTTTCTGGCCGAATGCCGCGCCAAACATAAAAAGCCTCGGCCGCTTGCTCAACCAGCATGCCTAAGCCATCGGCCACTTGCGCACCGGCCGCACGCGCCTGCACCATAAAGGGTGTTTCTCGGCCGTACATCATGTCATAGGCCAAAGTGTGCTGCGCAAAAACTTGGTCAGAAATTGGCAAATGTGATGCTGTTAAGCCAGCAGAGGTGGCGTTGATAACAATATCAAAAGGTTGCTTTAATATCGGCGAAAACAAATGTTCAAAGGTGGTAACGTTGATATTGCACACCGCATGCGTAGCAGCAACACTCTGCACCATAAAATGCGCTTTTTCTATCGTTCTATTGGCAATGGTTAGGCTTGCCGGCTGGGCTGATAAAATGGGCAACAACACACCTTGCGCTGCGCCGCCCGCCCCCAATAGCAATACATGTTTATTCACAAAACGCATGTGTAAATTCTGCTCAATGTCATTCACCAACCCTGCACCATCAGTGTTATCCCCTTTGATTTTATTCTCTGCAAAAGTGAGCGTGTTCACTGCACCGGCCGACCTTGCGCGCTCGGTTAAAGTATCGCAAAGTTGATAAGCCTCTAGCTTAAAAGGCACGGTCACATTGGCACCAAGATAGCCTTGTTTGACTAACGCGTGTACCAACGTTGCAAACCCATCCAGCGGCGCGAGTTTTGCCTCATAAGAGATATCTTGATGTGTTTGAAGCCCAAAGGCTTTATGAATGTTGGGTGATTTGCTGTGTGAAATTGGGTTGCCTATTACCGCGTAATGGTCTGTCATATTGGCATTCTGCTTTCAATTAGTCCACGGTAGGCCAGCATGCTTCCAGCCGTTAATCAGTGTGCGCTGCTTTAAGGCATTGGCCTCACCTTCAAAACCTTCAAGCATGTTATACGCTTTGCTGTAACCTAATTGCTGCGCCAACACGGCGGCATTATGGCTGCGTACACCTGTACGGCACATAAATATCACTATCAAATCATCATCCACTTGCGCTTGTAATGTTTGTGCAAAATCAGGGTTTGCCACCATGCCAGGATAAAAAGCCCATTCAATATGCGTAGCCTGTGGCACTTTTCCCACCAATTCCAGTTCGGCGCGGCTACGCACATCTACCAAAATGGCAGAAGGGTTGTTTTGCAAAACCTCAAAGGCCTCATTTGGCGTTAAAGCGCCTGCATAGGGATAATTGTTTTGTGTGACTCGCTGATGCGCTTGCAATAAGCAACTTTCCGGATTTGTCATTTTAAAAAACTATATATTTTGTATTAGCTGTAATATTGCAGCCATTTCGTTGGTTTGTTAAAAATTATTCTAATAGGTAAAGTATAACTTGAAATACGCTATTTTTTGCCACCGCAAGCGAGAGCACAGTTATGGTGCGTTTTTTGATGAAACGCACTTTTTCTGTGCGCTAAATTATGGTGTTTTTTGACGCTATACGTAGAATCTAGCCATTTATCTATTTTTTTGCTGGCACACTTCCTGCTATTATTACGCATTAAGAATTAAGTTAGAATTTATATTTTTCACCAATGCGTCCTCAACTATAGGAGACATTCATGTCTGTAGCAAATGTTATGAAAATGGTAGCTGAAAACGACATCAAATTCGTCGATTTTCGCTTTACTGATACACGTGGTAAAGAACAACACGTGACTGTACCTGTATCACATTTTAACGAAGATAAATTTACTGAAGGCCACGCATTTGACGGTTCTTCAATCGCAGGTTGGAAAGGTATTCAAGCATCAGATATGCAATTAATGCCAGATGCATCAACAGCAAATATCGACCCATTCATGGACGAGCCAACACTAGTATTAACTTGTGATGTGGTTGACCCAACAGATGGCAAAGGTTACGAGCGTGACCCACGCAGCTTGGCTAAACGTGCTGAAGCTTACTTAAAATCAACTGGTTTAGGCGATACAGCTTACTTCGGCCCTGAACCAGAATTCTTTATTTTTGACAGCATTCAATGGGACGTTGCGATGAGCGGTTGCTCAGTACGCATCAACTCAGAAGAAGGCGCTTGGGCTTCAAATGAGAAATTTGAAGGTGGCAACACTGGCCACCGTCCAGGTGTCAAAGGTGGTTATTTCCCAGTGCCTCCAGTCGATTCATTGCATGACAT
Organism: Pseudomonadota bacterium; assembly: GCA_029556915.1. Lineage (GTDB taxonomy): Bacteria > Pseudomonadota > Gammaproteobacteria > Burkholderiales > Methylophilaceae > Methylotenera. Next base: position 2,427 of record JAKQIT010000030.1, read on the forward strand.
CCGTTCTGCCATGTGTATGACGTTAGAAGCAATGGGTGTGCCTGTTGAAGTGCACCACCATGAAGTGGCCACTGCTGGTCAATGTGAAATCGGTACTAAATTCAGCACCTTAACGCAACGCGCTGACTGGACTCAAATCCAAAAATATGTAATTTTAAACACCGCTCACGCTTATGGTAAAACAGCGACATTCATGCCAAAACCATTCGCAGGCGATAACGGTTCTGGCATGCACGTTCACCAATCCGTTTGGAAAGATGGCAAAAACTTGTTCGCAGGTAATGGCTACGCTGGTTTGAGCGAGTTCGCTTTATACTACATCGGCGGCATCATCAAACACGCTAAGGCATTGAATGCGATTACAAACCCAGGGACTAACTCATACAAACGTTTAGTGCCACACTTTGAAGCACCCGTTAAATTAGCTTATTCTGCTAAAAACCGTTCAGCTTCTATTCGTATTCCTTTCGTGCATTCTGACAAAGGCCGTCGTGTTGAAGCGCGCTTCCCAGATCCAATCGCTAACCCATACTTGGCTTTCTCTGCATTGCTAATGGCTGGTTTAGATGGCGTTCAAAACAAGATTCACCCAGGTGAACCGGCAACAAAAGACTTGTACCATCTTCCTGCAGAAGAAGATGCGAAAATCCCAACAGTATGTGCATCACTAGAAGAAGCGCTTGCGGAATTAGATAAAGACCGCGAGTTCTTAACTAAAGGTGGCGTATTCACTAACGACTGGATTGATGCCTACATTGCGTTAAAAATGGAAGAAGTAAACAAAGTGCGTATGACACCACACCCTGTAGAGTTTGGTTTGTACTATTCTTGCTAATTCAATAGCAAATCAGCACTATAAAAGGGGCGATTTTCGCCCCTTTTTTTATTTCTTTGTTGGCCTCGTTAACTATGTGTCAACCTTGCAGCAAAACAATGCGTTGGCATGCTATGTTGCCAAATCTCATTAACTCTACTAAACTAAGCCCATGAAAAAATATTTATTGATATTTGCCTTAATGACCAGCGTTTTTTCGGTGGCTGCTACTGCTGAAATCTATAAACACGTTGATGCCGATGGGCGCATTACTTATTCCAACATTAAGTCTAAAGGCGCCACACGTTTAGACATTGACCCAGATTCGAATGTCATTAAAAATGAGCGGCCTAGAACAAACAATAATCGGGCAAATGCCAATAACAACCGCACCGCTACACCGAGTGATTTTCCAAAAGTAGACAAACAAACGCAGAATAACCGTGATAGTAAACGTCAGGAAATCTTACAAAATGAGCTAGAAGGCGAAAAAGCCGCTTTAGCGCAGGCTAAGAAAGCCTATGCTGAAGGTGAAGCCAACCCAGAAATGGTGCATCATGCCGACGGCAAGACATTTCGTAATGTTGCAAAATTTCAAGAAAAAATGAAAAGTCTTCAAGCAGATGTAGATGGCCATGAAAACAATATTAAGCTTTTAGAGAAAGAGCTTGAATCGCTCCGCTAGTCACCTTTTCATTCAAATACTGCACGCCCCTCATAAAATGAGACCAGCATTACATGTTGGTCTCATTTTTGCTTTAATCATAGTATGATGATTCATGACTTAACAACCCTTTGTTTTATTTCGGTGCAATAACTAAATAATGGTTCAATCCACCCCAAATTTGTTTAGCGGGCTAGAGCATCTCGCCACCGCGATTATTCTGCTAGATAAAGAATGCCATGTGGTCTACATCAACCCAGCGGCCGAAATTATCTTTGCATTTAGCGCCACGCACGTGACTGGCATGCCTATCAATGAGGTATTTCCCGATTGTGAAATATTAATGATGGCAATTAAAAATGCTATCTCGCAACAAAGCCCTTTCAGAGAACATGAGTTTACGATTACCACCAACAGATTTCAGTCATTTTCTGTTACTTGTACAGCCACACCGATTGACGCACCAAATGCGTGCCTTATTTTAGAATTTCAGCAGATGGATGCACAACTTCGCATTGCACGTGAAGAGCGCATGCTCATTCAGCAACAAGCTAATGCGGAGTTATTACGTAATCTCGCGCATGAAATACGGAATCCGCTTGGTGGACTGCGCGGTGCAGCCCAATTGCTTGAGCATGAGTTGCCTTCTCCAAGTTTACGCGAATACACGCAAGTGATTATTAAAGAGGCTGATCGCCTGCAAACCTTGATGGATCGGCTATTGATTCCGCACCGTGCGCCAAAATACCAGCCGACGAATATTCATGAAGTGCTTGAACGTGTCCGTAGCTTACTGCTCGCCGAGTCGCCAAAGGCGATTCTGATACAACGCGACTACGATTTAAGTTTGCCAGAACTCATTGGTGACCGAGAAAAGCTCATCCAAGCCGTGCTGAATATTGCCCGTAATGCCGCGCAGGCCATGCAAGCGCACAACACGCCAGATAGTAAAATTATTTTTAGAACGCGTGCTGAGCGTCAAGTGACCCTTGCACGCAAGCGATACCGCGTTGCAATTAAACTGGAAATTATTGATAACGGGCCAGGCATTCCAGCCGACATACGCGACCGTATTTTTTACCCACTCGTATCAGGTTCTGAAGGCGGCACTGGGCTAGGCTTAACACTTGCACAAACTTTTATTACTCAGCATCACGGCATGATTGAATGTGAGAGCGAGCCGGGTAAAACCCTATTTACTATTTTATTACCAATTGAAACTAGTGTGGTGAAACCAGCCGCAACTAAGCAATAAAACACGAACCAACAAACACGTATTACCCTTAAGGATTAACAAAGATGAAACCCATTTGGATTATCGATGATGACAAATCAATACGCTGGGTATTTGAAAAGGCCCTCACACGAACTGATTTGGACTACAAGACTTTTACATCGGTGGCAGAGGCGCTCAATACGCTGGAACGGGAACAGCCGCAAGTCGTGGTGAGTGATATTCGTATGCCCAATGGGTCTGGCTTAGATTTTCTCACTGAAATTAAGCAAAAATATCCTGATATCCCGGTCATTATCATGACAGCCTATTCTGATCTTGAAAGCGCTGTAGCGGCTTTTCAAGGAGGCGCTTTTGAGTATCTAGCCAAACCCTTTGATGTTGATCAGGCCATTGATGTTATCAAGCGTGCCGTTGAAGAAAGCACCCGAGAATTTACTGAAAAGGTCACGCTGGAGGCAACCCCTGAAATTATTGGCCAAGCACCTGCCATGCAAGAAGTTTTTCGCGCTATTGGCCGCTTAAGTCGCTCGCACGCCACGGTGCTTATTAATGGTGAATCAGGCAGTGGTAAAGAGCTTGTCGCGCGCGCGTTGCATCGCCATAGCCCGCGTGGAGACAAACCATTTATCGCTATTAACACAGCGGCAATTCCGAAAGATTTATTAGAATCAGAACTATTTGGCCATGAACGTGGTGCATTTACAGGCGCGGCGTCATCGCGTCGAGGAAGGTTTGAGCAAGCTGACACAGGCACCTTGTTTTTAGATGAAATTGGTGACATGCCGCCAGACTTACAAACACGCCTATTACGCGTGTTAAGTGACGGCCAATTCTATCGCGTGGGTGGTCACCAGCCGATTAAAGTGAACGTGCGTATTATTGCCGCCACGCACCAAGACCTTGAAGAACGCGTCAAACTTGGGCTTTTTCGTGAGGACTTATTCCACCGTCTCAATGTAATTCGTTTACGCTTACCCGCGCTACGCGAACGCCGTGAAGATATTCCGCTTCTCATCAAGCATTTTCTGCAACAAAGTGCCACTGAATTGAATGTTGAAACCAAACAACCCTCAACCGCTGCACTCAAATACCTCAGCGCAGTTAACTGGAGCGGTAATGTACGGCAACTTGAAAATGTTTGCCATTGGCTCACGGTGATGGCTCCGGGCCAAAATATTGATATCGCAGACTTACCTCCTGAACTCAAAGAGGATGCCGGTAAATCAGTTGCATCTACCACTTGGCAAGAGGCGCTTGCAGCCGAAGTAACAGACGCACTAAACCGCAATGAGCAACATGTACTTGAAACGCGCACCCAAATTTTTGAGCGCATTCTGATTGTAAAAGCCCTAGAGCACACGCATGGCCGCCGTATTGAAGCCGCCAACCAACTCGGCATGGGTCGCAATACCATCACCAGAAAAATTCAAGAATTAGGCATTGAAGAATAAATTTTTTACTCCAAACACTGCCCGGGCAATTAACATCGCTCTGTAAGCCTTTATTTATAAGGCTTGCAGAGCAGTGTAAAAGTAATCAATGCTATTAGCAGTTTGTTTGAATGAAACTTCACATGTTAGAATCAGCGTGATTCAGCCAATAAACATTTGAAAGTTCACCCTATGGATTTGTACCCAAGCGTCACGATCATTGATAACTTTTATGAAAACCCCGATGAAATTCGTAAGTTTGCGCTTAATCAAAAATTTACCTATTGTCATGAATTAAATAATATTGATTACGTATTCCCGGGTTGCAGAACAAAAGATTTGTTTGAAATTGATGCAACTTTATACGAAAAAGTCTGTAAAAAATTAGTCTCTGTTTTTCACAACACAAAACAAGACGCAATGCGTTGGGCAATTTCCACCAGCTTTCAAGTCGTTGAAGCTAAATTTGAGCGTGGCGTGCTGCATCAAGATGGCAACACTATTTTTGCCGGCGTGATTTACTTAACGCCTAATGCACCACTCAATGCCGGCACATCGTTATTTAAGCCAAATTCCAGCTTTAATGAGGAAAAATTCCAAGCTGCGCTCAAGCAATCTGAAATTAATTTCAAAACCAACCAGCCCGTTTCAACAGATTTTCACAGCATGTTTGATGAAACCGTCAGAGTGAATAACGTTTACAACACGCTTATTTTATTTAACGCACAAACCTACCACGCAGCCAATGAATTTTTTGGTGACTCCCTCGCAACAGGGCGACTAGCACAAGTCTTTTTTATCAACAAAATTGACGCAAATAGCTACGATATTTTTCCATTACAACGCACAAAAAATATCGCAATATAGAACCCTTTAATTCGTTTAAATTACTCGAGAAAAAAATAAATGCCCTGCGAGCCTTTATTTATAAGGCTCGCAGGACATCAAAAAAGGTTGCAGCGATTTTTTTGTATATTTAATAAAAAAAACAGGCTGTAAGAGCGATTTTTCACGTATGAATAATCTGCTTTAACAGATATATTCTACGTGGAACCCAAGCACTGGCTTAAATCGTGAAGGCAATGGTGAAAATTTGCTACTAACAAAAATAAAAACTGTTCACAAAATTGCGCTTACTAACGATACACTTCTTTTCGATTGCCGATTCTGACGACTGTAATTGTAATTTGGCTATCATCAATACTAGCGATAATACGGTAGTCTCCTACTCGATATTTCCAATACTCGCCTAATTTTGCACCTTGCAATGCTGCACCAAGTACTCTCGGATTTTCAGCTGTTGCCAACCTATTTTCAATAAAATCAATAATACGTGCAGTAACAGGTTTATCTAATTTTTGTAGTGTTTTAAATACTTTATCATCTACAATAACTTTCCAACGCATTAGTCAGCGAGCCCCAAACGACTTTTCACCTCATCCAAAGTATAGGTTTTACTACGGCCAGCTTGAATATCAGCTAATCTTTGTTCAGATAAATATAAATCTTCTAAATCTTCTAAATATTCCAGAATCGCTTCACGTGCATAAAATGTTTTAGTGCGTCCGGTTGCTTTTGCTAAAAAATCTAATCTACTTTCTATGTCTTCAGGCAATCTAATGGCTAACATATTGATCTCCAACTTTGATATACACGTATATCTTATAGCGAAAAGTTATTATTAGCAATAAAAAACGGCAACCGAAGTTGCCGTTTTTAATTTATTACTTTTAATTTAAACTGGCTAAGCCAGCATTAAACTAGAAGAATAAGATAGCGCCTAAAGCGATTGTTTTAGCATCTGCTTTAGCATTACCTGCACCACGGTTGTCAACATCGCGCTCTGATTCTGAATACTCAGCAACCAAGTTCAAATGTTTTGTCAATGGATGGTAAGCACCAATTGTCCACATGTTGTCTTCGATATCGCGGAACGCATCAACACTGTTACCATCTAAAGTAGACTCGCCGTATGAAGCGCCCAATTTAGTACCTACACCTGGAAGCGTGTAAGTTGCTTGAACATACCATTGGTCTGAATCACGTGATTTACCATTAGCATCGAAACCGTCAAACAATTGAATTGTTTGGCCGATACCGTCGCCATCACCGTAGTAACCTGTTAAGCCAAAGCCAGCTACGTTTACTGTAGCACCTAAGTCCCAAGCAGTTGCACGGTCATCGCCACCAGCAGTTAA
>JAKQIT010000037.1 GCA_029556915.1 Pseudomonadota bacterium
ATTTTTGGGGTCCATTGTTTGAAAATCGCGGATCATTAGAAAAAATTCTAAGTAGTTACTTTGATATAGGTTTTGATGGCCCTTTTCACTAACGACTTTATTGTCAAGTTAATGACTTTAATGTCCGTAAACAACAAACGTGTTCTTTGACATTAAAGTCGTTTACACCCACCTTAAATAAATCAGCAACTTAGAAAAACCCTGATTTAAATAAAGTCGTTTACAACTTAACCCGTCAAAAAAACTACGCTTGTTACATTTCCAATAAAGTCGTTTACAAGTATTTAAACTAGATATGCCTGCAAAGCTTCTACCAAAGTAAGGCGATTCAAGCAATGGTAATATTCGCGGCCCAAGGGGTGGATGTTACACCCTTACAAAGTCAGGAAATAAACGGTATGTTGATAGAAGTCTTTGTAACTAAAATTCTACTTGCAATTTGTAGGATATCAAATTGCACTATTTCTAAATGATATTTTCATAATATGGCATTGGTTAAGTATTCTTGTCCATAGGTGCCACTTAAAACTTTAGGAAATGCGCCACCAATTACAATCAGAAAGCAGCCATTCAAAGTGGCTATGTTTTCTATAACTCAATGGGTAAGATATCCGCATAGCAGACTATCAAAAAGTTTGGTTATAAACTCTCGCTATTACTTTTCAACAAAAGCACGCTCAATTACATAATCGCCTAACTCACCAATCCTTGGGGAAACAACGAATCCAAGGTTATTTAGTAGCGCCTCTGTGTCTGCAAGCATTTGGGGACTACCGCAAATCATAGCTCTATCATTAGCTGGATTTAGCGATGGTAAACCAATATCTTCAAATAGCTTGCCCGAATTAATCAAGTCAGTCAGACGGCCTTGATTGCGGAACGGCTCACGCGTGACTGTTGGGTAGTAAATGAGTTTGTTACGCACCTCTTCCCCAAAAAATTCATTATTGGGCAGCTCTTTCTCAATAAAGTCAGCATAAGCAAGTTCGCTCAAGTAACGCACGCCATGAATCAAAATGACTTTTTCGAATCGATCGTATACTTCTATGTCCTGAATCAAGCTCATAAACGGCGCTAAACCAGTCCCAGTGGAAAGTAAGTAAAGGTGTTTAGCAGGCTTTAAATCATGAATGACCAGCGTACCAGTTGGTTTGCGGCTAACTAATAACTCATCGCCTACTTTCAAATGTTGCAGGCGAGAGGTTAAAGGACCGTTGGGTACTTTAATGCTGAAAAACTCTAAATGTTCATCGTAGTTTGGGCTCGCAATACTATATGCACGAGTCAGTGGAATGCCATCCACTTCTAAACCAATCATCACAAACTGGCCATTTTCAAAGCGTAAGCCTGGGTCACGTGTCGTTTTAAAACTAAATAAACTGTCATTCCAATGATGGACACTGAGGACACGTTCTGATGAATATTTGCTCATGATGTTTTTCTTAAGTTATCAATGATTAGAATTTACTGAATCGCTGCTGTCAGTGCTGGCACTGCATCGAACAAGTCAGCGACAAGTCCGTAGTCAGCCACTTGGAAAATAGGTGCTTCGGGGTCTTGGTTGATCGCAACGACCACTTTGCTGTCTTTCATGCCATAGGTATGCTGAATCGCACCAGACACACCGATTGCAATATAAAGCTCAGGAGCAACCACCACACCGGTCTGACCAACTTGAATATCATTTGGCGCATAACCTGCATCAACCGCGGCTCTCGTAGCACCTAGAGCAGCACCAAGTTTGCTTGCTAAAGGGGACAAAACGCTTTCAAAGCGTTCAGCACTTCCAAGAGATCTGCCACCTGAAACGACAATTTTTGCTGAGCTTAAGGCCGGGCGCTCCGACTGGCTGCGTATTTCAGATTTCCACTGTGTTCGATTAAAAGTAGAAGGTGTCTCTACAGAAATAATCTCAGCACTTCCTGTTAAGGAAGCGCTGTTGAAGTTGCTACCATGAACTGTCAGAACTTGTACTGCATCGCAACTCTGAATAGTAGTTAATACATTGCCAGCATAAATTGAGCGGACATATGTATTGTTTCCTTGAATCTCTAGTACATCAGAAATCATGGCAACATCAAGGAGTGCAGCTACACGCGGCAGCGCATTTTTGCTAAAAGAAGAATGCGCAGCAAGAATCACTTTGTAATCTTGACTAATTGAGACAATCAAATTCGCAATGTCTTCAGCAATTGGTTTTTCAAGATGCAAAGCATTCGCTTGGATGACGCGCTCCACACCATAAATCGATGCCGCTTGTTTTGCAACAGCATCAGCAGCATTTCCAGCAACCAATACATGTATCGCGGAATTCCAAGCTTGCGCTGCAGTGACGGCCTGTTGAACAGATGGGCTTAATTGAACACCATCGTGCTCGGCTATAATTAAAATACTCATACTAGAATCCCTTCATGTGCACGCAACTTATTCAATAGCTCTTCGACGCTATTCACTTTGATACCAGCTTTTCTGACAGGCGGTTCAGCAACTTGTATTAATTGAAGACGAGGTGCAACCGCTATCACTAATGTTGTTACGTCGATTGTTTCAATCGGTTTTTTTCTGGCCATCATGAGATTTGGAAGTTTGACGAAGCGTGGCTCATTCAAACGTAGATCGGCAGTAACAACGGCTGGTAATGTCAACGCAAGGGTTTCGGTTCCGCCATCCACTTCACGTGTAACGGTGAGTATGTTCGCTTCCTTTTGGATTGAAGAGGCAAAAGTCCCTTGTGGATAATCCAATAACGCCGCTAACATTTGCCCTGTTTGACCAGCATCGTCATCGATTGCCTGTTTGCCAAGCATGATGAGTTCTGGTTTTTCACGTTCAACCATAACCTTTAACAACTTGGCAACCGCTAGGGGCTGTAAGTCTGCATCAGTTTCCAGCAGAATGGCACGGTCAGCCCCCATTGCCAAAGAATGGCGAAGTACATCCTGATTAGCCGCGCTACCAAGAGAAATAGCGATGATTTCAGATGCCAATCCTTTCTCTTTTAAACGTAGCGCTTCTTCAAGTGCATTTTCATCGAACGGGTTGATTCCCATTTTAACGCCATCAATGTCTACGTCAGAACCATCAGACTTAATACGGACTTTCACGTTGTAATCAACCACTCGTTTGACTGCGACTAAAATTTTCATGACTGTTTCCTTAAGAATTGATGTGCATTTTACAGTAGCGTATAATATTTATTAAATGGATTATAAAGATAATATATATCTATCTAGTAGATATAAGAGCGTATGAAATATAGCCTGAGACAATTAGAGATTTTTGTAGCCGTTTGCCGGACGGAAAGTGTATCCCGAGCGGCTGAGGTGTTGTCTCTTTCACAATCCGCAACCAGTACAGCACTAAGTGAGCTGGAACGTCAGTTTGACCTTCAGCTTTTTGATCGCGTTGGAAAATCACTGCGTATCAATGAAACAGGCCAGCAATTACTACCTCGTGCGGTAGAGCTGTTAGACCGCGCCAAAGAAATTGAGAATTTACTGCAAGGTCATGCTGGTTTTGGGTATATGAAAATCGGTGCGACATTAACAGTCGGTAATTACTTGGCCACCATTCTGGTGGCTAGATTCTTGCAAGAGCATCCTGAAAGTCGTATCCAGTTACAAGTGCACAATACCAGCACCATCGTGCAACAAATAGCCAATCATGAATTAGATCTAGGTTTGATTGAAGGCGACTGCAACCACCCTGATATTGCAGTTGAGCGATGGATAGCAGATGAATTGGTGGTATTTTGTGCGCCGAGTCATCCCTTGGCGAATCAACGTAAAGTCAGCATGTCGGAGCTATTACAACAACATTGGATTTTACGTGAACAAGGTTCAGGTACACGTGCTACCTTTGATCGCGCATTTCACAGTCATCATGCAGCGCTCAATATTCGACTAGAACTTGAACATACAGAAGCGATTAAACGGGCGGTTGAATCTGGTTTAGGCATTGGATGTATTTCTCGCTTGGCACTCAAAGATGCGTTTCGCCGAGGCAGTCTTGTTCCACTGGTAACGCCCAGCCTAGATTTAAGCCGGTACTTTTATTTTTTATGGCATAAGCAAAAATATCAAACCACTGGGATTCAAGCGTTTTTAGATTTATGTAAGCGCTATACAGCGGATGTGGAGCGCAGTGACTTGGTAAACTTGCCTGAAATTGCATAGTGACTTGAAGGAACGAAATGCAACGTGATGTGATGAATTATGACGTGTTGATTGTGGGTGCTGGGCCATCTGGGTTAGCAGCGGCTATTCGGCTTAAACAACTAGCCAATGATAGTAATAAAGAGCTAAGCGTATGCGTGCTTGAAAAAGCCGCGGCAGTTGGCGCACATATCCTATCAGGTGCAGTCATTGATCCAATTGCACTCAATGAGCTAATTCCAGACTGGATAGCAAAAGGAGCACCTTTAAATACGTCAGTCCAAAAGGATGAATTCTTAATACTGAGTGAGACTAAGTCTTGGGCTTTACCGCATAAACTGATGCCTCCATTAATGAATAATCAAGGCAATTATATTGTCAGCCTTGGTGATGTTTGCGTATGGCTAGGACAACAAGCTGAAGCGTTAGGAGTTGAGATTTATGCTGGATTTGCTGCGCAAGAAATGTTGTATGACGAACAGAATCAAGTGATCGGCATTATCACAGGCGATATGGGTCGTGACTCAGATGGAAAGCCAACAGCACAATTTACGCCAGGTATTGAAATCAGAGCGCCCTATACTTTAATTGCTGAGGGTGCGCGTGGATCATTAACGCGTGAGTTAGAAGAGCATTATGATTTACGCAAAAACGCATCGCCACAGAAGTATGGCTTAGGGCTTAAGGAAGTCTGGCGAATTTCTGCTGAACAGCATCAAAAAGGCTTGGTGCAGCATAGCCTTGGCTGGCCATTAAACAAAGATACTGGTGGAGGCTCTTTCATTTATCACTATGGAGAGCAATTGATTTCGATTGGCTTTGTGGTGCATTTAGACTATGCCAATCCGCACCTATCTCCATATGAGGAGTTTCAGCGATTTAAAACGCATCCCCAAATCAAGGCATTGCTGAAAGATGGTAAGCGCCTGAGTTATGGGGCTAGAGCGATTAGTGAAGGTGGTTTGCAATCTTGGCCTGAGATGATTTTCCCAGGTGGAGCCGTTATTGGATGCAGTGCAGGTATGGTGAATCTTCCTCGCATTAAAGGAAGTCATAATGCAATGAAATCAGGAATGCTTGCAGCAGAGGCCATATTTAACGAGTTAAATAAAAAGACAGAAGGATTATTAGCAACTGCAAGCTTACTTGAGAGCTATCCAACTACACTTAAAAACTCGTGGGTATGGAAAGATCTGAATGCTGTACGAAATGTGAAGCCGCTCTTATCCAGATTTGGTACCTGGGGTGGCACTATTCTCGGTGGTTTCGAAATGTGGTTGGCTGCATTTGGTCTCAATACGCCTTGGACTTTGCAACATAAACAAGCAGACCACACATGTACCAAACCAGCTTCGGAAATGCCAATAATTGATTACCCTAAACCTGATGGGGTTTATAGTTTTGATCGATTGAATTCAATTAGCTTAAGCAACATTGCACATGACGCAAATCAGCCATGTCATTTACATTTAAAAAATAAAGACGTACCTATTTTAGTTAATCTCGCAAAATATCAAGCACCTGAGCAAAAATACTGCCCAGCAGGTGTTTATGAAATTATTAGAAGCAAAGATGCGTCATATTTGCAGATAAATGCACAAAATTGCATTCATTGCAAAACGTGCGACATCAAAGACCCTACACAGAATATTGTTTGGGTATCACCTGAGGGCGGGAGTGGGCCAAGTTACTCTGGAATGTAGTATTTGAGCGTCTGCTTTGTCACACCCCCAAATTTGCCGAAGGCATATAATCCCCAAGGCAGACCTTCAAGTGAAAAAGCTCTACTTCCGCTGTTGACCCATTCCGAATGTTAATCAATCAAGAGTAGGCTGAAACAATGGTGTTGAATGACCATCCATCATACATATGGAGTGCCGTCTTTATGCGTGAATTTCCATATGCCGTTCTCTAGCATGGCCTGCAGATCATCATCAGGATAGATTCCTTCATCTCCAACCGTCCTGTCGCCAACTTCTAGATAAACGACTTCCACTGAGGTCTCATTAATCAAATGGTGGCCATTGCCAGTACCCGCCTTAAAGCCAGCACACATTCCAGGAAATAGTTGTGTGCGACCTTCATCTGTGTAAAGCGTCGGACTTCCCTCCAAAATGTAGATGAA
>JAKQIT010000047.1 GCA_029556915.1 Pseudomonadota bacterium
ATTTCAGCCGCGCATGTGGATTCGCAATTTAGTTTTGAGTTTCGTGCGCCACTCGCTTCTCCCGACCCATTGCTGGTGTTAGATGAAATGTCAGTCGGCTACAACAATGTGGCATTGATTAAGAATATTGTGTTGGCCATCAGGCCGGGCGAGCGATTGGGATTGCTGGGGCGTAATGGTGCAGGTAAAACCACGCTCATTAAATTGCTTGCGAATGAACTAAAGCCACAACTTTTTGATGGTAAATTGGGTAAACGCGTTGAAGGCAAAGATTTAAACATCGGCTACTTTGCACAACATCAGCTTGAGCAATTGCGGCCAGATGAATCACCCTTGCAACACATGATGAAGCTAGACCCGCTAACACGCGAGCAAGAACACCTGAATTATTTGGGCGGCTTTGACTTTAAAGGTGACATGGCACGTTCACCATGTGCTCATTTTTCGGGTGGGGAAAAATCACGCTTGGCATTGGCACTTTTAATATGGACGCGGCCAAATTTGCTGTTACTCGATGAACCCACCAACCATTTAGATTTAGAAATGCGCCATGCGTTGACGCTTGCCCTGCAAGATTACGAAGGTGGCGTTATATTAGTCTCGCATGACCGAGCGTTATTGCGCGCCACTTGCGATGAATTTATTTTAGTGGCCGATGGTAGTGCCGAGCCGTTTGAAAGCGATTTAGAAGGTTATAGTGCGTGGTTGAATGAGCAACGTTTAAAAGAAAAACAGGCGACACAGTCAATTGTTGAGAATAAACCCAATAAAAATGACCGCGCTGCCAATAAAATTGAACGCCAAGCCAGAATTGCAGCGCGCAGGCCATTGTTAAAAGAAATCGAACAGCTAGATAACAATATTGCCCAGTGGCACATTGACAAAACTAAGTGCGATGAACGTTTGAATGATAGTGCGCTGTATGCGGCAAACGATAAAACCGAATTGCAACAACTGCTTAAAAAGCAGTCTGAATTAAGCAGCCAGATTGAAACTGCGGAAATGCGCTGGCTAGAATTGCACGAGTTGTTAGAGGCAATTCCTGCGCTAGATTAATCTGCATGAAAATGCGTAAATTTTTAAACAATGATTAGGATTTGAAATGGAAATTCAATATTCAAAACGACTCAAACTGATGCATGCGCTGTGTTTAGCCGAAACGGCCCAAAATAATGATGCTCAACCCAATGCTGACTTAGATGACTATGATGCTTTAGTGGCCGCAGACTTTTTAAGTTGCTATGTCACTTTTAAGGCAATTCAGGCGGCAGAGCGGTCTCCAAGTGCTGAGCGCAACGAAAACTTTGACATATTGAGTGTCTACCAAGCTTATGCGTTACTGGCCTATGCTTTTTTTACGCGCCCCTTGGGTGCAGAGGACATTACCCCCAACTTTCAAACCGCGCAAATTACTATTGCAAAAACATTGTTTGCGGGGTTGCCAGAGCCAGAATTAATTGAAATTATTGAATCTGGCTTACATAAATTTCAACTCATCGCAGACGCTGAGGTTGAACACTGGACTGAGTTTAGAGAAAATCTCGATAAGCTGACAGTTGCTTTTATTGTTGCTGGCACCGATGATGAAAGCCCGCATGGTAAAGAAGAATTATTTCCGCTATTTGGCCAACTATTAAGCCAACTGTGTGAGGCGTTTGAAAACGTTTAAAACGCCTTAATTTTCTACGAGAAAAAAATAATGCTCTGCGAGCCTTTATTTATAAGGCTCGCAGAGCATCGAAAAAGGTTGTTTGATATTTAGCTAAAATAT
>JAKQIT010000053.1 GCA_029556915.1 Pseudomonadota bacterium
TTTAATGACGCAAGACAATTATAAAGTCCCCTAAAAAAACTATAATCATCTCTCGCGAATGAATTAGTTCGTTCGGATGAAGCACGTCAAACTGGATTGCTAAATGTTAGCTTTGGAGATTTTTCCGATAGTTGGTTCATTTATTTGACATCACATAACGCTTCTGAAAAGACAGCATAACTGATAAATGTGCTTTAAGGTCAGTCACTGGCATGGCCGCCAAGTCATGGTGCACTAAAGACGCACCAATGCCACCAGACATAGACAAGCACTTACATTTAACTTTAGGGCAGCAGATTAAATGTAAATTTCTATTAGATTGGTATATTCGTTTTTGATTAAAACACAACCAAAGTCAAGAAGGTTCAGCCAATCAAACGACATTCTGATCAGGTATTCTTAGTATATGCACTTCTTAGCGTATTATTCCTGCAATTCGACATAACATTCCTTTTGGCCATTTTGTCCCTCACTTGATAGACGCAAAAAAGTCAGCCAATTATTAGGCCAGCGAACAAAGAAATATAATTGTTGGTAGACGTATCAAACGCTTAAGAAGCAGTCCAAACATCTCGCTAATATTTAAATTGAAACGATGGAAAACAATTTACTATTGCTCCAAACATTGCAAAATGTGACAATTAAAGTGCACTAATCAAAACCACCCTGGCATGTTAAAGGTATATGAAGCATTGTCTTAGATAAGGAAATCGTTGAATAGAATATCAGCAATTCAATCTGCGCAGCTAAAGCATTTGTATTCGAATAGTAATACTGCACTGCTTACAAGTACAATATTAGCTGGAATTCTTGCTTATATGCAGCGTGAAGTGACTCCTTCATCAGTAATGCTTCCATGGCTTTCTTTAGTTATAGTATTGGCGCTTGTTAGGGCTGCACTAAATATTGCATATACACACTCGCCAGCTGAGGACTATTCCGCTAACACCGCTCATCTTTTTAGGTTTCGTGCTGGTGTTCTGATTGCAGGGCTAGCGTGGGGATCGGCAGGGGTAGTGATGTTTCCCGCTAACGATCCGCAACATCAGTTATTTCTAATCTTTATGCTGGCTGGTTTGTCAGCGGGCAGTGTAATTTCATATTCGGCTGATCTGTTTAGTGCAATTATCTATTCGGTATCAGTCATTACACCTATTTTGATCCGGCTATTAATTGCAGGTGACAGCTTTTCTTTGGCGATGAGCATGGCAATTTTATTATATCTCGGGTTCATGATTGTAAATTCGCGTCAAAATTATCTTAGCCTGTATGAGAATATTGTCTTGCGTTTAGAAGCAATCGAGTTCGAACAAACCGTGAGAGTTAAAAATGAATGGCATCACGCTATACTTGATGGAACCATGGATGGCTACTGGTTAGTGAACATGCAGGGGAATTTGTTAGAGGTCAACAAGACTTATAGCCTAATGAGTGGTTATAGCATGCAAGAACTCCTAACTATGCACATTTCCGATTTAGAAGTTGTTGAGTCGGCTGAAGAAACTGCAGCGCACCTTCAAAAAATTATGGAAACCGGCGAAGATCGTTACGAGTCAAAGCACCGCCGCAAGGATGGTAGCATTTTTGATGTTGAAATTAGCGCTCGATATCGATTTATTGAAGGTGGGCAGATGGTCGTTTTTCTGCAGGATATTACCGAGCAAAAGCAGGCAGTCGACGAAATTGAACATTTGGCTTTCTATGACCCTCTCACACGTCTGCCTAATCGACGTTTGCTGCTTGATCATATTAAGCGTGCATTAGCTGCGAGTTCACGGGCTGGTAGAGATGGTGCGTTGCTGTTTCTCGATTTAGATCACTTCAAAACCTTGAACGACACGCTCGGTCATGCTTTTGGCGATATGCTGTTGCAGCAGGTGGCTGACCGCTTGACAGCTTGCCTGCGTGAAAACGATACCATAGCTCGCCTGGCACGCTTGGGGGGTGATGAATTTGTGGTAATGCTGGAAGACCTGAGCAATCATCCCCTTGATGCTGTATCGCAGGCAGAGGTTGTAGCTGAAAAAATCCACTCTTGTCTGAGTCGGCCTTATCAGCTTGCTACACATGAATACAAAGGCACAGTCAGTATAGGTGTGGCCTTATTCAGTGATCATGAATATTCTAAAGAAGATCTGCTGAAACATGCTGATATTGCCATGTATCAGGCCAAGAAGGACGGTCGCAACAGCATGCGATTTTTTGATCCACAAATGCAAGTTGTCATTGATACCCGTGTAAATCTGGAGCGTGAATTGCATATAGCGCTGGAGCAACAGCAATTTCAATTGCATTACCAAATCCAGTTAGATCACTTGGGGAGAGCATTGGGCGCTGAGGCTTTGATTCGATGGATGCACCCGGAACGAGGCTTAGTATCCCCTTTTCATTTTATTCCGCTGGCGGAGGATACCGGACTAATTATACCCATAGGGCAGTGGGTGCTGGATACAGCCTGTAGGCAATTAAATGCATGGCAGCAAGACATACTGACTCGCGATCTCACAATATCGATTAACGTCAGTGCCAAGCAATTCCACCAAGTTAACTTTGTGGCTCTGGTGAAGACTTCAATACAGTTCCATGCCGTAAATCCGATGCTGCTCAAGCTGGAACTGACAGAGAGTATGTTATTCGAGAATATTGAGGATACGATAGATATCATGAATGCACTAGGTGAAATAGGTGTGCAGTTCGCTTTAGATGATTTTGGTACAGGTTATTCATCATTGCAATACCTCAAACGGTTGCCGTTTCATCAGTTAAAAATCGATCAATCATTCATACGTGATATTGTTGTTGATCCTAGCGATAGGGCAATTGTGCGTACCATTATTGCAATGGCAAAAAGTATGGATCTAGAGGTTATTGCCGAAGGAGTGGAGACTCAAGAGCAACGGCAGCTTCTCTTAAATAAAGGTTGTATGAACTATCAAGGGTATCTATTTGGTAGACCAGTTCCGATTGGGCAGTTTGAGGCAGCCCTGCGGTGATGAATGCGCCATGGACTTTTTAGGGGACAAAGAAGCCCTTCACATAGTCTCATCTTAATTCAAATAGTTCCTCAAAACGGTCATTCATCACACTCATTAAATTATTTTAAATTCAATCTTTGTTCAGTACTTGTAAAGGCTAAGGCTGCGACAATTTGCCACATTCCGCAATCTCCCCGACTAGTATAAAGTAGCGCCATTAAATATAAGTAACTGTAAATTCTTGGGGGAGAATAATATGAGTAAAAATACGTTGTTGTTAGCAGCAATTGCTATGGTGGTATCAGCACCTTCTTGGTCAGATGAAGCCGATATTATTCAAAAAGAATCAGAAGTGACCACACAATTAGATCCTATCGAGATACGTGCAAACCCCTCAGATAAGGATTATTCAGTACCAAATGCAACAGCAGCAACCAAAACAGATACGCCCATAATTGAAACGCCTGTTTCCATCCAAGTAGTACCAAGGGCAGTCTTAGAGGACAAGCAAGCCATGTCACTACCCGATGCAGTGAATGGTCACGTAAGTGGCGTACTTGGTCGCACTGGTGGTGGAACACTTTATGACAATTTCATCATTCGTGGTTTGTCTGGGTCTGGTTTTGGCGATGCTTACCGCAACGGTCTTTATAACCGACAAGATATATATGATTTATCAAATATTGAACAAATTGAGATTCTAAAAGGACCTGCCGCAGTATTGTATGGACGGATTGAACCTGGTGGACTCGTTAACTATATCACTAAAAAACCCCTAAATACGCCTTATTATGCCATTCAGCAACAGTTTGGTTCTTACCATCAACAACGTACTTCTGTAGATGCTACGGGGCCAATAGACGAGAATAAAACCGTGCTATATCGCGTCAACGCTGCGTATACAGACAATGAGTCATTTAGAGATTATGTCGGCAACGAGCGAATATTTGTAGCACCGACTTTAACTTGGCGACCAAATGAACAGTTTGAAGCTAATGTAGAGCTAGAATATAAACATGATGATTTTCAGGCCGATTATGGCATTCCAGCAGTAGGGACACGCCCAGCACAAATCCCACTTGACCGCAACTTATCGGATGGTTCACATCGTCAAACTATTCACAATGTTCTGACTGCTTTTGATTGGTCTTATAAATTTAACGAAGATTGGAAAGTTCAACATAAATATCAACGCCAAAATTGGACGTTTGATGCTGAACAAGTGCTTGCGGGTCAGGTGCGCGTAGATAATAGAACACAAAACCGCAACATTTTATTTAGTACACAAGACGTTGATACCGAGACCACCAGCTTAGACCTGAATGGTCATTTTGATTGGCTTGGCACAAAACACAATGTCTTGGTAGGCGTTGATAGTTTTTGGGCAGAAACCAGAGCGCACCAATTATTTACAGCTGCGCCAACCATTGATATTTATAATCCAGTCTATGATTTAATCAATTGGGATGCACTCGTAAAAAACAGCAACTTTTATAGAAAGGAGCGTTGGTCAGGCTTTTATGTTCAGGATCAGATTACTTTTTTCGATAAACTGCATCTCCTTGCGGGCGGTCGTTATGATAGTGTAAAAACAGGCGCAGCCTCTCGCCCAACCTCTATGGCTGCAGCTAGGGCGGCTCGTATTGAGCGTAGTGATTATGAGTTTAGTCCACGCCTAGGAATGTTATACGAGTTAAATGATTGGTTGTCAGTCTACGGTAACTATACTAGATCGTTCAGCGGCAATAATGGAGTTAGTGCTGCTGGAGCAACTTTTGACCCGCAAAAAGGTAGGCAATATGAAGTTGGCTTTAAAACAGAATCATTAGATAAACGTTTCTCTTCTACGATTGCGATATTCGATATTACGAAGAGCAATTTACTTACTGATGACCCAAATAGTGCTGATCCCAATGTAAGAATTTTAGCTGGGGAAATGCAAAGTAAAGGCTTGGAAATTGACATCACTGGTCAAGTGACGGATAAATTAAATTTACTCGCTACTTATGCTTATACTGATGCAAAATATACGCAAGATTATAATGGCCTCAAAGGTAATCGTTTAGAAAATGTGCCGTTGCATCAAGGAAGTTTGTGGAGCACTTACCAAGTTAATGACGCATTCAAAGCTGGGCTCGGTGTAGTTGCGCTTGGTGATAGAGATGGTGATAACGCGAACTCGTTCCAAATGCCAGGTTATGCAAGAATGGATGCCATGGTGTCTTATATACATCCAATCGGAAAAACCAAAATGACTTTGCAGTTAAATGTTAATAACCTATTAGACAAAGACTATTATGCAAACTCTTCTGGTGGTCGCCCTTCAATTATCCCAGGCTCACCAAGAAGTGTATTAGGGTCGCTCAAATTAGAGTTCTAACTCAACTTGGCATTGCTACAAGAAGTTCTTTTTGTGGCAATGCTTGTGAGACTTTTTTCCAGAAGTTGATCTGGTGTTTAGCAAATTGATATGACGCGTCGTTTTTGGCTTTACTTCCATCGTTATGTCGGGCTAGCTACGGCGCTTTTTTTAATTCTGGTTGGGTTAACAGGTAGTTTGCTAACTTTTTTACCTGAACTTAACAGAGTTACAGCACCCAAGTTGTTTCCTGAAGCTCGCCCAGCCTCTATGCTTTCGATGGCTGACTTAATTGAGCATGCTGAAAGATTGGTCCCTCAAGCCAGCATTAACGGTATTTACTTAGGGCAACCTGGCACCGCATCACTTTATTTCATGCCTAAAATTGACCCTCAAACTGGGAAGCCGTTTGACATCGGCTTTGACTCTTTATTTTTAGATCCTTACACTGGAGAGAAGCTTGGGCAACGTCGTTGGGGAGATGTTTCTGAAGGTTGGCCTAACATCATGCCGTTCATCTACAAGCTACACTATAACTTAGCGATAGGTGAAATCGGCAGATGGATACTGGGGATAATTGCCGTATGTTGGGTTTTAGATTGCTTTGTGAGTTTCTATCTAACTTTTCCAGCTACAAAAAAAATTAAGGTTAAAAAAACACATCTAAAGCGTAGCTTTTTATCTCGCTGGAAACTCGCTTGGCTAATAAAATGGAAGGCTTCAACTTTTCGTCTTAACTTCGATATACACCGCGCTGGTGGTTTATGGTTGTGGGTGCTGCTGCTGATTTTTGCTTGGTCTAGTGTATTTATGAATCTTCATGATGAAGTGTATGCCCCAATTACTCGCCTAGTGTTGGACTATCCGTTACGTTTAGGTGAAGGAAAAAAACTTGATAAACCTCTAGAAAACCCTGCAATTAACTGGAGTGAGGCACACAAAATTGCAGATACTTTAATGCTCCAACAAGCAAAAGAAAATCATTTCACAGTTGAGTTTCCTGTAAATTTTTGGATAAATCGCGCTCAAGGTACCTATCAATATGTGGTGCATAGCAGTCTAGATTTTCAGGACAAACGCGGCCGAACTATAGTGATCTTTGATGCCAATAATGGCAAATTTAAGCAACTACTTTTACCAAGCGGTCAGCACAATGGCAGCACGGTTACAAACTGGCTACAAACACTCCATGAAGCGAATGTGTTTGGTTTGCCATACAGAATATTCGTGTGCTTTCTTGGTATTGCAATTGCAACACTTTCAGTTACTGGTGTATATATTTGGCTGAAAAAGCGAAATGCCAGATATTTGTCTGAGAAATTAATACTTAGCAAAAAATTAAGTTAGCTATTATCAATGGCTGGCTTATATTGATGAAGATAAGCTACGTAAAAAATCAGCACAACTATTTCTCTATAGCTGTGCTGA
>JAKQIT010000068.1 GCA_029556915.1 Pseudomonadota bacterium
AGCTTCTTCACCATTGGCTAATTTCACCTTACGTACTGGCACATTACGGAAGAGTAAATCCGCTTCATCGTGGTTAAAATGTGGAAAGCCAACGGACACCACGTCATCACGGTCATCAATGCAAGTCAGTTCTGCAACTGTTTCTAAATGACCGGCTTTTTCTAAAAGATTCCATTTGCCTTCTTCGCCCCAACGAAAACCGATACTGCCGTTAGGTACAACAAATGCGCATGATTTACGATCGAAAACAATGGTTTTCCATTCAGGATTGTTGTTTTCACCTAATGCGCCATCAAAATCTGATGCGCGTAAAAAGCGGTCGCTTACATAAGCATCGCCTTGCTTACGCAGCATGACTTGCATGGGCAAATCGGTATATTTACGTGCGTACTCTTGAAAGTAAGGGTCTTGGTTTTGAATGTGAAACTCTTTAAGCGCCACATGTCCCATCGCCAAAAACGCTGCAGAGTCTGTCCCCTGTTTAATGGGCATCCATAAATCAGAGAATTTGCAAAACTCAGCGTAATCAGGTGCCATGGCCACAATTTTTGCACCTTTATAACGCACTTCTGAGGCAAAGTGTGCATCTGGCGTACGCGTCATGGGCAGGTTAGCGCCGGTGATAATGATGTAAGTGGAGTTATACCAATCGGCCGCTTCTGGTACATCAGTTTGTTCGCCCCATGTTTGTGGACTTGCCGCAGGTAAATCACAATACCAATCATAAAAAGAACCACAAGCTGCACCGATAAGGGAGAGGTATCGGGAGCCTGCAGCGTAAGAAATCATTGACATGGCGGGGATAGGTGAAAAGCCAAAAATACGGTCTGGACCCCATTTTTTAATGGTATACACATTGGCCGCCGCCATAATTTCATTCACTTCATCCCAAGAGGTACGCACAAAGCCGCCCAAGCCACGCACTGCGGTGTAAGCTTTACGCTTTTTCTCATCTGCCTGAATAGCTGCCCACGCCTCAACCGGGTCTTTACCGGTCATGCGCTCTGTGCGGTATAAATCTAGCAATCGACCACGTATTAACGGATGCTTAATGCGATGTGGGCTATATAAATACCAAGAGAATGACGCACCGCGCTGGCAACCGCGTGGCTCGTGGTCTGGCAAGTCATCTCGGGTGCGAGGGTAATCGGTTTGCTGCATTTCAAACGAAACCAAGCCATTTTTGACGAAAATCTTCCAAGAGCAACCGCCCGTGCAGTTCACGCCGTGGGTTGAACGTACCACTTTATCATGCTGCCAACGGTGACGATAAGCATCTTCCCACTGGCGGTCTTCATTGGTGACGATACCGTGATTGCCAGAAAAAGTCGCTTTCACTTTATCAAAAAATCTCAATCTATCTAAAAAGTGGCTCATTTTTTACTCCTATCGTTTTACATTGCACGCGTAAAAACACGCATGCACATTAATCGTTTATGGATTTTTAATTTCGCTATTTGCCCGTAAATAAAACCACCAGTTCAATATCAAGCAA
>JAKQIT010000079.1 GCA_029556915.1 Pseudomonadota bacterium
GCCAATCCTAAGGCTGATACCCATGTGATCACCTGATCGATGATGGTTGCGCCAGGTGTAACACCGCCTGCGGCAGCATAAGCATGTGTAGTCAATAAAAAGCTAGTTGCGGTAATGGTGATGCGACTGCCTATCTGACGCTGTGTGTGATTATTTTTGTTGTGGTGCATGCTGTATCCTTTTAGTCTGTTTTTAATGGATGTTTAAAACAAGGTAATGCCATTGCCTTTTTGTAGCTTGTGGGTGAGTTTTGCGGAAAACTAGGCACATTAAAATACCACTGCATTTTCTGGCTTATCGGCGGTAATGGCGCTTATTTTCTTTGCCTTGTTGTTTGCAGGGCTGCTATTAACGCTCAGTTTTTCGAGTACCTTGTTGGCGTATTGTGTGCCAACGGCTGAATTAAGTTGGCCAGAGTAATAACAAGACAGAGCTTTATGCGTAGCATCTGCTTGATAGCCTCGTGCGCTTGCACGATTGAGACATTCGCTGAGTATTTGGCCGCCCGCGTTTAAGTTGTTACACACATCAAATACATTATTGAAATTAAGCTTAAAACGACTAAAGTTACTACGGTTTATTTGTGCCAAACCGACAGAATAGTTGTAGCCTGCGTTTTCCAAGAACCGCGCGGTGGCTTTGGCTTCAGTAAGGTTTTGCGGTTGACGTTGCAAGTGAGCATTCACTACGCCGATTGCGTATGGATTGTGGCTAGACTCTACGCTTATGACGCGCATCATTAACTGTTGATCCACCATTGGCGCACATTGTTGAACAGTGAGAGTATCTAGTATCACTTCGCCTTATTCCTTGCCTAGCGCTTCTGTTAGCAGGTTGAGTTTAATCACTTCAGCTGGCACCTCTAAGGTTTCACCCGTGAGTTCGAGTTTGATGTACATGAAACCAGCCGTTGTTGGCTTTTGATGCAGCAGTACCATGCAAGGTTGATGCTCTTGATAGAAGCCTAGCAGTAGCGGTTTTTTGATTTTTCTAGGTTCTGTTTCAGTCGGGTCAATTAGTTTAGTAGTTGGTCTTTCTTCATTTGCTGGGTTGTGATAGGGCAAATTTTGAGTAGCGATAGATGCATGTTCAGTATCTGTAGTATCGACATTTTGCGAAGCATTGTTTGTATCAGTATTTGCCTCTGCTTTGCGTGTCTTCAATATCAATGCATTAGTAATTTCTTCATTACTACTAATAAGCGATTCCGCCAGTACTGGTGCATCTTTGTATAGGTTGATTAGCCTGTAAATAAGCTGTGCGCCCTTGATTTTTCCTTGGCTATATGCCTCAGCAATCATTTCAGGCATGTCTAACAATGCTAAGTGATAAGTCACATAATTGGCATTCTCTGATAGCTTTTCAGCTATGTTGCTTTTACTATCGCCTGCTGCAATGCGTTTTTGTATAAATTGCGCAATATCCATGGCCGCCATATTGGCGCGCTTGGTGTTTTCAAGTACTTGGCTGTAATCATCAAACGCGCTTGCATCTACTTGAATGATGCCCGCTATCGTGTTTAATCCTGCTTCTAGTGAGGCACGGTAACGTCTAGCGCCATGTATGATGGTGTAAGTTTCATCAACCGCTGGTCGCACATGTATAGGTGTTTGCACGCCTCTACGTTTTACGTCACTGACAAAGTCTTGCCAGTTTTCATCATTGAAATCTTTGCGTGGTTGATGTTCATCTTCGATGATTTGCTTTAGCGGTATCGCCAATACCGCGCTAATTTGATTACTTGGGATTACAGACGGTGAACTAGCTTCACGCTTAACAGCATCTAGCATTTCTAGGTTAAATACCGACTTTTTGATGTTGGCTATCATCGCGACTAAGCTATTGCCTCTACATTGGTAGTTTCAGCATCTACTTCAAGCTGTAGTCGCGCTAACACAATATCAAATATCTTACGTACGCTTGCCCAAGTGGTTCTTGCCATGGTGTTGGTCTTAGCCAGTTGCGCGATTGGAATACCCTCTTTTTGACATTCGCGTATTGATTGACGCAATGGCATTAACAGAATCCTGCCCTCGTTATCGGTTAAAAAGTGCTCACCAATTCGTTCGCCTAATTCGGTTAATGCTTCTCGGTGTTTATCGGTCGCCTCTACCATGTTAGGTAAAAAACCTAAGAAATTGAGCTTGGCGTTAAATACCGTTTTAATGTTAAGCACACCGCGCTGACCATATAGCGTCGCACTCATGCCTTCAATGCTTTCTTGCGATAACTGGATTGGGCTTAATACCGCATCCGCTAGGGTGAGCGCGATGGTGACGCGTATATCCAAAGAGGGTGGCCCATCTATAATACAGAGATCATAATGTGCATCTACACTGGTTAAGAAGTTGGCAAAGTGTTGGTGCGCGATAGATGACTTTTCTGTGAGCTCGCCTTCATGCTCAATCTTTACGCGGGCTTGCTCTACTAGCACATTGTTAAACTGCCCATCGGCTTCTAGGATGCTGAACCCGCTACTGCCAACATTAATATCAATGATGTCGGTGGTT
>JAKQIT010000092.1 GCA_029556915.1 Pseudomonadota bacterium
CCAATAGCCCGTTCGGGTAATTGCCACATCTTTAAACAACAAATATCATCGAGCGACTTAGATAATATTTGGATTATCTACAAAGCATATACGCCTAGGTAACCAACTTAACAAAACTTTAGGGAAAACTTAAAAATGAAAAACAATTTTAAACAATTAGCGTTAGCTGCTGTAATTGCAACTGGCGTATCAAGTATCAATGCTAGTGCAGCTGTCATTGACATCACTGGCGCCCCCCTCTCGATTGGCAGTCCTTATAACACAACTTTCAATCTAGACTTTAGTAATTACTATGGTGCAGTTGCAAATGCCACTGACACAATTTATTTCAAGCTTGATGGCACCTATCATGTTTCAATTTCGGCTGACACCTTTAATTTTAGCCGCAAAGACATCAGCTTTAACCAGCTAAACTTGCTCAAAGTAAATCCATCTCCTGCTCCTGCAGACTATATCCTAGGTGACATTTCTGGCCCTTACGACTACATAGCTAGCGCCACTTATGACTACAACTATATCGGCCCAAACGATGCAGCGCATCCTGTCGAGAGTTACAACAATACAGGTTACAATCCTAAACTTACACTAGGTCCTGGTGAATACCAAGTTAATTTTCTGACCTTTGGCGAAAAAAACACCACGGGACTAGGTACATTTAATGCTCATCTGTCAGTATCTGCAGTACCTGAACCAGAAACTTATGCCATGATGCTTGCCGGCCTTGGCTTAATTGGTTTCTCAGCACGTCGTCGTAAAACGCAGGCTTAAGCTTTAGCATTGACTGCTAGCACAGCGCTAAAAGCAAACCCCACCGATGTGTGGGGTTTGCTTTTTATACTTGCATGCAGCATCTTAAACTTTTTTTCCTAGGCCTAATCACCTTACATAAGTTTTAGAGTTAAACAATTAATCTTTCAAAATTGATTTGGATGCATTCACGGGTTGATGCATTCAGCTAAGGTTTAACCACAATTCCATTTTTTACTGCTTTTACGCCCTTCACGCCGACTGCAATTTGGGCGGCGCGCGCTTTAGTGGATTCGTTATCAACAAATCCGCTAAGTAAAACAACGCCTTCTTTGGTTTCTACACTGACATCAAAACTTTTAAAGTTTTTTTCAAGCAGGTATTTTGATTTTACTTTTGAAGTAATCGCGCTGTCTTTTGCCACGCGCTTTGTTTCTTTCTGCTGCACGGCTGATTTATAAGTAGCGTATTCATTTTCACTCAAGCTTTTATTGCCATTTTTGTCTGCCTTGCCAAATCCGCCGCCATCAAAAAGTGCATCTTTTTGAATTTCTGACGCACTAAGCTTACCGTTGTCATCAACATCGAGTAATTTAAACTCGCGTTTGTAGCCGCTTTGGTCTGCCGGGTCTGGGGTAATGGCCAACGCCGTCATGCTCATAAACCCTAGCACAATCGCCGACACTAAATTTCGTTGAAAACTTACGCCTAACATGCTTGTTCCTGTAACGCTTGTAACCGCCCGTTTTGTTTTAAAATTTTGCATCTAGTCACCTCCGTAAAAATAAACAATACGCCATTTAAGAACCAACGCAAAACTACTTTTAGTGTATAAGTGCGCCTAAAACAATGAGCCTAAAATCCTCCTAAAATCAGCACGCTGGCAACCACTTTAGCATGCTTACGTTCTTTCAATGCATTTCATTTGGACGCTCTAACATTAGTGTGACTTTATAGCGGTGCAATTCACAATTACGGCAACTGCTTTTGGTGCTTTTTATATGCTAAAAACGTCCGAGA
>JAKQIT010000100.1 GCA_029556915.1 Pseudomonadota bacterium
CAGCCAGATGTAATTCATGCGCATAATACATTCCCTTTAATTTCCCCTTCTGCTTACTGGGCTGCCAAGCGGGCAGGTGTTCCAATAGTGCAAACACTGCATAACTTTCGGTTTTTATGCCCACAAGCGATGTTTTTGCGAGAAGGTAGCGTATGTGAAGATTGCCTAGGTAAAACGCCTTGGCGTGGCGTGGTGCATAGGTGTTATCGTGATTCATTTGCTCACAGTGCAGTACTAACCACACAAATTACTTTGCACCAAAAGTTGGGTACATATTGTAATAAGGTCACGCGGTACATAGCGTTGAATGAATTTTGCCGTAATAAGTTTATTGATGGGGGCTTGCCTGCAGATAAAATAATGGTAAAACCTAACTTTATTGATTGTCCTGAAAAGCCTGATTGGCAGTCTCGTCATGGTGGGCTTTTTGTAGGGCGTTTGTCGAAAGAAAAAGGTTTAGATGTGTTGGCAGGAGCAATTAAAACGCTACCTTCTAGCCCCGTTAAAGTGATTGGTGGTGGTGAGTTGGATGCGTTTGCTAGCGATGCCTTTGGCGCTAATTATCTTGGCTTTCAGCCGCTAGGGAGTATTTTGATGGCGATGCGCCACGCCGCATATTTAGTCATTCCGAGTATTTGGTATGAAAATTTCCCCCGCACAATTGTTGAGGCTTTTTCTTGTGGTTTACCCGTAATTGCTAGCCGCATTGGTGCTTTGGCAGATATAGTGAATGATGGCGTAACAGGTTTATTGTTTGATGTTGGTGATTCTGAAGACTTAGCAAAAAAAATTGCATGGGCTGAAGCTCACCCAGTCGAAATGATAACCATGGGAAAAAACGCACGTGCAGAATACGAGGCTAAATATACGCCGGTAGCCAATTATGCGACTTTAATGGCAATTTACGAGCAGGCCATGAGTGATAATGCTGTAGAGTAGTAAAGTAAGTTGGCTTAGTAACCATCTGTTTTAATTGGTGATATTCGAGTGTTGCGGTATCATTGCCTAAATTGATTGAACATAGTACTGAAAATGACAAATAATAACCGTAAAGGTGCCAGCATTTTAGGTAGCCATATTGATGCGCTTGAGTGGGGTGATGCGATAAGCACTATTTGTACTTGGGCAAAAAATCGTGAATCAAGATACGTCGCCATCTGCAACGTGCACTCTGTAGTGACTGCTTTGCAAGAGCCCCAACATAAACAGGTAATCAATAGTGCTGATATGGCCACCTGTGATGGGATGCCTATTACTTGGATGCTACGCAAGTTGGGCTTTCCCCAGCAGCAAAGAATCAATGGGCCAGATTTAATGTGGAAATACTGTGAAAAAGCAGAAAAATCAGGTCAAAAGGTTTTTTTCTACGGTAGCACAGATGAAAATTTAGTCCTGCTTAAAACTAGGCTGCTAGTGGCTTTTCCAGCATTACAAATTGCAGGTATGTATTCGCCGCCGTTTCGTGATTTGACTGTTGATGAAGATGCTGAAGTGGTAAAGCGTTTAAATGATTCAGGTGCAGGGGTGGTGTTTGTCGGTTTAGGTTGCCCTCGTCAAGAGTTATGGATGCAATTACACCGTGGAAAAATAAATGCGGTGATGATAGGGGTAGGTGCTGCATTTAATTATCATGCTGGCACTATTCAGCGTGCGCCGTTGTGGATGCAAAATGCTGGTTTGGAGTGGCTGCATCGCTTGGCAGCAGACCCGAGACGTTTGTGGAAGCGATATTTAGTGACCAATACTTTATTTATTTTTGCAGCTACTGCTCAGTTGCTAGGCCTAAAAAAGTTTTAACTCTTATGCATAAAACGTGCATTTTCACCTTAGAATTTACACAACATCATTTTGGTATGGCTGTAATCCGCATGGATATTGGCTTGCAGAGCATATAAAAATCTCTCGCAATATTTTATAGCTTTATAACTAATTGTGCTATTCCATGCTAGACGCTAAAAATTTTTTAAATGTGGTTGCCAATACTCCGCTGGTTTCGGTTGATTTAGTACTTTTGAGCGGTGATGAAATACTATTAGGATTGCGCAACAATCGTCCAGCAAAAGGGTTTTGGTTTGTACCAGGTGGGCGCATTTTAAAAAATGAAACCATTAATCAGGCAATTTTACGCATAGCTGAAAAAGAGTTGGGCTTGTCGAGTTTAATCAAGGATGGTCAGTTAATAGTGACGTTTCTTGGCACTTATGAACATTTTTATAGCGATTGTTTTGCGGGCGATAATGGGGTTTCAACGCATTATGTAGTGGTAGCGCATAAATTAGAGTTGAATAAGAACATTATAGTGACTATTGCGGATGAACAGCATTCGGAATTAAAATGGTGGAAGCTAGATCAAGCTTTAAAGTCAAAAGTAGTACATCAATATACTAAGAATTACTTAAGTCAGGGGCAGTAAATAGAGAAGCGGCACAAATATTGCATGCTTTTTTATGTTTTAGTTTAGTTGGGAATTCAATTGTTAAAAATTACTCCAGTGGTTCTCTCTGGCGGCTCTGGCACGCGCTTGTGGCCGTTGTCACGTTCTGCATATCCAAAGCAGTTTTTGCCACTTGTGTCTGTTAACACCATGATGCAAGAAACATTGAAGCGCGTTTCGGGATGGACACATGTTGATTCATCAATTGTGGTATGTGGAAATGATCACCGATTTTTAGTTGCTGAGCAGTTACGGGCATTAGGTTTTAGATCAAAGTCTATTATTTTAGAACCAGTATCTCGAAATACTGCCCCTGCAATTGCAGTTGCGGCGTTGTCTATGCTGGATGAACCAGATACTTTAATGTTGGTGTTACCTTCTGATCATGTAATATCCAACACTGAAGCATTTGAAGGTGCCGTTAAACGTGCTTCAGTTGCGGCAGCCGCAGGTCAGTTAGTCACGTTTGGAATTTTACCCAGCAATCCTGAAACGGGTTATGGTTACATCCAGTCAGGTGCAGGTCTTGCGGATGCAGAGGGTTGCTACAGCGTAAATAAGTTTGTAGAAAAGCCAGACTTAAAAACGGCAGAAAAATATTTAGCTAGTGGAGATTTCTACTGGAATAGCGGCATGTTTTTATTCAAACCAGATGTCTATTTATCTGAATTAGCGAAATATCGCCCACAAATTTATGAGGCCGCTAAATTAGCACATAGTAAAAGTTATCAAGATTTGGATTTTTGTCGCTTAGATGAAGAGGCTTTTGCAGCATCACCATCTGATTCAATAGATTACGCAGTGATGGAACAAACGCAACTAGCAACGGTTGTACCTGTGGATATGGGATGGAATGATGTTGGCTCTTGGACTGCTTTGTGGGAAGTGCAAAATAAAGATCGTAATGGCAATGTTTTAAGAGGCGATATCATCGCGGAAAATGTTAGCAACTCACTAGTTCGGTCTCAAAGCCGGGTTGTTGCTGCGGTCGGCGTGCAGGATTTAGTTATTGTTGAAACAGCAGATGCTGTATTGGTGGCACATAAAGATAGTGCGCAAGATGTTAAAAAAATCGTAGATCATCTCAAACATTATGCGCGTAACGAGCATGAAGTGAACACGCGTGTATATCGACCATGGGGTTGGTACGAAAGCATGGATAATGGCGCGCGTTTTCAAGTGAAGAGAATTATGGTTAACCCGAATAGTAAACTCTCGCTACAAATGCATCAGCAGCGCGCTGAGCACTGGGTGGTCGTAAGCGGCACTGCGTTCGTGACGCGCGATGATCTAGTTGAAGAGTTACAAGAAAACCAATCTGTTTATATTGCCATAGGCGTTAAACACCGACTTGAAAATAGAAGTTCACGTCCACTACATATTATTGAAGTACAGTCTGGTATCTATTTAGGTGAAGATGACATTGTGCGTTTTGAAGATAGTTACGGTAGGTCCTAGCTTAAATTTACAACTTGTATAATAAGGCTAAAAACCAAATAGCTAGAAGCGAATTTTAGCTTACTAAGTAAGTAATCACTATTGGCTATTTTCTGAGTTGGAATCATTCAAAGTGATTAAATTTAAATGTGCAAGCTCAATGACAATCACTCTGCATAAAACAGTACATCTCGACCCCCTTATCGCGACTATAAACGTATAATAGGAAATCTCAGACCGAATGACTTTGCAAAAATGATACATTTTATGGTATTTCTGAGGTGCTCATAAAGAAAACTCATGTATTGAATAAGTGCGCTCGACAAAAATAATGGACGAGTATTTATATTTCGAGAGTCAATTTTAGCCATACTAGCGCACCGTATTAAATTAAAACTCGTTCATATTCTCAAGCCGAGCTTTGAAAAGTTGTCTGACAACTAAACGTTAAGGTTTAACAATGACCCCTCATATTTATACTTTTAACTTTGCCAGTTCAATTTAGCTTAAAGCTTTCTTTCAATGTTGCTTAGCTTAACTTAAGCAACACTTTAAACCAAGTCAAACTTTGTTGTTTAATCTATCTTTGAAAGTAAAGTTCAGTAGCTACCAGAACATGAAGTTTGGTGTTTTTATGTTTCAAGTGCGATGTTTTTATATATCGTTTTAAAATGTAAGTAGTGCGGATATACTTTATGCATTGCCCGTCAAATTAATCAAGGTATTAACTTTTAAAATGAGGGGGGCGAGAGCCTAAAGTGTGATGCGTGATTTGCCTAAAAATCATCAGAATTAATGGTAATTAATTTTTTTCTTAAGTTTAGCGGGGTTGGTGCCAGAATTGGCACCTGCAATGCGAGCGCTAGCTCGTTAGAAGTTGCGTTGTGTTAAAGCGGGAGACGTAGACGACTGCTTTGATACAAAATGAAGGGCTTTGCCCGTAATGCAAGCGACTGGAACCGAACGTAATAACCAAAATGGAGATCGCGGTAGCGTCGGAAGTTTGGTTATGGAGTGAGGGTTTATGCTTTTGACTTATTGTTTTAATTTTCACATACTCTAATTCTGGTTGGCTCGATGCCAGTTAAATTTAGCTCGTGCAATTCTAAATTTCTTTGATTAATCATATATTGCATCTAGAGACGTGATAAAGTCGTATCTACAGTATTGCGAAATAGATGGTGGCAGTTATGATTAAGCAAAAAATTCGTGACAAAATCATCGGCTTGCTGGTGTTCTACTTTCTTGTGGCCTTGGTTGCAATTGGCTCAACACTATTAGTATCTTGGCGGCTAGAGGGTGGTGCAGCAGCAATTAACGATGCGGGGCGTGAGCGCATGCGTTCTTACCGAATTGCCTATTTGCTAGAGCAGTATGTTAAGCAACCAACCGCTCAATTGCGAACTGATATTGACGAAGAGGTGATTTCTTTTGAAAAAACCTTGCATGAATTAGACCAGGGAAACCCACAACGCCCATTATCACTGCCTAAAGATGTTGATGTCAAAGCGCAAATGACGCAACTACAGCAATCATGGCAAAATCAAATTAAACCGCATATTCAGCAGATTTTACATACCAACACACCCAATGAGCAGCCCCATTTATTAACGCAGTATCGTCC
>JAKQIT010000106.1 GCA_029556915.1 Pseudomonadota bacterium
TGTGTAAGTGCGCTTGTGTGCTGTCTTTGGTGTAGTTGGTGAGCATGCCTAAGATGGCGCTGTCATCAAAACGGAATCTAGCTAACATCATGTTACTGCTACTTAATTTAAGTAGTTGCAAATTGCTTAAGCCTTCTAATAAATCAGCAATATCTTTGCTAATGCCTAAACGAAAAATTGCCGTTGCTTTGTCTGTGCGAATCATTTGTTGAGATAACATTAAATAGTTAAGATTGGCATCTCTAATTTCTGACATCATTTCTGCTTCATTCATTTTATTTCCCCTGACGTTTGTTTTCGGTTCATTTAAAAGTACATCTGTTGCGTTAGGCGTACTTTGAACCGATTGCGGGGGCTTAACAATGAGCGTTTGGCGGTTTATTTTATGAGAGAAACGGACAGGCCTCTGTAGGTGTTTGTCTTACAAACACCTACAGAGGCTATATTAATATGATATTTTTCAATCACTTATAAAGTATTGCATTGCTCATCTTAGTGGCAAATGCTGTTGTTTAAAGCGCTCACTGATCGAATTAATTTAATCGCTTTCTAAATATTGTTGTATTTTTGCCGTAATCATTACCGGCCATACAAGCTATCTATTCAAAATAAATTTCAACTTAAAACTCTTTACGACAACACTTTTAAAAACTTTAGTAAAAAATTAAAAATATTTTCATATTTTTTATAACTAATTGTTTTTATTGTTATTTATTTTTAAAATAAGTTTAAAAATAAGCTCAAGCATCGCATTTTTCAATCATCTCAATTCAAGAAAGACTTATTTTCACCCTTTTATTCTGCAGATGAAAATGCGTTTGCCTGTTGAATAATGGCACTGTGAGATCAAAACTTGTGAAATAAAAAAGCTGATTTTATAAGTATGTAATGGCTTGCCAGCAAACCATTGTGATTAAGCAGTAGCTGGAACAAGATTAACCAACAGGACTGAAACCAAATGGCTGAAGACAGCGATTTAGAAAAGACAGAACAGGCCTCGCCCAAGCGATTAGAAACCGCGCGCGAGGATGGCGATGTGCCACGCTCACGCGAGCTGGCCACAGTGACTGTGCTTTTTGCGGCTGGCTTGAGCTTTTGGATGATGGGCGGTCATCTGAACAGTGCTTTAAAAACGAGTATGCAACAAGGTCTAAGTTTTAACCGCGCAGAAGTGTATGACCCAGCGAAATTATTCATGAAAGTTTCAGACATCATTCTTAATTTGTTGATTGATTTTGCACCATTTGCCTTGGTGATACTAGTAGTGGCAATTGCATCCCCTGCCCTCATTGGCGGCTGGGTAATGAGCGGCAAAGCCCTAGCTCCTCAGTTTAATCGCTTAAACCCAGCCAAGGGTTTGGGTAATATGTTTTCAAAAAATTCAGTCGTTGAGTTAGTTAAATCTATTGCTAAAGCACTATTAGTGTCTACTGTAGCTTACATGGTGGTTTCAAGTGAAATGGAACCGATGCTTTTACTTTCAACTTTTCCAATAGCAACAGGCGTTTCGCAAACTGGCCAACTCTTACTCACCGGGTTTTTATCAGTAGTAGGGGCTTTGGTGATTATTGCAGCCATTGATGTGCCTTTTCAGCTTTATCAATACGCTAATAAATTAAAAATGACCAAAGAAGAAGTGCGTAAAGAAGCGAAAGAATCTGACGGCAACCCTGAAATTAAAGCACGTGTTCGTCAACTACAACGTGAAATGGCAAGGCGCAGAATGATGTCTGAAGTGCCAAAAGCCGATGTAGTAATTACCAACCCAACGCACTATGCGGTGGCGATTCAATATCAAGAACATGGTAATCGCGCCCCTGTGGTAATTGCCAAAGGGGCTGACGCGACCGCTTTGAAAATTCGTGAAATTGCCAAAGAACACAATATCGTAACATTAGAAGCGCCCAAACTTGCACGTGCAATTTACGCGCATACTGAACTCAATGCTGAAATACCTGAAACACTTTATACCGCAGTGGCTGAAGTGCTGGCGTATGTGTTTCAACTACGTACATTCAACAAAGAAGGTGGTTTCCGTCCTGATGTGCCAAAAGCACTGCCTGTGCCAGATGAGTTAGATCCGCACAGTTTGCTACCAGCACCTTATACATTGACCGATGAAGAGGTATTTGCATCATGAACGGCTTCAAATTACCTGCTTGGACGAGCATGCTTGGCAACCGTACGGTTGCCGCACCGCTTATTATTGTATTGCTGTTATCCATGATGATATTACCGCTACCAGCGTTAATACTCGATGCATTATTTAGCTTTAACATCGCGTTATCCATTATGGTATTGCTTATTGGCCTGCAAACCAAAAAGGCGCTTGATTTTATTGCCTTTCCAACCGTGTTATTAGTAACCACCATGTTGCGCCTTTCACTCAACGTGGCTTCAACCCGCGTAGTACTGACAGAAGGCCACACGGGCCCTGACGCAGCGGGCAAAGTAATTGAAGCGTTTGGGCACTTTTTGATTGGCGGCAATTACACGGTGGGTATTGTGGTATTTGTGATTTTAACCATCATCAACTTTACCGTCGTCACCAAAGGTGCTGGCCGTATTGCTGAAGTTGGCGCACGTTTTACCTTA
>JAKQIT010000082.1 GCA_029556915.1 Pseudomonadota bacterium
GCGTCAATAAATCATGAAACGCCAAGTGCAGAATTTCATCGGCCGCGGCTTTACGCGCGGTGATATCGACATGCGAGCCAACATAATGCGTGACCACACCATCGTTACCTTTAACCGCTGAAATGGAGACTAAGTTATAAATTAATTGTCCATTTTTATGGCGATTTAACACCTCACCCTGCCAAGAACCCTCACGACGAATTTTTTGCCACATGTCTGCATAAAAATCGGTGTCATGCGTACCCGACTGCAATAATCGGGGTGTTTCACCAATCACTTCCTCAGCGGCATATCCAAAAATTTCCGTAAATGCTTTATTCACCCGAAGAATTCTTAGACTTGCATCGGTAATCATGACTGAATCTTGTGACTCAAATGCGACCGCCGCAATTTGCAAATTAATTTCTGCCTGCTTACGCTCCGTAATGTCTTGCACTGTGCCATGCAAACCAACTAACTGACCATTTTCGTCATGGATGCCTTTGCCGCGTGCAGTCACCCAGCGTCGAGTGCCATCCGCACGTATTACTTCAGCATCGCACTCGTATGGCAACCCATCTAACAAGCCTTGGTTCATTACAATGGTGAGTTGCTGCCAACTTTTGACTGTAAAGTATTGCGGTACTTCATCGATACCTGCCGGCGGAAGGGCCAAGTCACGGCCATATATCTCATACAGTTCATCTGACCATACATGCGTATTGGTGACGGTATCCCAAGACCAGTCACCGATTCTAGCTAAATGATTCGCTTCTTTTAGTCTGGTCTCACTTTTTTGCAAGCGCTCGTTTTTTTGTTTGTTATCGGTAATATCCAGCGAGATGCGGCAAATGTACTGAATAGCCCCGGAAGTGTTGAGTACGGGAAAAATCGTTGAGGCATAATAGCGTAACTCACCAGCCACTGGCCAAAACTCTTCAATCGCATGGCGCTGCATGGTGCATAGCACAATCTCATCATTAATACTTAAATTATTGGCGATTTCTTCTGGGTATAAATCAAAATCTGTTTTGCCCAATATTTCTAATTCCGTTAGCCCGTGTATGCGCAATAATTTTGGATTTGCCAGCACGTAGTGTCCTGCGGTGTCTTTTAATGAAAGAAATGCTGGTGAATAATTCACAATCGCGCTTAATTTAAAATCGCGATTCTGCAAAGCTGCTTGGACCTGCTTAATTTCTGTAATATCGTGCGAAATCCCAAACAATCCAATCACATTGCCTGCATCGTCAAACATTGGGCCTTTTGTCACATAGGCAGTAATTGTGCCTGCATTTAGTAAACTTATCTGCTCTTCATGGGTTTTGGTTTTTCCTTTTGCCAAAATTTCAGCATCTAGGCGTTTTAAATGACTGGCTGTTGGTTCAGGGAAAATAAACGAATCATCTTGACCAATAATTTCATCAATCGGTTTGCCTACCATATCAGCACCAGCTTGGTTTATCAGCAAATAGCGGCCAGCACGATCTTTCACATAAATCGCATCACGCGTACCAGCCACGGCAACATTCAGCAATTTGGCTTGGTATTCAGCTTTGGCCCGCGTGCGCATCAATATTTCACTTAGCACACTCATTGTCAGTCCGCTGACAATGAGAAAACTCCATTGCAATAAATCATAGCTATCAGTAAATTGAAAGCTCATTCGCGTGGGAATAAACAGCAACTTGGCGCCTATTGCAACGGTAGCTGTTGAAATAACACCAGGCCAAAATCCACCCAATAGCGCCCCTAAGATGATTGGAAACATAAATAAAATCATGAGAGGCCGATGATCTGTATTGAGCCCCATATAATGCCGAATCAATAGCATCACTAAAGAAATAAGAACAGCGAATGAATACGTCAGCCAAGTTGGTCTGCGGCTGATAAAAGCACCTGAAAATATTACGTCCTGCAAGTGCCCTTGATGGTCATTTGCAACGCTTGGCACAGTACGCAACACAAAA
>JAKQIT010000114.1 GCA_029556915.1 Pseudomonadota bacterium
TCATCATAGTGCGATGAAACACGCGGCACCCGTCCGCAGAGAATTGGGCGTACGCACAATTTTTAATCTGCTTGGCCCACTTACCAACCCGGCTTCAGCCAAGCGACAAGTGATGGGCGTGTTTGATAAACACTTAACAACTAAACTTGCACATGTGTTGCAACATTTAGGTGCTGAGCACGTA
The DNA here is from genome assembly GCA_029556915.1 of Pseudomonadota bacterium. Classification (GTDB taxonomy): domain Bacteria; phylum Pseudomonadota; class Gammaproteobacteria; order Burkholderiales; family Methylophilaceae; genus Methylotenera. The sequence goes on from JAKQIT010000114.1 coordinate 185, forward strand.
TTGGTAGTGCATGGTGAAGATGGCATGGATGAAATTTCATTTTCAGGCGACACATTTGTGGCTGAGTTAAAAAATGGCAAAATCCATGAATACACGCTGAACCCCGCGCATTTTGGTTTGCCCCATCATGACCTCAGCCAAATTCAAGTTGAAAATGCTGAACAATCCAAAGCGATTATTTTAGATGTGCTCAACGGTAAACGGGGTGCTGCGCGAGATATTGTATTGCTGAATGCGGGTGCAGCAATTTATGTATCTGGCGCAGTTGATAGCCTAGCTGACGGTGTTAAAAAAGCAGCAGAAGTCATTGATAACGGCGCTGCGTTGGCAAAGCTTGAAGCGCTTAAGAAACAAGTAGAAGCATGAAAAAGTATTTATTTCTGTTTTTCTTGTTAAGTGCGCTGGTTGCTTGTAAACAAAATACCAGCAGCTTAAGCGCTGGCAATACAGTACCAGCCGTACAAAGTGAGGATAAAGGGTTGGCGGTTTCGCCAAATGAAAATGCCTCGCTTATCGAAGCTTTTCAACACAAAAAAAGCAATCTTTTTGTTGAAGGCCGCGGTGTAGTAAAGAAGTTGCTGCCAGATGACAACAAGGGCTCGCGCCATCAAAAATTTTTAGTGACGATTTCAGATGCGCAAATATTATTGTTTGCGCACAATATTGATTTAGCCAAGGCTGTACCCATTGCTGTGGGCGATACGGTGCAATTTAGAGGCGAATATGTGTATAACCCAAAAGGTGGTGTTGTGCATTGGACGCATCATGACCCAAAAGCAAAAATCGAGGGCGGTTGGATTAAACACAACGGTCAAATTTACCAATAAGCAGAAACGATTATGTCTGACATCTTAAATAAAATTTTAGCTACCAAACAGCAAGAGATTGCCAAAAGTAAGGCAGCGGTTAGCTTAGCGCAATTACAAAAACAAGCTGAGGCGCAAGGCGACCCACGTGATTTTGTAGGAAATATCTTTGCCAAAGTCAGCGCGAACAAACCAGCGGTGATTGCCGAAATCAAAAAGGCCAGCCCTTCAAAAGGCGTGATTCGTGAGGATTTTAACCCTGCAGAAATTGCAAAGAGCTATGAAAAAGGCGGCGCGGCGTGCTTGTCAGTACTCACTGACGTTGAGTATTTTCAAGGCAGTGCCGAGTATTTAAAGCAAGCCAGAAAAGCCTGCAAACTGCCAGTGTTGCGCAAAGACTTTATGATAGATCCCTACCAAGTATTTGAAGCAAGGGCGATGGGTGCTGACTGCATTTTGCTGATTGTGGCCGCGCTCGAGTTGAATCAAATGCGCGCCTTAGAGCAACTTGCCCATGATTTAGGCATGGCGGTGCTGGTTGAAGTGCATGATGCCGATGAGTTGAACATGGCTTTGCAACTTGATACGCCCTTAATCGGCATCAATAACCGCAATTTACGCACTTTTGAAGTGACCCTGCAAACCACGTTAGACTTGCTTAAAGTGTTGCCTGAAGACCGTTTTGTGGTCACAGAGTCAGGTATTTTCACCCCAGAAGATGTGAAGTTAATGCAAGACCATGATGTGCATGCCTTCTTGGTGGGCGAGGCGTTTATGCGCCAGCCGGACCCGGGCGCCGAGTTGGCAAGAGTGTTTGGCCTTTAAATAATTAATGAAAGTCATGTCGAGGTAAATCGTATGAGCTATCCATATTCCCGCCCACGCCGCCTACGTAAAGATGAATTTTCACGCCGTTTGGTGCGTGAAAACGTGCTGACGACCAATGATTTGATTTATCCGGTGTTCGTTTTAGATGGCGAAAATCGCGTTGAAGAGGTTGCATCAATGGCAGGTGTGAAACGGCAAAGTATCGATATTTTGCTCAAAACCGCCGCAGAGTGTGTGCAACTGGGCATTCCTGCAATCGCGTTATTTCCAGTGGTTGATAGCCAATTTAAAAGTTTAGATGCAGCAGAAGCCTACAACCCAGAAGGCTTGGCACAGCGCGCAGTGGCGGCGCTTAAAGCCGCTTATCCAACGCTGGGCGTGATTACTGACGTTGCGCTAGACCCTTTCACCACGCATGGCCAAGATGGCTTGATTGATGATTCAGGCTACGTGCTGAATGACGAAACCATTGAAGTGTTAGTGAAGCAGGCTATTTCACATGCCAATGCGGGTGCTGATATTGTTGCACCAAGCGATATGATGGATGGCCGCGTGGGGCAAATCCGTGAAGCCTTAGAAAGCTCAGGCAACATTCACACCAAAATTTTGGCCTACTC
>JAKQIT010000119.1 GCA_029556915.1 Pseudomonadota bacterium
ATACCAAAAAATAAATTACAGCAATGGCGACAAATGGGATATTTCGTTACAGCAACGACCGCGCTAATGTACTTATACTTCCTAACCTCAACCCACCACCGCCGCTATAAAATAGGCCTGGGTTGGCACCTGTACCGCCGCCACAAGCAGGTTGACAAGACACCAAAGGCCGGCAGCGGGTACTTGTGGCGTTTATCGTAAAAGCATTGCTGTCAGTGGCGGATTTATAGCACAAAAGTTGAAATTATGCAGACAAGTTTATTTGAAATACCACAGTTGAATAAAGCACATCAGCCGCCATTGCAGCAATGCAGTGTTATGTGTAGTTGCGGTTTTACAGACGAAAGCCCAAAAGTTCTTTTTTTTGTGACTGAGGTTGATTACAAAACAGCGACCAAAATAGTAGTTGAAAACCATTACCTACATAGACAAGCACCATGCTCAAAAGCATATGGACTGTTTTGTAAGCAATGCAATAATATTATCGGTGTTGTGATGTATGGAGTAAGTTGCAGCAGCACATTGCTAAAAGGAATTTGTGGCAAAGAAGAGCAAAGCAACGTTTATGAATTGACAAGACTTTGGATAAAAGACGGAACACCAAAGAACACCGAAAGTTATTTGATTGGCAATACATTAAAGTTGCTGGATAAAGAAATAATAGTGTCGTTTGCGGAGATACAGCAAGGACATAACGGAACTGTTTACCAAGCCACAAATTTCCTTTATTGCGGATTGAGTGCCAAATTTAAAGACCCGAAAGTAAAAGGACTGGAACACCAACACCATGCAACTTACGCAAACAGAATGACGATGCAACAAGTAAGGGATAAATACGGAGATGAAAACGTTTACTATGTTGATAGACCGAGAAAACACCGATACATTTATTTTAATGCGAAGGGCAGGAGAAAAAAAGAACTTTTGGGAAAATTGAAATACGAAATATTACCTTACCCGAAAACTCAATTAGTAGCAGGATGATAGCAATTACACATAACGCCTACGGCTTGGCGAAGTGGGGGAATTATACCCACAAAAGCCGATTAGAATTACTTTGGCTTAATGGATTGCCTAAGCTTGTGCCTACCGAAGAGGTTGAAGGCAGGGATCAAAGAATTTGGAAACTACCGCCTA
>JAKQIT010000086.1 GCA_029556915.1 Pseudomonadota bacterium
TGGTAATGCCGGTGTGGTTCATCGCCGCACCACCTTTAAAGCTTGAGGTGTTTTTATGGCAAGTCTCGCAAGCCGCAGTCGTGGCAATGTGGTTGCTGGATTTGCCTTTAGCGGTGCTACCATTGTGGCAGTTAGCACAACCAGTGGTAATGCCGGTGTGGTTCATCGCCGCACCACCTTTAAAGCTTGAGGTGTTTTTATGGCAAGTCTCGCAAGCCGCAGTCGTGGCAATGTGGTTGCTGGATTTGCCTTTAGCGGTGCTACCATTGTGGCAGTTAGCGCAGCCAGTGGTTACACCTGAGTGAGTCATTTTACCACCCTTAAAACTACTGGTGGAATTGTGACAGGTTTCACAACTGGCATTCGTTTGTAGATGATTTGCTGGTTTACCCAAAGCCTGTTTGCCGTTATGACAATTTGCACATCCATCAGTCACACCTAAGTGCTTAAATGTGGCTGTCCTGAACGTACTAGTACTCTTATGACATGTTTCACATGATGCGGTAGTGGGAATATGGTTGCTAGGTTTACCTTTTGCGGTACTGCCGTTGTGACAGTTAGCGCAACCGCTCGTTATATTAGCGTGATCTACTTTAGCACCTTTAAACGACGTAAAGCCAATATGACACGTTTCACAAGATGCTGAGGTTTGAATATGTTTTGTATGTTTGCCAATTGCCTTACTTCCGTTATGGCAACTCACACAGTTTCCAGTAATATTATTGGCTTGGTGGTCAAATCCTTTTGCTGGTAGCCAACCTTTTGGGCTATGGCATGTGTCACAAGATGCTGATGTCTTAATATGGTTCGAAGGCTTACCAGCCATTTTTGAATTATTATGACAGTTTGAACAAGTTCCAGGCGCTATGTTGGCATGGCTCATTTTGGCTTCAGACCATCCTGTTACTTGGTGACAAGACTCACATTTTTCGCTTGTGGTGATATGCTGGCTAGATTTTGCAGTTGCATTGATGCGACTACCCTGCGAATGGCAGCCGCCGCAATCTTTTGGCGTGCCTTTAAATACACCTTTTGCATGGCAAGATTCGCAATTGACTCTCGTATGCTCACCCTGTAAGACAAACCCCGTCTTATTGTGGTCAAATTTTGTTCGTGCTTTTTTGCTCGTTTTATTACCCGCAGCATCAGCATTGGCTACAGCTAACGTTAAAATCATCAACAACACTGTGAACAATAATCCAACCCAGCGCAATGTTGTCTCCAATGAGACTAGCCCCATAGATGGGGTTGGCTTACTTGCTGATTTTAATTTCATTTAAAATCTCCACATAGAAACAACCTAATCGCTTTTTGCATCCTTGTTGCAGTGTTAATTTAACCTTTGACGAACTTGTTTTACTCAACGGCGGCATGAAGTAAAAAAATTTAAACAATCAATTTATTCCATCACGACAACATAATATGTGTGAAATTTTCACACGTCAAGATATATGTGTGAAAATTTCACACATTTTTTTAAATTTGCAATATACTAAGGGCATGTTAAGTAATGTAGATTCGCTCGCAGAAAACGTCACTCAAAAAAAAATGCTGACGGCCATGCAACGCGTGCTAAAACCACTCATTAGGCTCGCTTTAGCACAGGGTATAAATTACCAAATGTTGTTAGAGACACTAAAAACTGTGTTCGTACAAGTTGCTGAAGAAGACTTCAAATTAGAAAAACGTGACCAAACCGATAGTCGTATTAGCTTGCTCACTGGAATACACCGTAAAGATGTGCGCCGTCTGCGCGAAGAACCTGAAAACAACACTCCACTATCACTCAATGCCACGTTTGGCTCACAACTTGTAGGTTTATGGATTAGTGATAATAACTTTTTAGATAGTGATGGTAAACCAAAGCCTTTGGAGAGATTTGCGAGCGATGGTGGTGAGGTTTCATTTGAGCGGCTGGTCGCTCGAGTCAGTAAAGATATTCGGGCACGACCAGTGCTGGATGAATGGCTGAGAGTCGGTGTTGTGTATTTAGATGACAACGAACTGGTATGCCTAAACACTGAAGCCTTTGTTCCAAAAGAAGGATTTGAAGAAAAACTGTTCTTTTTTCAACAAAATATTCATGACCACATTGCGGCAACTGCGCATAATCTAATGAATCTAACACCACCTATGTTAGAACGCTGTGTTTATTACGACGGCCTTACCCCTGAAGGCATTACTGAGTTAAAGGCTCTTTCTGAGAATCTAGGCATGCATGCTCTCAAGGCTGTCAACGCCAAAGCGATAGATCTTCAGGAAAAGTCTAAAGATGCCGAAGATATAGACAATCGTTTTACTTTCGCTATGTATTTCTACCATGTAAAAGAGCGCTTTGGCACTAAATTGCAGCATGAGTACTACCGTCGAAAAACTAACCGAATTGAAAAGTAGCATGCAACCTAACTTATTAAATTTTTTCTATGGTCAACTCCACTAGCCTAAATCGTTGGTTGACTTCCTGCATAGCCGTATGCATGATGACTTTTTCATTATGCGCTATCGCAAATCCTTGTAGCGACGGTGGCATTGGCGGCACTGGCATTTCCTTAGATCATGGCATTGGCGGCACAGGGATTATCAATGAACAAGTAAACACATTTAAAGGGATTGGGGGCACAGGAATTGTCGGCATTATTACTGGTTTTGGAAGTATTTGTGTCAATGGTCTAGAGGTTCATTACTATGAAAACACACCTGTTAGCGTAGATGGCGAAAAAATTAGCCATAAACAACTCGCTATTGGGCAAGTAGTGGCTGTACGAGCCACTGGCGACAAAATGCTAGTTGCTAGTGAAATTCACGCTTATTACCAAGTAAAAGGACCTGTTACTGGGGTAGATACAAGAAATGGCAAAATTAAAGTAATGGGTCAAACTGTATCAGTTCAGACATCCGAAATGAAAGCTTTAAAAGTAGGACAATGGGTTGCAGTTAGCGGCTTACGCGATGCGATGGGAAATGTTGAAGCTAGTCGAATTGACCATACTGCCGCCAAAAATCATGTCAATATTATTGGTAATATTACCCAACGTGGTGGCAATACTTATTTAGGCGACACCAAAGTAGTTGGCTTGCACAAGTCAGCGATAAAACCAAATGTTGATACGCGCTTAACAGGTGTTTGGGACGGCAATAAAGTCGTTGCAAAATCTGTGGATATTGGCCCTGTGCGTGAACTATTAAATAAAGTCGAAACTTTCCACCTGCAAGGGATTGCCGCAAATGACGCAGTGAGTGGGCGCATGAGTTTGTCTAAGCAAAATGTGATAATGTCTGAGCAAACTAAAGTCTTAGGTGAAAACAATCCTAAAAACTTAGCTGGTAAAACAGTCATTGTGCGTGGTTTTGTTAAAGATAATACGCCTATAGCACGTTCTATTGAGCTACCGCGCCAGATATTTGACCGCAAGCATCATGACAAGCCAAGTCAGCATATTAAACATGAAAGACACTCCAGCGAGTCTAATGACAAAGATGTCAACACAGACGCTACTGAAAGGCACCACAATGTGGACAACCACGAAAAAGTTGAGTCACATGAAGACATTGAGAAAGCCGATAAACCAGAATCTATCGAATCAATAGAAAAAACGGAGAAGCATGAGTCCGTTGAAAAAATTGAGAAAACAGAGAAGCCTGAGAAAACAGAGAAGCCTGAAAAGGTAGAGAAGCCTGAAAAGGTAGAAGATGATGACTGATTTAGTGCATATAGCCAACAAAATTTAAGTTGTCTCTAAGCTTCATAGGTTTTAAAATTATCTACATGCCAAATAAAATAAAATCAAACATCAAACATTTATTATTTACCACTTGGATGTTATTTCCTGTTGCCAGTTTTGCTGAAGGTCATGTTACTTTTACAACTGGGGTAGATTATAGCTCGGGTAAATATGGACAATCACAATCTACTGACATTACCTATATCCCCCTGATAGGCAAATACGAGTTTGACGACACCACGATCAAATTAACGGTGCCTTGGGTGAAAATTACCGGCCCTGGTGATGTAGTCGGCGGTAGCGGCCCAGTCGTTCTAGGTCAATCTAACCGCCCTATCACTACCGAATCTGGCTTGGGCGACATTGTGCTTTCCGTATCCCAAACCGTTGCCCAAATTGGTAGCAGCAAACCCCTGATGCTTGATTTAACGGGCAAAATTAAATTTGCCACTGCTTCAGAATCTAAAGGCTTGGGTACTGGTAAAAACGATTACACAATATCACTAGATGCTTACAAAAGCGTTGCCCACAGCCTGACACTGTTTGGCGATATTGGCTACAAAGTGCTTGGTGACCCTAGCGGTGTCAAACTCGATGATGTTTGGTTTAGCTCTGCTGGTGTTTCTTATAAAATTAACCCTAGTTCTAGTGCAGGCATGATGGCCAATATCCGACAAGCTACACAAAGCACCTCAGACCCCATGCGTGAACTTACCCTATTTGCATCACATAAATTTAATGCGCAATATAAATTGCAAGGCTATCTTTCTCACGGATACTCTGACGCAACGGCAGATTGGGGTGGCGGCATGATGCTAGGCTTAATGTTTTAAAGCAAAATCCCGCTTGTTATAAACTCGAAAAAACAGCCGTTTTTTCACATCTTTCTTTTCGATGCTCTGGAAGCCGCATGGATACTGGCTTACAGAGGCATTATTTTTTCACGTGTGTTTTTTGTTCGATTCGGCTGGTGTTAATCTAAGCTGAAATGTATCTTCAATCAACTTAATCGCATTAGCATCATCCCAAGCTTGTGAACCACGGATTTTTTTTACAACACGTCCATCGGCATCTACCAAAATAGTGAGCGGAATGGTATCTGCGCCCAGCATATTTTCTAAAATCAAGTCATGGTCAATAAAATTAGTAAAAGTCAATTTACCAGATTTTATAGCCGATGCAGCCGCACTTGCATCGTCATCCGTTGAAATGCCAATAACATTAAATTGCTTGCCTCCATACTGCTTTGAAAGATTTGCTAGCGATGCCATTTCATCTCTGCATGGCCCGCACCAACTGGCCCAAACGTTAATCATCAACGGCTTGCCTCGGTAAGCTGAAAACAAACTTGTTTTACCTGTTATCCCCTGAGCTGTAATCTGATTCATCGGTACTTCGCGTAACACTTTTCCTTCTGTCACCTCTCTGGGCGTGGCAAAACTATTGCTCGAATATGTCAAAAAACAACACAGTATAAGGTTAAGTATTTTCATTGAGATATATTTACATTCAATCATTTTTGCTTGCGCTAAGCAGAAACGGCTTTCCCATAGTGTGTTTCTACCATCACGCCTATTTCCTTCAAAAATGGCGTTGGCAACACGCCGCCAGCACAAATAATAACGCCATTATTGGGCGCTTCTATAACTTCTTGATTAGCAAGTTCTATTAATACTGTTTTTTCGCGAATCTCTTTAATATTGGACTTTAAATGCACTGTGATTATTTTATCGGCTTGCGCTTTTGCTAAACGGTCCCTATTCTTAGCTTTAACGCGTCCAAATGCCTCACTGCGATAGGATAATGTCACCGTAGTATCCGGTTGCTCTGCAATAGAAATCGCAGCCTCTAACGCACTATCACCACCACCCACCACTAATACATGCTTACCGCGATATTGCTCGGCATCAATCAAACGGTACACCACTTTAGGTTGATCTTCACCAGGTACATTGAGCTTGCGCGGTGTCCCTTGTCGCCCAATCGCTAACAGCACATTAGCAGCACTGTAAGTCGCTTTAGATGTTTTAATTTCATAGCCATGATTGGTTTTGGTGATGTTTTCCATGCGCTCATTAAAGTGAATATTGAGCTTTTGCTCTTTCAAAACGCCTAACCAAAAATCCAAGAGCTGCTCTTTGCTAATGTCATACATTTCCACTTTACCGACAATCGGTAATGTCACAGGTTGTGTCATGGCCACTTTATTGCGAGGATATTTGTAAATAGCCCCGCCCAACGAGGCTTCCTGCTCAATCGTTAGGTATTTAAGATTATTTTCCTTAGCGGCTAGCGAAGATGACATTCCTGCCGGCCCTGCGCCAATGATCAATACATCTAAATCATTGCCAGCATTTTTTTTGGTCAAAATCGAATCAATTGCTTGTTTTCCTTGTTCTGCAGCTTTTCGAATTAAACCCATACCGCCAAGTTCACCCGCAATAAAAATATTTTCTACGTTTGTTTCAAAACTCGGCGCCACATAAGGAATGTCCATGCCTCGTTTTTCAGTTCCAAAAACTAATTGAATAGCTTCTACTGGGCAAGCCGCCAAGCAAGCCCCATGTCCAATACAATGTGTAGGGTCAGTCAGCATAGCTTTGCCATTGACAATGCTCAATGCTTGCTCTGGGCAAGCTTTAACGCATGCGCCTGAGCCACAACAGCGTGCCAAATCAATCGCAGGGTGAATAGAAGCTGGTTCAGTAAGACCTGCCTCTTTGGCCTCTTTAAGGCGAGCATAGCCCTGAAGATTTCGCTTTCTCAAACGCATTATGTACAACGATGAAATAGCAATCAACGGGGCAGCGTAAACAATTACTGAGTTTGCAGGCATATAACGTGTGCTTTTTTTGTTTAAATGTTGAAACTAACTACGTGATTTATTGGATAAATGATAAATATAGTTGCATACACGCTATAATATGTGTGAAAATTTCACACGTCAATGTTTTTGGAAAGCGCAATGATGACTTCAACTACATATAAGGCTAACGTAAATACTAAATCCGAAGTTAAAGATAGTGTATCTTTAAGTAATATCGTTAACCTTTTTAAAAACTTCTTCTATATTGCACTACTCTTGTCCGTGATATGGTTAGGCTGGATTGTGGCGCATGGGCAGTATTATCAATCAGGCAAAGGCCTTGGCTACAACCTTGGCTTAGTGGGCGGTTTGATGATGGCAACCTTGTTACTATATTCGCTGCGTAAACACGTTAAATTTATGCAAAAACTGGGCAAGCTAAAATACTGGTTTCGCTTGCACATGATTTTTGGTGTGCTTGGGCCAACCCTCGTAATTTTTCATACCACATTTAAGCTCGGCTCATTAAATGCAGCGGTAGCCTTCTACTGTATGTTGCTAGTAGCAGGTAGCGGTCTCATCGGCCGATTTGTTTATACCCGTATTCATAAAGGCTTATATGGTAGTCGGTCAACATTAAAAGAAGCTAGAGAAGAATTGGCCGGTAGCTCTGGCGATGTGAAATCACGCTTGCATTTTTTTCCTAAAGTTGAACAATGGATTACTGAGTTTGAAAAAGAAGCGCTAGATGCTAAGCGTGGATTTTTGCAGGGCATCTGGTATTTTTTAAGCTTTGATGTGCGCCGCATGCTGCTCTATCGGCGTTGTAGTCGCAACATCCATTTAGTTTTAGGCGCTAGTCGCATGGCTGATGTTGAGAAAGAAGCCAAACAACTGGTTGGGCGTTATTTATTGCAGGTACAAACTGTAGCGCAGTTTAAAAAGTTTGAGCAAATTTTTTCTGCTTGGCACATTTTACACATCCCCATCATGTTTATGATGGTAGCAACTGCTATCTTTCATATAATTTGGGTACACATGTACTAAAAAATACCCTTAGAAAGTATCAATGCTGCGTTATCTCACCCTTTTGATTTTGTCATTATTGCTATCGTTTACTGCGCAGGCTGATACGCTTGAGTCTGTAATGATGCCTGGCAAGGTGATTCAGGGACATGTGAAATGGGAGGATAAATGCGAGGAATGTCACAAAAAGTTTGATAAAGCAGCGCAAAATCAGTTGTGTAAAGACTGCCATAAAGAAGTTAAACAAGATATAGCAACAAAAAAAGGTTACCACGGCAAATTAAAAGAATCACGCAGTTGCTTTGAATGCCATACAGAGCATAAAGGACGCGGTGCAAATATTGCGCCCATCAACGAGCAAACCTTTAAGCATAACCAGACAGATTACGATTTAAAAGGTGCTCATGCCGAGGCTAAAACCACTTGCAAAGCCTGCCATAAACCAGGCAAAAAATACCGCGACACCCCTGACACTTGCAATGCTTGCCATAAAAAAGACGATAAGCACGAGGGAACATTAGGCACAGACTGTTTGAGTTGCCATGTTGAAAAAGACTGGAAAGAAACCAAAGATAAATTTGATCATAACAAATCAAAATTTGCGCTAGAAGGCAAGCACGTAGAAGTGAAATGTGGCGATTGTCATACGACAAAGCGCTATAAAGAGGCGGCGAGTGATTGTTACTCATGCCATAAGAAGGATGACGAACATAAAGGCACTTTAGGTAAAGATTGTGCAGATTGCCATAATGCAAAAGATTGGAAAGATGATAGTTTTGATCACAGCAAAACGAAGTTTCCATTACGCGGTAAACACCAACCCGTTAAATGCGAGTCTTGTCATAAACCATCTGCGGCAACGATGAAGATTGCTACGAGTTGTATTTCTTGCCACAAAAAAGATGACAAGCATGAAGGCACCTTGGGTGACCGCTGCGAGAAATGTCACGTAGATAGAAGCTGGCATAGCACTCCAGGCTTTGACCATGATAAAACGAAATTTCCATTACTAGATAAGCATAACACGGCAAAGTGCCAAGTTTGCCATGTAAAAAACTTGACTGATAAGTTGCCATTATTATGTAATGAGTGTCACAAAAAAGACGATGACACTAAAGGGCATAAAGGTAATTTTGGTACGAAATGCGATAGCTGTCACAACGCTAAAGATTGGAAAACGGCTTACAAATTTAACCATGACCGTGACACCAAATATAAACTCAGAGATAAGCATGTCACCACAAAATGTGTTGATTGTCATAAAGGAAAACTGTATGACCAAAATTTAAAAATGGATTGCTACTCTTGCCACAAAAAGGATGATGACGCTAAGGGTCATAAGGGTCGGTACGAGCAGAAATGCGAATCTTGCCACATTGAAAAATCTTGGAAAACACTTATTTTTGATCATGACCGTGATACTAAATACAAGCTACTTGACAAGCATAAAACCACTAAATGCGATTCATGCCATAAAACTAACCTATATAAAGACAAAGTAAAAAACACTTGCGTTGCCTGTCATAAATCTGATGATAAACATAAAAACCAGCTAGGTGATAAATGTGAGGATTGTCATAGTGCTAAATCTTGGAAAGATGCAAAATTTGATCATAACAAATCAAAATTTCCTCTTTTAGGCAAGCACTTCAAAGTGGAATGTAAGAAGTGCCACTTAACGGCTGAGTATAAAAATGCCAAATCAGAGTGCGTGAGTTGCCATTTGAAAGAAGACGTACATAAGCAACGCTTAGGAACTGAATGTGAAACTTGCCACAATGCGCGAGATTGGAAAGCGTGGGATTTTGACCATGACCGAAAAACCAAATTTAGGCTTGACGGTGGTCACAAAGGTATTGACTGCTACGAATGTCACAGAAGTCCATCCAAAGGCAAAAAATTAGTGACTTCCGTGACCTGTGGTGACTGTCACCTCTCTGATGACGTGCATGATGGTGGTTTTGGCCGCCAATGTGAGCGCTGCCATGTATCCAACAACTGGAGCGAGCTCAAAGTTGGTGCGCAATTTAGCAGATAAATTTTTTTCGTCACTGACTGTAAGGGCACTGCCTTTAGTTTGTAGTAAAATCCGTTTGCATTTTAAATAGCTTATTATTAAATAAAATACTTTTTGAACTTCTATGGCATTCCACTGTTGGTGATTGCCACCATAGTTCTAATTGAAAAAGGGTGAGTGTTTGCACTAAAACCTCTCAATTATTGGCCGCTAAATGAAGTTTCAACAATTTAGGAAATTATTTGTAAGTAAGCTATTTTTCTGCCATATGTTAATTACTAGCAAGTGGCAATTGCACTCAATCTATTAAAATGAAGTCAATGCAAATGGCTTTTTTAGGTAATTCGTATTAATTAATTGTGTGTATTCCAAATGACTACTTAGTCCCCAGATTGTGTAAAAACGCCCCGATTTAGTATAATGATGCCTATCAGATGTGCGTAAATTGGGGGGTTCTAAATGAAGCGATTCATCCAAGGCGAACACCGTTCTCAAGCCATATTATTACCAGAATGTCTTGACGA
>JAKQIT010000149.1 GCA_029556915.1 Pseudomonadota bacterium
TTTAACGCATCCATCTTTACTTGCTAATAAGGCTTCTCTTGGCTTGGGAGAAATTTAGAGCAAGCCAAGAGAAGTGGGTGCGAAAGCAGTTTTGCTTGCCACGGGGGTAAGGACAAGGCAATAGCGGCTAGGCTCCCAAAAACATTGGTCCTGCTGAGCTTCAGCTAAACACTCAGAATAACCAAACAACATTTACTCCTCCACCTTTGGTAACCCTTGGTAGCGATTCAGCGGGGGAGGCAATGGTTGATAGTTGCGCTCTAATTCATTGGCTTGTTTCACTTCAGCAGGCTCGATTGCGGTGGCTGCATCGTCGGTACTGACTTTTTTCTTCTCCGGTGCAAACTGCCAATTCAAGCTAAACCAAATTCCCCTAGGTGCACTGGGGGCAATAAAGTTAGTGCTTAGCCAATCGCCTGAGTTATGGTTATAGCCATCTGGGCCAATCGCGCCGTTGATACTGGGTGAGAACGGGTTACGTCCTAGCCTGCCTGCGCTAAAGTATTCTTTATCAAACACATTGTTAATCAGCATACTGGCTGTCCATTCCTTGTTGAACTTGTAGCTGGTCTGAAAGTTAAAGGTAGCATAGCCTGGCACCTTGCCAGGGTTAGTTGAAGGTTGACGGTACACTGTAATAGGACCTAGCACTGGGTCAACAAAAGTACGTGCTTGCGCCACACCAACTCGGTGCTTGTTGTTCTCATTGCCGCGCACAAAGCTCTCGGAATGCACTACTGAACTTAAACCAACCGTCCATTTATCTGTCATTTCATAGCTTATACTGGCGTTCAAGTTATGTAGTGGCACACCTGGCATACGGTTACCTTTTTCCACCTGAATCACACCCGACCCATAACCATCTAATGCAAAAGAACTACTGTTATCTGCGCTCAACATTAAAAAATTATCCTGAAAGGTAGCATCCGTAAGGCTGTAATTAAAACCAACACTTAACTTATCCTGCTTGACAGAAATGCCTGCTTCTAACCCACGGCGGCGGGTTTTACCAATAGTGTCAAAAAACCCTTGCTGATTACCTGCAGTAATAAAATAGATATCATCTTTTAAATCGGTCTGGTAAGCACCTAGGTTCCATTGTAAGTTCTCGCCAATGCTGCCGCGTGCGCCAACATCATAAGAAGTCGATTTAATCTGCGGAAGGTATGGGTCGCCCGAAAGTGCTGTTGGGAGTGAGCATGATCTATTCTCAGAAATACTTTTAGGCGTAAGGTCTTGTGGATGAAAATTACCAAAAGCATCAGTGTAGGCAACAGGGTTGGTTGGAGTTTTATCAAAGGCACAACCTAATTCAATAACACTAGGAGTGCGCGTACCCTTAGCCCAGTTAGCAAATAGATTTAAGTTTTCTTTGGCTTGCCAAGTGACTCCTAACGATGGGTTAAATGAGTAATAACTAAACTTTTCTGTTTCCGCAGGATCCAGCACTCTTTGATTAATTGTATTAAGTGGTCTGTAGTTTCTGGGGATTAAGCATTCTTCATCTGTTTTACAAACTTCATATTCATCTGGAACGGCTACCGCATCTCCAATTCCAAATGCGCCAAAGCCGTATCTGGCAGCAATTTTATTTTTTCCATGCGTATCATTGTATCGTCCTGATGCATTAAAGTGCCATTGCTCTGTAGGCGACCATGTCTCGCTAAAATAAACACTCTTGGTAATATTGTTGCCACTAAAATCGTTATTCGCTAAGGGCGTGTCTGCACCAGAAAATTGTGGGTTTGCCAAATCCGGCGCTAAAAACGCTTTACGGTTAGCGTTCAAAAATCCTAATTGCTGAGTATTAGCATACTCGGCATTGGCGGAATCAATTGAAGCACCAACCATAAATTTATGCTGCTCTAAATTCCAGTTAAATTGAATGGATGCACCATTGACCAATTGGTTAATTTGGTTATCAGTAATTACGGCTGTTGGCGTTCCTTCAACATATCCTGGCTCCCCAAACGCAAATCCATCGATCAAATAGGGAAAACCAGTATTGGGATTAAGGGTGTTGTATGGGCCCGGAAAATCTAGTGTAGCGTTCGGGTCGGCGCGACATGTAGCATTATTGACAGGTGCAAGAAATATGACCACTTGTTGAATTTTATCGCCGTTAGGTCTTATTTCCGAAAAATATGCATTATCAGGTGCGGTCATCAAAATGTTTTCATTGGGATAATATTCAAAAGCACCAACAAGTGCTTGGGGACCACCAAATGTTGTCATGCCATACGCGGTTGCTGCCTGAGGGAATCCACTTCCATCAAAGTCAATTTCACCTGTAGGTGGCGGGTTTGCCAGACTACCTCGATTGTAATAAAACTGTTCATAGAAATTCTTAGACTTATTAAAATTGTCTTTGAATCCCGCAACAAAGTTATCTGGCAATGCAAGATTCTTAAATGGTGCATATTTAACATCCAAATCCACCACGCCATTGTTATTTAGCCAGTCGTTAAAAATTTCTACTGTCGCTATATTCTCTCCTAGGGTGCGATTTACTGGAATCACCAAGTAATCTGGGATGCCGTATAAGTTAGGATGGTCGCCACCTTGGGTACTCTTGAACATACATGTGTATCCATCGTTCTCAGGTGGCACCAATTTTGCGCCTTTTAATTCATCCCAATCTGTAAATACATCCGCCCCTATTTGATGACGCTTACTATTTCTTCTGTAAACCTGCCCAGTAATCGAAAAGTTATCATTTACCTGAAATGCGCTGGAGAACTGGAATTGTGCAAGCCTGTTCTTGGTAGTATCTGGGCTGGTGAATACGCTGGTGGGATCTCTGGCATATTCTTCACTTGGCAACAAACCATTACCCACAAGGTCAGTTTTCACAAATAAGGTACTTAAGTTCAGGTCTAGCTTCTCACCCCGATAACTGGCTTTACCAAAAAATTGGTTTACCTTGCTGGGGGAG
>JAKQIT010000162.1 GCA_029556915.1 Pseudomonadota bacterium
GGTGGTAGATTTACCAGCACCATTTGGCCCTAAAAAGCCCAGCACTTGCCCTTTGCTAAGGGTAAAACTCACGTTGCTAACGGCTTCGCGACCACCGTATAGTCGGGTAAGTTCGGTTGCTTCTACTGTAATATTATTCATTTAAGAACTAAAAACCTAGTTTACAAATGTCAAATTGGTGCATCTATCATTAATAAAAGTCAGTTCGGTTTTTTTAAAAGTATCTTTTGAGTTATACAACACAAGGTTTGGGTAATACCACATTTCAATCACATCTTGCTTTTCACCGCTAGCAGGTACGGCTTTGCCAACATAACTCTCAGAATTACTGGGTTTTGTTGGGCTTTGCTTTTTCATCGGCTGACCTAGCTTTTGCAAAACAAACTGCTTATCTTTACCTTTAAATGCTTGAATGAACTCCATTTCTTTGTAGATTTTTTTGGCCTCAGCTTTCGCTTCAATTGAGCTTGTGAAAGAAAAGATTGTTAACAATGAAGTAAAATAAATAGCCGTTGAGATTCGAAGCAATTGAATGGATTTTTTCATGTTATTTCCTTAAGTGATGAGTGAGCTGAGTTTAATTTTTACTATGTGTAACACCAAACTGAATTGCAAGATGCACTAAGTTGGCTGTTGTAGAGACATCTAATTTTTGTCGAATAGAAGTTTGGATATTAGCCGCTGTTTTATAACTAATGTTAAGACTCTCAGAAATCATAGTTAAAGAATGACCAGCTGCAATTTGCCTAAACACCTCAAATTCACGAGGTGATAATTTCTCTAATGGTTTGTTCTTCTCATTGATTAAGTCCATAGCAAGATGTTGAGCTAGCTTTTGCCCAATAAACTTCCCACCCTTAATTACCTTGTCAACAGCTTCCAAAAGAATGTTGATGTCATCCGTTTTAACCACAAAACCTTTTGCTCCAGCCTGAAGGGCACGCATAGCGTAAATGTTATCTTCATGCATACTATAGACGAGAATTTTGGCATCTTTGTTTCTAACAAGAATTCGCTGCAAAGACTCAAGCCCACCCATCCCAGGCATATCTAAATCCATCAAGGTTAGAGTTGGTCGGTGTTCTTGCCATAATATAATTGCAGATTCACCACTTACGGCTTCTGCTGCGATACGGTAACCCCATTGAGTAAGAAGGCTTTTTAAGCCTTGCCTAACTACTACGTGGTCATCAACCAATAATATGGTTTTTTCCATGTTGATTGCCTAAAAATTTAACTCATTGATTTTTATAAATACGAACTCATATATTTGATGGGTATCTTTGCACATACCACTAGGCCAGTTGGACTATTGTTGCGTAATAAATATTCGCCATTGACTGCGCTAATACGCTCGCGCATACCAATCATACCCATCCCAATGGATGTTGCTACTTGTGTATCAAACCCCTTACCATCATCCTTTATCTCAATGCATAAATGCTTAACATCACTAGATAGATTTTTTTTAACTATATCTAGTGAAATTTCAACTTGATTTGCTTGTGCATGTTTAGCAATATTGGTAAGCGCTTCTTGTAAAAAGCGGTATATAGTTACACTAATTAACTCAATAAAATCCTCATCTTTTTCTAATGTCTGGTCTGAGAAAAATCGAACCGATTCGTTAATAGAAAGAATTACATTTATGTTTGGTTGTCTTTCTAGCCATTCCTGTACCATCAATTGAATTCCGTCAATACAGTTTTTGCTGTTCGTAGGTGCTGGACGCAAGCGACGCATCAGTGACTTAGCCATATTCTGTATATGACCAGCATTTGAAAGTATTCGCCTAGCTGGGTGGCTATCAGCATCACCGTCGTTAGTTAAAGAAGATGCATCCAACCTGATTGCCAATAAATACTGACCAATATCATCATGTAAATCTCGCGCTAGCTCTAAACGTTCAAACTCTTGTACTTTAAGAATATGCTGTGTTAACGATCTGTTTTCTATTAATAGTCGTGTACTTTTTTCCTCGGCAATAAGTCTTAATTCTGCTTCCTTTTTTTGTTCTATTACCCTGCGCCACGCAAACCAAGCTAAAGCCATAGCTATAAACAGTAACAAGAACGGAATTTCATCCAATTGAAATTTTTCATACTTACTTAGCTTTTCGGTCAGTAGTTCAGCCAAATTAATTTGTAAAGTGATAAAAAAAGCTAATAAGACAAATATCAGCGCTTTGACCACATCTTTGTGACTAACTTTAATTTGCTGCCAATAATTGGATATTTTCATAAAGCAAAGATTATTCTTCAAAACCCTATATTAGAGAAGGTGAAAGATTCCCGACATCAAGGAAATAGCCACAATACTTATAACTGAAATGTAACTAGAGGGAATAACTGCATTACACATCGGGAATCTTTCATCTTAAGTTGATTGCTGCAAAAGCGCATAGTTCGTTACGCCAAATTTTTGAGTAGAAATGGCTAATAGTGAAGTTTAACCAATCAACGGGAGACGAATATGAAACGCAATGTATCTAACGTTAAAGTTAGTGCTGCAATCGGCGGTTTGTTCATGCTTGCGGCAGCAGGTGCTGCTTTTGCAGATGCAGACTTAGATAAACGTGTGCAAGATCCAAATCAATGGGCTTTGCAAACTGGTAACTATTATGGTCAACATAATAGTCAATTATCACAAATCAACAAAGGTAATGTTAAAAATGTAAAAGCCGCTTGGTCATTTTCTACCGGCGTATTGCATGGTCATGAAGGTGCACCTTTGGTGATTGGTGACATGATGTACATTCACTCAGCATTTCCTAACAATACTTATGCTGTGAACTTAAATGACCCTAACAAAATTGTTTGGTCACATAAACCAAAACAAGATGCTTCAACAAAAGCAGTGATGTGTTGCGATATTGTTGACCGCGGTGTGGCTTATGGTGCTGGTCAAATTGTTAAAAAACAAGCGGATGGTCATTTGCTTGCTTTAGATGCAAAAACTGGTGCAGTGAACTGGAAAGTAGAATTGTGCGACCCTAAAGTTGGGATGACTTTCACACAAGCACCATACGTAGTAAAGGATACAGTGCTAATCGGCTGTTCAGGTGCTGAATTGGGTGTTCGTGGTGCTGTAAACGCAGTTGACCTTAAAACAGGTGCTTTAAAATGGCGCGCTTATGCAACAGGTCCTGACGAAGAAATACGTTTACAAAAGAACTTTAACTCTGCTAACCCACATTATGGCCAGTTTGGTTTAGGTACTAAAACTTGGGAAGGCGATGCTTGGAAAATCGGCGGCGGTACTAACTGGGGTTGGTATGCTTATGATCCTAAACTAAACTTGTTCTACTACGGTTCTGGTAACCCAGCACCTTGGAACGAAACCATGCGCCCAGGCGACAACAAATGGACAATGACCATTTGGGGTCGTGATGTTGATACGGGCGAAGCTAAATGGGGCTACCAAAAAACGCCACACGATGAGTGGGACTTTGCTGGTGTAAACCAAATGATGCTAACTGACCAACCAGTCAACGGCAAAATGACACCATTGCTTACTCACCTTGACCGTAACGGCATTATGTACACATTAAACCGAGATACTGGCGCATTGGTCTTAGCTGATAAAGTGGACCCAGCAGTGAATGTGTTCAAAAAAGTGGATTTAAAAACTGGCTTACCAGTACGCGATCCAGAATTTAATACGCGCATGGATCACAAAGGTACTAATATTTGTCCATCAGCGATGGGCTTCCACAACCAAGGTGTTGACTCATACGACCCTGAATCACGTACATTGTATGCTGGCTTAAACCACATCTGTATGGATTGGGAACCGTTCATGTTGCCATACAAGGCTGGTCAATTCTTCGTGGGTGCAACACTTGCGATGTATCCCGGCCCAAGTGGTCCAACAAAAACAGAAATGGGTACAATCCGCGCATTTGACACTGTCACAGGTAAAGTGAAATGGTCTAAATGGGAGAAATTTGCTGCTTGGGGTGGTACTTTATACACCAAAGGTGGCTTGGTTTGGTACGCAACTTTAGATGGTCAATTGAAAGCTTTGAATAAAGACAACGGTCAAGAGTTGTGGAAATTCAAAATGCCTTCAGGTGGTATTGGGTCTCCAATGACTTACTCATTTAAAGGCAAACAATACGTTGGAAGTATGTACGGTGTTGGCGGTTGGCCTGGTGTTGGTCTAGTGTTTGATTTGACTGACCCAAGTGCTGGTTTAGGTGCGGTAGGTGCATTTAAAGAGCTACAACACTACACCAACATGGGTGGAGGTTTAATGGTGTTCAGCCTTTAATTAGCAATTCAGTAGTAAAAAAGTAGAACGTGTCAACTAGGTTGCTGGGGGAGTGATTCCCCAGCCATTTAGTGAGGTTTTTGTATATTCAAATGGGTGAATAAGTTGTGTAATCAATAGTTTTCCTATTTGAATGTGCAGTGATAGCACAATAAGGGAAGTAACCGTTTTAGGAGCGTTTTGTAGCATGAAAAAAAGTATATTTTTACAGTCAGCTTTAAAAGCTTTAGTGATTGGCGCGTTCAGTATATCTGCTGTGCAAGTGCAGGCAGCAGATTTAAATATATGTGCAGGTGAAAATGAAATGCCTTATTCCAACCTTAAAAAAGAAGGGTTTGAAAACGAAATTGCAGAAATTATCGGTAAAGCGCTCAATAGAAAAGTGAATTTTGTATTTTGGAAAGACCCTCGTTTGGTGGAGCGTGATTATCTTAATAAGGGGAAGTGTGATGTGATGATGGGCGTAGATAAATTTGATCATCCAGATCCACGCATGAGAATTAGTAGCATGATTAAAACTGATGCATATTACAAGTCGGCTTATGTATTTATTACACGTGAAGACCGTGAGATTGATATTTCATCTTGGAATGATGCATTAATAAAAGAGCGCAACTTTCGTATTGGCATGATGCACGACAGTCCTGGCAAGGTGATGTTACTTCAGTTAGACCGTTTTGAAGATATGTTTGATTATTTTGCAGAAAAACAAAAATATCAATCTACTCGCAATCGCGCTTTACGCGTTGAGCCTCAAGAAATTGTGAACGATGTTGCCACTAAGCATATTCACGCCGCAAATTTGTGGGGTCCAGATGCAGGGCGCTATGTTAAAGCATCAAAGGTGCCGCTAAAAATGCAAGTGATTAAAGATGATGCGATTAAATCTAATGGTGAAAAAGTGCCAATGCATTATGAAATCGCCATGGGTTTACGTAAAGATGATACCGCATTACTGCAAGATTTAAACCGAGCTATTAAAGAAAAGCAATCGGACATTGAAGCAGTGTTAAAGCGCGAAGGTATTCCATTGCTGCCAATTTCAGGTACTTAATACTCTCACTATATCAAGGAGCGAAAGTTGTATAAATTGATTAAACCTAGTCACACATCAGCACTAATGGCTACTATTTTGGCTACATTTTTAACGGCATGTCAGGCGTCGCAACAAGCTGATAAAACAACGGCAATTACAGAACCCGTTAGCAAAAATGTTCAAGTGGCTAATGCAGATGTGCAAACCCCTGCAAAAGCGGCAACTACTGACATTGTAGTGGATGACGGCCCAGACTTAGAGTTTCGCGGCACCATTTCAGGCGATTTGCTAGATTTTAAAGATGGTAAAGGTGACGACACTCCAGCCGTAAAACAATTTAAAAAGACTGGTAAAAATCCCTATAACGGTAATGAATCGGTAATTAAAAATGGCTACACCATTTTCTCAACGGCATGCTCTGGCTGCCATGGTCATTTGGCTGAAGGTAAACTGGGTCCTGCGCTAGCAGATAGTTATTGGACATATCCTGGAAACAAAAAAGATAAAGGTCTCTTTGAAACTATTTATGCTGGTGGACAAGGCATGATGGGACCACAAAAAGGCTTGCTTGCGCAAGATGAAATTTTACAAGTCATGAGTTGGATACGTAGCTTGCAAAATAAGGATGCAAAACCTGCAGCACATTAGTTTTTATGTATTCTGCTTGGTGGCTAACTGGTGGCTATCATGCAGATAAAGCAATATCACCAGCAACCATATCACAAGGAGTTTTTAATGAAACGTATTTTGACATTAGTGGCAATCGCAGGCGCAATGGTTGCATCTAGCACTGCATTTGCCTATGACGGACAAAATTGTAAAGAAGCAGGTAATTGCTGGGAAGCTAAACCTGGCTATCCTGAAAAAATTGCAGGCTCTAAATATGACCCAAAACATGACCCGAAAGAAGTTGGTAAGCAACAAGCTTCTATCGCCGCTATGGACGCTCGCAATGCTAAACGTATAGCAAACGCTAAAGCCACTGGTAAATTTGATTACGATGTAGCAGGTGAGTAATTAAATTTAACTTAAAAGCCGATGTTGTAAAGCATCGGCTTTTCTAGCTTGATTTCACCAGTATTTGCACATGTTTATAGAGTGCGTTTGCTGATGAAATCTAGTTTTACTTGTATGGAATCCTGCATGGCAAATAATATCAATCTAAATGAGTGGCGTGAACGTGCTATTGCTTTTGAAAATGCACTCAATAGTGTGGTTCTTGGCTTAAATGAGCAAGTGCGTTCACTCACAATCGCTATTTTTTCACGTGGCCATGTATTGTTAGAAGGTGATGTGGGAGTTGGTAAAACCACGCTATTACGTGCGGCCGCACGGTTATTAGGTGGAGAGTATCAGCGTATTGAAGGCGCGATTGATTTGATGCCAAGTGATTTTTTATACCATGCGTATCTTGATCAGCAAGGGCAGCCTGCGGTCGCACCTGGTCCATTATTACAGCATGAAGAAACCTTAGCTGTATTCTTTTTTAATGAAATTAACCGCGCCCGCCCGCAAGCGCATAGTTTGCTTTTGCGCTTAATGGCTGAACGCAGCGTGAATGCGTTTAATCGAGAATATCATTTTCCACACCTTACCGTTTTTGCTGATAGAAACCGCCTAGAGCGCGAAGAAACCTTTGAATTACCTGCAGCAGCGCGTGATCGCTTCTTTATGGAAATCTCGATCGATGCGCCAAATGACCGCGATTTACAACGTGATTTAATGTTTAACCAACGTTTTCACAACGTGGATGCGTTGATTGATACCTTACCCGCAGGGCTAGTTCAATATACTGAGCTTAATGCAGTCGCTGAAGCAGTTCAAGCCAGTGTTCGGGCTGAATTGCCGCTACAAGATTACGCTGTCAATTTATGGCGTGCTTTACGTAAACCTGATGACATTGGTGTGCAGTTTGATGATGTAGATACCTCTAAGCTGGTGGCAGGCGGTGCAAGCCCACGTGGCATGGCAATGTTGATGCGTGCCGCACGTTGCCGTGCATGGCTTGAAATGCGCGATTATTTAACGCCTGATGATATTCGCGTCGTGTTTCACGATACGGTATCACACCGCGTATTTTTCACACCTTCGTATGAATTGCGCCGCGAAACTTTAGCACCAAGATTGTTAAACAATGTACTTGAGAAGGTTTCTGCGCCTTGAGAATAAAAACCGAGCGTATTTTAGTTGCTAGGGTGTGCAAGGTAACCCATTTTGCACATCCAACGCTGGCTTATAGGCATTTGCAATGAATTCAACTCCACAAGAGTTTTATTACCATCTAGGTTGGCGTGCGCGTAGTGCGCAACCTGGCCCACACTCAACACGCACTTCTGGCGGCAATGCTGACTTTCAAAGCTACGTGCCGTTTATGGAAAACCCTAACCCAAGGCGCATAGATATAAGAGCGACTGCGCGCACGGTGCCGCGTCAATTGATGTCACGCGCCTACCACGAGCGGGGGTCGATTGCTGTCTATGCGCTAGTTGATTTATCGGCTTCTATGCGCTTTGCGGGCAATGCTAACAAACTTGATTTAGTGGCAGATATTGTGGCATCGGCTGCTTGGTCTGCGGTTCGCAGTGGTGATTTGTTTGGTTTGGTCGCTTGTGACCACAGGGTAAGATTAGATTTATTTGAACCGCCAAGTCGCCGAATTGGCTTAGCTGATGAACTTCGCAAAAAGCTATTGGCAGATCAAACGATCAATCAGCAATCGGATGCCTCCGCACTCCCTCTTGCCGCGCAACAATTACGTCAAAAACGCTCACTCGTTTTTTTGATTTCTGACTTTCACTTGCCTGCTGCGCTTTTGACTAAAACTTTAGCGGCACTTGCTGCGCATGATGTTGTACCGCTGGTGCTTTGGGATACTGCGGAATATCAGAGCATTCCCACATGGGGCTGGGCAAGGGTGCGCGATATGGAAAACGGTGCTTATCGTTCAATGTTCTTACGCCCAAGTTTGGTGAAGCAAATTCAAGCCACTTATCTAAAGCGTCGGCAAAATATGATGACTGAATGTTTACAAGCAGGCACACGAGCTCCTTTTTTTATAGAAGATACGTTTAATGCTGAACGATTAACACGCCATTTATTGGAAATGCGTTGATGAAATTACTCCATTTTTTAAGCGTGTTGTTGGTATGCAGTGTAATGAGTTTGCAAGTGGTTGCGGCGGATAGCCAAGCCATTGCATTAGCAAAAATTGTAAGCGTGCAAATGCAAGAAATAGGCTATCAAGTAGGTGATGTTGCACAGCAAACCATAACCATAAGCACACCTAATGGCTATGTTATAGATGAAGCTTCGCTACCCAACATTGGCAAAAGTGCTCGTAGCATTGAGTTGCGCAATGCGCAGTGGTCGTCACAAAATGTTAGTGATGAAACGGTGCATACGCTTATTTTAGATTGGCAAATTTTTCGTGTCATGCAAGAAACTCGCGCTTATCCATTAAAGCCTTTGATTTTGCAGTTCATCATGAATAATAAAAAGATTGCTGTGTACGTAAAGCCAAATCAAATGTTCGTGGCCTCCATATTACCCACCTCAATGAAAAAAGCCTCAACTGAAATAAATGACGCACAATTTAACCCAAAATCGGACGTGTTACCAAAAGCCCGCGATACGCAAACACTGATTAAAACACTCATCATGGCTGTATTAGGTTTTTTCCTCTCAAGCCTATATTTTGCTTGGCGATTTGACTGGCTACCTGCAAAACTAACCGCCCTATTTTCTGCGCCACTTCCATTTAGAAGTGCCTATCGTAATATCCAAGCTTTACAAAAAACATCTGACACCTCATCGAAATTGAATGAAGCCATGCTTGCATTGCGAAGTGCCTGTGATGCTACAGCAGGCACTGCATTAAGCGCTGAAAGAGTTGCTTTGATGTTTAAGTCTAATGCGCAGTTTGCCACCAAGCGTACTGAGATTGAGAAATTTTACAATGTATCTGAACGTGCCTTCTTTGCTGGAGATATTGGCAATATAAACATTCAACAACTCAAGCAATTATGCCGTGACTTAATGTTAATAGAAGCCAAATAAGGGCTAATGCATGATGGAATTATTAAGCAATTTTTTTCAAAACTTAGGCAACGAAAATTTAGGTTTGGCTACACCCGCTTTTTTGCTATTCCTACCGCTGGCCTTGTTTCCACTACTGTTGCGGGGACATTCTTCTTTTTCTTATCCGTCGATAGCTATCCTGCCATTAGATACTCTCTCTATATGGTTGGAGCGGTGTTGGCGAGTATTGGGCGCGTTAACAATTGGTTTTGTTGCGCTAGGCTTAGCAGGGTTTTACTGGAGCGGCGACTCAATAGAACGTATTGGACGAGGCGCACACATTATGTTGGTACTAGACCGCAGCGCCAGCATGAATGATAACTTTGCAGATAAGACACTTCAAAACTCATCAAAAATTGAAGTGGCAAGGCGCGTTTTACAAACTTTTGTGAGCAAAAGCCGTGAAGATTTAATCGGCATGGTCACTTTTAGCACGTCACCTATCTTAGCCGCCCCTTTAGGTGGGGATAAAGAAGCAGTACTATCTGCCTTAAAAGCCACAGAGGCAGGCGGCATGGGCTTTACAGCGGTAGCGCGTGGCTTAGGGTTGGCACTTGATTTTTATGAAGGCAAACCTGTGACAGGCGCACGAGTGGTGGTGTTGGTGTCCGACGGTGGGGCGCATTTGGAAAGCAAAACACAGGATATGTTACGTAATATGTTCAAGCGGCAAGGGGCATCACTCTATTGGATATTTTTACGTTCAGCCAATAGTCCAGGCTTATCAAAGCCAGAAGAAGAAGGTCACGACGACGCCTATCCAGAATATCATTTGCATCGGTTTTTTGGAAGCATGGGCGTGCCTTATAAAGCTTATGAGGCAGAAAACCCTCTGGCGGTTGAGCAGGCGGTGGCTGATATTGCCCGCTTAAAAAATCAAGCTGTGCGTTATAAAGAGGCTGCACCACGGCGTGATTTATCGGCCATATTTTATTGGCTAGCTTTTATATGCGCATGTGGCCTGCTGGCTTTTCACTTGACGGAGGTTAAGCAATGGCGCACCGCTTAAAATATTTGGCACTAAAATGGTTGCCTTGGATGATTTTGCTATGGATAGCTTCTTTAACTATCCTTGTTTGGAGTGGCTATACGCTCATACAAGCCAATACTTACAATAAAAATCTTAGTCATCAAAAACTACAAAACAATGCTGCGCCTGATGCGGTTTTTGCTGATGCAAGCTATTGGGTGAAGCACAAAGACACTGAAAAAGCATTAAAGCTATACGCGCTGGCTACATCAAGCAAAGATATAAACATTCGTAAAGTAGCGCACTACAATATGGCAAATGTTTACTTACGCCAGGCGAATCAGACTCTTAGCGATAAAGGCTTGGAAGAATGGGATAAAGTGACGCCTTTATTAGCCATCGCTAAAGAAAGTTATCGTGAGGCATTACGGCTTGACCCGCATTGGATGGAAGCTAAATATAACTATGAACTCGTTTTGAGATTAGCCCCGATTATAGAAAGTAGCAAAAGCAGTCGGCAAGAAGAGAATGATGAAGAAATCACCCAAGAAACGCCTCCTGAAGGCTGGCCTGCTATACCTGGGTTTCCACGTGGAATGCCCTAATGCACATTGGACAAAAAATTAAACATCTCGATTGTCGAGGTCGCTTAATGTTGGCAGCTATTGTGTTGCTAGCCATTTGCTTACTTAAGCCACAGGCGAGCTTGCCAAAACGCGTGTTTGATTGGTTTGTCGTACTGGATATTACGCAAAGCATGAATGTGCGAGACATGGTCGAGCATGACAAAGCAATAAGCCGCTTGGCGTATTCCAAAAACGCGATTCGCGCCTCATTAAAGTCATTACCTTGCGGCTCTCGAGTGGCCATCGGTCTATTTACAGAGCGCGACACCACAACTGTGACACATCCAATGGAAGTTTGCGCACATTTTGGCGCACTAGATGAAACCGTAGCTCATCTTGATTGGCGTATGGCTTGGGCAGCAGACTCATTCATTATTAACGGTCTATTTAGTGCTTTAGCACAAACGCCAAAACTCAATACCGAACTTGATAAAACGATGCGCGTTGCATTTATTAGCGATGGTCATCAAGCCCCGCCCATTAACCCCGATTACGCACCAAAATTTGAAGGTCAGGCTGGGGAAATTAAGGGTGTAATTATTGGCGTGGGTGGGAAAACCTCAGCACGTATTCCAAAAGTTGACGCTGATGATAACGTTTCAGCCTATTGGGAGTTAGATGAGGTCATGCGCTACGCCACTTTTGGCGTGAGTAAAAAAACGCAATCCGTGCTTGATATGGAAGACGAACAGCATGGTCGAAATTCTCCACATGGCAAGAACCCTGCCGAGTCAACAAATGCGCACCTTTCGGCGTTAGACGAGGGCAACTTAAAGGCAATAGCTAATGTAACAGGGCTAGATTATTCAAACTTAGCCAGCGACATGCCAATGGCTGAATTACTTAGCAATAAAAAATTGGCAGTATGGCGTTCTAGCAACACGGATTTACGGGCATGGTTTTCAATCCCCGCCATGTTATTCGTGTTGTTATTTTATGTTCCCAGTAACTTTATACAGAAACTTTACGCGCAGTTTGTTCAACTACTTTTAAAAAGGAAAACCAGATGAAATTGATTTATGCACTGATATTATCGGCTATTGCCATTCCCGCATTTGCACATGGACCGACACCACAAAAAACTGACCAAACTGTCACCGTTAAAGCCTCACCAGATGTGATTTGGAAGCAACTTAGCGAGCAGTGCGCTATTAAAAATTGGCATCCTGATGTTGCAGATTGCCAATCTTCAGACCCAAAAAAACGCACCTTAACTTTAAAAAATGGTAGCAAAATTGATGAAGAGGTCGATGAAATAGTACCCGCTGAAATGACCATTTCTTATCGTATAGGTGGTGAGATTGATGTAAAAGCACTTCCTGTAAGCTCACTCACTGGCCGTATTAAAGTAAAAGCTAATGGCGCGGGTTCTGATATTTCATGGCTTGCTAGATATTATCGTGCTGACACTACCAACGAACCACCAAAAGGCATGGATGATGAATCTGCAACCAAAGCGGTCAATGCTTTTGTGAAAGCGGGCTTAACTGGAATTGATAACCCAGCAAAAAAGTAAGTGACACCAAGGATATATCAGAACCATCATCTAGAAAAGATGTAGGTCATAACGATATTTCTTGGTGGAGGAAAATCATGCGCAACTTGGGATTTAAATAAAGCATGTGTCAGTTAGCTTCTTTTTGATTTTTAAAAATCAGAATTGGCCTAATAGGCTAACATTACTCACACATAAAATGTTTATTCGCTAATTTAAAAGATAGTCAAGTTTGTAAGAGTAGTGGGGAGTTACGTGTTACTTCGTTTTTCTTATAGTTTATCAAATTCACATGTTTATTTTCTGTTGTTTGCTTGTTTGTTAATTGGGTGCGATCAAAATATTGTTGATAACATGGCGGAAAATACAAACGTAAACTCAGTAGAGAGTATTAACTTTTCGGAATTAAATCTACTTAGTCAAACAGAATTTCTTGACGCAACTCAAGGGAGCGTTGCAGCAACATGGCTGGCATTAAAGGATAAATCATCTGACTCGCAATATATACCTGAAGTCAGTGAGGTGGCTATTTATGAAACTCAACTAATTTTTATAAAACAAAAACTACTAGAAGACCGACGAATGGTGGCTAATAGAACTGTTCAAATCCGTGATATTTTAGCTAAAGACAACATACAGATACCACTAATTACGTTACTTGAGGGGTTATCTGAGGTGGCAGACCAAAACATTGTTGGCACCTATAGCGATTACTGTGGTTGGTATATCACATTCCGACAAAGTCAGCTTGACCATCAAACAGCCATTCAAAAAATGAAATTGCTAAGAAGAAAGCAAAGTTGAATATACTTAAATTGTCTTTTATCTGACTTAGGCTGACAGCGCAATGTTACCCCAACATTCGCAGCATTAACATTTCAAAAGGTGTAATTCCAGAAGTAAAGCCCTCAATCGACTGTCGCCTATGCGGATGTCTGAGTCTAAGTGGGAGGAATCGGTAACTAGGATTTAATTTCAAATAAGCATAATTTGGTCATAGGTTACCTGAGTATCCACAAAACTGAATTATTGTCATCATCAGAAAATTAAGAGCATTATTGACCCCCTATGGCACCCTATAATGATCCTGACTCATTAGATCAATTCCACATTCAAGATTCTCAACCCAAGTAATAAATTGATTCACCATGGGCTTACCTACAAAGGCACGTCCATGTTGTGGAACAATAGACTCTATATCTAGAGTTCTAGCCATATTTGCCCAAAGACGGCAAACCTTATTTGAAGTCATATAACGTTGATGGAATGGGATCATGGAAGATAAGTGTGCTTTAAAGTTGGTTACAGGCTCAGCAGCTAAGTCATGATGAACTATAGATGCACCAAGGTCACCCGAAAATAGTATTTTGCTGGTTACATCGTAGAATTGAAAGTTGCCTTCAGAGTGCAGAAAGTGCGCTGGTATCGCTTTAATTACTGAGTTTCCGAGTTTAATGTTGGCTCCTTTATCTGGAATTCCCATAATACGATCCTCAGTGTTACCGACGCTACAAAAGTGCGGAAGGAAGCGTTCCCATATGGCGGGAGCAAGTACTTTACATTCGGTGCCTACCAACCATTTATTTATTGAAGCAACAATATCAGGGTCTTGATGTGAAGCTAAAATGTAAGTTAGCTTACGAAAATGAAAATATTTACTCATTCCCATCATTAATGCGTTGTAGGTCATATTGCCACCAGGGTCAATTAGTGCTCCGTGCCCATTATTTACAATCAAAAATTGATTAGATTGGACAGCCGCCTTAGAGCCTGTAGCATCTGACAAATCGCTAAACTTTACTATGATATGATTTCCATCGTTGAACAATTCGCTAGCCATGCTGTATCTCTCCAGTAGTATGAAATTTATGTAAACGGCTGCTAACTTGATGCAGAAATAATCAAGTGCTTAAGATGTAATTCCGCAGCAGATTCCCGATGATTAGGATTTACAACGATGCAGTTTAATGGGCAAACTTCCACACATTGTGGACTATCGGCATACCCTACGCATTCAGTGCATAAATTAGAACTAATCTCATGGTAACTTTCTCCAAAGGAGATAGCCCCATTCAGACACTCTGCCTCACAAACTCCACATAAAATACAATCATCCGTAATCATTAGGGCCATCGTCTAATCTCCTCAAATTTTAGAGTTGCAAAAAGTTGATTTTAAAAACTGACCTTGAAAATAGCTTGTCGATGTAATTTTAAATGCGGCATCCTGTCATAGATGATTAATAATCAAATTGATTTGAATCAAAGGCCGTTAACAATAACCATAATTAAATAGTGGTTTATGGGGTGCAAAAAATAGATTCGTTAGTATAAGAAATTTAATTAAAACTGGTTAGGCAATGAAATTAGAATCCCATTTAAATCATTACTAATGAGTAATCCACTAACTCATCTCGTAGCTCAAATCCGCAAGCTTCCCAAAACTGCTGAGCAATCAAATTTTCGTGTTTCACCAAACAATGTATCTTTTGAATGCCCTCACATTTAATGGCACTTACCGCAGCTCTCACTAATTTTGTGCCTACAGCACGTTCACGGTAGTCTGGTTTAACTGCTAGGTGATAGAGATAGCCTCGCCAGCCATCATGGCCTGCAAGTACTGCTCCAATTAATCTAGAGCCAGAGTAAGCAGCATAATTGCAAGTAGGATTTCTATCTAATAAATTTGCCAATGTCTCAAGTGTGTCGGTTTGTCGTATTTCAATATTTCCAGCGACCTCCCAAAGTTTGATGAGTTTTGGGTAGTCGGTATCTCTGATTGAATTCAATACGATAGGTTGCCTCATGTATTTGGCCTATTTATGCGCAGGCATACGCGCTATTTGTTCGGGCGTGCCGTGTTGTTGTACATATTCACGAATCATCTGACGTATCACTTGTGATGATGTGATGTCACGAAGTGCACATATTTCTTCAAAGATTTGTTTTTTAGTCGGATCAACAAGGAGGGTAAGTCGAGCAGTTCTGTTTTCCATAGATGCTTTATATATTTTATATAATGTTAATCACATGTTAATATAATTAACATTACACTGCAAAGATAATTTTTAAATATGATTGCAATACTAGAAGCCAAACGAACGGGTCTGCTATCTAAAAAACACTGGCTTAATAATTTAATGGCAGGCGTAATAGTTGGCGTTGTTGCATTGCCGCTGGCAATGGCCTTTGCCATTGCCTCAGGGGCAAAACCAGAGCAAGGTCTGTATACGGCAATTATTGCAGGTGGCCTGAGTTCTTTGCTTGGTGGCAGTCATCTGCAAATTTCTGGCCCTACGGGGGCTTTTATTGTTATTTTGGCCGGCATCACGGCCAATTATGGAATTCAAGGGTTACAAGTAGCGACGTTGATGGCAGGGGTTATTTTGTTGTTAATGGGGTTTGCCAAATTAGGTGGAGTTATCAAATTTATTCCTGATCCAGTGATTGTAGGCTTTACCAGCGGCATTGGTGTCATTATATTTGTTGGGCAGTGGAAAGACTTTTTCGGCCTCTCTCTTGTCGCCTCTGAACACTTTCATGAAAAATTCTGGAACTTAATACAAGCGCTCCCCAACTTGAATATTGAAACCACGGCGCTAGCTTTATTAACGCTGGGAGTACTGTTATGGTCACCCAAGATATTTAAACGTACTCCCTCACCTCTGGTAGCAATGGTGTTTGCAACAGTGGTGCAGTGGTATTTTCATTTTGGGAGCATCGCCACAATTGGAAGTGCGTTTGGTGGTATTCCCCAAAGCTTGCCAAATTTTGAGCTGCCTTCAGTGACATTCTCAGAAGTTCTAAAATTAATTGGACCTGCATTCACGATTGCGTTGCTAGGGGCCATAGAATCATTACTATCAGCGGTGGTGGCTGATGGAATGACAGGAACTAAGCATAATTCTAATCAAGAATTGGTTGGTCAGGGGGTTGCCAATATATTTTCGCCATTGTTTGGTGGTTTTGCCTCTACAGGTGCTATAGCTCGCACCGCAACGAATATCCGCAATGGAGGAACAAGTCC
Source organism: Pseudomonadota bacterium (assembly GCA_029556915.1). Classification (GTDB taxonomy): domain Bacteria; phylum Pseudomonadota; class Gammaproteobacteria; order Burkholderiales; family Methylophilaceae; genus Methylotenera. The sequence goes on from JAKQIT010000162.1 coordinate 16,503, forward strand.
ATTGGCGGGTTTAGTACATGTGCTTACACTCCTTATCATCGTATTGCTACTTGCTCCTTTGGCAGCCCATATTCCGTTATGTGCGTTATCCGCAATTTTGTTTGTGGTCGCTTATAACATGAGCGAGTTACATCGCTTTTCTCACATGGTGCGTACTGCACCAAGGTCTGATGTTGCCGTACTACTTATCACGTTCTTGCTCACGGTATTTGGTGATTTGGTCATTGCCGTCAATATCGGCGTACTACTGGCTTGCTTACTCTTTATGAAACGCATGTCAGAAGCGGTAGTCATTAAAGAGCAAGCATCTGAAGTTTTAATTTCAGAAACAGGGAATATCGATTTCAAATTACCGCAAAACACAGTGGTTTTTAGTATTGAAGGACCATTTTTCTTTGGGGCGGCTCAACACTTAGAACACGCACTAGAAGGCGCCCATAAGCAAGCGGATATACTAATATTACGGTTAGGCAATGTGCCATTTATCGATGCCACTGGCATGCAATCACTGTGGGACTTGTTAGATGCCTGCAAGCGGCATCACACTCGATTGGTGCTATGTGAAGCAAGACCAAATGTTCTGGAAAAGCTTAATGTGGCAGGGTTGATTGGACAAATTGGTAAAGAGAATATGTTCAATGATATTCATCAAATCAACTTGCAAAATGAAGGTCAATAAATGACAAATAGGGCATTAGTCATACAAGAAAGTCAAATTCAATCATTCAATAATGAAGCATTTTTTGCGGCCAGAAATCTGGTAGCAGAATATTGTAATAGCAGTGCAGCGGCGTTGTCTGCTTTACAGTTGGTACGCTATCGCTGCGTGCTAGTATCCACCGACATGAAATGGGAAAATCCAGTTGCGATTATTTGTGCATTGCGCCATGCTGAAAAGGAGTTTGGTTTGACACCGACTCAAATTGTAGTTATAGGAAAGTCACACCTATTCACGCAGGCTGAAATGTCAAAGCTTAAAATCAGCGCACAAATACATTCTCATTTATTGAAGTAAACAATACGTACTCCTTCAAGAGTAATTGGCATAAGAAATTTTGGATGTGAGCTAAACTTAGCGATGCTAATTAAATTCAAAATCTGCATGATTTCTTAAGGCTAATTGAGAAATAAAGCCATTAACCACTTTTATTTTATGGATTAAATTTCTATAGCCTCTTATATCTTATATAAGATGAACTAAAGTTTCTTATTTTGTAACCGTAAAACAATAACGACTAATTTTTTTAGTTAATAAATTGGTAAACAACGATAGATTTATTTTCCTAGATAAATTGTATTCATTATAACTTAGATTAAGAAAGAGCTATTGAAATGGTTAATACTCAACAATCTGCGACAATTTTTACAAAATTAACGTCGCTAAAGCTTAGAACAAAGTTTTCTATTCTAATGGGGTTTATGCTTACAAGTTTTGTAATAGCTGCCACGATAGGAAATATGTCTTTTAACAAGGTGCTGGTCAACGGGCCAGTATATGAGCATATCGCCAATAATAAAGACCTGGTTGCCGATATATTGCCTCCACCAGCATACTTACTCGAATCTTGGCAAGTTGCGTTAGAGATGGTATCAGTCAAAAACCAACCACTTCAACCTTTGATAGATAAAAGTACCCAACTTGCCAAAGATTTTAAAGATCGAAGTGTGTATTGGGATAAAGCAATTACAGACCCCAAAATGCATGAAATTATTCAAGCACAACTATTACCCAGTGGGAATGAGTTTTTACGCGTTCGAGATAACCTTTTAATTCCTGCTGTTGAATCACATGATCAAAAATCTATCGACTCAGCATTATCAGAGCTAAAAAATGCTTACGATAAACATCGTTTAGCAGTAGACGCGCTGGCAACCCTTGCAATTTCTAACTCTAAGGTGATTGAGTCTAGCACCAATGCTGAAATTGTATCTTCAAAAATTACCATTTTGAGCCTTATATTAGTTGCGCTAGGTTTAACGATTACTGGCATTTATTTTGTTGTTTCTCGTGTGATAAGTCAGCTAGGTGCAGAACCTGATGATATGCACACATTGGCTAGCAGGATTGCTATGGGGAACTTAAGTTCTAGTATAGTGCTGAAAACTGGAGATCAAAACAGTGTGATGTATGCCATGCAAAGCATGCAAGATAAAATTAAATTACTCATTACAGACTCAGAGACTTTATCTCAAGCAGCCCTAGCGGGTCGTTTGACCACCCGAGTAGATGCAAATCAACATCAGGGCGATTTCCGTAAAGTAGTAGAGGGTGTTAATGCAACGTTAGATGCAGTTATCGATCCGCTCAATGTTGCAGCAAAATACGTTGCCGAAATAGCTAAAGGAAACGTACCAGAAAAGATTACTGAAACCTATCACGGCGATTTCAATACCGTAAAAATCAACCTCAATCAGTGTATCGATGCTATTAATGCACTGATAGAAGACTCAGCAATGTTAGCTAATGCGGCTAGAAATGGATTGTTATCAACGCGAGCCAATGCAGATCGTCATCATGGAGACTTCCACAAAATTGTAGATGGCGTAAATGAGACACTTGATGCGCTAATTGGGCCTTTAAATGACGCTGCACATTGCGTTCAACTCATTTCTAAGGGGGAAATCCCGGCGAAGATAACTGAAACCTATCATGGAGATTTCAATGTTATTAAAAACAACCTTAATCAATGTATCGATGCAATTAATGCGTTAATTGAAGATGCCACAATGCTAGCAGAAGCTGCTAGGAAGGGCTTACTCTCTACTCGTGCAGATGCAGAACGTCATCAAGGGGATTTCCATAAAATTGTGGATGGCGTCAACGATACACTTGACGCTGTGATTGGCCCCTTAAATGATGCTGCAAGTTGTGTAGAAAGTATCTCTAAAGGAGATATTCCTGCCAAGATTACAACCCCTTATCATGGCGATTTTAATACAATCAAAGACAACTTGAATACCTGTATTGATGCGGTCAACTTGCTAGTGGCTGATGCCAATATATTATCTCAGGCAGCTGCTGAAGGGCGTATTACTACTCGAGCAGATGCCACTCTACATCAAGGAGATTTCCGTAAGGTGGTAGAAGGTGTTAACGCAACTTTAGAAACTATCGTCGCACCGATAATTGCAGTAAAAGAAGCTATTGAAACGATAAACTCAGCAACACACGAAATATCTTTAGGGAATAATGATTTGTCTGCTCGCACGGAGCAACAAGCTGCTAGCCTAGAGGAAACTGCCGCTAGTATGGAGGAATTGGCATCTACAGTTAAACAAAACTCAGAAAACGCAAAAGAAGCTAACCAATTGGCGCAAACTGCCTCTGAGGCAGCCATCAAAGGTGGTGAGGTTGTTGCCAATGTAGTAAACACAATGAATGGTATTAATGAAAGTGCACATCATATTGAAAATATTATCAGTGTAATTGATGGAATTGCCTTTCAGACTAACATTCTGGCGCTTAATGCAGCGGTAGAGGCAGCACGTGCAGGTGAACAAGGTCGAGGATTTGCAGTAGTTGCTGGAGAGGTGCGAAGTCTCGCGCAGCGTTCTGCTAGTGCAGCCAAAGAAATTAAAGAACTAATCACCAATTCCGTAACAAAAACTGCTGAAGGTGCACAACTCGTTAGCAACGCAGGTAAAACTATGGATGAAGTTGTTATTTCTGTTCAGCATGTTGCCGATATTATTAATCAAATTGCCGCATCCTCATTTGAGCAAAGTAACGGTATTGAGCAAGTCAACGTGGCTGTGGTAAGTATGGATGAGACCACTCAGCGCAACGCTGCGCTGGTTGAAGAAGCAGCAGCGGCATCGGAGTCGTTGGTTGAGCAAGCCGATGCTTTAAGTAATGCTATTAGTGTGTTTAAGTTAGGGAGCAAGGCAGAGATGAACCATAGCTCTTCAAAACTTGCCAACAATGTAACTAAGCTCCCACAATCTGAATCGAATTTTAGACTTAACCTAGCTAAAGCTTCTTCGTTCTACAGTTCCTAAAATGGACTTTATTCAGTTTACATGAGGATGGCAACTGCGGAATAAATCATTAGGATATAGTAAAACCTGTATGTCAGCTTTCACAAAGTGTTAAATTGCATCGAATATTGACCCACCTAGCATAGAAATATGCATCTAAATTTGACCCACGTAGCGATACTAGACTGCTCACAACCTGAGCAGGAGAATAGGAGTGATCGACGTGGCGATATTAAGTGTAATCAGGC
>JAKQIT010000165.1 GCA_029556915.1 Pseudomonadota bacterium
GGTGGTAGATTTACCAGCACCATTTGGCCCTAAAAAGCCCAGCACTTGCCCTTTGCTAAGGGTAAAACTCACGTTGCTAACGGCTTCGCGACCACCGTATAGTCGGGTAAGTTCGGTTGCTTCTACTGTAATATTATTCATACGCCACTCTAAATTTTGCTCAAAATTTAACCTAAATTTAACTTGGAGCCTGTTAAAAACTATTGACACATCGCAGTCAATTCATAATTATGGAGGAACTTGAGACAACTGTCACGGACTAAGCACTGTTAGCTAACAATATAAAGCAACTTAACGGCCTTTATATTCTGTCTAGATAATTGATTTTCACCGTTTATCTATCAATAAAAATTAAATAAATTTTAAATATGCCCATAAAATCTAGCGTTACAGCGCTGCCCCAGCAAAAAAAACCATTTTATATCAGTCTGCTATTGCGTTCCGGGCTGCTATCTAGCGCATTAGCGCTGACTGCTTGCGCAGCCCAGCCGCCCATTGCAAATGCACCAACAACGCAGGTTGCTGCAAATTCAATTGCTAATGGACAACTTTCCGCTGAATTTGTTTATCAATATTTAGTTGCTGAAATTGCTGGCCAGCGAGGTGACTTAGCAACGTCAAGTGCAGTTTTTTATAACCTAGCCAAAAACTCCAGAGAAGCTAGCTTAGCTGAGCGTGCCGCTAAAGTTGCCGCTTATGGCAAAGTGCCAGGCTTAGCCGTTCCTGCTATTAAATTATGGGCTGAGTTAGACCCTAGCTCAACAGAAGCGCAACAAGCCATGACTGAGCTATATATTGCCTCTGGCAAGTTAGATGAAGCCAAACCGCATTTAGCCAAACTTTTAGCAAAAGAAGATACCCGTGCCAGTGGTTTTTTATATTTGCATACTTTACTCAACAAAAGCCCTGACCCAGCCGCCACGCTAAAACTGGTGCAATCTTTAGCAGAACCTTATCCACAACTTGCTGAAGCGCATTTTGCCATTGCTCAAAGCGCCTACAGCGCTAAGCAGCCAGAAGTCGCCTTACAAGCCCTTGATAAAGCCAACGCACTTAAACCAGGTTGGGATTTGGCCGCTTTAATCAAAGGACAAATTCTTTATGAAAAATCCCCTGAAAGTGCCATTACGTTTTACAACGCATTTTTAGCACAATACCCCGCTAGCAATGAAGTCCGCGTCAGCTTAACAAGAACTTTAATCAACCAAAAACAATACGAAGCGGCTAAAAAGCAATATCCCATATTGATTAAAAATGCTAAAGAAAACAAAGATAAAAACGCAGCCGACATCACTGCCTTGGTTGGACTAATGGCGATGCAGACTGAAGATTACTCAGCAGCTACAGGCTATTTTGAAGAATCGACTAAGTTAGGTTTTAAAGATACAGATCAAATATACCTTTATCTAGCACAAGTTGCTGAAAAGCAAAAAAACTCTGCGCAAGCACAATCTTGGTATAACAAAGTATCCGCTGACAGCAACCACTATTTAGGCGCGCAACTGGGCATCGCCAACATTATTGCCAATACGCAATCAGCAGACAAAGCGATTGATTATTTAGACAATGTGGACAACTTAACTTCAGAGCAGCAAATTATTGTGATTCAAACACAAGCGAGCTTTTTATCTAAGGCGGATCGCAACAAAGAATCTTTTGAGCTACTCGATAAAGCCGTTAAAAATATGCCCAATACGCCAGAGCTCGTTTACGACTACGCGCTAGCCGCCGAGCGTGTGAAAAAGTTTGACCTCATGGAAGCCGAGCTTCGTAAAGCCATCGCTGCAAAGCCTGACTTTGCGGCAGCCTACAACGCACTTGGCTACTCGTTTGCAGATAGAAATACGCGCCTAACAGAAGCCTTGCAACTCATTGAAAAAGCACTCTCTTTTAACCCGAATGATCATTACATGTTAGATAGTTTGGGTTGGGTGCATTACCGTAAAGGTAACTTAGATAAAGCCTTAGATTATTTACAGCAAGCTTATAAAGTAAACCCTGACCCTGAAATAGCTGCCCACGTAGGCGAAGTATTATGGAAAAAAGGCAAGAAAGAGGAAGCTAAAAAAGTGTGGAATGATGCGATTAAAGCTGACCCAAAAAACCAAGTATTGTTAGACACTGTGAAAAAATTTGGCCAATAAAACTTAATCAAAATGCGGCTTCTTTTTTCAACTAAAAACATGCTTAAAATCTCCCGAGAGATTTTTACGCCTCTGTAAGCCGCATGGATACTGGCTTGCAGAGGTGGTCAAATGATTTGATGTCTAATTTATACTAAAAAGCCGCTTTTAAATACGCTAAATATTCTCTCTATTTTAAAATTTATTGGTTCCAATATTTTGATAAAAATTCTCCGTTTATGCGTGCTACTTTTCACCTTAGCAGCTTTGCAAGCCTGCGTGAGCGTGCCAAGTAAACCGTTTGAACAATCGGAAAATCTAGCGCAACATCAGCAACATTTGCAAAAAATAGCGCAAATACAACAGTTTTCGCTTCAAGGTCGCATTGGCGTTCAAGCGGATGGCAAAGGTTTTTCTGGCAATATAGACTGGCAGCACAGTACAGCAAATGATGAGCTGAATATTTATTCTCCACTCGGGAGTCAAGTTGCTAAAGTGATCAAAATGAATGACCAAGTTACGCTTACTGATGCAAAGGACAACAGCACTACAGCCAAGAATATTGCCGAGCTCACACAACAAACGCTCGGCTGGGAGCTACCACTCAATGGGCTTGCAGATTGGGCACTAGGGCGACCGACCAAAAGCCCTGTCACAGCTATTACTTGGGATGAAAATGGTCACATAAAAACATTAGCACAAGATGGTTGGCAACTAGAGTACAATAGCTATACTGAAATTAACAATTTAACTGTTCCAAATAAGATTTCGATTAGAAATCCCAAAGTATATTTTAAGTTACTGGTTGATAATTGGCAAAACATATGCAAACAGCGGTAAATCATTGTAAATATTGGCCGTTTTTCCTAAAAATTCACCCTATTGGGTGAATGATAATTCACCTAAAACACAATACAATTCACCCATGCAATTTAATAAGGGGAATTGAAATGAAATTGAAACAAGTGGTATTGGTTTTAGCGGGATTATTGGTAAGCGCTTCTGCGATGGCAACAAATTTTAATGTGAACTATAACGTTCTCAATCCATCCACAACATCATTTAATCAAGTGCAAACGGCTGGCGCCTTTACAGACACATATACATTTAACTATCCAGGTAGCGGCAACTTGTCTGCATCAGCAATATCAATAGGCATTAATGCATTTAACATTGACTTCACTTCAGTTACATTGAATGGCATCCTGCTTAGCATTAGCAATAGCGGTTCTTTATCAACAGCATTTACTGTTACTGATTTAATTAATCAACCGGGCCCTGCGACTCTGATTATCAACGGCATCAGCGGAAGCCTTGGATCTTACGGCGGCAACTTTAATGTTGCAGCTGTACCAGAGCCAGAAACTTATGCGCTGATGATGGCAGGCCTTGGCTTAGTCGGCTTTGCTGCACGTCGCAAACAAAAGACCGCTTAATAGCAACCTGCTTTAAACTTAAAAAGAGCCTACGGGCTCTTTTTTTATTTGTCGCACTTAAATTCACCTTTGCATAACAAATCCTTACAGGGCAAATCACCACACAGATTGAAGTTTACTTAAAATTCACCCATTAGGGTGATTGACAATTAAAATTTAATTTAAAATAAATTGTTGCTTTATTAAAATGAGCATGTTAGTATGCCTTTCGTATTCATTTTTGAAGGGCAAATTATGAAACTAAAACCACTTATGGCAGCATTTGTAGTTGCGTTTTCAAGCGCAACTGCTGCGGCTGCAAACTATTCTGTTCCAGGAACACTTTCTGGTGCTTACGGTAATGCTTTCACAACAGCAAGTGGGGCTTTTTCAGACTTCCTAAGTTTCACTATTGATGCGCCATCAAATTTAGGATCCGTAGCAAGTCCTACTAACTTATCTTTCAGCTTACCATTTGGCGGCACAATTAACGTTTTTGAAATTTCAAATCTTGCTTATACCATCACGGGTCCGCTCGGTTTTACTACAACAGCGCCTATCGCTGGTAACAACGTTAGTGCTTCTACTTTCCTAAATGTTGCGGGTGTTTATACGCTTAATTTAACTGGCAACGCAACAGGCACTAGCGGTGGTATGTATTCAGTGGCGCTAAATGTAGAAAATGTTGCCGCAGTACCAGAGCCAGAAACTTATGCTCTAATGTTAGCTGGCTTAGGCTTGGTTGGTTTTGCATCACGTCGTAAGAATAATGCAGTGTAAGTTTTGATTACTCTGTATTGGCAATCAAAAAGGGGCTTCTTGCCCTTTTTTGATTTTTATACACCAACACTTTAATTTGGCTTGCTAATATTGCGTTAAAATAGCGTTTTGCTATCAATGCGATAACCATGTCAGATTCAACAGTGCCAAAAATCCCCAAAAAAGTCTTTATCAAAACTTTCGGTTGCCAGATGAACGAGTACGATTCATCGCGCATGGCGGACATGCTAAATGCAAATGATGGCATGATAGAAACACAAACGCCTGAAGATGCCGATGTGATTTTGCTTAACACTTGCTCAGTGCGTGAAAAAGCCGAAGATAAAGTGTTTAGCCATCTGGGGCGCTTTATTCCACTTAAAGAAAAGAATCCCAATTTGGTCATTGGTGTGGGTGGATGTGTGGCGACACAAGAAGGCGATAACATCATTAAGCGCGCGCCCTATGTGGATGTGGTGTTTGGCCCGCAAACATTACATCGCCTGCCTGAAATGATTAGAAATAAGCAAGCCAGCGGCATTTCACAAGTAGATATTGCTTTTCCTGAAATTGAAAAGTTTGACCATTTACCCCCACCACGGGTTGAAGGCGCATCGGCTTTTTTAAGTATTATGGAAGGTTGCAGTAAATACTGTAGTTTTTGTGTAGTGCCTTACACGCGCGGCGAAGAAGTCTCTCGGCCTTTTGACGACATTTTGACTGAAGCAGTTCAATTGGCCGAGCAAGGTGTAAAAGAAATTACCCTACTTGGTCAAAATGTAAACGCCTACCGCACTGAGTACGAAGGCGTAGAAGCTGATTTAGCCATGCTAATTGAAACGATTGCGGAAATTGAGCAAATTGAGCGCATTCGCTTTACTACCAGCCACCCTAATGAAATGAGCGAGCGCTTAATTGCCTGTTTTGCCAACGTGCCCAAGCTTGCCGCGCAACTGCATTTGCCTGTACAAGCAGGCTCTGACCGCATCCTCATGGCGATGAAACGTAATTACACGGGTTTACAGTTTAAGTCTATTATTCGCAAACTTAAAGCCGCCAATCCCAACTTGACGTTCACTTCTGACTTTATTGTCGGCTTTCCCGGTGAAACTGAAGCTGATTTTGAAGCGACTGTTAAACTCATGCAAGATGTTGGATTTGATGCCAGCTTTAGCTTTTTGTATAGCCCCCGCCCCGGCACGCCAGCTGCATTTATGCAAGATGACACGCCCGAAGCAGTTAAACTTGCGCGTTTAAGCAAACTCCAAGCGATTAACGAAGCACAAGCCAAAACCATTAGTGAAGCCATGCTGGGCACAACACAACGCGTGCTGATTGAAGGCGCATCTTGGAAAGATGCCGCACTGCTGGCTGGAAAAACCGACAACAACCGCGTGGTGGATATTAAGGGTGACGCCAGTTTGATACACCAATTTGTGAATGTACGCATTACTGACGTTTCGAACCCAAGACGTTTAATTGGCGAGATTATTTAAATGGAAATCACATTAACACCTGAAGATAATACGCGTTTAGCCAACCTATGCGGCGCGTTGGATGAAAATATCAAGCAAATTGAAACTGCGCTTGAGGTGAATATCAATCGGCGCGGTAGCACTTTTCATATCAGCGGTGAACTCACCAACACGCGCCTTGCTGCCCAATTGATTGAAAATTTTTACGTGCGAGCCAAAAAGCCAATTGAGTTGGAAGAAATTCAGCTTGGGCTGGTAGAAATTGACAAACTCAGCCCAGATGACGTGACCACGACAGCAATGCCCGTGCTAATGACACGCCGCGGGGATTTGCATGGCCGCACGCCGCGCCAAGTGAGCTATTTGCAGCAGATTCAAGACCATGATGTCACTTTTGGCATTGGACCCGCCGGCACTGGTAAGACTTATCTAGCCGTTGCCAGCGCGGTAGATGCGATGACCCGCGACCGCATTAAAAAAATTGTGCTGGTGCGCCCCGCAGTAGAAGCTGGTGAAAAATTGGGCTTTTTACCTGGGGATTTAAACCAAAAAGTGGACCCTTATTTACGCCCTTTGTATGATGCCCTGTACGATTTGGCGGGTTATGACACGGTGAATAAAATGTTTGAGCGCAACGTGATTGAAGTTGCGCCGCTCGCCTACATGCGTGGACGCACGCTTAACCAAAGCTTTATTATTTTGGACGAAGCACAAAATACCACCCCTGAACAGATGAAAATGTTTTTAACGCGCATCGGCTTTGGCACTAAAGCCGTGATAACTGGCGATGTAACGCAAATTGATTTGCAACGTCACCAAAAGAGCGGGCTGGTAGAAGCACAAAAAATATTGAAAGATGTCAAAGGCATCGCCTTTACGCAATTTTTATCGGGCGATGTGGTGCGGCATCCGCTGGTACAAAAAATTGTGAACGCGTACGAACAATACGAGGCAAAGCAAGCGCAAAATCCGTAAATTTTGATGGGAAAATATTTGCACACATTGAATGCTATTTTTCATCAAATAACTCCCCTAAAACCGCCGATAAAAATTTAATGCTCTGCAAGCCGCATGCAGACTGGCTTACAGAGGCGGTGAAATGATGTTGTGCATTCTAAAGCAGATTTTTGCTTAAAATTTCTAACTATTTTTGCGCCAACTTTTCTACCAAAAGTTGCAGTTTTGGTGAAGAAAAATCTTTTACCTTGCCTGTTTCCATCACTTGAATCAACTCATCCATCGCCGCGCGATAACCGCGCTCGTACACCCAATACTGCGCCTCTTCACTGCCAACCAAACTCGAAGTGCCGATTTCATCACAAAATCGAATAAAGCTATCCATGCATGCGTTACGCTCTGTTTTCACCATAATCTTACCCATTCTTTCTTAATTTTTTAACTTTGCCAAAATTGATATGACGACCTATTAACACCTATCAACGCAAATAACATGCCAATCTTTTATTCAAATGACGTGCCTGCGCATCGCTATATTGCACGCTGACACTTGTTATTTCGGCTCGTATTCGTTACGCTAATCGCTATGCCAAATTTACATCTAGCTGTACAAATTGTGAGCGAATGTGTCGATATTCCAGACAAACGGCAATTTCGCCAATGGGCGCGGGCGGCGGTTCGCGTGGATACCGAAGTGACCATTCGGATTGTGGATGAAGCCGAGGGGCGCGCGCTTAATTTAGCGTATCGCGGCAAAGATTACGCTACCAATGTGCTCACTTTTGTATTAGAAGAAACCCCGCATTTACAAGGCGACATTGTGATTTGCGCGCCGGTAGTTGCGACTGAGGCAAAAGCGCAACATAAATCGCTCGCCGCACATTATGCGCATTTAACAGTACATGGCATATTGCATTTACATGGGTATGATCACGAAAAAGAAGCACCCGCTGAGCTGATGGAAGCAATTGAGACTGCAATTTTGGCAAAATTAGGGTATGCTAACCCTTATCTAGTAATACAGGATGCTTAACCAGCATACAGCATGGCCAGTGATTCGGAAAAGTTAACCAATAAACCCAGCTTATTAGAACGCTTAAGCAATTTTTTGCTACGCGAACCTGAAGACCGTGAACAGCTCGTTGAGCTACTACACGGCGCGTATGAAAACCACTTGTTCGATGCCGACTCTCTCGCCATGATAGAAGGCGTGCTGCAAGTGAGCGAAATGCAAGTGCGCGACATTATGATTCCGCGCTCACAAATGGATGTCATCGACATCACCCAACCTCCCGAAGCTTTTATCCCGTTTGTGATTGAAACAGCCCACTCACGCTTTCCAGTCATTGAAGATGACAAAAACGATGTGATTGGTATTTTGCTGGCTAAAGATTTGCTGCGCTATTACGCAGGTGAAGATTTTGATGTGCGCGATATGTTGCGCCCTGCCGTGTTTATTCCAGAATCAAAACGCCTCAATATATTATTAAAAGAGTTTCGCAGCAACCGCAATCACATTGCGATTGTGGTGGATGAATATGGCGGCGTGGCGGGCATGGTGACGATTGAAGACGTGCTAGAGCAAATTGTCGGTGATATTGAGGATGAATACGATTACGACGAAGACGAAGATAATGTGATTAAAAATGCGGATGGTCAATACCGCGTAAAAGCGCTCACTGAAATTACGGACTTTAACGAAGCGTTAGGTACTGACTTTAGCGATGAAGAGTTTTCTACCATCGGCGGTTTGGTGGTCAATCAATTTGGCCATTTACCTAAACGCAATGACGAAATCACATTTAATGGCTTGCACGTCAAAGTGTTACGTGCCGACAGCCGCAGGCTTCATAGTATGATGATAGAACTAGTGCCAGACACCTCTGATTTGCCATAACTGGCAAACTTCAGGCAATAAAAAAGGGCTTTTCAGCCCTTTTTTACATTAAAAATACTTATTTTTTCAGTGCATCGCGAATTTCACGCAACAACAAAATATCATCTGGTGTTGGTGGTGCAGCTGGTGGTGGTTCTGCTTTTTTCATTTTATTGACCAATTTTACCATTTGGAAAATAATAAACGCAAGGATCAAAAAGTTAATCAAAATAGTAATAAAGTTGCCATAAGCCAAGGTTGGAATAGCCGCTTTTTTGAGATCAGCCAATGCAGTTAAACCATCTGGGTTTTTGCCAAGTACAATAAATAAACTACTAAAGTCAACATTACCAAAACTACCCACAATTGGCATAATCAAATCGTTCACGACTGAATCGACGATTTTACCAAACGCACCGCCGATAATCACACCTACAGCCAAATCCATCATATTGCCTTTACTAATAAACTCTTTGAATTCTGATACCATACTCATCGCGTTCTCCCAAGGTTAAGTCTTCCGAATTTAGTTTTAAACTTATTTTGATGCTGAATTTCACCATCAACGGTTAATATAGTGCGTTTTTGGGCGCAGTGTCAACAAGGCCAGCCGAATCTAAACGTGCCATCTGTAAATTATTGTTAACAATAATCTCTATGTTAAACAAATAATCGCGGAAAACAATAAGCTTACCGCTACAATACTGCCCATGCAAAAAATGCTAATTTCAAACTTAATCCAGCCGCTGAAGCTATTTTTACTGGGTGCACTCGCCGTGCTTGGCTTTGCGCCGTATTATTTATTTCCTGCCAGCATCATCTCGCTTGCAGCTTTATTTTATTTTTGGCAACAAGCTGCATCACCCAAAGCCGCTTTTTGGATGGGCCTTCAATACGGCTTAGGCTTATTTGTCGTCGGCATTTACTGGATTTATATTAGCCTACACGATTTTGGCGGTATGCCTTGGTGGTTTGCTGGGTTTGCCACCTTTTGCTTGTGTGCATTTATGGCTTTATTTCTCGCACTGGTGGGCTGGCTTAGCAAAAGGTTGGGCTTTTTACTATTGAGCGCGCCAGTATTTTGGGGCTTGGCTGATTGGACGCGCAGCTGGATTTTCACTGGCTTTCCGTGGTTAACGATGGGTTACAGCCAAGTACCGCACAGCCCGTTGGCAGGGTTTATGCCAATTATCGGCGTGTATGGCGTATCAATTATTGCCGCTTTTTTAGCAGCCCTATTGGCAAGTTTTTTCGTTAGCAAAAATCAAAACTTAGCATTTAAACGCAACGCTATTGCCGCTATTACGCTGATTTTAGTGAGCGGTGGATTACTCAAAGTGGTGGAATGGACGCAGCCTGTGGGTGCGCCTGTGAGCGTAGCGCTGTTGCAGGGCAATATTGCGCAAGACATGAAATGGTCGCCCGAAATTGCCCAAAGCACCATTAACCGTTATTTAGCGATGATTAAAAATAGCGATGCAAAACTGATTATTCTGCCAGAAACCGCCTTGCCCATTATTTACTCTGAACTTGAGCCCTATGTAAAAGCAGCTTTGGTTGAGCAAGCCAAGCGCAACCAAGGCGACATTATTATTGGCATGATTGAGCAAGAAGCCCCAAAAAATGAGGCTGAGTCAGGCGATTATTACAATAGCGCACTCAGTTTTAATGAAGCTGGCGTGCAAACATACCGCAAAAATCATCTGGTACCATTTGGTGAATTTATTCCATTAAAACAAGTATTTGGCTGGATTTATCGCGATTATCTCAACATGCCATTGAGTGATATTTCACGCGGTGGCAAGCAGCAAGCAGCTATCAAGATTGCTAATCAACATACCGTTGGCATGAATATTTGCTACGAAGACGTGTTTGGCGAAGAAATAATTCGCGCGCTCCCGCACGCCTCGCTACTCGTCAACATTAGCAATGATGCGTGGTATGGCAACTCGTTTGCGGCAGACCAGCACATGCAATTTAGCCAAGCCCGCGCACTGGAAACTGGCCGCATGATGCTACGTGCCACCAACACTGGTGCCACCGCCGCCATTGACCAACATGGCTTTGTGCTTGCCCACGCGCCACATTTTACTGAAACCACCCTCAACGTGATGGCACAAAATTTTACGGGTAGCACGCCCTATGTGCGCTGGGGAAACTGGCCGTTTATTGTGTTCAGTTTTGCGGTGATTTTTGCACTTATTTTAAAGCAAAAAAACCACACAAAATCCCCCGAGAAAAAATAACGCCTCCGCAAGCCGCATAGAATAAGGCTTGCAGAGCATCAAAAAGATATGTGTGATTAACATCCCGTTTTCTATGCTTTAAAAAAGCCTATATTTCATGCAAAAAAACAAAGCAAAAATCACCAAAAATTCCACCCAACACAAGCGAGCGAAAACCCTATGACTAATGGTAAAATGCTACTTTTAGTTTTATCACTGACACACCATGGCGCTTACCTTTCAGCAAATTATTTTAAAACTCCAAGAATATTGGGATAAACAAGGCTGCGCCTTGCTACAACCTTACGATATGGAAGTAGGCGCGGGCACTTCGCACACCGCCACATTTTTGCGCTCGCTCGGCCCAGAGCCTTGGAAAGCCGCTTATGTGCAACCCAGCCGCCGCCCAAAAGACGGCCGCTATGGTGAAAACCCAAACCGATTACAACATTACTACCAATATCAAGTGGTGCTTAAACCTGCACCTGCCAATATTTTAGAGCTGTATTTAGGCTCACTGGAAGCACTCGGTTTTGACCTCAAACAAAATGATATTCGCTTTGTGGAAGACGACTGGGAAAACCCAACCCTAGGCGCATGGGGCTTAGGCTGGGAAGTTTGGCTTAACGGCATGGAAGTGACGCAATTTACTTACTTCCAACAAGTAGGCG
Organism: Pseudomonadota bacterium; assembly: GCA_029556915.1. GTDB lineage: Bacteria > Pseudomonadota > Gammaproteobacteria > Burkholderiales > Methylophilaceae > Methylotenera. The sequence continues at coordinate 11,502 of JAKQIT010000165.1, forward strand.
GCATTGATTGCAAACCCATTACCGGCGAAATCACTTACGGGCTAGAGCGTTTGGCGATGTATTTGCAAGGCGTAGATAGCGTTTATAATTTGCAATATAGCGAAAATGTGAAATACGGCGATGTGTTTCACCAAAATGAAGTGGAACAATCCACCTATAACTTTGAGCATTCAGACGCCGACTTTTTATTCACCGCTTTTACCGCACACGAAAAACAAGCCAAGCACCTCATGGAAAATCAACTTGCACTGCCCGCCTACGAGCAAGTGCTGAAAGCCGCGCATACGTTTAACTTGCTCGATGCGCGTGGTGCAATCAGCGTCACCGAGCGCGCAGCTTATATTGGCCGCATCCGCAATTTAGCCCGTTCTGTGGCCGCCAGCTACTTGGATAGCCGTGCGCGATTAGGCTTCCCCCTTGCGCCAAAAGCATGGGCAGACGAAGTGTTAGAAAAACTGGCTAAAGATAAAACAGAAAAAGAAAAGAAAGCAGCATAATGGCAACGCAAAATTTATTAATTGAATTATTTGTTGAAGAACTGCCACCTAAAGCGCTTAAAAAGCTAGGCGAAGCTTTTAGCAGCACCGTATTTGAATCACTCAAAGCGCAAGGCCTCGCCTCTGAAAATGCTGTTGTGACTGCATTTGCTACACCTCGCCGTTTAGCCGTTCATGTGACTGCGGTTTCCGCACAAGCTGCCGATAAAAACATTAGCCAAAAACTCATGCCGGTGAGCGTGGGTTTAGACGCCAACGGCAACGCCACGCCAGCGCTAATTAAACGCTTGCAAGGCTTGGGGCTAGATGAAACAGCGGTTGCAAAGCTCAGCAAACAGCCAGATGGCAAAAACGAAGCCTTGTTTATTGAACTCACCCAAACGGGTGCGAGCTTGCAGACAGGTTTGCAAAAAGCGTTAGATGAAACCTTAGCCAAATTGCCGATTCCAAAAGTGATGACCTACCAACTGGCGGACGGTTGGAGCAATGTCAACTTTGTGCGCCCTGCACACGGGTTGGTGGCGTTGCACGGCAGCGAAGTGGTGCCAGTGACTGCACTTGGCTTAACTGCTGGCAACATCACCAACGGCCACCGTTTTGAAGCGAAACAGCCGACCATCACGCTTAAAAATGCCAACAGTTACGCCGAGCAACTTAAAAATGAAGGTGCAGTGATTGCCAGCTACGAAGAGCGCCGTGCCGAAATTGTGCGCCAGCTCAATGCCGCCGCCGCAAAAGAAAATCTTAAACCGATTGAAGATGAAGCCTTGCTCGATGAGGTGAACTCACTCGTTGAGTTGCCTAATGTATTGCTTGGCCAATTTGAAAAAGAGTTTTTAGAAGTGCCGCAAGAATGTTTGATTTTGACCATGAAGGCCAACCAAAAATACTTCCCGCTACTTGATGCAAGCGGCAAACTCACCAATAAATTTTTAATCGTTTCAAACATTAAGCCCGCCGATGCCAGCGCGGTGATTGGCGGTAACGAGCGCGTGGTGCGCCCACGTTTGGCCGATGCAAAATTCTTCTTCGACCAAGACCGTAAGAAAACACTGGAAAGCCGCTTAGACGGGCTTGATAAAGTGGTTTACCACAACAAACTGGGTAGTCAAGGTGAGCGTAATACACGCGTGGTGTCGATTGCAAAAGCAATTGCCGAGCAATTAGGTGATGCTAAGCAGGTCGAAAATGTAGCACTCGCAGCACGGTTATCTAAAGCCGATTTACTTACCGACATGGTGGGCGAATTCCCAGAACTACAAGGCATTATGGGGCGCTACTACGCGCAACATGAAAAGCTGGATAATGATGTGGCTTTTGCCATTGAAGACCACTACAAGCCGCGCTTTGCGGGCGACACATTACCGCGTAGTCAAACTGGCTTAGTGGTGGCTTTGGCTGACAAGCTAGAAACATTGGTCGGCATGTTTGGCATTGGCAACATACCAACTGGGGACAAAGACCCTTTTGCCCTAAGGAGACATGCACTAGGTATATTGCGTATGCTGTCAGAGAAAAAGCTAACTATCAGCCTAGAGCAGTTATTAAAAACTACTATTGCCAACTTCCCCGACGGACTCCTGCAACTTGAATTCAAAGATGGCAATGTTGTGGTGATGCCACTTTGGACGAAGCTACAATTCTTCTTGCAAGAAAGAGCTACTGGATACTTAAAAGATACTGGCTACACTAATCAAGAAGCAGAGTCGGTAATATATATGGCAACTCCTGCAGAATACATTTCCCGACTAGAGGCCGTCAAAAAAGCTCGCGCTTCATTCCCTGCCGAATTTGATTTATTAGCAAACGCAGATAAACGAGCGAGAAATATCATCAATAAATCTGGTATGCCGAGCGAAGTTTTAACCGCCAATTTAAATATTTGTACTGAAGACGCAGAAAAATCACTACTGATTAAAACTCGTGAGTTACGTAATGAAGTCAATGAGTTAGCCAATAACGGCAATTTTAATGATGCCTTACTTCTTACTGTTCAAATCAGTAACCCAGTAACTGCATTTTTTGATTCAGTAATGGTTAATGCAGACGATGAAGCAACTCGTTTTAATCGTTTTCGTATATTACACGAGGTTACTGGCTTAACAAACCGAGTAGCGGATTTATCGAAATTGGCGAGTTAAACTTACTATGTTTCTCAATCGTCATTCCCGTGAAAGCGGGAATCCATTTTTAATTTCAACTGGATTCCGGGTCAAGTCCGGAATGACGGGGTTTGCATGAAACTAGTGATTCTCGACCGTGATGGTGTTATCAATCAAGACTCTAACCAATTCATCAAAAACCCTGATGAGTGGGTTCCGATTGCCGGCAGTTTAGAAGCGATTGCTTTACTCAATCAGCATGGTTTTCATGTGGCAATTGCTACCAATCAGTCAGGCGTGAGCCGCGGCTTATTTGATATGGGCACGCTGAACGCAATTCACAATAAAATGCACCGTGAGCTAGCCGCATTGGGTGGGCGTATTGATGCCATTTTTTTCTGCCCTCACGCAGCAGATGACCATTGCCATTGCCGCAAGCCCGATATTGGCATGATAGAAGAAATCGGCAAACGTTTTTCGGTTGATTTAAAAGGCGTGCCAGCGGTGGGCGATGCACTGCGTGACTTACAAGCCTTTGCTAACGCCGGTTGCCAGCCGATTTTAGTCAAAACAGGTAAAGGGCAAGAAACGCTCTCAAAAGGTAATTTACCAGCCAATACACTTGTTTTTGCTGACCTAGCGGAAGCGGTGCAAAGCATTATTGAGGCTAGCGCCTAATGTCCAAGCTCATCTTGCGTTTACGCGCATTTTTGTTTTATTTTGGCATGCTGATTGTGACTTTGCCGTTTACCTTGCTTGTTATTTTAACTTTTCCACTGAATAGCATTTTGCGCTCTCGATTTGCCAGCTATTGGTCGCATTTTGCGCTATTTTGGTTAAAACTCACATGTAATTTAGGGTTTGAAGTTAAAGGACGAGAAAACATTCCCGACCATCCTTCTGTTATTTTGTGCAAGCACCAATCCGCTTGGGAGACCATTGCCCTACAAGTGATTTTTCCGCCGCAAATTTGGGTGCTCAAAAAGGAGTTGTTGTACATTCCATTTTTAGGTTGGGCATGGATGGTGCTTTCTACCATCCCGATTGATCGCAGCGCAGGCCGTGAAGCACTGAAAAAATTAGTGAACCATGGTAAAGATAGGCTTGCACGTGGGCTTTGGGTGGTGATTTTTCCTGAAGGTACGCGCGTTGCCCCTGGCGAGCGTGGAAAATATCACATTGGTGGCGCTTGGTTAGCGGCGCAAACGCAAACAACCGTTGTTCCGGTTGCTCATAATGCCGGCGTTTTTTGGCGCAAAAATGAATTTATTAAGCGTGCTGGCACGATTACCGTGAGCATTGGAAAACCAATTGAAACCGCAGGGCTAAAAGCCGATGAAGTGAATAAGCGTGTTGAAGATTGGATTGAAAGCGAAATGCTGCTTTTACCGCAAAATCACTAATGTCCAAACCCACGCTTACACTCCCCAACGGCGAAACCATTTTTTACCAACTTGAGCGTCGTCAACGCCGCACGATTGGCTTGAAAATAACCGCAGATGGCTTGGTGGTACATGCTCCAAAGCGAATTTATGACGTTCAACTTAACCAAGTATTGCAAGAAAAAGCGCACTGGATTTTAAATAAGCTACAAGCGCGTGAAGAAAATAAAACTGTGCCAATGCAATGGCTGAATGGCGAATATTTGTTGTTTTTAGGCAATGATATTCAGCTTAAAATTTCAGCCGATAAACTAAATAAAGCTGCAGTGCTTGAACAAAGCGATTTAGTCATCGCCCAGCCTGCGCCGCTAAACCAAGCGCTAACAAGCCGAAAGGTCATCGCCTGGTACAAAAAACATGCTCAGCTAGATTTTAGCCGCCGTTTAGAAGTATTTGCCGCAAAACTGGGCGTTATTACGCCGCCGCTAAGCCTTTCAAACGCTAAATCGCGCTGGGGGAGTTGCAACAGCCGTGGCGAAATTCGCCTTAACTGGCGGTTACTTCAGGCGCCGCCACATATTATTAACTATGTCATTTGCCATGAATTGGCGCATTTAAAGCAGATGAATCATTCTGCCAAATTTTGGGCGGTCGTAGAGAAATTGTATCCCGATTTTAAATTTGCAGAAAAAGAACTCAAGAAATTATCTCCCTATCTGCACCGTATTTAGTCTCTCCAATTTTAGGATCAAAAATGAATTTTTTAACCGCCATCAAAACCTGCTTTCAAAAATATGCCGACTTTAGCGGCCGCGCTTCTCGACCAGAATTTTGGTGGTTTTATCTGTTTTTCTATTTAATCTACTTTGTTTGCATTCTGTTAGCTTTTATGGTGTCAGACGTATTTTTTATTGTATTTTTTGGCTTTGTTTTTGTGATATTTTTACCTTGGCTAGCGGCTGGAGCGCGACGTATGCACGATGTCAACAAAAGTGCTTGGTGGGTGCTGCTCACTTTTGTGCCATTTGCCAGCTTAGCTTTAATGTATTTTCAGGTGCAACCAGGTGATGTTGGCGACAACCAATTTGGTTCTCCACCAAGCAAATAAAGCATCTTCCGAGTAGTAAAACTTTTTAAACGAAGTTTTAACTATTTGTAAAATCGTGTTAGATTACTGCCTGTAGTAATCAGCAACTCAATTAAATTAAAATTTTTTAAACCTAATAATGGGAGTTAACAATGACTTTTGTGGATTCAGTAAAAACATGCTTTAGAAAATATGCGGATTTTTCAGGCCGCGCAACACGTTCTGAATTTTGGTGGTTCTATTTAGCTTATTTAATTAGCTATATTGGTCTTGCTGTTCTTTCTGGCATTCTTGTTAGCGTTACTGGTAGCGCAGCACTTAGCTTTGTTGCCATTTTACCTTTACTTGGTTTTATTTTACCTTTGCTAGCGGTCAACGTGCGCCGCAACCATGATAGCGACAAAAGCGGCTGGTGGTTACTTGTGCCATTTTACAACTTATATCTTTTAGTGATTCAAGGTACTCCTGGCGACAACCGCTTTGGCCCACCTCCAGCAAACTAAATAGCCATAAAAAAATGCGTTATTTTTACTGAAATAACGCATGTCTTCATTAGCGCTGCCCTGCAAGCCAGTTTCCATGCGGCTTCCAGGGCATTGATTTTTTCTCGGGCGGTTTTTAGCCGTTTTTTATGGTTTTAGATTACAGCAATTTTTGTATATCTGCGGCAATTTCTTGCGGCTTTTGACCATATTGCATATAAAGCCTAATTTTGCCATTTTTATCATACACATACATGCCAGCACTGTGGTCTATCACATAACTGCCGTCTGCTTTTTCATCCACTTTGGCTTGATACACTTTAAAGTTATCTAAAGTATCTTTAGTTTCTTGCGCATTACCCCGCAGGCCGATAAATCTCGCATCAAAATACGGCACAAATTGCGCCAATACTTCTTGCGTATCACGCTCTGGGTCAACCGTAATAAACAACACTTGCACTTCATTGGCCTTATCGCCTAATAATTTCATGGTTTGCTTTAAATCACTCAAGGTGGTCGGGCAAACATCTGGGCAATGCGTGTAGCCAAAAAACAGCATCACCACTTTCCCTTTAAAGTCACTCATGGTGCGCGGCTTACCAGTATGGTCGGTAAGCGCGAGTGGTTTTGCAAAATCCGCCCCGGTAATATCTTGCCCAATAAAACTGGTGCCAGCTGAATTTTGCCCACCTGTTGGGTTGCAAGCGCCCAAAAACACCAATAAAACCAATAAAATCAACTTGCGCATGGCAGAATTCCCTAAAAAATTGATACTTTTCATTTTAACACGTACAAACAACCCTGCCCTTTAGTTTACAATATTGGTTTTATTGTAAATTTGTTTAAAGGTAGCATTCATGGCAATTCCTAGTTCAATGGCAGACCGCGATGGGGTAATTTGGTACGATGGCAAAATGGTCAACTGGCGCGATGCCACCACCCACGTTTTAACCCACACTTTGCATTATGGCATGGGCGTATTTGAAGGCGTGCGCGCTTACAAAACTGATAAAGGCACAGCCATTTTCCGCTTGCAAGACCATACCGACCGTTTGTTCCGCAGTGCACATATTTTGGGCATGAAAATGCCTTTTGATAAAGCCGCCATCAGCGAGGCTCAGCGCGCCGCCGTGCGTGAAAACAAATTGGAATCTGCCTATATTCGCCCTATGGCGTTTTACGGCGCTGAAGCGATGGGCATTGCCGCTAAAACCCTTAGCACGCATGTAATTTGTGCCGCTTGGAGCTGGGGCGCTTACATGGGCGACGAAGCGATTACTAAAGGTATTCGCGTAAAAACATCTTCATTTTCACGCCACCACGTGAACATCACCATGTGTAAAGCCAAAGCCAATGGCAACTACATGAATAGTATTTTGGCGCACCAAGAAGCTGCGCAAGATGGCTACCATGAAGCGCTTTTGCTTGATGTGGATGGCTTTGTAGCAGAAGGCTCAGGCGAAAATATTTTTGTGGTTCGCAAAGGCAAGCTCTACACGCCTGATTTAACCAGTGCACTTGAGGGCATTACGCGCGATACTATCGTTACGCTAGCCAAAGAGCTGGGCATTGAAGTGATTGAAAAACGCATCACCCGCGATGAAGTGTATGGCGCAGACGAAGCCTTTTTTACTGGTACAGCGGCTGAAGTGACGCCAATCCGTGAGCTGGATAACCGCGCGATTGGCACGGGCGTGCGTGGCGAAATGACAGAAAAACTACAAAGCTTTTATTTTGATGTAGTTAAAGGCAAATCAGCCAAACATGCGCATTGGTTGACGCTGGTTTAAACGTATCAAAAAACCCTCAACCGTCATTCCCGCAAAAGCGGAAATCCAATGTCGGGTTAAAAACAAAATGGATTCCCGCTTTTGCGGGAATGACGAGATTCGGAGATTATGATGTCAAATGCTAAAGAAATCGAAGTCACAGCCAAAGATTTACCACTCCACTGCCCCACAGGAGAAGTTGCATTGTGGTCATCGCACCCGCGCGTGTTTTTAGATATTACCGAAACAGGCAAAGTCGCTTGCCCTTATTGCGGCACAAAATACAAACTTAAAGCGGGTGAACACGTTAATCATCATTAGCCAGAATTTAACTTTTTTGTCAGATGAGAAACCATGATCCAATATTTGTTGCTTTAGGGAGAATGTTAGTTCACTTTCAAAGTTTGGAAGCAACTCTTAGGAATGGGCTTACTCTATTATTACATGATGGGAAAAACACGCCTCACGATAGGCTTATATCAGCTTACCTTTCAGAGTTATCTTTCGGCTCTCTAAGCCGGCTTACAAGTCTATTACCTTCACAATTTACTTCTGAAAGTATCGCTACAGAAACAGTCATTGGAAGAGAACGTCTCGATGCCGAATTAAATGATTGCCAGAATAAACTATACCAAGGTTTAAAACTTGCGAACGAGGCTGAACAGCGAAGAAATCAGTTAATACATAGCACTTGGTTAATTGGTGATGGTCTGGAGCAATCGCAAGGAACACTTTATCGCTCTAAAATTAAAATAAAAGCTCAGAAACTGTCAATTCAATTTGAACAAGAAACTATAGCTACCATCAATGAAAATACAGAGAAGGCAAAAGAAGCTCAGAGTTTACTACATATTGCACTAATGGACTATAGACTTATTTCCAATTTTAAATGGTAATACCTGTGTAAATACCACATTAAATAAGTGTAATGCGCCGCATGTCTCGCCACTTTCGGAGTGTAACTTTCACTAATTCGCCCTACCCTAAACCTCATATATCTTTTCACCACCTCTGCAAGCCAGTATCCATGCGGCTCTCAGAGGGGTGAAAATCTATCGGGCGATTTTTTGGTTATAAACAACCCACTTCTGCGCTTTTTCCCCACAGCATTTCAATCACTTTGTTAGCGTTTTCCGCTGAGCTGTTGGTGAAAAACTGTACTTCACCAGGCTGGTTAAACGCATTGAGCAAATCACTTTCTTCTAATTGGCGTTTGAGTTGCTTGGCTACGGCGGCACCCGTATCTATCAGACTCACTTTTTTGCCTACCACTTCAGCAATCACATCGCGCACAAACGGATAATGTGTGCAACCCAGCACTATAGTATCTGCGCCTTCAGCCAGCAAGGGTGCGCAATATTGGCGTATTAAGGCTTTGGTGTTTTCAGCACCCAGTTCACCGCGCTCCACACATTCCACCAAGCCCACGCAGGCTTGCGTCACCACTTTTACATTGCGGCCGTAACTTTCAAGCAATGCGGCAAACTGTGCGCTCTTAAGTGTACCTGTGGTAGCCAACACGCCGACTATGCCGTTTTTACTCGCTTCGGCAGCGGGTTTAACTGCGGGTTCCATACCGATGATAGGCAAAGTATATTTTTCACGCATGTCATCAATAGCAGCGGCGGTGGCGGTATTGCAAGCCACAACTAAGGCTTTTACATTTTTCGCGATTAAAAAATCTGCTAGGGCAAAGCAACGCTCAGTGATTTCAGCTGGCGTTTTGTTGCCGTAAGGCGCGTGTTTGCTGTCTGCGACGTAAATTAAATGTTCATGCGGCAGTAAGCTGTGAATATGCTGCAACACTGAAATGCCACCAACGCCAGAGTCAAACACACCAATAGCTGCCTGCGATTGTGTAAGATTATTAGATTTTGAAAGAAACTCAGGCATCAAGATTTTACATATCATTTATAATGCTGAAATTATATAAGATTTTGAATGCCAATAATTTTTACAAAACGCATCACCTAAGAATTTAGGCAAATTCAACCACAATGATTAAAAAATTCTTACAAAAAGTTTTTACCAAACGTACCAAAGCCGAGATCGCCATTAACAAGGCAGATGACTCGCAAACCTCTACAGCAAAAGTCATCCGCGCTAAAACGCACAAAATCAACCAAAATTTGATTAGCCAAGCGGCACTTAAAACCTGCGATGGCTTGCAAAAAGCGGGGTTTGAAGCGTTTATTGTGGGCGGCGCAGTGCGCGATTTATTGCTTAACTTTAAACCTAAAGATTTTGATGTAGCCACCAACGCCACACCAGAAGAGGTGAACCGCATTTTTAGGCGCTCGCGTATTATTGGGCGCCGTTTTCGCTTGGTGCATGTACTATGGGGTAGTGAAACGATTGAAGTTTCCACCTTTCGTGGCCATCACTTGGCAGATGGCGATGCGCAAACCAATGATAGTGGACGCATTTTGCGCGATAATATTTTTGGTAGCTTAGAAGAAGATGCGGTTCGGCGCGACTTTACCGCCAACGCTTTATACTACAACCCAGCCAAAGATGAAGTGCTAGACTTTCACAATGGCGTGGCTGACATTAACGCCCGCATTTTGCGCATGATAGGTAACCCCACTACCCGCTATCAAGAAGACCCTGTGCGCATGCTACGTGCAGTGCGTTTATCCGCCAAGCTTGGTTTAAAAATTGAGCCCGCCACCCAAGCACCCATTCAAAAACTAGCAGATTTGTTGCAAGACGTGCCGCCTAGCCGCTTGTTTGATGAAATGCTCAAACTCTTTTTATCTGGCCATGCCATTGAAAGTGTCAATGCTTTACGTGAACAACATTTACACCACGGCTTGTTGCCAATGCTAGATGTCGTGCTTGAGCAACCGCTTGGCGAGCGTTTTGTGATGCTGGCGCTTAAAAATACCGATGAGCGTATTTTGGCAGGAAAATCATCTAACCCGAGTTTTTTATTTGCCGCTTTGCTGTGGCATGAAGTGCTTGCCGCGTGGCAAACCTATAAAAACGAGGCGCCACCTATTCCCGCCTTGTATATGGCGATGAATGAAGTGATTGCCACCCAAGCTGAAAAATTAGCGATTCATAACCGCTACACCACCACCATGAAAGAAATTTGGGCCATGCAGCCGCGCTTTGAGCAACGTGCTGGCAAACGGCCATTTAGCTTACTCACGCACCCGCGCTACCGTGCAGGCTATGACTTTTTGTTATTACGCTGCGCTTCGGGTGAGTTACCGATAGAACTAGGCGAATGGTGGACGGCCTTTGCCGATGCTGAAGGTGAAGCACGTGCCGCTATGCTACAACCTGATACCCACCCAAAAAAACGCAAAAAAAGAAATCGTAAAAAAACAGCCAGCAAAACAGAGTTAGATAATCAAACTCCATGAAGCAAGCTTTTATCGCACTGGGTAGCAACTTAGCCGACCCGATTTTACAAGTAAAAAAAGCGTTTGCCGCCTTAGATAAAATCCCTCAAACGCGTGTCATCAAACAATCGTCACTATACAAAACGGCGCCGATTGATTGCCCGCAATTGTCAGACGCACCTATACCAGACTTTATTAACGCTGTTGCAGAAGTCAAAACCTCGCTGACGCCGGATGCTTTATTAGATGCAATTCACGCCATTGAAAACGCAGCTGGTCGCGTGCGGCCTTACGTTAATGCCCCACGCGTGCTGGATTGTGACTTATTGCTTTATGAAAATATCGTGCAAAATAGCGCCAAATTAACGCTACCACACCCGCGTATGCATTTACGCGGATTTGTTTTATTGCCATTATTTGAAATTGCACCGCAACTAATTTTGCCAAATCATGGCAAAATAGCAACATTGATGACGCCAAGCCTAATAATGGGCATTCAAAAATTAGAAAATAACACACATGAGCATCTTTAATAAGTTCCCCTACATTGTGGTTGAAGGCCCGATTGGCAGCGGCAAAACTACGCTGGCTAAAATGCTGGCAGATCGTTTTCCGGTGGATTATTTGTCTGAGAAAGCTGAAGCAAATCCGTTTTTGCCCAAATTTTATCAAGATGCACAACGCTATGCGCTACCCACACAGCTATTTTTTTTGTTTCAGCGCGCCAATCAAATGAAAGACTTAAGCCAGCGTGACATGTTTGCCAAACCCATCGTGGCGGACTTTTTTTTAGAAAAAGATGCGCTATTCGCGCGGCTTAATTTGGATGATGAAGAATATGCGCTTTACCACCAAATTTATGTGCATTTACAACTCAACGCGCCCAAACCTGATTTGGTAATTTATTTACAAACCCCAGTAGAAGCACTTGCAGCCCGTATTGAAGAGCGCAATGTGCATTACGAACAAGAGATTCCGCGCGAATACCTAGAGAGTTTGGCCGAAGCCTATAGCGAATTTTTTCACCATTACGATGCCTCGCCAGTGTTGATTGTAAATAACGAAAAACTCAATATCCTAAAAAACCCAGATGCGCTTGATTTGCTGATAGACCGCATATCAAAAATCAAAAGCCAACGTGAGTTTTTTAACCCCAATTTTGAATAATCTCTCAAACCTCATACAAAGTGCCAAGCGTGGTGAAAAAATCGCCATGCTGACTTGCTACGATGCCAGTTTTGCCAAACTCATGGAAATTGCTGGTGTGGATATGCTACTTGTGGGCGACTCACTCGGCATGGTGCTACAGGGCGCTGAAAACACCCTCAATGTGAGCATGCATCACATGACTTACCACACCAAAAACGTGGCCGCTGGCGCGCCCAACACCGTGATTATGGCCGATATGCCGTTGGGGAGTTATGAGCACGACCACCAAGCAGCGTTTACTAACGCCCAATGGCTGATTAAATCTGGCGCGCATCTGGTGAAATTTGAAGGTGGCGGCAAACGTATTGAAACCGCGCGCTATTTGGTGGAACACGGCATCCCCGTGTGTGCGCATTTGGGCTTTACCCCGCAAATGGTCAATCAACTTGGCGGCTACAAAATTCAAGGCAAAACTGAAGAATCTGCCGAGCAAATTTTGCAAGACGCTAAAGATATGAGTGATGCTGGGGTCAGCTTTGTATTGCTGGAAATGGTGCCGGCACAACTCGCCAAAAAAATTACTCAAAGCATTAGCGCCCCCACAATAGGCATTGGTGCAGGTGTGGATTGCTGTGGTCAAGTGCTAGTGATTCAAGATTTACTCGGCATTTACACTGGGCCTGCACACAAAAAACCTGAAGAATTTAAGTCGCCGCGCTTTGTAAGCAATTTTTTGCAAGATACCAATAGCGTGCAAAATGCGGTGAAAAATTATGTGCAAGCAGTAAAAAATAAAACTTTCCCAGCGGCTGAGCATAGCTACTAAAATTCCCCGAGAGAAATTTACCCCGCTGCAAGCCAGTATCCATGCGGATTACAGAGGCGTTCAAATGATTTGTACTAAAAACACTGCATTTTTAGGCAATTTTATTACGATGTTTTCGCTAAATTGTATGCCAATGTTAAAATGTGCGCATGCAAATTATCCACACTATTTCTGAGCTTCGCACAGCGTTAAAACAACAGCCTAAAATCGGCTTTGTGCCCACCATGGGCAACCTACATGCGGGGCATATTCATTTAGTTGAAATAGCCAAGCAAAACGCTAGCTGTGTGGTAGTGAGTATTTTTGTCAATCCGCTGCAATTTGGGGCCAATGAAGATTTTGGCAGCTACCCGCGCACACTTGAAGCTGATTGCGAAAAACTAAAAGCAGCAGGTGCTGATATTGTGTTTGCTCCCAATGTGTCAGAAATGTACCCCCAAGTAACTGAGAATAAATCTAACGGCAAAAATCTCAACCAAAGCATGACCATCACCCCGCCACCCATTGCCAGTGAACTTTGTGGCGCTAGCCGCCCAGGGCATTTTGCAGGCGTAGCCACCGTGGTGATGAAGCTTTTTAACATGGTGCAGCCGCAAATTGCCGTGTTTGGCAAAAAAGATTTTCAGCAGCTTTTTATTATCAAAGAAATGGTGAAGCAGTTTAACTTGCCCATTCAAATCATTGCAGGTGAAACCATGCGTGAAGCCAGCGGCTTGGCCATGAGCTCACGTAATGGCTACTTAAACGAGGCGCAACGTACGCAATCAGCACAGCTCAATGCCGCATTACAACACATTGCGCAACAACTCAAAAATGGTCATCAAGATTTCACATCGTTAGAGAAAACCGCCGCGCAACAGCTGAATCAAAATCATTGGGAAGTGGATTACATTTCGATTCGCTCTGCCAACACGTTGCAACCAGCACAAGCTGGTGACAAGCAACTGGTGGTGCTAGGCGCTGCCAAAATCAGCAACAATCTAGGTGGAAAAACGCGCTTGATTGATAATCTTGAAGTCCACATCTAGCCGCCTTTTTTGAGCGCCTGCTTGCGAATTGCAATATAATGCTGGCTTTACCAAAACCACTCACAACTATGCAAAGAACCATGTTGAAATCTAAGCTGCATCGCGTGCACGTCACACATAGCGAGCTACACTATGAAGGCAGCTGTGCGATTGACGCAACCTTGCTTGAAGCGGCTAATATTAGCGAATACGAACAAATTCACATCTACAACGTCACCAATGGTGAACGTTTTAGTACGTACGCCATTTTGGGTGAGCGCGATTCTGGCATTATTTCAGTCAACGGCGCTGCCGCACACAAAGCCGCCCCTAAAGACATTATCATTATCGCAAGTTATGCACATTACACGGATGAAGAGCTTAAAGCGTTTCATCCGCAACTTGTGTATGTGGACGAAAAAAATCGTATCAAATCTCAACGCAATCATATTCCAGAGCAGGCATTATAAATGACAACATCTCCCACAACTCCTTTTGACTTAGAGGCGATGAAAGCCGCCGTTGTTGACGCGATTGAGGATATTAAAGGTTTCGACATCACCGTCATGGATGTACGCAAACTCACCAGCATGACCAATTACATGATTGTGGCTTCAGCCAACTCTACACGCCAGTGCAAAGCGATTGCTGACAACGTGCGTGAAAAAATCAAAGAAAAAGGCTACACGATTCGCGGCACCGAAGGGGACAAAGAAGGCGAATGGGTGCTGGTGGACTTAGACGATATTGTTGTACATTTGATGATTCCCACCATGCGCGCTTACTACAACCTTGAGCAACTTTGGACTGAAGGCGAAGCGCGTCGCGGACACATTAAAGCCAATTAAGCCATGTGTTAGCGCATGAAGCTACGCATTATTTCTGTCGGTCATAAAATGCCAAGCTGGGTTGAAGCGGCTTGTGCAGAATACATTAAGCGTATGCCGCGTGAGTTATCACTCGACATCATTGAAATCAAACCCGATAAACGCGCCGACGGAAAAAATAGTGCCGTGGTGCAAGAGGCAGAAGCCAAGCGCATATTAGAAGCCGCTGGCAAAGATTTTTTAATTGCGTGCGATGAACGTGGTCAAGAAATCACCACCATACAACTGGCAGAAAAACTGCAGTTTTGGCAAAGCTTGGGGCGCGACGTCAGCATTGTCGTGGGCGGCGCAGATGGCTTGCATCCAAGCTTAAAACAGCAAGCCGATTGGCTATGGGGCTTATCCAAACTCACCTTGCCGCATGCTTTTGTGCGCGTGTTGCTTTGCGAGCAACTTTACCGAGCCTACACGGTCAACCAAGGCCATCCTTATCATCGCGAATAATATGCGTTACGAAAAGTCACTCGTCTGGTTTCGCCGAGATTTGCGCGATTTTGACCACGCTGCGCTGTACCATGCACTCAAAAATTCAGCACAAGTATATTGCGCATTTGTATTTGATACCGATATTCTCGATACGCTTTCTAGCAAAGCTGACCGCCGCGTAGCGTTTATTTGGGAAAGTGTATTGCAGCTCAAAACAGCACTGCAAACCCAAGGGGGCGATTTGATTGTGCTGCATGGCAGCGCGCAAGCGGAAATACCCAAGCTTGCACAGCAACTCAGTGTTCAAGCTGTTTATGCTAACCATGATTATGAACCCAGCGCGATAGCACGTGACCTATCTGTTAAGCAGCAATTGGCCAGCAGCATTCAATTTCACACGTATAAAGATCAAGTGATATTTGAAAAAGATGAGGTGCTTAGCCTTGCGGGTAAACCTTACAGTGTGTTCACGCCCTATAAAAACGCATGGTTAAAAAAGTTGGATGATTTTTATCTTAAAACGTACCCGGTTGGCACTTATATCGCCAACTTAGTCAAAATCAGCCCGCAGCCTATGCCCAGCCTTGAAAGCTTAGGTTTTGAGCGTACCAATTTGAGCCAACTTCGTTTGCCCACCGGCATGAGCGGCGGCAGAGCTTTATTTGAAGATTTTGAGCAGCGCATGGATGCTTATAAAAATGCGCGCGATTTTCCGGCTATCAAAGGTGTTTCATATCTTTCTGTTCATCTGCGATTTGGCACAGTTTCTATTCGGCATTGTGCAAGGCAAGCCAGAAACCGCGCCAGTGCTGGCTCGCAGACTTGGCTGAATGAACTCGTGTGGCGCGACTTCTACTTTCAGATTCTGCACCATCACCCGCAGGTGGCAAGCAGGCGCGCATTTAAACCTGAGTTTGAGTCACTCAAATTCCCCAACAATACAGACTATTTCAAAGCGTGGTGTGATGGAAAAACTGGCTACCCGCTGGTGGATGCCGCCATGCGCCAACTCAACCAAACGGGCTTTATGCATAACCGATTGCGCATGATAGCCGCCAGTTTTTTGGTGAAAGATTTGCTGGTTGATTGGCGCTGGGGCGAGCGCTATTTTTCTGAAAAACTCATCGATTTTGACCTCAGCGCCAATAACGGCGGCTGGCAATGGGCGGCCAGTACAGGTTGCGATGCGCAACCGTGGTTCCGTATTTTCAACCCCATCACGCAAAGTGAAAAGTTTGACGGTCTGGGAAAATTTATTCGCAAATATGTGCCTGAGCTCGCCACCTGCGATGATAAAGAAATTCACGCACCTTGGCAGATTGCTCCTTTGCGTTTGCAATCATTGGGCATTAACTTAGGGCAAGATTACCCATTACCCATTGTGGACCACGCCACCCAGCGCGAAAAAGCGCTAGCGCTTTACAAAGCTGTGAATAATGAAAAAGTAGCGCAAAATGAAACATAAATCGCCACAAAAAATCATTAAAAATAACACAACATCCAAACCACTGCCCTGCAAGCCAGTCTGTATGCGGCTCACAGGGCAGTGATTTTTGCTCGGGGGATTTTTAAGCTTAGAAATTGTATTTTCATCACACTTAAAAATTTGGTTATAATCGCTACAACCACATACCTCAACAATATAAAATCATGCACCCCAGCCCTGAAAAAAACAATCAAGCCGACGACCTCGTGCCGCGAAGTAAAAACGTGCTAATCAGCTATTGGCTGCTATTTATTGTGGCGCTCACCACAACAGTTGGCTTGCAGTTTGCTGCCCCTAGTTTTGAGGCATTATTTAGCAGTCTTGGTGCTGATATTCCTTGGCTAACGCTCGCAGTGATGGATTATCGAAAATTATTGTTGACTTTGCCGCTTTATATGGGCGCGATTGCAATCACACTGCTGATTTTTAAGCGCGTTAAAAGTGATTTTAACAAAGCCATCAAAATCGTTTTTTTGCTTGATTTATGCACGTTTATTACCATCGCTTGCATGGTTGCTTACGCTTTGTATTTACCTATATTTAAAATGGGGAAAGTGGCTTAACAGGCCATTTTATCCACCCGCATTGTGTAAAAACATCAAAAAACTAGACAATATGGCTAGGCTCAGTTAAAGTAACATACGATTTTTTCGTTAATCATTGTAAATACACACCTTTTAACAAAAACACGCAATGAGCAAAAAATCAAATTTGGGGATTTAAATGCGAACTAAATGGACATCTTTTTATAAAACTTGCTTAATTGCATGTTGCCTAGTGACAATCACTTTTGTTTCTGGCTGCGCTACGCAGGCCAACAAAGACCCGCTTGAGGGCATCAATCGGGGCGTGTATAAATTTAATGACGTGACCGATAAAGCGCTGATTAAACCAGTGGCAAAAGCCTATAAATTTGTGACTCCATCGCCCATTCGCACTGGTTTTAATAACTTTTTCAACAACTTAGGTTCTATTACCACTGTTTTAAACGATTTATTGCAATTCAAATTTGCCCATGCGTTTACCGATGCTGGCCGCTTTATCATCAACAGCACGTTTGGTTTAGCAGGTTTTATTGATGTGGCGGGCAAAGATAACATTGCATTGCGCAAAGAGGATTTTGGACAAACGCTCGGTTTTTGGGGCGTGGGCAATGGCGCTTACATCGTTTTACCATTTTTAGGCCCATCAACCCTGCGCGACACCACAGGCATGGTCGTGGATACAGCAACAACGGATCCAATTACTTACACGCACAACATTGGCGAAATTCGTCTGCACAACCAGTTACGTGCTGCACAGTTTATTGATAAACGCACTGAGTTGCTCACTGCAACAGATTTAGTGGATGAAGCTTCGCTTGACCCTTATGCTTTCACCCGTGATGCATATTTGCAAAGACGCGAGAATTTGATTAAAGACAATCTCGCAAGAAAAAATGTAGCTGATGATGAATTTTATGAGGATGAAGATTTAGCCGCTGAAGCAAATACAGCCGCACCCGCGGAAGATGCTCCTGCAGAACCTGCTGTCGCTGAACCTCTACCTGAAGTTGCTCCTTAAAAAAGAGCAACTATAGGGCTCAAGCAAAAAGCCTGCTTTAGCAGGCTTTTTTTCACTTCCACCTAGCACAGTTATTCTGCTGCTACTGTCATACGCTCTATCAAAATTGACCCCACTTGTTTTGAGCCTTGCACCAATACATCATTGCCAACTGCTACAATAGATTTAAGCATTTCCGCCATATTGCTGGCAATGGTAATTTCTTCTACTGGGTGAAGTATCACCCCGTTTTCCACCCAAAAACCCGCCGCACCACGCGAATAATCGCCCGTCACCATATTCATACCGTGTCCTAATAGCTCAGTCACCAACAAACCCGTTCCCATTTGTTTGAGCAGACCCGCAAAATCCAACTCGCCTGATTGCACCAATAAGTTATGATTGCCCCCCGCGTTACCCGTAGTTTGCATGCCCAATTTACGTGCTGAATAACTGCCAAGCACATAGCCTTGCAGCACACCGTCTCTCACTAACTGTCGCTGGGCAGTAGCCACACCTTCGTTATCGAACGGGCTACTCGCCAAACCTTTTTTGATATGCGGATCTTCAACAATATTCAACAGCGGTGAGGCGATTTGCTTGCCTAAACTATCTAACAAAAATGAAGATTTGCGATACAAGCTACCGCCAGAAATGGCAGAAACGAGTGAAGAAATTAAGCCGCTTGCCAGCGGCGCTTCAAACAGCACAGGTACTTGGCAAGTGCTGATTTTACGCGGATTTAAGCGCCGCACTGCACGCTCACCAGCTTTACGCCCTATCACTAATGCCGACTCTAAATCAACCGCCGTCCGTGCCGTGCTATACCAATAATCACGCTGCATAGCATCGTTTTCTTCAGCAATCACGGCGCAACTCATACCGTGCCGCGAACTGGCATAACCACCTGTAAATCCGTGGCTGTTACTGTAGGCAAAGCTACTTTCGCCCATTGAAACACTTGCACCTTCAGAATTAGCAATGCGCTTATCTACCGCCATTGCTGCCGCTTCAATTTCTTTAGCGATGTTAATGGCTTCATCCACTGAAATCTGCCAAGGATGATGCAAGTCTAAATCTGGGATATTTTTGGCCATCAATTCGGCATCAGCCAAGCCACAAAACGCATCTTTTGCAGTATATTTTGCAATATTACAAGCCGCCGCAACGGTATCTTTTAAGGCCTGCGTGCTTAAATCCGAGGTGCTTGCACTGCCTTTTTGTTGCCCAAAATACACCGTCACTGACATGACTTTATCACGGTTATATTCAATTGTTTCTGTTTCAGCCAAACGCACCGAAACGTTTTGCCCAATACTCAAACTCACATCGACCTCTGCCGCACTCGCCCCCAGATTTTTTGCGGTTTTGAGTACGTCTTGCGACATTTGTTTAATTTCATCTAAGGTGTAACTAAATGCTGACTTTGCCATAACGCTTTCTAGTATCAATGCTGAGTGCTTTAAGGCTGTTATAATACCGCACTATGAAACCGCAAATCACTGCAAAACCCAAAAAGACTGCTAAAAATACTGAATATGCGCCAGTAGATTTAGACACTGACTTACCCATTAGCAAAACCAAGCTTAAAGCTGAAGCCGATGCGCAACAAGCCTTAGGGGTACGCCTATGCGCGCTTTCTAAAGAAAAACTGACAAAATTAGACTTACCAGAAGCCCTACTTGAAGCCGTGTTAGAAAACAAAAAAATTACTGCCAACGGTGCCATGCGCCGTCATAAGCAATATTTAGGCAGGCTCATGCGTGATATAGACACAAGCCCTATTGAGGAGCAACTCGCTAAATGGGATGGCAAACATACGGCTGAAAATGCCTATTTTCATGGCCTTGAGCGTTGGCGCGACCGCCTGATTGCTGATGCAAACGTGCTAAATGCACTAATAACAGAATACCCGCAAACTGACCCACTGGATATTCAGCAACTCCGCACACTTATACGCAATGCACAAAAAGAATTATTGGCTGGAAAGCCGCCAAAAAGTAGCAGAGAGATATTCAAAATGCTACGCACAATAACGCAAGCACCTGCCGACTATGATGATGAGGACGACAAAGCAAGGCTGGATGCATCTTAACTGTTATGCATTACTAAAAGCGTAGTTTTTGCTCGTTAGTGCGTTAAATTATATTGCAAGATATAAACTGCAATTCCAGCAAAGTATCCTATTAATGCCAGCCAACTTATTTTTTTTACATACCAGATAAATTGAATTTTCTCTAACCCCATGGCTGCCACGCCCGCCGCAGATCCAATGATTAAGATTGACCCTCCGGTACCCGCACAATAAGCTATAAACTCCCATAAAAAACTATCTGCTGGATATTTTGCAATATCATACATCCCCATAGACGCTGCAACGAGCGGGACATTATCAACAACAGCACTAAATAGCCCCATAATGATCACAATCAGGTCTTGTCGCCCAACTTCGTTATCGAGCATTGTTGCCAGTCCATTCAGAATATTGCTATGCTCCAACGTTGCTACGGCAAGCAATATTCCGATGAAAAAAACAACCGAGCTCATATCTATACGCATGAGTGCATGCGCCAAAGTCAACCGTTGCTTTTCTTCGTCTTCCTTATTGCGATGTATTAAATCACCGACCAACCAAACCAATCCTAAGCCTAAAAGGATGCCCATAAATGGTGGCAAGTGGGTCAACGACTTAAATGCAGGAACCAGAACCAACACTCCAAGCCCCATAAAGAATATAAAATTACGCTCAAATAGGCTGCCAGCAAGCGTACCGGTATTGTCCGAATTAGCTGGTGAAATTACAATTTTACCCTTTAAGGAATGGCTTAAAATGGCTAGTGGCACCATCAGGTTTATTATTGATGGCAGAAAGAGTCCTTTCATTATTTCAATCGCTGTAATTTGACCACCAATCCATAACATCGTGGTTGTTACGTCACCAATTGGCGTCCATGCGCCACCTGCATTTGCTGAAATCACTACCATACCGGCAAACAATAGGCGATCTTCGTGTTTGTCTAAGATTTTTTTTAACAATGAAATCATGACAATTGTCGTTGTTAAATTATCTAATATTGCGCTCAAAAAGAAAGTAACTAAACCTACAAGCCACATTAAACTTGAAAGCTTTGTTGTCTTAACACGAGAAGTGATGACTTCAAAACCATTATGTGCGTCAATCACTTCAACGATGGTCATTGCCCCAATTAAGAAAAAGACAATTTGCGCCGTACTCGCAAGAGATTCACTTAATTGATGACTGACTAGCGCATGGTTACTAGTACTGATGGCGTACACTGTCCACAATAAACCAGCCCCCAGCAAGGCAGAGGCTGATTTATTTATTTTAATAGGATGTTCTAACGCGATTGCTGCATAAGCAATCACAAAAATTACGACAAGTGCAGTCACCATAGTTTGCTTTTAAATACAAAAACCAAGCTATGGTAGCCCTAATTGCTACCGCACGAAAGTCATTTTTAATTAAAGCGCCGTACTATTAAGAAATAACTGCACTTCTTTTTTGTCACCGTTTCGCACAATTGTTGCGGGGGTGCTTTGTCCTTTATAGCGCTTAACCGCGGCAATTAATTCTGATTGCTGATTAACAATCGCATCTCCCACACTGAGAATTACATCTCCACGCACAAGGCCAGACCTAGCAGCGGCAGATTCTTTAATAACTGCAATCACTTTTAATCCAGGCTCTTCTGGCACTTCACCACCACTTGCCTCTGCGGCCTGCCTGTTAGTGAGTAGTTTTTTCAGTTTTACAACGTGCACCCCTAAAGTAGGCATAGGGACCGCCACCCAATAACTCGCATAAAAATAATGCAGCTTTGGTTCTTCGGCACTTGTTTCATTGCTTGTTGACTTAGCATCTTCATCGCCGCGGTTAACGTATAAAAGCACTTTATCGGCTTTAATATTTTTACCGTGCGCTAATGCGAGTGATTCTGGTGCTTCATTAGCAGAAAAGCCAGACCAGCCTTGCATATCAAAACCATCTTCTAGCATGCTGATATTATCTTTATCGATGGAATTGTCTTTAATTTTTTGATTTTTAATTTCCAATTGTGTGTCTGGTTTAGCCTGTTGTGACTTAAGCTGGTTATTATTTTGCTGCTGATAATTTTCTTGATAAGGATTTTGTGTTTCAGCTTTAAGAGGCTCAGCTAAAAATAGACCCATAAAAAATAAGCTAAACATCATCAGATTGATATATTGAACTGGCGATTTTTGCGCAATGTTAACTGACATAAAGTTCCTTTAAGTTGAGTAGTGATATGATGACGACTTACAACAAGCTTTGTGACTCTTAAATGACAAAACAATTCATTAAAATTGGATTAGTTTCTATCAGCGACCGAGCAAGTAGTGGCGTGTATGAAGATAAAGGTCTCCCCAGCCTAAAAGAATGGCTTAGTAGCGCGATTATTACGCCCATTACTTTTCAGGCGCGATTGATTGCTGATGAGCAATGCGAAATTGAAGAAACACTAAAAGATTTAGTTGATGCTGAAGAATGCCACTTAATTTTAACGACAGGTGGCACTGGCCCTGCACTAAGGGATGTAACCCCTGAGGCCACTCTGGCTATTGCAGATAAAACCATGCCCGGTTTTGGCGAGCAAATGCGCCAAATCAGCCTGCACTTTGTACCCACGGCCATTTTATCGCGGCAAGTCGCGGTGATTCGCAAGCAATGTCTGATTATCAACTTACCAGGCCAACCCAAAGCCATAGCCCAAACACTAGAAGGCTTAAAAGATGCCTCTGGGCAACCATTAGTGCATGGCATTTTTGCTGCCGTGCCTTACTGCCTAGATTTGCTTGCCACTGCCGAGAAACCCATGCCATTTATTGAAACCAATGAAGCCATCGTAAAAGCATTTAGGCCAAAATCTAGCAAGATTACTTCTTAGCTGCGCTTAATCCTCATTTTAATTAAACTTCAAACTCAGCAATAAACGGGGTTTTCACCGTTTGTTTCAAGCATTGTTTTAAGTGTATCGCGTGCACAATCATGTGCATGACATTAAAAACTATACCCACGCATCAAGTCACCTTAGGTATGCATATTCACGCCCTCAACGGTGCTTGGATAGATCATCCATTTTGGAAATCAAAATTTGTGATTGAAGATCCAGATGATTTGAAAAAACTTAAATCCAGCTCAATTAAAGAGGTAATTATTGATATAAGCAAGGGCGTGGATGTAAAAGAGTCGATTAGTCAACAACCCGTAGAAACACCTCCAGAGCCAGCACCTGAACCTGAGCCACCTTCAGTTCCGCAAATACCGGCCAAAGTGCAACGTGTTTCCGCTGCTGAAGAGCGTGTACACGCTAAAAAAATTCTGCAATCTTCTAAAAAAGCCGTTACCTCTATGCTCAACGACGCACGCTTGGGCAAAGCGGTTGATGCAAGCGTGGCGCACAATTTAGTTGATGATATTACCTCTTCGGTATCACGCAATGAAAGTGCCTTAATCAGCCTTGTGCGCTTAAAAACCAAAGATGATTACACTTACATGCACTCTGTAGCAGTGTGCGCACTCATGATTGCGCTGGCAAAAGAGTTAGGCCTCAACGAAACCGAAACCAAGCAGGCTGGTTTGGCCGGCTTGCTACACGACATTGGCAAAGCAGGTATTCCACTTGAGGTGTTAAATAAACCTGGCGCACTCACTGATGATGAATTTGCCTTAGTAAAACTACACCCTGAGCGTGGTCACGCCATGTTAATGCAAGCGCACATTTTGGATGAAGTCGTGCTCGATGTGTGCTTGCACCATCATGAAAAAGTCAACGGGCAAGGTTACCCGCATAAATTGGCTGCTGACAAAATTAGTTTATTTGCCAAAATGGGCGCCGTATGCGATGTGTATGATGCGGTGACATCAAACCGCCCATACAAAGCTGGCTGGGAGCCAGGCTTATCGCTGCACCGCATGGCGCAGTGGGAAGGCCATTTTGACGACACCGTATTTAAAGCATTTGTGCGCAGCATTGGCATTTACCCCATTGGCTCAATGGTCAAACTCAAATCTGGCCGTTTGGCTGTAGTGATAGACCAAAGTGAAAAATCACTACTCACGCCCGTGGTAAAAGTATTTTTCTCTACCAAAGCCAAAGCGCGTATTCCTGTTGATACCCTAGATTTATCAAAACCCAATGCCAATGACAGCATTGCCAGCCATGAAGATCCTGCCGCGTGGGGCATTCATAATGCGCATGAAATTTGGGCATAAATTAGCAATCTTCCCAACCGCACCTCTGCAAGCCGCGTAGATACTGGCTTGTAGAGCATCAAAATTTTCTCGGACGATTTTGGTGTCATTTTAATCAAGCTCTATCATGCAATATCTTCATGGTTTTAGCCACCGATTCCCATGTAAAATGGTGCTTTAGCCCTTTATCATTTAGGCAGTTTTTTGCGCATGAGCCCAGAATTTAATTTAATTCAGCAATATTTTACCCGCCCCACGCGTCACACCAACTTAGGCGTGGGTGATGACGCTGCTTTAATTTCACTCTCAGCCGGAATGGAGCTTGCCATTTCAGCGGACATGTTAGTAGCAGGCACGCATTTTTTTGCTGATTGCGATGCTGAGCAGCTTGGCTGGAAATCACTGGCGGTGAATATTTCTGACATGGCCGCGATGGGCGCTAACGCAAAATGGGCGACCTTGGCGATAGCCTTGCCCGACATCAACCATCCTTGGTTAGCCGCATTTTCACAAGGTTTTTTTGCCTGTGCTGATGCGTTCAATGTTGACTTGATTGGTGGTGACACCACCCGTGGCCCACTTACCATCAGTGTGCAAATGATGGGCGAAGTACCCGCAGGGCTAGCCATTAAACGTAGTGGCGCAAAAATAGGCGATGATATTTGGGTGTCTGGTCAATTAGGCGGCGCGGCGATAGGTCTTGCACACCTACAAAAAAAATTGCAACTTGAGAGCGATGTGCTGCAAACCAGCCTAGCGGCGCTTCACAGCCCAACACCACGTGCTGCGCTAGGCGTAGCTTTACGCAGTGTTGCCACCAGTTGTATTGATATTTCAGACGGTTTATTGGCTGATTTAGGGCATATTCTTAAAGCCTCAAATGTAGGTGCAACGCTCAATTTGGCAGATATTCCCTGCCATGATTTTTTGCGTAATCGCATCAACGAAACCGAATTTCAGCAATATGTGTTAGCAGGTGGCGAGGATTACGAACTTTGTTTTACTGCCCCAAGTCATACACGTCATGCTGTTTTAGACATTGCACAACGATTAAATCTATCAGTAACGCGCATTGGCAATACCAGCAACAACATTGACCTGCGCGCATTAGATAACGCACAATTACCCATTACGCTAAGCCACAAAGGTTTTGATCACTTTGCTAATTAGCTTAAGTTAGACTGAAATTGCTACCCAAAAGGACTAATTTAGCCCTTTTGGGTAGCAGTTTTGCTTAAATTCTTACGCCGCTTTTTTTCAAAAAATCAGCTTTTAACTTACAATGCACTTGCATCTTAATTTGATTACAAATGAACAAACGCTCTGAGAAACCCATGTACCAGCCTAATACTTCTTTTCTAATGAAGCACCCCGCGCACATTTTTGCGCTCGGTTTTGGTAGCGGCCTGCTGCCAAAAGCCCCAGGTACTTTTGGCACCTTAATGGCTTTTCCACTGTTTTGGCTGATTGCTGGTTTTTCTATTCCTATCAAGCTTGGCATTATTGCTGTTCTTTTTGTAATAGGAATCTACTTTTGTAATCAAACAAGCGAGGCATTAGGCGTGTCAGACCACGGCGGCATTGTGTGGGATGAAATTGTTGGTATGTTGCTCGTGCTCACCTTTACTCCGCCGCATTGGTTTTTTTGGTTAGTGGCTTTTGTACTGTTTAGACTATTTGATATTTGGAAGCCGTTTCCGATTCGCCAATTTGACCGTAAATTAAAAAATGGTTTTGGTGTTATGTTTGACGATGTATTAGCAGCCATTTTTGCCTGTATTTGCATGTTTGCGCTTATCGTATGGCTGATTGGTCCACACCAGCTACCATTTTAGGTGCCGCACTCAAAGCGCGTGGCTACTCGCTCGCTTTAGCTGAATCTTGTACAGGCGGGATGGTAGCGCAAGCAATAACAAGCGTTGCAGGCAGTTCTACTTGGTTTGATCGTGGTTTTGTCACTTACAGCAATGCTGCAAAAGTTGAAATGCTAGGCGTTTCTGAACTAACGCTTGCGCAATTTGGCGCGGTAAGTGAGCAAACCGCTGCTGAAATGGCTACAGGCGCACTTAAAAATAGCCATGCAGATATTGCAGGAAGTATTACAGGGATTGCAGGGCCAGATGGCGGAACACCTGATAAACCCGTTGGCATGGTGTGTTTTGCTTGGGGCGGCCACAAATATCCAATAAAAACGGCTACCCAATATTTTAATGGGAGCCGTGAAGAAATTCGTCAGCAAGCCGCCGAGTTTTTAATGGCACGCTTGCTAACAACACTCAATAATTAGGCCGCTATCGGCGCCCGTCTCTGTGTCCATGGCGGCCGAAATCATGTCCTCTATCGCCGTGTCCACGGTAGCCGTTGTTGTCATGATGCCCTCTATAGCCATGACGATCATTATGATAATAGTGGTGTCCGCCATAAGCATTTACTGGAATGTAACGAACCACTGGCTGATAATGCACTACTGGCGCACCATAATAAACCACATTTGGCGGCGCATAATAGTTAGAGTATCCCACAGAATAATTTGATGAATATGCAGCTGGGTATCCATAACTCCCAACATTGATACCCACACTGTAGTAATCCCGCGCAAAAGCACTAGAAGCAGTTGCCGCAACAATGGCTAGCGCAATTGTGGTTGATTTTAATAAGTTCATGATGTTTCCTTTCTAAAAAAGTCATCTGAAGTAATCAGTTAAACGCTTCAACCTTGCAAACGTTGACAACTTTTTTGGTGATTAGTTTAAGTTCTTAGGTACAAAAAACCACGCTAGCACTATCAGTAAA
The DNA here is from genome assembly GCA_029556915.1 of Pseudomonadota bacterium. Lineage (GTDB taxonomy): Bacteria > Pseudomonadota > Gammaproteobacteria > Burkholderiales > Methylophilaceae > Methylotenera. The sequence continues at coordinate 38,519 of JAKQIT010000165.1, forward strand.
CCAAATTGAACGATTAAAAAAATCACGCCACGTTGAAACAGTTGATAGCCGCCTGCAAGCCGACTACTTAAAGTTTTGCCTGCCTGATGATGTGGATTGAGGTCTTTTAAAGCGGCATCTAAGGCGGGGATGTCTAGCGTATCCCAACTCGCAAATAACGCTTGGTCTATGCGAATTCTTAGCGCGAAGTAAAATACTCCCGCCCCTGCTAACAGCACCAAGCTTGCCAATATTTTAACAAGCACATTAGGCGCAAATACAATGGCAGCAATCGCTAACAGTTGGTTAAATAAAGTTAATAGTTCCACTAAATAATAGGCTTTAAAAAGTGCCTGCATCACCTTTATTTTTGTGTGTGCCTCTGCTGGCGAGATTATTTTTTGTGCATCAAATGCTGTCATTTTCTCTTAGCGCTGCAAGTGCGGCGTCAATATTTTTAATATGTTCACTGCTGATGACAATGCCACTGCGTTGGCGATTGACCATTTCAACTGCTTGGCGAATATCGCCAGCGTGTTTTTGCCACACTAGCCAGCAAACCACCACACTGGCACTTCTTGATAAACCAAGCGCGCAGTGTACCAACACTTTTTCTTGGCTAATTTGCGCGCAATGCAGCCAGCGTGTCGCTTTTACCAACGCCTTTGGGTGTAGTGGAATTAAATCCATCATCGGCAAAAAACGATGTGAAGTTGCGTTTTTAATGGTGCTATTGGTAAATTCGCTGGTTAAGTCCAGCACCGCGAAAAAACCCATTTGTGAAACTGCCTGATTCGGAAATGCCCCCAACCATACGCCACGATGAATTTCGTTTGGCAAACGGCGCTGCTGCGTGTAGTAAAGATAACTCAACCAACTGCCCAGCAAATAAGGGGCTAACATAATGCGCGCAGGCCAACGCATACGCCCTCGATGCCGTTGAAACACCTGATTTTCAAAACCCCAGTAAGCCGCAGCAACTAATGCCAACGCCATCGCCACCCAGCTCAACATTAAAGTAAACCAACTTGAAAGTGAATGAAGCGCCAAACCAACTGCCAAAGCCACTGTTGCCCAACTTGCATAGCGTTTAGCCAGCTTGATCATTTTTTGCGTAGGCATTGCCCTGCGCCAAAAAAACGGCTTGTCAGGAATAAAATATAAGCAAGCCACGCCTGCCAAAGCGCCTGTCCACACGTCAATAAAATGATGTTGATAAACCAGCAACACCGAAGCTGCAATGGCAAAAAACCATGCATGCAACACATATTGCCAAAAACCTTGTAAACGCTTGGCATATACCATCCACAACACGATGAGCAAACTAATATGTAACGATGGTGCTTGGTTATAGGGCTTGTCAAAGCCTAATAACACAGCTTGTAAAAAGCCATTAAAGCCTTCAGCTTTAGGTACGGCAAAGGAAAATTGCAGCGGAAACAGTAAAAACCCGACAAGTGAAATAACGGTTGCCATCAACAAACGCAGGGCATGTCTATCCAATGCACTACGTTTGCGAAACAAAAACAGCGAGGCCGCATAAAACGCATCGATAGACATATAAGGCAACATCATCCACGGCACAAAAGGGATGGCACGTTCCCAATCTTGCACCACCACGCCCACATCAGGGCGAATACTGGTGAGTTGATTGAGCAAGCCATAACTGATAAAAAAGAATGGACCAAGAAACGCCAGCCATAGCGCGCCACGCCGCCAAAGAATCGGCGGCTCTTTTAGTTGCATATCACTTTTTTCTGCCACATTTCACACATATTAAAATCGCCTGTTTTTATCACCTTAAACAGCCAACATCATTTCACCTCCTCTGCAAGCCAGTCTGGATGCTGCTTACAGAGGTATAAAAATTGCTCGGAGGATTTAACACTAATTTTGAGTGATTTTTTTAGCGAGCGAAACGCTAAAAATTCCCCACTTATCGCTCATTTGGTCTATCTTTTCAAAGCCTGCATTTTGTACTAATTGATCCATCTCACGCTGGGTACGGCGGCGCATAATCCACGCTTTATTTTGGCGGTGGCTGGTGAGCGTGCGGGCTATCAATTCTAACTGCGGATGCCATGGTTGATTGGTATAAATCAAATAACCGTCCGCTTCTAAGGCTTGGTGCACGCCAGCAAGCGAGGCATTGATAGGCGCGTTTTCAGGAAAAAGCTCATATAACCCTGAAACAATGGCGATGGTTGGCTTAGGCGTGACCGCCGCGATGGATTTTTTGTCAAAAGCATCGGCTTTTTCAAATTGTGCTTTTGCTCCCAAGCCCATTTTTTGTATCAGCGCATTGCCACCAGTCACATTGAGTTCGCTGTAATCACGCAGCAATACATGGTCTGCATTTACCGCCACGGCGGCTTCAAGCGCGTAACGTCCGTGGCCTGCGGCAATATCCATGATGCGTACTGGTTTAGATTCTGCGCGTAGCAGGTTGGCTGTTTTAGCTAATAAAGTTTCAATATGTTGTTTGCGAATGCGAATACCGCGCCAACCAATGGCATCTAAATAAGTGCGGTCAATCAGTTTGCCAAAAAAACCTTTACCTCGTGCTTGGTTTTCATACACATAGTCTAGCGTGCTTCCAGAGTCAAAACCCGTTTCAACGCCTAATTTTAAACCTGCTGAAGCTTTGCTAGCAAAGGCAATATTAGCGCGCGTGGCGGCAAAATAAATGTTGTCTGGGCTAAATGTTAGCAATGGTTTTTTGAGCGCTTCCGCCTCATGAAAGGTATAGCCTGCTGCATCGGCATGCATTAAATCGGGCTGGGTATGTGGCTTTAAAAATTGCGCTTTTATAAAATCTCGCGCGTAGGTGAGCGGTAAATGGCGGTCTTTTTCACCTAATGTATCGTGATAAAACCCTTCAAACACATGGTAGGCTTTGTCGTCCGCACCCAATTTTCTAAACAATTCGCGCACAGGTTTTTGATGCACCACCCAATCGCTACCTGACACCAAAAACTGTGTTGGCGTGGTGATGGCTGCGGCATCCTTTACCAAGCGTTCTGCCGTTTCATATAGTTCAAGCAAAATATTGACCGCGATGGGGCGGGTGATGAGCGGGTCAATTTCATACGAAGCGATGCGCTTTTCATCGTGTGTTAGCCATTTAGCTTTGACGTAAGAGTTGACAAACGCCAACGCTGGCACCGCTTTAGTAAGACCCAATTTTTGTACCAAGCCTAATGTGGCACGGGCAAACGGCACATAAAGTTTCACTTTTAATGCGGGTGAAGCAAGCACCAAGCAGCGAATATTTGGCGCATAATCATGCACCCAAGCGGTGGCGATGACCCCGCCCACGCTTTGCGCAATCACGGCAATATCTTGTATGTTAAAGCCATGTTGGCTGCAAATATGGCGGGCAAACACATCGGCATCTTTGACAAAAACGCCAAAATCATCTGCATAGCCACGCACTCCAGGCGAGCGGCCTAGTCCGCGTGCATCCCAAGCAAAGCAGTCATAATCGGGCATATTTAAGCTATCTACCACATCTTGCTGGCGGCCGGAATGCTCATGCCCTCGGTGGAATAAAATAATCGCGCGCTTTGGCGACTGCGGGTTAATAGCTTGCCAATGGCGATAAAAAATTTCTGCGCCATCAACGGCGGTAAACGTATGTTCTTGTGCTACGCGAATCATTGAAACTCCAAAACTGACAATATAACCACATAATTAGTTATTTAGTTTTGTATGTCAAGTTTTATTTATAATTGATAAAATACAAAAAAGCTAAAGGTTGAATTTTAACAGGAGTTTATTATTTTTTGCGCCGTAAAAACGCCATGCCTAACGCGCCCAGCAGCAAGCCCACAACCAAACCACCCGCAGCAAAGTATTGGCGCGATTTTTCAACCGCGTGGTAAATCGGGTTATCATAAAAATTAGCGCCAATATGCAACGCTAAAATACGCCACTTGCCATCTTCACCTTTGGTCACGGTGGCCGTCCAGCGCGTTTTCATGTCTAAATTGCGGCCATCCGCCAGCTGATATTGCTCTACACCATCGCCATACACCAAGCCCCAGCTCGGGTTTTGCGCGTCACCATAAAGTTGCGTGAGGGCATCTGCATTGAGTTTAATATCTAATTTTTTTAAATAACCGCCCTCGCCAAACCACTCTTTAAAATACGCATCAATACCCGCTGGCGTGGTAATCACATTTTGGTTAATGGTGGTGACGTGCAATTTTTCATCAAAATATTGCGCTAAATCGGCATATTTTTGTGTGTTGATAGCAGTTTCTATGCCCTGTAATAAAGCGCGCAACTCTTGGTGAATCGCTTGTTGCGCACTATCCCCTGCCGCAGACGGCGCATCTACTGGCTGCAATACCGGCTGCATATTTGCATTTTCAGGCGGATAAGCCAACTCTGCAAAAGTCGCATTTACCCAAAAAAAACTAAGCACAAATAATTGTTTTATCATCATCCACCTCCAAAAATTCATCATAACTTAAAGTGCTTAAAAACGACAGCTTTCTGCAAGCACAACTCCATTATGAACGCGCCTAAAAAAAGCATTTTAAAACGCAATAAAACGCCCGAGAAAATTTTGATGCCCTGCAAGCCTCATGCAGACTGGCTTGCAGAGGAGGTGAAATGATTTGTGCTAATAAAAGCCTAAAATTAACTTATTATTGCTTGCTTTTGGCTTTAAGATTTTGAATTTAACTTCCCCTGCTGCCGCGCCTGATATTTGCATAAATATGGGGAGTTTTCGGCAAGCGACTGTCTGAGCGTAGCGAGTTTTAGCTTGCCGCCTCATGATTATGCAAATATCAGGAAACAAGCGGTAGGGGGTAGCCTTTTCTTTGGTTTCTTTCTTTTGGCTAAGCAAAAGAAAGAAACTCGCCCTAAGCGAAAAAATGAATTGCAGACTACTACTTTACTAGTTAGACTAATTTATAAAATAAATTAAAATTAATTCAATTGTAAAGGAGTTTTTGGTTGAAAAATTTACCTATTACAACACCTGATGTTGCACTTACTGAACTCAAAAACATCTTCATTCCTGAAAATACGCCAAAAGATTCCTTTTTTGAATTATCCATTAGAATTACTGATCAAGATTTAACAATTCGTGACTTAAGCGCCTTCCTAGATTTCATAGATAGAATTTATGGGCGTCTCTCCGAAAAAGGACTTCGTTCTTATGCAAACAGTGAACATGGTCATCTCAGAATATCAGAGTTAAGAAAAGGTTCTTGGGAGTTACTACTGGAAGAGGCCATAACTAGCGGATACTCGCATGCCTTAGTCATTATTTTAATTGCAGTCAAATATTTACCTCCAGCAGTTGAGTCATTTGCAAATGCATACAGTCAAATTGAACAAGGTCGTTTAGCTAGCGCCAATAGACGACGCATAACTAAAGAAATGAAACAAGATAATCAGTTAGCAGTTTTGGGACAAGCACGCATAAATCAATTATCTATGCTTCTAGAATATTTATATCAGAAAGAGGATGAAAAACTTTATAGAACAATTCGTTTTGTAAAAACAAGATTGATTGACATCAACATAAGAGTAAAACGAAAAAATTGAAACTTATAATGAGGCACTCACCACTAAGTAAGCGCCTCAGAACAAATCTATCCCAACTCCACTTCCACCAAACTATTGATAAAACGGTGAGTTCATCCCCTCGCTCGCCTCTGCAACCACATCCCCATCAAACAATTTAACCGTCAAATTACCATTAACTTGGCTGGCAAATGGCACTAACAAACCATCAATATACGCTTGCGCATTTTCTTTTGAGTCAAATTCATAAAAACCGCCCACGCTATGGGTGTTGATGCCACTAAGCCAAGTTTTAGACTTTAAACCTTTAAACTTTTTCATTTCTACATTAATCGGTGCCCAGTCAATTTCAGTAAATGGAATGGACACCTGATACTCTGCATAAATAAAAACTTTAGCCATATTAAGCCAAACCCACCTGCACTAAATTATCTGAGAAAGTGGTGGAATGCCCCATATCCCCAAACTCGGCTGAGCTAATGCAATTGACCGTGCCTTTATTGAGTTGGCGCCAATACCCAAGTGTGGCGACGACAATGCCGGGGTTTACGTCTTTGGTAATGCGCGCATCGCCTTCAAACGCACCACGGTCGTTAAACACTTTCACTTTTGCGCCCTCGAGAATGCCGCGTGTGGTGGCATCTAGCGGGTTAATGAGTACAAATTGTTCGCCCTGGCCTTTAATTTTGTTATCCATATTGGCGTAGCAAGAGTTTAAAAAGCCGTGACTTTTTGGCGAGATAATACTGAGCGGATATTTTTTCGCCAAATCGGGGTTGCTATCTGCACTTTCACGATTGGGCACGTAATCTGGCAATGCGTCTAAATCTTCCCCCGGTTGAAATGCATCGTACATTTGTCTAAACGGCCCTGCTACAAAGTTTTTGGCACCTTCTAAATAAAACATACATTTGCCAGTGGGGGTGGGGAAGTTGCCGTTTTTATGGGGTGCGCGGTCATCTTTGGTGCCCACTTTAAGTTTAGCAAACCCATGCTCGCGCATATAAGCTAAATCATAGCCATCACACGCTGGGGCATCCCAAGCCACATAGTGTTCTAGGCATTCAGAATCGCTCCATTTGAAGTTATCTTCTTTAAAACCCAGCCGTTTCGCCAAGCGGCGGAAAATTTCGTTATTGGGAATCGCCTCACCTGGTGGATCAATACATTTAGCGTTATAGGTGAGGTATAAATGCCCCCAACTTAAAATCATATCTTCCATCTCGGCACCCATGGCGGCTGGTAGCACAATATCGGCATAGGCGGCGGTGTCCGAAATAAAGTGGTCAGCCACAATAGTAAATAAATCTTCACGCAGCAGGCCTTTAACAATTTTATCGGTCTCGGGCGATTGCGTCACTGGGTTGGTGTTCCAGACCATCAGCGATTTAATCGGTGTTTTGAGCTTAATTTCGCCAGTTAACACACGGCCAAGTTGCAGAATATTCGCTACTTGCGTGCCTTCTGGGATTAAATCTGGGCGGCAAATCACATCAAATTTATAGGGGTGCTCCCACACTGGAAACTGCAAAATACCACCGCCCACATGACGCCAAGCACCAATTAAGGCTGGCAAGCAAGTGACCGCGCGAATCGCTTGGCTACCGCCAAAATTGCGCTCAAGCGCCACGCCAATGCGAATTGCCGCAGGCGCAGTGGTGGCATATTCACGTGCAAATTTGCGAATATCCGCAGCCGGAATGCCCGTGATTTTCTCTGCCCATTCTGGGGTGCGAGTTTTAGCGCGCTCGGCAAGCTCTTTAAAGCCCACGGTATAATTATCAATATAGTCTTGATCTTGCAAGCCTTCACTAATAATCACGTTCATCATTGCCATCGCCAATGCGCCATCGGTGCCTGGTTTGGGTGCAATGTGCCAATCAGCCTCTTTTGCTGTTTTAGAGGCATACGAATCGACCACCACCACTTTGACACCTTTTTTCTGCGCATCTTTAATAATGTGCCAGTGGTGTAAATTAGTTGAAACGGAGTTGGATGCCCACACCACAATATATTTAGAGTGAATAAAACTTTCGGGGTCAACACCTGCCGTTGGCCCAACCGTCAATAACCATGCGGTGCATGAGCCTTCACCGCAAAATGTCCGCTCGGTTACGGTTGCGCCCAAGCGTGCAAAAAATGCATCGCCACCGTTTAAGCCATGCACCAAACCTTGGTTGCCCAAGTAACTGACGGGCATAATCGCTTGTGAGCCGTCAGATTTAATAATATCCTGCCATTTGCTAACAATGGTATCTAGCGCTTCATCCCAGCTAATGCGCGTAAATTGCTTGCTGCCCTTAGGGCCAGTGCGCTTCATTGGGTAAAGCAAACGGTCAGGATGATAGTGACGTTTTTCGTAATCATTGAGTTTGACGCACAAGCCGCCGCGTGTCATCGGGTGCTCTGGGTTACCGGTGACTTTAATTAGCTTACCCTCTTTAACATGAAACTGCATACTGCAAGTATCTGGGCAATCGTGCGGGCAACCACCGTGAAATATTTTGGTATCTAAATCTGCTGGCTTGTTCATTTTTCCACTCTCCACATTGATTATTATTAACACCGTTATTATTTGTTGTTTTGCAAACTATATACTCACCGGTATAGTAATGCAATTTATTTTTATTGCCCTTGAAACAAGATTAAAATGTGATTTATGAATACACCAAAAGCACTGCTCAATCACCTCACTCCCGCCCAATTTTTAGCGGAATATTGGGAAAAAAAACCACTATTAATTAAGCAAGCCATCCCCAATTTTAAAGGCTTGCTAACACCCGATGAACTTGCAGGCTTGGCCTGTGAGGCAGACGTACAAGCGCGCATTGTGACCTTTAAAAAAGGCAAATGGTCAGCCAAACACGGGCCGTTTGATGAAGATGATTTTGCCAAGCTGCCCGAAAAAACCACGCCTGAAAACAACTGGACGCTATTGGTGCAAAGCGTGAATCATTTTTTACCAGAGGCTGCTGCTTTGTTGCAGCAGTTTGATTTTATCCCTCACGCACGGCTAGATGATTTAATGGTGAGCTACGCGCCAAACGGCGGCGGCGTTGGGCCGCATTTTGATAGCTACGATGTGTTTTTGCTACAAGGCCAAGGCAAGCGCTTATGGCGCATTAGCGAACAAACCGACTTAACTTTAGTAGAAGGTGCACCTCTGCGGATTTTAAAACAATTTGATACTGCGCAAGAATGGCTGCTTGAGGCTGGCGATATGCTGTATTTACCGCCGCATTTGGCGCATTGGGGCATTGCCGTGAGCGATGGCGCGCAAGATTGCATGACGTATTCTATCGGCTTTCGCGCGCCCAAAAACCAAGAGTTAGCGACGGAGTTTTTAGGATTTTTGCAAGACAAGCTCAACCAAGACGCACTGCAAATTGCCGGTATTTACCAAGACCCAGATTTAACCTTGCAAACGCATGCAGCAGAAATTAGTAAAGAAATGATTAGCAAAGTCAGTGCAAATTTAGAAAAATTGCAGTGGCAAAAAATGTTAAATGATGGTGCGTTGGTGGGCGAGTTTTTAGGCACGTATTTATCTGAACCAAAAAGCCATGTGGTGTTTGAGAAAAACAAAAAAATATCCTTAGCGCAGTTTGCTGAAAAAATACAGTTACAAGGGCTGGCTCTCGATTTTAAAAGCCAAATGCTATTTGTGAATGCGACTTTTTATTTGAATGGCGAGTCATTTACTTGCGCAAATGCATCGGCAAACCTGCTTAAAACGCTGGCTGATAAACGCGAATGTATGCCAAATAATCTGCAAGACGACCGTTTGCTAATGCAACTTTATGCGTGGTATTTAGCGGGTTTTATTCATCTAAAATCGGCTTAAAAAAAGCACTTTTTAAAGCGATTTTTACTCTATCTTCATTTAGCCTGCCCGCTAAGCCAGTCTGGATGCGGCTTCCAGAGGCATGATTTTCTCTCGGGCGATTTTCATGCGATTTTATTTGGGCTTAAGATGCGGTTTTTCTGCCCAAAAACCACAACCAAACAAAGCCAATGAAGCCTGCCAAAAGTGAAGCCAACAACACGCCCGTTTTAGCCATAAGCAAATATTCTGGTTGATTTGCAAATGCTAATTCTGAAATAAAAATCGACATGGTAAAACCAATACCGCCAAGTACCGAAACCGCCATAATTTGACTAAATCGCGTGCCACTTGGCAATTGCCCAATGCCCAATTTAAGGGCAAGCCAGCAAGCACCCGTGATGCCAATAAATTTGCCAAAAAGCAAACCAGATGCCACACCCAACATCACAGGGTGCGTGAGCGTTGCGCCCAACGCATTGAATTGCAATGGAATACCTGCGTTAAATAGCGCAAAAATGGGTATCACCAAAAAAGCGACGGGGAGATGCCAAATGCTTTCTAAGCGCTGTAGCGGCGTTTGCACGCCTTTAACGCTTTCTTCAAGGTTTTGCACCACGCTATGCAAATTTTCATTGGTTAATACGGTGTCATCTTGCTGGTGGTTGGCCAAAAAGTGGTCAATTTGTTCATTAATACGTGCCGCAAATAAATTGGGGTCATATTTTGACCTCGCTGGCACTGCAAATGCGCCCAGCACGCCTGCCAGCGTTGCATGTACGCCAGATTGCAGTAAGGCATACCACAGCAGCACCGCTAAAATAATGTACGGCATCACTTTGCGAATGCCCGCAAAATTTAGCGTAAACAGCAGCGCCAACATGGCCAACGCCGCACCCAACCAGTGTAGTGATAGCGCTTGCGTGTAAAACAGCGCAATCACCAGCACCGCACCTAAATCATCAGCAATCGCCAACGCCACTAAAAAAGTAATCAATGCTTTGGGTACGCGGCTGGCCAATAGCACTAACGCACCCACTGCAAAAGCAATATCAGTTGCCATTGGCACACCCCAGCCACGCATGGCATCACCCTGATGATTAAAAGCCAAATAAATCAGCGCTGGCATGACCATACCGCCTATCGCCGCCACCACAGGCAGGGCTGCGTGGCGGATGTTAGAAAGCTCGCCCACCATCATTTCACGCTTAAGTTCTAAGCCCACCACAAAGAAAAACAAAGCCATCAAGCCATCATTTACCCAATGGTGCAGGCTCATATCTATGCCCCACCCGCCTATGGCAAGTGTTACAGGCGTGTGAATAAGGTGCTGGTAGGCATCTGCTAAAGAACTATTGGCTAATATGAGCGCAACAATCGCTGTGCCCATCAATAGCAAGCCACTGGTCGTTTGGCGTTGTATAAACGCCTCAAAGGGGCTAAGCACACGGTTAAAAGTGTGCTCCCAAGGGGCATAAATGCGGCCTTTTTTAGCAGACGATGTAATTGTGTTTTCAGTCATTTATGCCACATCTTTACTCAATTGGTTCGCTTGGCGTAAACCAATTAAGTTTTTCGCGCAGTTTCACCACTTCACCAATAATGGTTAAGCATGGCGCTTTAATTTGCGCATCGGCCACTTTTTGCGCCAAATCTTGCAGGGTTGCGCTCACCACTTTTTGGCGTTGCGTGGTGCCTTGCTGCACCACTGCTGCTGGCATATCGGGCGAGACGCCATGCGCAATCAGTTGCTCGCAAATTTGCGCCAGCCCCACCAAGCCCATATAAATGACCACGGTTTGGTTTGGGCGCGACATCGCCACCCAATCTAAATCTAAACTTCCATCTTTTAAATGCCCCGTAATAAACAGGCAAGCCTGCGCATAATCACGATGCGTGAGCGGAATACCCGCGTAGCTAGAAACCCCATTAGCCGCCGTGATGCCCGGCACCACTTGAAACGGCACATTTTGCTGCATAAGTGTTTCAATCTCTTCACCGCCGCGCCCAAAAATAAATGGGTCACCGCCTTTTAAGCGCAGTACGCGTTTACCTTCCAGCGCAAGTCTTGCCAATAATTGGTTAATTTCTTCTTGTGGCAAGGTGTGCTGGTCGCGCGATTTGCCTACATAAATGAGCTCGGCATCTCGGCGCACTAGCGCCATTACTTCAGGGCTCACCAGTTTATCATACACGCACACATCGCACTGCTGCATCAAGCGCAAAGCGCGAAAGGTGAGCAAATCAGGGTCGCCTGGGCCACCGCCCACCAAATAAACCTCGCCATGATGCTGTTTGTTGTGTGCTTGGTCGGCCAAACGCTGTGCCAGCATTTGCCGAGCGGCATCTTCATGCCCAGCTAAAATTTGCTCAACAATCGGGCTTTGCAAGACTTCTTCCCAAAAAATGCGTCGCGCTTGCGTGGTGGCAAATTGCGTTTTGACTTCTTCTCTAAACTCACCCGCAATCGCCGCAATGCGCCCATAGTTGGCGGGTAGCATGGTTTCTATTTTTGTGCGGGTGTAGCGTGCCAGCACCGGCGCGTTACCTTCACTAGAAACAGCTACGATAATCGGCGACCTATCAACGATAGAGGCAAAAGTAAAGGTGCAAAGCGCTGGAGAGTCCACCACATTCACGGGGATATTGCGTGCTTTGGCTGCTTGAGAAACTGCAACATTCACGGTTTCATCATCTGTCGCCGCTATCACCAAACAAGCCTTTTCAAGCTGATTTTCTTCAAACGCCAACGCTTTAAATTGAATTTTTCCTTCATCTACCAGCACTTGTAATTGCGGACAAATTTCAGGCGCATAAAGTTTGACTGCCGCATCTGCCTTAAGCAGTGACGACACTTTGCGCAACGCCACCTCACCACCACCGATGACGACACAAGGCCGATGCGCGATATTCAAAAAAATGGGCAATGCTTGCATTGTTGTTAACTTTTTCTGTTGTTTATAAATGGGCTCATTTTTCTAGCACCGTTGTTAATAATGGCGATTTAAACATCGCCACGGGTGAAATCACGGGTTCATTTAACGGAATATTGTCGCCATATCGCTCGCGCATTTTTTTACGCACGGCGTTGTCTGTTAAATTAAATTCGCGCACTTTTTGCAATGTGCCAATTTGAATTCCCAGCGCACGGTCATATGTTTTCCACACCAGCTCAGAGCAATACATTTGGTCATCTTGCCAACCAAAAGTAATATCATAAGGCCGCCCAGCAAATTGACTAGCAGTTTTTAATAATTTTTCTCGCGCGCTAGCAGTTAGCACAGACTCGGCATTGGCAAGGCGCTTTACAACAAAATGCTGGCCCGTGCCGCGTGCTATCCATTTATCTAAAGGCGTTAAGCGCACAGTGCCAGCGGCTTCAAACACAAAAGGCTTTTGTTTGCGATAAACAATCATGCCCATGTGACTATATTTTGAACCTGTGGCGCGTTGCACGGCGATGGATTGTGACGATTTTGAGGTATGAAAAATCACATCGCCATCTTGTAGCAAGTTGCCAGCAGCATTGGTAGTGCCCACCGTCAGCAAAAATAAAGTAAAAGCAAGTTGTAAAATTTTAAGCACTGCGCGCATCGTTCGCTGTTTTAAGCATTGATTGAACCAACAATTTTTGAACCAACAATTTTATCGTGTTACTTAGATTGAGCAAGCTAAAACTAAGCAGTAAAAATTTGCCAAAATATGGCTTAATAACACGCCGTGCAAAAAATGATGCCCTGCGAGCCGCATGGATATTGGCTTGCAGGGCATCAAATAGGAAGAGTGGGTATTTTTAGCTAAAATAAAACTTTAAAATTAGTCTTAATTCAGCGTGATTTTTTCACCACTATCCGCATGGTAATAGGTTAAATGGGCAAAATCACTGCCACCAGAAGTGAGCGAACCGTCAAACAAAGATTTCCCGTCCACATCCACCACCGCATAGCCATTGTGGTACAAGGTCACTTCAGCCAAGCTTGGCGTAAGGTTGAGTGGCATTTTTTGTGTATGCGCGCCATTTTTACGCATGGCAAAACTAATGCAGTTTTCTGCTTCTTCTTCTGAATATACTTCCCAATCGCTACCAGTTAACTGGCGCAACCATTTGGGCAAATCCACTTCCACACGGCACACAATAGGCTCATCCCACTCTGGGTGGTGGAGCTCAGTATTACCAGCGTCTATAGCGTTATGTTGATTATTTTCTGTCATTTTATTTCCTTTACTGCGGCATATCGTACATGCCCAAACAACCATCTTACTGTTTTAAGTGGTGGCTAAAAGCTATTTTTCAAGCCTTATCTTATTGCCACAATTCTATAACGGTGCGATGATGCGCTAAGTTTACATGAGGCTTATTAAAAATAAGTAAAAAAGAGGTCCAGATGCTAGAAAATTTTTCTGAAATTTCAAGTTTATTACAACAAAATAGCACGGTTTTTATCGCCCTATCTGTGGTGTTTGGCTTATTGGTAGGGAGCTTTTTAAATGTGGTGATTTATCGCCTGCCTAAAATTATGGAGCGCGAATGGCAGAACAACTGCCTTGAGTTACAAGGCCAAGAAATTCCGGAGCAAGAACAATTTACCATTTCAAAGCCGCGCTCAGCTTGCCCTAATTGTGGCCACAAGATCACAGCGCTTGAAAATATCCCTATTTTAAGCTGGCTAATTTTGCACGGCAAATGTAGTGGCTGCAAAACGCCGATAAGCGCGCGCTACCCTTTGGTTGAAGCCTTAACTGGCGCGCTAATTGGCTTGGTGGCTTACAAGTATGGTTATTCTGCCACTACGTTTTTTGCGTGGATTTTTGTATTCGCGCTGATTGCGCTGACATTTATTGACTTTGATACACAGCTATTGCCTGACGATATTACCTTACCTCTATTATGGTTAGGGATACTATTTAACCTGAACGGCGGCCTGACAGATTTAAAATCTGCTGTGATTGGCGCGATGGCTGGCTATTTAATTTTATGGTCAATTTATTGGTTGTTTAAGCTAGTCACCGGTAAAGAAGGCATGGGTTATGGCGACTTTAAACTTTTAGCCGCGATAGGCGCTTGGTTTGGTTGGAAAATATTACCTGCGGTCATTTTGCTGTCATCAGTAATGGGCACCATTATTGGCGTTGGCCTCATTGTTTTAGCCAAGCGCGGACGCGAAGTGCCCATGCCTTTTGGACCATTTTTAGCCTTAGGCGGCATAGCAGCGCTGTTTTTTGGCCAGCAGTTGGCCAGTTATTACATCAAATAATTTACAACAAATACTATAGATGACCATTATTGCGCTTACTGGTGGCATAGGTTCAGGTAAAAGCGAAGTTTCGCGACAGTTTGCCAAACTTGGCGTGCCGATAGTTGATACCGACGAAATTGCGCATGAACTCACCGCGACTGGCTCACCTGTTTTAGCACAAATCAACCAACTATTTAATGCTGATTTTTTGGCAAAAGATGGCAGTTTAGACCGCGCAAAATTACGTGCACACGTTTTTAACAGCCCATCTGAGCGCCAAAAGCTTGAAGCATTATTACACCCGTTGATTCGCGCTAATGCGCTTAAAAAATTGGCTGAAAATGAACATCAGTTTCACCCCAGCTATCAAATACTGGTGATTCCATTATTGTTTGAAAGTAATCAATATGCAGGCTTAGTCCACAAAACCTTATTGGTTGATTGCGCAGAAGATTTGCAAATCCAGCGCGCCATGGCGCGAAGCCAGCTTGACGAGGCACAAGTAAAAGCGATTATGGCGGCACAAGTGAGCCGCGCCACGCGCTTAAAACTGGCCGATGAAGTGATAGAGAATAATGGCTCATTAGCTGAATTAATTGAAAATGTAGCCAAAATGCACAAAAAACTGACTAAAATGGCGGTGCAAACTTGCATAATCAACCAATTACTTTGATAATGAAAGCTGAAGCCTCCCTTAAAATTAAAGGGTCATGTATTTTTTTTGGGCAAAAAATGTCAACTCATGTTGTAATAACGTATGCCTAGTTACGATTACCCATTCAATGAGCGCATTCGCACCTTATTGCGTGTTGAAGATTTATTTTCTAAAGTCTTGCACAACCTTGCCTCTAGTGATGAAAATCATCACCATTCCGCGTTGCTCACGTTGCTACAAATTTCTGATATTGTTGACCGCGCTGATTTGCGCTCTGACTTATTGCAAGAATTAGCCCGCCAAAAATTGGTGATGGAAACGTTGCGTGGCAACCCAGCCATTGCCCCAAAAAAACTCGATAGTTTGATAAGTGATCTCAGCACCGCCGAAGCGAGCCTGCGTGAAGAAAATACCAAACTTGGACAAACGCTACGCACCAATGAATGGCTGATGGCGATTAAGCAACGTACGGGCATTCCTGGCGGCGTATGCGAATTTGACGTGCCGTCTTACCATTTTTGGCTCAATTTAGGCGAAGAAAGACGTAAGCAAGATTTATTGTCATGGATTCAACCGTTAATGCCCATGTATCAAGCGATATTGGTGATTTTAAAAATATTGCGCGGCAGCGGCGCCACGCTAAAAAAAGTTGCGCCCAATGGGGTGTATCAAGAAATGCTTGCGGGTGCGAAGCCTGCCCAGATGTTGCGGGTAGATATGGCTGATATTACCCAGTGCTTTCCAGAAGTAAGTGCTAACAAATACGCGATTAATATTCGTTTTCTTACCTTGGATAATGCACAAAAAACGCAAAAATATGAAAACGACGTGAAGTTTTCACTGACCCTTTGCAACCTGTAGTCTCCGCGATATGACCTCAACAAAAAAACGTCTGGTTGCCTGCCCGCAATGCAAACAGTCTAGCGAATACTCCGCCGAAAACCCGTTTCGCCCATTTTGTAGTGAGCGCTGCAAACTCATCGATTTAGGCGTTTGGGCAACCGAAGGTTACGCCATCCCCACACCGATTAAACCTGACGATTTAACTGACGAACTCACCAACCAACTATTAGGACACTAAATCTCATGCGCCATTTAGTTAAATGCATTTTAGCCTTATTTATTGCTGTTTTCAGCGCCACCAGTTTTGCTGGCGAGGCCAAACCTGTCAACGTACAAGACGCTTGGGTACGCGCCACCGCACCGCGGCAAAAAGTCGGCGCGGCTTACATGACGCTCTCTTATGATGAAAATATCACGCTCGTGGCTGCCGATGCTGATGTAGCAGAATCGGTAGAAATTCACAGCATGGAAATGAAAAATGGCGTGATGAAAATGCGCAGTATTGAAAGCCTGCCAATTCAAGCGGGCAAACCCACCAAACTAGCGCCTAACGGCTTGCACTTAATGTTATTTGGGCTTCAAAAACCGCTCAAAGCAGGCGACCAAGTTGAGTTGACCTTATGTTTTAAATCCAAAAATGGTGAGGAAACGCACCAAACCATGACCCTGCCGATTAAAGAATTTGTAAGATAAAAACCGTTTTAATTTCAGCACAAATTTCCCCGAGAGATTTTTACGCCTCTGGAAGCCGCATGGATACTGGCTTACAGAGGTGGTGAAATGATTTGTTGTTAAATCTGCTTAAAAATTAAGCATTTTATAGCGCAAAAATTACCCTTACCAAACCCCACGCTGCATGGCAATGCCGTGTGCGCCATGTTGCCAAGCAGCAGTTAAATCTTGCGTTTGCATGCCGCCCAATGCGTACACCGGCACTGGAAAATCTCGCACTAAATTTCTAAAATTTTGCCAGCCTAAAGGCTGCGCATCGGCGTGACTTTGAGTCGGTAAAACAGGGGAAATTACGACAAAATCCAAACCCAGTTGTGCGGCTTTGGCAAGTTCTTGCGCGTTATGGCAGGAGGCCGCACAGCGTAAGTTTTCCGGTTTTTTGTCTAATTGCATCAATTGCTTAGAGGTAAAGTGCACGCCGCTGGCACCCACCGATTGCGCTAACGCAATATCAGCATTCACCAACACGCTGGCGCAGTAAGGGTCAGCCAGCGTCATCACTTGTTGCGTAAAGGCTTTGAGGGCATCTGGCGATAGCTGCTTTTCACGTATTTGAATCAGCCGCAGGCCATTTTCAAGTGCCGTTTTTAGCTTGGTAAAAAATGCCACTTCGCCTAACTCCGCCAAATTGGTAATGGCATACACACTGGGTAAATGCAAAGCTTGGATAATGGGCGCGTTGGCAGGCAACATGGGCGAAACCTGTAAATCCATCGGATTTTGCCAGCTTAAGTGTTGGCCTTCTGCCCCGTGCGGCTCGCCTTGCCAGCATGCCACGCGAAAAAAATGGAGTTTGACGGTTTTTTCGGGGTAATCAAACGTGCGCGTGAGCCACGGATAAAGCTGCGTAACGGTAATGCCAAGTTCTTCGTGCAGTTCACGCTTTAAGGCATTTTCTGCACTTTCACCGTTTTCAATTTTACCGCCGGGAAATTCCCACCAGCCCGCCCAAGGTTTGCCTGCAGGGCGTTGGCCTAACAGCACCCAACCATCTTCACGCTGAATCACGCCAACGGCAGCGTGGGTGACTTGCTGACCTAGCATTACGGCTTACTATTCAATTGCAACTTGCCCGCGTAATCACGCGCAAATTGATACGCCACGCGGCCACTGCGGGCACCGCGCGTATGGGTAAATTCTAATGCTGCTTTGTGGGCAGTTTCATCCCAAGGGATATTGAATGTCTTCAACCAGTTTTCTGCAATGGCCAAATATTCGTCTTGGTCAAACGCGTAAAACGCCAGCCACAGGCCGAAACGCTCTGCCAAGGCAGTTTTTTCCTCTATGGTGTCGCTGGGCCTAATTTCGCCATCCCAATGTTTGGTGGCTAAATTATCTGCCATAAACTCGGGCATCAAGTTTTTACGGTTAGATGTGGCATACACCAGCATATTTTCCGAAGTGCTTGCCACCGAGCCATCCAGCACCACTTTCAGGGCTTTGTAACTTTCATCATTGGCTTCAAACGTCAGGTCATCACAAAAAATAATGAATTTTTCTGGGCGATTGCGAATCAGCTCCACAATTTCAGGCAAGTGGATTAAGTCGTGCTTCTCAACCTCAATTAAGCGCAAACCCTCTTGTGCATAGGCCGTGAGTAATGCTTTGATTAAGCTGGATTTTCCAGTCCCGCGCGTACCCGTGAGCAGTACGTTATTGGCAGGCAAGCCTTTTAAAAATTGCTGGGTGTTGCGCACAATTTTAGCTTTTTGCGAATCCACAAACTGAATGTTATCCAGCGCGATTTGGTGTGGGTGAGCGATAGTCTGTAGATAGCCTTTATTGCCTGCTTTTACCCATCGCCAAGCGGTGCTATTCCAATCCACCGGGCTGGAAGGCGCATGGAATAAGGCTTCCAGACGTGCTAATAAATGCTCGGCGCGCCCAACTAGGTTATCTAAATCTTTTGACATCTAAATCTACTAAAGGCTACGTCCATCATAATGATTTACTTTTAATGCTGATGACTCAACATCATCTAAGCAACGTACATTGATGGCCGCCATTGCTTCCCCTTTTGGATTCATCGCCTCACCAAATGGTGCACAGCCACAAACATTACAAAATCGATGTTTGATTTTATGGCTGTTAAAAGTGTATGTTGAGATGTCAGCTTCGGGCGTTTTAAGGTGCAAATTTGTGCGAGGAACAAACCAAAGCAATGAACCGCGCTTGGTACAGATTGAACAATTACATTGCGTCACATGTTGAAGATCGCCCTCCACCTCAAACGCAATTTTGCCACAGTGGCATCCACCTTTATAAATCATTGTAGCCTCCTCGTCTGCTGATATTAACTTCTGTAATCCGCGTTAATTTTCACGTAGTCGTAAGAGAAGTCACACGTCCAGACCGTGCTTGTCGCGCTTCCGCGATTTAACACCACGCGCACCAGAATATCGCTTTCTTTCATAATCGCCGCGCCCTGCTCTTCTTGATAGCTTACTGCGCGCCCACCTTTTTCTGCCACTAGCACATCACCCAAATAGAGTTCCATATTATTGACATCTAGGTCATCCACACCCGCATAGCCAATGGCCGCTAAAATACGCCCCAAGTTTGGGTCTGACGCAAAAAATGCGGTTTTGATGAGCGGTGAGTGCGCAATGGCATACGCCACTTTGCGGCATTCGGCTTCGTCTTTTCCAGCCTGCACTTGAATGGTCATAAACTTGGTCGCACCTTCACCATCGCGCACAATGGCTTGTGCAAGCTCAATCGCCACCGCAGTCATCGCATCGCGCAAGGTTACAAAATCTGCGCTTTGTTCGGTAATTTCCGTATTGCCAGCCAAATTGGTCGCCATCAAAATCAGGCTATCGTTGGTGCTGGTATCGCCATCTACCGTAATGCAGTTAAACGATTTATTCACCGCGTATTGAATGATGTTTTCTAGCGTGCATTGGCTCACGGCAGCATCCGTGGCAATGTAGCCCAGCATGGTTGCCATGTTAGGGTGTATCATGCCGCTGCCTTTGCTGATGCCGGTGATGGTGACCTGCTTTCCGTCCAACATCAGCGACCTAGAAGTTCCTTTGGCGACAATATCGGTGGTCATAATCGCCTCAGCCGCGTTCAGCCAGTTATCTTCTTTGAGGTTTTCAATCGCGGCAGGCAAGCCGGCAATCACTTTATCCACAGGCAATGGCTCTAAAATCACCCCGGTAGAAAATGGCAACACTTGGTTCGCGTTCAACCCAAGCAAACCGCCGAGCACTTCACAACTTTGTTTGGCACGATTCAAGCCATCTTCACCAGTCCCCGCATTAGCGCAGCCAGTATTAACCAACAGCGCACGAATGCCGGCTTTTTGCGCTAAAAATTCTTTACACAAAATCACCGGCGCAGCACAAAAGCGGTTATTAGTAAAAACACCCGCGACTCTGCTTTGCTCAGCAAGTTTAATTACTAGCACATCTTTACGGTTTGGTTTGCGCACGTGCGCTTGGGCAAAGCCTAATTGAACACCCCTTACAGGTAATAATGATGCGGCTAGCGGGGCGCTGAGTTTGACTGGCATAACAAACAACTTTCAAGAGTTAACATGGCCACATTTTAACGCATTATGCCGCGCATAGTTAAGGTGAAAATGCTTGCCAAGTCACTTTGCCATGTCAATTTGTTAAGTCACTTTCGTTTTACATTGTCAATTTTGCCCGTTAGGTCATATTGCGTTTGAAAGTTTCGGGTGGGGGTATATAAATTAGCGCTCAACTTACCTGAAATATTTTGCTTGTCATCAATATCTACTTGACCTTGCACCTGTAACTTGGCTGATTTTAAAACTAAATTTCGATATTGATAACGCCCATTCGCCACTTTAAGATTTCCAGAAAGTTTATCAAAATAGGTAGCGTAACCTTCTAGCGATTGGTCTGTCGGCGTAACAATATTGCGCGGTATATCAATACCGCTGATTTTGCTGTTTGGAACCTCAAAACTTGCATTTACTTCAGCCGCATCCATCAAAGTTGCCGCACTGGTTGAATGCGCATTAAAATTACCCGATAAAGTCAGCTTACCATCTACCGAACCTGCACTAGAAAATGCTTTTAAAACCTGCTGCGTATTAACTTTGTTGAGCTTAAAGTCACCCGTTATTTGCCATGCGTTTTGCCAATTGAGTAGTGCATTAGCATTAAAATCACCCCCGTAAATTTCACCGTCAATTTGGTCAAAGTTAACTTGGTTTTGCTGATAAAGTCCATGTGCAGTAATTTCATCAAACACCACCTTTTCTCCAAATGGTAATTTATATTGCTGCGCTTTCATCATCACTTGATATGTGCCATTTACTGGTCTGATATGTAGCGTTAATGCCTGTTCAACACTTTTCATTTCTAACCCACTTAAGCCACGAGTTTTATCAAAATCAACCCAACCGTCAAAAGTGCCAAACACAAATTCGTTAATATTTAATTTCACATTTTTAAACTGGATTGCCCTAACATCTAGTTGGTCAGAAGCGATAAGCTTATTAACTGATTGCAGCGGTATGGCGTAGTCTTCTTGCGCTATATTTAAACCATCCACTGTGATCGAATGCATGACTTTAGTTTTATCAAATAATGTTGAAATTTCAGGTTCAATATGCGCAACTCCGACATTCAATGTCGATTTTTTTTCACCTAATGTAACTTGTTGTAATACAAAATGTGGCTGCGGCCAAAGTGATGCACGCACCTCGCCCACCTTAACCGGAGTGCCAAGACTGTCTGATGCAATTTTTTCCACTGGCTCAACCAGCATAGTTAAGGGCGCAAAGTGCATGAAGCCTAACAAAACAAGAGCCAAAATCGGCACATAAATGACTAAAAACCGAATAAACCGCTTAAACCATATTTTTAAATTGGAGGCTGAAAGCACTTTTGGCAAACGCAACTTCTTGCGTGAAGATTGGTGTTTAATTTGCGCCTGCATGACCTCCCAGCTCAAAATCTCTCGGTCACCATCATCAGCACCAAGCCTGCTGTCATGCGCCCCCATCGGCGCAATCGTTTGCATTTTGGCCAGCTTTTGAGCTGCTTTTTCAGCGGCGCGCGCTGCTTTTTGTTCTTGCTTGGCGCGTTTTTCTGCTTCTTTTTGTGCCTTTTCTTCGGCTTTGACTCGGGCTTTCTCTTCTGCTTTTTCTTGCGCAGCCCGCGCTTTTTCTTGTGCTACGCGTTCTTTTTCGGCGCGCGCCTCTTCTTGCGCAAGTGCGATTGTTTCTGCCTCTAAACGCGCTTGTTTCTCAGCCGCTAGGCGGGAGATTTCTTCCGCTTCTTCCTGTGCCTTTTGCAGTTCCGCTTCCTCCGCTTTGCGTCGAGTAGCTTCTTCCTCTTGCGCAATACGTTCGGCTTCCAAGCGTGCTGCTTCTTCAGCCTCACGTCGGGCATTTTCTTCTTCACGCAAAATGCGCTCTGCTTCTAGCCGCGCTTTTTGTTTTGCCTCTTCAATTGCGCGTGCTTCGGCAAGTGCCCTTTCTTGCGCTTCTGCTTCCTGTCTTGCTTGTTGCTCTTGTGCCAAGCGTGCGTCTTCAGCCGCTTTGGCTTCTTCATCGGCTTTTTGTTTAGCCGCTTCTTCTTCTCGGGTTTTTCGCACCTGCTCACGCCGCGCTTTTTCTTTCGCGCGAATTCGCTCAACCAGTGCTTGCGCCTCTAGCTCAGCTTTATGTAGCGTTTCTTCTGCATTTCTTTGCTTTTCTTCAGCTTCGCGTGCGGCGCGCTCTGCTTCAATACGAATTTTATCCTCAGCCTCTTGCTTCAGCCTCAACTCAACGGCAATCTGTTCTGCTTCAGCGTTAGCACGTTCTTCTGCTTCACGTATTGCTTGCAATTGTGCAATGCGTAAGGCTTCTTCCGCAGCTTTGGCCTCTTCTTCAGCTATTATTTTTGCGGCACGCAAATCAGCTTGACGTTGCACCTCTGCGGCCTCACTGGCAATTCTCTCGGCCTCCAAGCGGGCTTTTTCATTTTCTTCAGCTTGTTTCTTCGCTTCCGCTTCTAATTTGGCTTGAGCTTCAGCAGCAGCGCTAGCCTCTGCAAGTGCTTGCGCCTCACGTTCTAAACGATCTTTTTCCTGCTGGATTTTCTCTGCTTCTTCTCGGGCTTTTTGTTCTGCAAGCTGGCGCGCCAGCTCCTCCGCCTCAGCCTTTAACTTCGCCTCTAAAGCAGCTTTTGCTCGGGCTTGATTTTCGGTTTTTTCTTTTTCAATCGCCTCTTGTGCAATACGTTGTGCCTCTATACGTGCATTCTCTTCAATCTCTGCTTTTGCTTTTTCTTTTAAACGAATTTGCGCTTTAATTTCTCGCGCTTTGCGTTCATCTTCTAGGCGGTTAGCTTCTACAATTTCCGCTAATTGCGATGGTGCCAAATCCGCTGGGAAGTCCAATTGATCTTCTACTTCAATTTCTTCTACCACCATGGGTGAAAAAACGGTTCCAAACTCCCAATCATCTTCAGTAGTTGCCTCTGATAAGTATTTAATATAGCCGTCTTTTTCAAGCTGCGTGACTGCCGCAATCACTTTTGACTCTGGCATATCACTTAACTGCTTAGCAATCGCTTGAACGCTCTCATGCCCATCAACTAGGTCTATGACCCGTTTAAGCGGCGCAGACAACCCGCCAAAGAGGGCTTTACGTACTCGTAATCCTTCAGCAGTTTTGGTGTAAATGGCCGTTAAATTCATCATTGCTAACTTAATTTGATGGGTTCAGATATAGAATTATTCATAGATAACAATAAGATAATTGATATTGATGATTACAATTCTAACTTAACTTCATGAATAAAAAGGCTTTAGATTTAAATTAGAATAATTCATGTAGTTTTTACGCAACACAAGACGCTACCTCATCGCTTGCAGGACTTAGCGCTGGCAAAGACTTTTACTCATGAGTTTAGAATAAAAAACAGGGTCATTTATGACCCTGTTTAGATGTTGCGCGGCAAATAATCGTACTAACTCAGTACACCATGCTTAAATTTACGCCACCGCTCTCTTGGGCGTAAATATTTAAATGTATTATACAAACTATCCTCCCCTTCAAGTTTGTCCACATATTCAAGCTGAGGCTTACCATCTTTAGCAATGATTAAATGGGGTTTTGAAATATATGGATCAATATGTTTAATATTCATGTACTCAAGCACATAAGCCCAACGACTTTCTTGGGTAACATTAGGCGTAGTTGAGTGTAGAGTAAAAGAATTAAAAACCACAATATCGCCGATTTCAGCTGAAATAAATTCGGCATTTTGCTCATCACAGGTAGCTGACATGTGACAACCGTCATGTTTATGCTCATATTTCTTTTTGTGGCTGCCTGGTATCATCCAAATACCACCGTTTTCTTTTGTCATTTTGGTTAATGAAATCCAAAATTGGCAATGCGGATCTTTTAAGCGGCTATAAGAGTTATCCGTATGCCAAGGAAACGTGCCAGCGCCAGGCCCTTTTTCTACTGCTTGATCCCACCGCACCCAAAAATTAGGGCCAATAAACTGACTAATTAAATTCACCACTTTTTCTTGTGATATGAATTCACGCAATTTTTGGCTTTTATGCATAATTAAGCTGTTAAATTTAAGATTTCCTAGATTTAACTGATCTGTTGAAACATTTTCACTGGAGGTTTTTTTAATTTCTTGAATTAACTCTTGAATTTCTTCTGGACTAAAAAAGTTACGAATTAAGACATATCCTTTTGAATCATATTCTTGCTTTAACTGCATGTCCTGTCCCTGAATTGATAATTATTGTTTTGTTAAGAATTGTAATTTTATATTATCGTATCGTTTAATTATAGGCTGCTCTATCACCCTTTAGGGGGATAGGTATATAAAATGCAGTAAAAAAAGCACGCTTATATGCGTGCTTTTAAGAACATCTCGAACAGTGCGAATTATTATTGTGCGGCTGGAGCTGTTTCAGAAGCAGCTGGTGCAGCCTCTGTTGCTGGCGCTGCAGCTTCTGCTGGCATTGATTCTGTCACTGGTTGTGCTGACATATCTACCGTAATACCAGGCACGCGCTCTTCTGGGGTAGGAACATAACCACCTGGCTCTGTAGCTGGTGCAGCTTCTACTGCTGCTGTTGGTGACGCTGCCACTGGTGCAGTTTCTGCTGGGGCTACCGTAACTTCAGGTGTCGCTTCAGGTGCGGCCTCTTTATCGCCACAACCGACTAATACTAAACTGGTAACACTTAATGCTAAAAGTGTGCGTAATAATGCTGACATTTCCAACCCTTTCGACTTAAATTAAAAACAAAAAATAAAAAAAATCCTCGAAGCAAATTATGTTTCAAGGATTTTTGAAGCTAATTTTCATGAGAAGAATTTTAGCTTAAATTTAAGTCTTAATAATTAAATACTTAGTTAATAAATTGTAAAATATACCATTAAAAATTGTTAATGAATTGTAATAAAAATTGCCATGTAATTTAGGCAGGAATACGTAAAGATTGACCCGGATAAATTTTATCTGGGTGACTTAACATGGGTTTATTCGCTTCAAAAATCTTCATATAAGCATTGGCATTACCATATTGCTCTTTAGCTATTTTTGATAAGGTATCGCCACTTACTACGGTATAAAATACTGGATCAGGCTCAGTTTCTGGGGCAGCAATCACGCCTAGCTGGTCTTGCACCGTTTCAACCCCTTTAACATTGCCGCAACACAGCAAAATTTTCTCTTTAATTTCCTTACTTTCTGCCATGCCTTGTACAATCACCGTGCTTGATGCTGCATCAAAACCAATAGTTAAGCCTTCTGCAGTCAATCCCATTTTAGCCACGTAGTCTGCAATGGCCTTTGCCGCAGCCTTGTTAGCCGCATCTAAGTTCACTGGTGTTGGGTCTTTTTTTGCCACCTCTTCAGCTGCTTTTGCCTCGCCAGTACCAAAAAGTTTTTCGCCTGCTTCTCTAAAAAATGAAAACAAACCCATTTTTATCTCCTCAAATTTGAAAATTTTTGTTGAATGATGGTTGCCCAGCAACCGCGTTTCTAATCATAGCACCTTTTGCGTAGGCAGCCACCTCGTAACGATTTTTTACATAACCGCGACGGCTCTCCCACACATAATGCCAAATGGTCATGCCTTGCAAATATTGCTCTACATGCGTGAGCTCATGCCCAAGCAACTCCACACCACGCAAAGTGTTTGGCTGATAATAACCCGTACGAAAGTATATCGTGTGATTCAGCACCACCGCGTACATGCTAGGGCGCAACCAAAAAGGCGTTTGCCCATCTACAATGCGGGCTTTTTGCAACACTTCATGCGTAAAAAATGGCGCATAAATCGCCATTTCACTACTGCTCAGCTTTCTGGTTTTTGCTGGCAAGTTTTATTCGCCTATGACATGCAAAATTACACGGCGGTTAGCGGCAATATGCCGATGCTCGTACAAAAAAATACCTTGCCATTGACCAAGCGTTGGTTTGCCCTGCAATACAGGCATCGACAAACTCGTTTGCGTCAAGGCGCTACGCACATGCGCAGGCATATCGTCGGGGCCTTCAACAGTGTGAATAAACAATTTGTCGCCATCTGGCACAAGACGATTAAAAAACGCTTCCATATCCACCAACACGTCAGAATCATAATTTTCGTTAATCAACAAACTGGCTGAAGTGTGCTGAATGTACAGCGTGAGCAAGCCTGTTGTGATGCCGCAATTTTTTACCCAATGCAGCACTTCTGGGGTGATGTCATAGAGTTTTCTGCCTTTTGTTGATAGGCTAATTTGGTGGTTGATTTGGCGCATTTTTTGGTGAATGAATGAACATAAAGCAACATTATAACGCGACTTAAAATCACCCAACAAAAACCCTCGAGAAATTTTCATGCCTCTGGAAGCCGCATACAGAGTGGCTTACAGAGGGGGTGAAATGATGTTAGTTTAAAAAACGCTTAAAATATGCCTTTTTAAGCAATGTATTTTCATTGCAAAAGGCAAGCTCATCTTCTGCGCCTGTGAATATTATTGAAGTAAAAATGGTTACCCCAATATGGGCTAAAACCGTAGCCATAAAACGGGTGGTAAAAAGGGTCATAAAATGGGTCGTAACGGTAACGTAACGATTGATTTTTTAGTTTCTCTTGCGCTTCTCTATTGGCTTTCTCACGCTTGTTAATTTCTTCCGCCATACTGTTCAAGCGCATTTTTTCGCGTTCAGCTTGCATAAAATCCAGCACTTTGGCATCCACACCTTGCTTGCTTAAATCCACCATTTGGCTGGCGGTGAGGTCATATTGCGAGTTACTACTTTTAATTTTTGCGATGATGTCATCTGCCGATGTGCCCTGCTTGGAAAGCACGATAATCTCATCCAAGCTCAAAGTGGGCACAGCAGCGGGGGTGAGTTTTGCCACTTCTTCAGGGGTGAGGCGCTGTACTTGATTTTCGCGCGGGGAATTGCTTGCGCACCCTGCCAGCAATGTTGCAAGCAACACCGCACCAAAAACTAAACCTTGCTTTTTCATCGCCTCACTCCTAAAAGTTACAACTTACTAAACTGCATTTTTCCTGCCTTGTAATCCACTTGGACAGTGTCTTTTGCCACAAAGTTGCCTGCCAAAATTTCTCGCGCCAGTGGGTTTTCAATCTCAGATTGAATAGCCCGTTTTAATGGACGCGCACCGTACACTGGATCAAACCCTGCACTGGCGATTTCTGCCAAGGCGGCATCCGTCACATTCAACGTCATATCCATCGCCGCCAAGCGTTTAGCCAAATATTGCAATTGAATATTTGCGATAGACTTAATATTATCTTCACCCAAACTATGAAAAACGACCACTTCATCAATGCGGTTGACAAACTCTGGCCTAAAATGCGTTTTTACCTCGCCCATCACCGCTAATTTCACCACTTGGTAATCTTGGTCGGCCATGCTTTGTATCATTTGCGAGCCCAAGTTTGATGTCATGATAATCACCGTGTTTTTAAAATCCACCGTGCGGCCTTGGCCATCGGTTAAGCGTCCATCATCCAACACTTGCAACAACACGTTAAACACATCGGGGTGCGCTTTTTCCACTTCATCCAGCAACACCACGCTATAAGGCTTACGGCGCACCGCTTCTGTTAGCGTGCCGCCCTCTTCATAGCCCACATAGCCCGGTGGCGCACCAATCATACGTGCGACACTATGTTTTTCCATAAACTCACTCATGTCGATACGGATTAAATGCTCTTCCGAATCAAACAAAAAGTTGGCGAGTGACTTACAAAGTTCGGTTTTACCCACACCTGTTGGTCCTAAAAACAAGAAGCTGCCATAAGGGCGATTCGGATCGCTCAACCCAGAACGTGAACGGCGAATGGCATCAGACACCAAACGCACCGCTTCATCTTGCCCCACGACTCGCTCGTGCAACTTGGCTTCCATCGTGAGCAGTTTTTCACGCTCACCCGTCATCATTTTGCTGACAGGTATGCCTGTTGCACGGCTCACCACCTCGGCAATTTCATCTGCGCCCACTTCGGTGCGTAGCATTTTATTTTTAGTTGTATCACCCGCAGCTTCAGAACTCGCCGCTTGTTTTAGCTGTGCTTCCAGTTGAGGCAATTTGCCGTATTGCAACTCAGAGACTTTTTGCCATTCGCCTTTACGCGTTGCTTCTTCCATCTCAAATTTTACTTTTTCGATAGCTTCTTTAATATGCGCAGAGCCCTGTACTTGGGCTTTTTCAGCCTTCCAAATCTCTTCTAAATCGGCGTATTCTTTTTCTAGCTTGGCAATTTCTTCTTCAATCAAGTCAAAGCGTTTTTTACTGCCTTCGTCTTTCTCACGGCGCACCGCCTCACGCTCAATTTTCAATTGAATCAAGCGCCTATCGAGCTTGTCCATCACTTCTGGTTTAGAGTCAATTTCCATTTTGATGCGGCTTGCAGCTTCATCAATTAAATCAATCGCTTTATCGGGTAAAAAGCGGTCGGTAATGTAACGATGTGAAAGCTCGGCTGCAGCCACAATCGCAGGGTCAGTAATTTCAACACCATGATGTAACTCGTATTTTTCTTGCAGCCCTCGCAAAATCGCAATCGTGGCCTCTACGCTAGGTTCATCCACCAACACTTTTTGAAAGCGGCGCTCTAAGGCGGCATCTTTTTCAATGTATTTGCGGTATTCATCTAAAGTGGTCGCGCCCACACAATGTAGTTCGCCGCGTGCCAAGGCAGGCTTCAACATATTGCCTGCGTCCATCGCCCCTTCAGATTTACCCGCACCCACCATGGTATGAATTTCATCAATAAACACGATGGTTTGGCCTTCGTCTTGCGCTAATTCTTTTAGCACCGATTTTAAGCGCTCTTCAAACTCACCGCGGTACTTAGCGCCCGCCAGTAAAGCCGCCATATCGAGCGACAACACCTTTTTGTTTTTGAGTGAGTCTGGCACTTCGCCATTCACAATGCGTTGTGCCAAGCCTTCCACAATCGCGGTTTTACCGACGCCTGGTTCACCAATCAATACTGGGTTGTTTTTGGTGCGGCGTTGCAACACCTGAATGGCACGGCGAATCTCGTCATCACGCCCAATCACGGGGTCAAGCTTGCCAGCACGGGCGCGCTCGGTTAAATCAAGCGTATATTTTTTAAGCGCTTCACGTTGGCCTTCAGCCTCTTGGCTATTCACACCATCGCTACCACGCACGGCAGTAATCGCAGATTCTAAAGCTGATTTTGTTAAGCCATTGCTTTTGAGTAGTTTGCTTGTATCACCTTTATCGTCAGCCAATGCCAGTAAAAACATTTCGCTGGCAATGTAAGCATCGTTACGCTTTTGCGCCAATTTATCGGTCACGTTTAGCAAGTTATTTAAATCGCGCGAAATCGCCACATCTCCACTCGCATCGGTGGATTTTGGTAAATTGTTAATCGCTGCGGTTAAACTGTTTTTTAGCTGGTTAAGCTGCACACCTGCACGCGCCAGCAATGAAGCCGTTCCACCATCTTCTTGGTTGAGCAACGCTTGTAGTAAGTGTTGAGCCTCAATGGCGGTGTTATCTGCGCCCAACGCAATACTTTGTGCATCGGCAATGGCTTGTTGAAATTTAGTGGTGAGTTTGTCGAAACGCATTATTCGCTCCTGAATGTTTAGTTACCGCTTACATGGGGGAGCAAAATCACTTTTCAATAGGTGAATACCCTTATGAGGAACGCTAATTTTTGGCTGGGGCTACTTGCCAATGTCGCCCTTCATCTTCGCTAATGAGCAATACTGTTTTACCATCCGCAGTTTGTAATCGCATAGACGGTTGAGGTGCGCTCATTAAAAACTCAATGTTTGTCACCTTTGATACTGGCAATAGTTTGGGGGGAGGAAAAACCAAAGCTTCACCATCCATACGCGCATAATAGGCCTTATCTGCGTGTGTCCAAGCCAAAAACCAACCCCAATCGCCAGCGCGAGCAATCGCTATTGATAAGAAATGACATTCATCTGATTGTTTTTGATGGTAGGTAATTCGTTTAATTACAGGCGTCTTTTGCTCATCCAAGGCAATAATGGCTAACTCTTGCACATTGTCTTCAAAAGTTTGTTGCGTGAAATAAACTGGCTGTTGACGGCTGTCTATCGTTGTTGCAATGCTACAGAGTGATTTTGGCATTGTTGGCAGCATATTGGGTTGTGCATGTCCTGCATAACTGAAAAATAAGCCACTAAAAACCATTCCCAAAATGATTATGTTTTTGCTAGTCACTCGCGTTGCACCTATAAATTGCATCGTAAATCTCACCTAATTTTAACAAACAGATTCTCTCAAATAGACCATTGTGTAAGGGATTATATCCCGCACAAAAAATTCATTTAATTTTATTTAAGTTTCAATTATTTAGTCCGATAAATAGTTATGAATAGTTTAATTTATATGGATTAAACCGCCCTTTGGGGGTGATATTAAATTTGAATTGAAAAGAAAATTGAAGAACACCAACCAACCAACACCTAATCATTTGGCTGAGCAAGATGAGCAAATGGCTGAATTGAGTCTAACTATCAAAAGTAGATTCAAGGCTGCTTGGCATTTATCTGCGGCCATACAAAGTGCCTTAGATAAAAACTGGCATTGGGTGGACTCTTCTGAAGCCATTCAAAACCACACAGAGGCCGTTACTGATTTACCACATCTAGCTGATATTGCTTTTATGAGTGCCGGCGAAGGTATGATGGTGATGGATGAAAAAGGCTGCATTTTAAGCATCAATAAAGCTTATACAACAATCACTGGCTTCCGAGAAATTGATGCCTTAGGTTTAACGCACAAAGCCATGCGTGATAAAGATTGTGATGTCTGGCGCACTTTGCAACTCAACGATAAATGGTCAGGCGAAAAACTTAATTACCGCAAAAGTGGTGAGGCCTATCAAGAGCGCATTACGCTGAGTGCTGTGCGAAACCATCTGCATCAAGTTACCCATTATGTGGGTGTTTTTTCAGATATTACTGAAGCAAAACATTCACAAAACAGATTACAAGAGCTGGTAAATCACGATCCTCTCACTGGATTGCCAAATCGCAGATTATTTACCGAGTTACTCGAGCATGCCATTAAACGTGCTGAGCGAGAGCATCACGAAATTGCATTATTGTTTGTTGATTTAGATAGATTTAAATCCATTAACGACAGCCTTGGTCACCAAGTGGGTGATAAATTATTGTATGAGGTATCTAAAAGAATTCATCATACCGTTAGAGATAGCGATGTCGTTGCCCGTTTAGGCGGCGATGAATTCTTGGTGATGATGGATAATATTAAATCGATAGAAGATGCGGCGTCAGTAGCGCAAAAAATTATCTATGCTTTGCAAATTGAATTTCATATTGATAGTAAGGAAATTTTTATTGGTGCAAGTGTCGGTATTTCGATTTTCCCAAAAGATGGCAATGATGTAGAAGGGCTAATTAAAGCTGCTGATATTGCCATGTACCAAATTAAAAATCGCGGTAAAAACAACTTTTGTTTTTATTCGGAAGAGCTTAGTAAAAATGCTGTTGAGCGCTTTACTTTAGAAAGTGAACTCCGCCACGCTTTAGCACGCAAACAGTTTGAAGTGCATTATCAGCCTCAAATATCATTACTTACAGGTGACATTATAGGTGCGGAAGCTCTGATTCGTTGGCGTCACCCTACGCTAGGCTTGGTATCACCCGCTAGATTTATCCCTATTGCAGAAGAAACAGGCTTAATTGTGCAAATTGGCGAATGGGTGCTCAGACAAGCTGCCAAGCAAGCGATGGCGTGGATTAGCGATGGCTACACTATGCAATGGATTTCAGTCAACGTTTCTGGCGTGCAAATCATGCGGAGCAATTTTTACGACACAGTATATGGCATATTGGTAGAAACAGATTGTAAGCCACAAATTCTTGAGTTAGAAATCACCGAAAGCACGGTGATGCAAAACACCGAATTTGTAATTGATACGTTTAACAACATTAAACAACTCGGCGTACGCGTAGCGATTGATGACTTTGGTACAGGTTATTCATCTCTTTCCAACCTCAAACGTTTGCCTCTTAGTAAAATTAAAATTGACCAATCCTTTGTGCGTGGCCTGCCTGATGATTTAAACGATGCGGCGATTACCAACACGATAAATGCCATGGCACGAAATTTAGGATTCTCCGTTATTGCCGAAGGTGTAGAAACAAATGCGCAGGCTGAGTTTCTGAAAAATATGGGCTGCGAAGAAGCCCAAGGTTACTTATATGGTAAGCCGATTGATGCTGCTGAGTTTACCAAAATGCTTGAAACAAGAACGCAAAAGTATCAAATTGCAGGTAACTAAAATGCACAATCACCATTTTATTGATGTTTCCCAACTCCGAGTAGGACTTTATGTCCATTTAGATTTGGGTTGGATGAATCACCCTTTTACTTTAAGTAACTTTAAAATCAAAGATGAAACGCAAATTAGTGGCATCCAAAAAACTGGTCTCAAAAAATTGCGCTACGACCCCAACCGCAGTGACTGCGAACCTTTACCTGAGGCACAAGTTGCTGAACCGAATAATACTCAAACGGCAGCTAACAACGTGAAGGAAGCCGCAAACAATGAAGTATCAAAAGAAGAGCGATTAGGTCAATTAAATGCTGCTATCAATGAAGCAGAATTGAAGTTTATTGCTGCTGGCAACACTGTGCGTGAAGCGACAAAGAACATTTTGATAGACCCTAAAGTTTGCATTGAAAAAACTGCTAATTTGATAGATGTATTAGTTGAAACCACCTTAACCGAGGGTGATATTGCTATTCATGCGTTGAATGGCAATAACTCAGGGGATGATAATTACGTTCACCCGTTAAATGTGACCGTGCTTGCGATGATGCTTGCTAAATCCCTTGAGCTTTCAGCAGAAGATACGCGTCTTTTAGGAATGGCGGCAGTGTTTCACGATATTGGTAAAATTGAAATTTCTAGCAAAATTTTACTTAAAAAAGAACCCCTGACCAAGCAAGAGCAATTACATTTTGAGCAACACTCTGAAATTGGGGCTCGCATGGCCAGAGAGGTGGGCTTGCCAGCACGTATTGGCAAAGTTATTTTGCAGCATCATGTGCATGAAGACGGCACTGGCTACCCTAAACGCATTACTGCTGACAAAATTGACCCAATTGCACGCATTATCGCACTGGTCAATTGGTATGATAATTTATGCAATCCCTCAGATGTTACGCTGGCAAAAACGCCATACGAAGCATTAGCGCAAATGTACGCGCATCATCGTGCTAAATTTGATGAAATGTTAGTGAAAAGGTTAATTAAATCACTCGGCATTTACCCGCCAGGTAGCATCGTACAATTATCATCAGGGGTGTATGGTATTGTGGTTTCAGTCAACCCCAATCAGCCACTTCGCCCCTATGTGTTATTGCATGACCCACTCATGCAGCGAGATACCCCACACATTTTAAATTTAAGTGAAGAGCAAGGCATCAGCATTAGCGCCTGCCTGCGCCCAAACAAGTTACCTTTAGATGCACTTAAATATTTAAATCCTCACAAAAGAGTTAACTATTTCTTAGATACCGATTTATCAAAAATACAAGACGATAAGTCTGAATAGCTAAAACTCTGTTATTGGGTTGCGGTAGGGTCTGTCACAAAGCCAATCTTAGTCAACTTAGCATTTTGCGCAACGGACATCACATGCGCCACGTTTTTATATTGCGATGTCCCATCTGCTTTAATATGTAGTTCCGGTT
The DNA here is from genome assembly GCA_029556915.1 of Pseudomonadota bacterium. Lineage (GTDB taxonomy): Bacteria > Pseudomonadota > Gammaproteobacteria > Burkholderiales > Methylophilaceae > Methylotenera. Next base: position 72,540 of record JAKQIT010000165.1, read on the forward strand.
GTGGGTCTTTTTTTGCTTCTAATTCAAAGCGCGCAGCCAGTGACTCTTTTGGCACCAGTTCACCATTCCAAAACAGTGTTCCGTCTTCCCGTATCGCCAGTTCAACGTGGTCAGGTTTGGTAATATTGGGCGTGTTAGATTCTTTAGGTAAATCAATTTTAACCGAGTGTGTAAGCAACGGTGCTGTGATAATAAAAATCACCAATAGCACCAGCATCACGTCCACTAAGGGAACGACATTGATTTCTGCCTTGGCTTGCGGTTGGTTTGCATTAAAGCTGCCGAAACTCATGATGCGTTTCCTGTTGGTTTTGTTGGGTTGTTTTCGCTATTGCTCACCGTGAGCATCACAAATAAATCATGCGCAAAAGCATCTAACTTGGCTAACCACATACGGTTGCGGCGGTTAAATGCGTTATAAGCAAACACTGCTGGAATCGCCACTGCTAGGCCAATGGCGGTCATAATGAGGGCTTCGCCCACTGGGCCGGCCACTTTATCTAGCGTGCCTTGACCACTTAAACCAATATTCACCAGTGCGTGATAAATAGCCCATACGGTACCAAATAAACCAATATAAGGCGAAGCTGAACCCGCAGAGGCTAATACTGTTAGGCCGTTTTCACTGCGGGCAGATTCTTGGTCGATGCCGTTGCGAATCGCACGCGTCATAAATTCTGATATGCCGCCAGCGACCGCAATTTTTTGTGCGCCAAAACTGCCAGCATTTCTGAGTGCATCTAGACCTTCAGCGGCTAAATTTGAAAAGGCGTTATTGGGTTTACTTTGATTTAATAGGCTGTTGAGCTGAGCGAGTGAGTCGAAGTTTCTAAACTGAGCCAAAAAAGCTTTAGCCCTTTTGGCTTCTAGCCAATTGGCAAACGCTTTGGTAAAAATTAAATACCAACTCGCAATTGAAAGCACTAGCAAGAAAAATAAAACCACTTTGCCTACGGTGTCCACATTTGCAATAAAATTTGCAAAGCCTAATTGTTGTGATGCGACTGCTGCTGTTGCCATATCAATTTTTCCTCTATAAATTATTCTAATTTAAAATCAAACACTTGCGTTGCTATTGCACGCGCGGGTTGACCATCGCGTGTTGCTGCTTCACAGCGCCAGTTTTTAACGGTTGCTACACCAGCATTATCCAAGCGTGAAAACCCAGAACTTTCAACCACTTTAACAGACGTAATTTTACCTGACTCATCCAATTCCACGCGTAACTTTACTTGTCCTTGCTCGCCCATACGGCGCGAAGCAGGAGGGTAATTGGGTTCTGGCCGGCTTGAACAAGCAACTGACAACTCAGACATTTGCACAGGTGCGGCAGGTTTAACTGGCTCTGGTGCAGCTGGCGGCTCAGGCTCGGGCGCAGGTGGCTCTTCTTTAATAGGCTCAGGTTCAGGCTGCTTTTCCACCACAAACTCTGTCGGCGTTTCAGCTGGCGCTTCTACCGCCAAAATAGGTTTTGGCTCTGGTTTTGGCTTAATCGGTTTTTCTTTTACCAATTTCACTTCTTTAGGTGGCTCAGGCTTGGGTGGCTCTGGCGGTGGTGGTGGCTCTTCTTTTTTAGGCGGGTTAATCAAATCCACCATCATCACCAACGCTTCTTGTGGTGGCGGAATGAGTTTATAGCTCATCGCCAAGTAAAGCAAACCAAGATGAATGGCTAAAACGAATAGCAAGCCTACGACTTTACCAGCACGATTTTCTATTACGTTCTCGTTCATCACCTAAAACTTTCAACTAAAATATTGCGTTGGCACATTTAAGCTAATCGCCACCATTCAAAACTGGCAAATATACCATATAACCTTTTGTTACCTGTGATTGTAAGCAATCTGACGCTTTAAATTTGCATTATTTTGGCTGTCAGCTTCACCAGCCAATAATGATAATGGTTCTCATTATCTCACAAATCCAGCCAATTGTCAGTCTAATTTTTCGTTACCGTATTTGTTAAAATAAATCACTTAATTTACTGCGAGGATTTTTCGATGCTCTGGAAGCCGCAAGGATACTGGCTTGCAGAGCATCGATAATGATGTTCAACTAGAATCAGGCTAAAAACACTCAATTTCAGCGCCTCAAATTCTGCTACCAACGTCCTTCTAAGGTCACCATCAAACTACGTTTTCCGTCATCGTCGGAAACTAATTGCCAGTCATTTAAACCTTGGGTAAACGTGTTTTGTTTGTGTATGTCTGCCGCCAATAAATTACGCCCAGACAAACGCAGATTATAAGTAGGCGATAATTTATACAGCCAATAAGCATCTAGCGTGGTGATGGATTCACTAAAGCTACTTTGCTCGTTTGGAATATCCGTTTCACTGCGCCCCGAAATTTGTGCCGAAATACCGTAACTGGCATTTAACTTAGGTAAACTTTGGTCTAGCCCCATGCTCAGTACATAGCGCGGCGTATCGCGTGCCATGCGCTTTATACCTAAACGCTCATCATCCACACGCCCATATGGCAAAGTGAGGTGTGACTTTAACGTCGCCCCCTGCCAACCAAAATTGTCCATGCGCACTTTAGCATCGAGCTCCAAGCCATAATGCAATGCATCGCCTTCGTTATAAGGCCTGTCGACCCAGCGCACACCTTCTTGTTGCACACGTCGCTCAATAAAATCACTGGTAGCACGCGCATAAACATTGACCCCCAGCACACCTGCTTTTTGCGGCAGATAATGCTCTAGCGCCGCTTCAAAATTCACATTGCGTTCAGGACGCAAATTAGCATTACCGCGCTTATCGGCCTCGGCGGGGTTGTTTTCAGCCACGCTACGCGTGGTGGCGTTACTAATTTCATCCAATTTTGGCATTTTCATGCCCGCCCCTAATGAGCTTCGTAGCACCCACTGATCATTTGGTTGCCAGCGCGCGGCAATTGAGGGCAATAAACCAACCCGTTGTTGCGAAACATCCTCAGCCGCTATCGTCATATTTTCTAAACGTAAGCCAGTGGTAAGGGTAAAGGTGTCTATCGGCGTCCAGTCATCTTGCACCCATAAAATTCCATCGCGCGATGACGCACGGTGACTGCCTGTGGCAGCAAAACCACCGCCAAATAATTGGCTATCTTCACGCCGATTTTTTACAAATTCCGCACCCGTAGAAAGTAAATGATTGCCAAATGTTTTATCAACTCGCGCTGCGGTGTTGAACTCTTTATTGGTCGTGCGCGTACTTTCTTTAAAAGAGGTCAGCACGTTGGCCGCATCGTAAACATCACGCGTGACATCAGACTGATTACGACCATCATTAAACGCTAGGCGCCCAGATAACTTGGCATTATTGACATGCTTTTCACCTTCTATCCGCAAACGCCACATGCGATGCGTGCTAGATTCACGCGAATCTCGTTCACCAATATCAGTTAACCCTAAACCAGCTGCTGGGTTAGTGTATTCTGTAATGTTAGTTCGGCTTTTATTATTGCTGGGGCCATAAAAATACATTGGCGAAACTGTTAAGCTGTCACGCTCACTTCTCCAAGTAAAGCGCGGTGAGAAAGCGTAATGACCCATTTTAGAAGTACCGCTGGTTTGCTCGTTTTGCCAAAAAGTATTCACCCCACTTGTACTGTAACGCCGCTCCATATTTGAATCTACAGGTGAATGATGCAAATTGAACGAAATTGGTAAACTCCATGAAAAATTGTTTGAGCCACCATTTTCTGTCCAAGAAAACTGTGCATTCGGCTCGTCATCACGCACGCCTAAGCCTAATTTAAAGTCTGTAGATCGCTTAGATAGTGCTTTTTTAAGCACTAAATTAACTGTTAACACAGATGCACCACCATATTCAGCAGATGCACCTCGCAAAATCTCCACGCGCTCTAACTGCTCAGCGGGCAAACGAAACAATGCACCCCCTGCACCACCTACTTGTCGTTCACCATCAATTAAAATTTGTACTGAATCGCGCGACATCCCACGCGCACGATGCCCACCGCCTTTTACTTCCACGCCGGGCAATTTACCTAACACTTCACCAACAGTTTGCACGCCTAAACTTTCAATCTCTTTTCTGTCAACAATGACCTTCTGCGTGGCAGCATCACTACGCGCTGAAACATCATCTTGTTGACCTGTGATTTTGATTGTTTCCAACTCAATGGCTTCTTCAGCTTGAGCGGCATTGGCGGAAAACATAATGAGCCAAATGGGTAACAGTTCCAAATATTGTTTCAACCACATTTTTTTCAAACACTGCCACCTAACTTAACCCTAGAAAACTTCTAGCAGAACGAATATGGCGCAACACATAGCGCTCCATAAGCAACACCGCTATCAGTGAAATACCCAAAAACGGCAACAAAATTCCAAGCAATAAAATGAGTGAAATTAAGACTTGCGAATATCGGGTTGGTTCACCCAATTGTTTTCGGCTAGCAGGTGCACCTAGCGTGCTAGGGGTTCGTCTACGCCACCATAAAATCACACCACTCACAGAGATTAGTACCAAGCCTAACGCGGTGAGTAGTCCTAATAATTGGTTAAACCAGCCGAATAATTGCCCTTCATGTATGGCTATGCCATAGCCAATAATACGGTCTAATAGCGGTCTATCCGCAAAGTTTTTTCTTGATTTTATATTACCTGTGCTGGCATCAAGTACCATATCAACCCGCAAGGGGCGATTTTGCGCTTTAGATTTGGCTGTCCAATCAGGCATTTTTTTTGAAGGTGGGTAAATAAGGACAGGATAAGCTAAATTTAAAGGCTGAACAGTACCTACTAAACGGTCAATAGCACTATAATCAAACATCATAATATCCTCGTGATGATGGTGATTGTGATGTGCATGTTCGTCATCTGCGGCTGTTTTTCTTTGCGGGCGTCCAACCGCCCAGTCTTGCTGTACTTCTTTACCTGCACTTAAACTACGCACTTCTTTAAGCAAACCACCCCAAGATTTTGCCCACGGCAAGCCAGATAAAAGTAAAAATAAAGTGAAAAATGCAATCCAAAAACCAGTTACCGCATGACAATCACGCCAAAATACCCGCTGGCTTCCACTTCTTAAGCGAGGATAAACAATGCCTGCCATACTTTTGCCATTATTTGGCCACCATAAATACACGCCTGTAAGTAACATTACTATTGCCCATGAGGCCGCCAACTCAACAAGGTAAGAACCCCAATTGCCGATTAGTAAATTGCCATGAAACTCGTGCATGACTTGCATTAGCCTGTCATCCTCACGCGCAATATTTAAAATTTGCAAAGTTTGCGGATGTACATATACACGTGTTAAATTTTCTTTTTTACCGACCAATATTTGCACTGCTGAATGCGGCGTCTCAGGCAATTGATACGCACTAAACTCAGCAGTTGGCATGGCTGCCAAAGCCGCATTCACTTGAGCAAGGGCAGTTTGCGGCGCACCTGTAAAAGTTAATTGTGTGTAAGGCGCATCTAATGCTGCTGTGACTTGCGGTTTAAATAGATATACGCCGCCCGTAATGGCAAGCACCAATACAAACGGGATGCAAAATAAACCTGCATAAAAATGCCAACGCCAAATGGTGTTGTAAGCAGGCCATTGGCGATGGGGCGTTTGTTTTTCTAATGCCATTAAGTAAAATTTCTAAAAAATGTGCTACTGATAATCAATCTAGTAATCGAAGCTAGCACCTGCAAAGAATGTGCGTTGTGAGTAGGGGTACAAAGTATAATATTTTTCATTGGTAATATTATCAATACCCAAAGAAGCTGACCAGCGGTCGGCAAATTGATACCGCATTTTTGCATCAAATACGCTGAAACTACTGCGTCCACCGTAAGTATTCGGGTGCGAGTCAGGGTATTGTTGTGTTGCTGGGTTAATCAAACCACTATGTTGCCTACCACTATAACGCCAACCTAAGCTATAAGAAAGCTTGTCTGTCGCATGGTAAGTGCCCAACAACGTTGCGCGCCAGATAGGAATAAGCGGCAACTGCGAACCTTCTAGCCTTGGGTCTGCATCATCCTTGACTATACGCGTATGAATATAAGCCACGCTACCAGAAATATCTAAACCGTTAATGAACATATCATTTGACTGCAATGCTGTTTCTAATCCATAGGTACGGACTTTATCGATATTCTGAACACTACTGATGCTGTAGCCTGGTAATGTTGTAATATCGCTTTGCGAAACAAGCGCATCTCTTTTTTCTTCACCAAACAATGAAGTGCGCCACGTGCCATTTTGCAACAAACGCTCTACCACGAACTCCCAAGCATCGCCAATTTCAGGTTTAAGGTTTGGGTTATTGGTCAGTGCCACATTGTACGGCGCAGGAAATGCTGCAATTTCAGCCGCTGTTGGCGTGCCACCACCAACTTTAGTAATACCTACATTTTTAAATAACTCCCCTACTGTTGGAAAGCGTACACCGCGACCGTAAGAGCCTTTTAGCATCCATTCATCTGTAGCTTGAAATGAAATGGAAGCTTTAGGCGAAAATTTATATAGCGTTTTGTCTTGATAGCTTACATTTTTACCATTTGCGTAGTTACTGCCGTTGGTCGCTTCCCAACGCTCTTCACGACCACCCAGCACCAATTTCAACTCAGGGGTTAGTTGCCAAGCATCTTGAACATAAATAGCATCTGTTGATGTCTCACCTCTTGAACGGGTATTTAACACGCCAGCATCACTATCTTTCCAGTTTCCAGCACCTAATTTGTATTGATCAGATTTTAGCTTATATGTATCTGAGTGAAACCCAAAACTCAATTGATGCGCACTTTTTAAATCTCCGCCTAGGCGAAACTCACCCCTCAAATCAAGATTATGCCAGCCAGTATCATCGCCATAGGTAATCGTGCCTGCTGTAGCAGCGCCACCAGCAGTTGTACCAAAATTACCAGATGACTGCCTCACAACATCTTTATTTTGGTTAAAGTAGCTAGCATTCAACGACCAATCCCAAGTTTTACCTGTATCCGTTTTTAAAGATAAGCCGTGCATGTGATACAGGCTTTCACCATGACTAACATAGGGAGCAGTGACCGAGTAATCTTTACCATCAATACGTACATATCTATATGGGCCTGCGGTTGTACTAGTGCCGTAAATTTTGTTGCCAGCGGCATCTTTTAAGTAAGTGTCACTTTTTTTGTCAGAGTCGTTTTGCCAAATATTAAAAGTATAGGTGCCATGTAATGTGGGAGTAAAATCATATCCTAGCTTAAGGGTTACGTCATCTTTTACCGTGTGGTCGGCACTAATTTCTGCGGTAGTCACTCTTTGTTTTCCGTCTATGCCTCTATCATAGTGCGCACCCGTCACTATCGTAAACTGCCCAGCCGCCGCAGCCGCACCGGTTTTAGCACTTGCTGGGGTGTAATCTGTTGGGTGGGCATGGTTATCTAGGTGATCTGCACTTAACCAAAATGAAAAATCACCTACTTTGTTGCCAATCTCTCCAGCACCGTGCACACCCGTATAATTTTTATCCGTGCCATATAGCTCGTAATTTTGCGTAAAAGCATTTAATTTTGCCCGCGCCATAAATTGATCAGGCATGTGCGTTGTCATCAACACCACGCCGCCAATTGAGTTGCCTGGATAGAGTGCAGAAAAAGGGCCATACAACACATCAACACGGTCAATAGCACTTTGCGAAACCATGCCCCAACGCGGACCTGGGCAACAACTGTTATTGAGTAAACTTGAGAGTAAAAGGCCATCGGCATAAACAATGGTGTCTGCACTAGAATTAACACCGTAGCTACGAATCGCTAAACCACCATTCACGTCACCAATAAAGCGCTCACGTACATGCACGCTCGGCAAATACAACAATGCACTTGCAGATGAAACCGAATTAACACTTTCAGCGATTTTTTTTGCAGTGATGCCCTCGGTCGTGGTTGGCGTGTGGGCTGGCACTGCAGGCAACTCAACCGATTTTGCGCGGATTTGCACAGGTTTTAACTCGGTTTCAGTGGGTTCTTCTACACGAGCTTCCACTTGTTCAGGCGCATATTCTTGTACAGTCTCCTCCGCCATTAACATGCCACTATGACAAACTAAATAGACTGCGAATGCTATTTTTTTCATATTCTTCATCCCTATTATTTGAGTGCTTATTTTTTTAATGGCATGATTGTAGTGATAAAAAGATTTGAACGGAATGTGACACGTTGTCGCGCGACAATTTGTCGCAGGGCAATATTTTTAGTAAAGCCTTATAATGATGCTTGGGTTGTTTTTCGTTAAAAAATTATTTTGCTAACCATGTCAAATCAACTATCAAGTGCAAATCGCCAAAACATGCAGCGTTTAATCATGCTGCGTGGCGTGGTGATGCTTTGTCTGATATTAGTCATGTTCGGCCTGAGCGTTGCAAATATTCCGCTGAATTTATTTCCACTGTCGCTGAGCATTGTGTTATTAGGCTTATTTAGCATGGTGGCATGGTGGCGTTTGTACGGCACTAATCAGCCATCACAGCTTGAAATACTTTTGCAGTTAGTCGCAGACATTGGCGTTTTTGCCTTGATTTTTTATTTTAGTGGCGGTTACAGCAACCCTTTTATTTGGATGTTTCTGTTGCCCATTACCGTGGCTGCTGTAGCGTTGCGTGCGACTTATACGTGGTTGGTGGCAGCCCTTAGCATCGCCAGTTATACCTTGCTTATATTTTTTCATAAGCCTCTTTCACACCTACACATGCACATGAACAACGAAACAAGGCTTGATATTCACCTCGTGGGCATGTGGTTGGGCTTTGTGATTAGTGCCATCATTGTGGCAGTCATTATTGCGCGCATTGGTCAAAATTTGCGTGATTACGACCAAAAAATGGCGCAAGTCCGTGAAAAAGCGCTTGAAAGTGAACGCATGTTAGCACTTGGCACCCTAGCTGCCAGCGCTGCTCATGAGTTAGGCACACCGCTTGCCACCATGGCGGTCATTAACAAAGAACTCTCGCAAGAGTTGGCGCAGCAACCTGAAGCACTCGCGCAGCTCAACATTATGCGTACACAAATTACGCGCTGCAAAGAAATACTATCTTCTATCACTGAAAATGCTGGCAAAACCCGCGCTGATGCTGGACAAGGTCAACTGTTGCGTGCATTTTTAAATAGCGCCATACAGCGCTGGCGCGATACTCGTCCTGCCACAGAGTTAGTGGTAAACATGGCAGAAAATGCATATAACCCAGCCATCTTTTCTGACGTGACGCTCACCCAAGCCTTACTCAATTTGCTGGATAATGCCGCTGATGAATCTCCTGAACGCATCATTTTTGACGCGCATTGGGATGAAAAAAAACTCTCACTTCAAATTCGCGATTTTGGCAAAGGCCTCAGCCAAGAAGTTAAACAGCAGCTTGGTAAGCCGTTTTTTAGCTCAAAACTGGCGGATGAAAAACAAGGGCTGGGCTTGGGCGTTTTTTTAACACAAAGTATTCTCGCACGTTATGATGGCACGCTTAACTTGACAAACCATGCCGATGGTGGCGTTATCACAACCGTGCTCTTGCCGCTTCATCAACTGAAAGTCACCTAAATGTGCGCAACTACGATTGAAAAACCCAGTCTTTTATTAGTCGATGACGATGAAGCTTTTTTAAGCGTGCTCGCCCCCGCCATGAAAAAGCGCGGCTTTAGCGTCACCACTGCGCTAAGCGCCGAAAGCGGCTTTGAACTTGCAAAAAATGACCCGCCAGAATTTGCTGTGGTCGATTTAAAAATGGGCGGCAATTCTGGCTTGGTATTAGTTCGCCAACTAGCCAGCCTTGGAGCGGGTACGCGCATTGTGGTGCTCACAGGCTTTGCCAGCATTGCCACGGCGGTTGAGGCCATTAAACTTGGCGCAACTCACTATTTAGCAAAACCGGTAGATGCAGACGAAATTGTGGCCGCTTTCGGCAAACAAACGGGTGACGCGCATGTTGAATTAGCCAACAATCCCTTAACGATTGACCGCTTAGAGTGGGAACATTTACAGCGTGTGCTAGCAGAAAACGATGGCAATATTTCAGCTACCGCGCGTAGCCTCAATATGCACCGGCGCACTTTGCAGCGCAAATTAGGCAAAAACCCGATCAATCCTTAAATTTTATCCCCTTAAGTTTTATACAATGCTGTGATTGATTTCGCCCTGCCAACTACGCGCATTTAAGTTAAAATACGCGCTTTACACACATAGCAAATTTTAAGGATTACCACATGGCTGCAGGCAGTTTACTTGCTCTTTTAGACGACATCGCCACTATTTTAGATGACGTATCGGTGATGACCAAAGTTGCCGCCAAAAAAACTGCCGGCGTGCTGGGCGATGATTTAGCGCTCAATGCGCAGCAAGTTTCAGGCGTGAATGCCGAGCGCGAATTGCCCGTGGTGTGGGCAGTGGCTAAAGGCTCATTTATCAACAAACTCATTTTGGTGCCTGCCGCGCTGGCGATTAGTTACTTTATCCCTTGGCTCATCACCCCGTTGTTAATGGTGGGCGGAGCGTATTTATGTTTTGAAGGGGCAGAAAAGCTAGCTCATAAATTTTTACATAGCAAACATGAAGATGCCGCACACGAAAAAGAACTAGCACAAGCCGTGGCCGACCCTAATGTTGATTTAGTGGCGCTAGAAAAAGACAAAATCAAAGGTGCGATTCGCACCGACTTTATTTTATCAGCCGAAATTATTGTGATTGCGCTCGGCACAGTAGCAACTGCAAGTTTTAGCAAACAAGTGACCGTGGTTTCGCTCATCGCTTTAGTGATGACCATTGGCGTTTACGGCCTAGTGGCTGGCATTGTTAAGCTCGACGATTTAGGGCTTTACATGATGTTGCGCAAAGGGAAAAGCACATTCAAACAAATCATTCGCAAAGTGGGTAGCTGGTTACTTAACGCCACTCCTTATTTAATGCGTTTTTTGAGCATTGCTGGCACGGCGGCGATGTTTTTAGTGGGAGGCAGCATTATTGGGCATGGCATTCCTGCGCTGCACCATCTGGCCGAACCATTGAAAGAAATTTCTTTTGCATTGCCCATGTTATTAGATGCCATAGTTGGGCTTTTGGTAGGTGCAATTTGTGTGGTAATTTTTACTATTATCAGCAAATTTCTACCTAAAAAACAGCACTAAAATAACAAAAAAAATTGCTTAATTTTAGGCTGATTTAGCACAACATCATTTCACCTCCTCTGCAAGCCAGTCTGCATGCGGCTTGCAGAGCATCAAAAATCTCTCGGGGGATTTTTTAGCTGAAAAAATAATTTCATTACACGTTAATTTTAAGTGAAATGTGCAATGAATCGCCGGCGGAAATTTTTTCTTTTTTTCGCACCTCTGCTTTAATCGGCAAAATATAGGCATTGGTTTTTGCATAAGGAAAAATTGAAGTTTCCCAACTGGTTTTACCAATGGTGACAGTGACCCGCACCATATCCCAACCGCGGCGTTGTCCACGCAAGTTTTTACTAAAAAATTTGATTTCGTCTGATTTATCTTGCGGCAAAGTAACAAAATGCCAGCACACTTGATTTTCTGCTGTCCAAAGCCAGCATTCACCTGTAAATGCAAAACTTAAGTCAACCATTTAGCGTAAATTCTCCTAGATTGAATTTAAACGTGTCAGGCTAGGCGCAAATGCGAAGATCAGTGCGTTTTGTACGGCGAGCCAGAAACAACGATGGTTTGCGAAAGTGAAAATGCATGCTTACTCGTCATCAGAAAAACGTTGTTCGAGCCACGGGTCAGCATCGTTATGATACCCGCGCACTTCCCAAAACCCACGTTTATCATGCTCGTGCAATTCAATCGCTTTTATCCATTTTGCGCCTTTCCACGCGTAGCGTTTAGGCACAATCATACGCACTGGGCCGCCGTGCTCGCGCGGTAAAGCTTGGCCAAAAACGGAATGCGCAAGCAATACATCGTCATCTAGCAAAGCTTCAATCGGCAAATTAGTGCTGTAACCATCATAACTGTGCATGGTGGCAAAATGCGCATGGGCTTGCGGTTGCGCAAGCGCCAACACATCGCGCACCCGCACGCCTTGCCAATCCATATCGAGCTGGCTCCAACGGGTGACGCAATGAAAATCAGAAATATCGGTGAGTTGCGGCATGGCTTGAAACTGGGCCCAATCAAGCTTGACTGGATTTTCTACCAAGCCATACACACGCAAGCTCCAACTGCTGAGTGCAATTTCCGGCTTGATGCCCAAATCTAAAATAGGAAAATTATTGACTTGCTTTTGCCCAGCAGGAATACGCGCATTATCACTGGCTTTGCTTGGCTTTGCGCCACGTTTGGCCAGTGAAATTTTACCTTCTATCAGTTTTTTCCAATCTGGCATCGCGGTTTACCTCATGTTACTGATTGGGAAATACGGAATAAGTGAGCGAGCGGGATGAAGTGCAAGGCGCACGGCACGCAGAAACCGAGATAGTACGAAGTGTACAGCGAGGTTGCGAGTACCGCGCAACGATGCAATTCACCCGCGTAGCCACTTATTCCGTTTTTCCATAGTTTAAATAATCATTGATGAGATGGTTTTTCTCTAATCCATAATGCATTTCTACTGCTTGGTCAGTTTCTACCTGATTAAACATCGCAAGCGGATTAGCGCTATCCAAAAGTTCAAGTGTAAAAATATTAACGCAACAACCGCAACCGCTATTTTCGCTGATGCCAACAATCTCATTTTGATACTTTTTAAGCCAATCTTCAAAGGCTTCGCACTCTGCGTTATTATCCACCTCGATAATGACCTGATAACGCATCACATTTTGCTTATGATTTACTTTTAAAACTGTCTAGCAGCAACAAACCAACCCCACCCACAATCGCACTATCCGCCACGTTAAACGCCGGCCAATAATAATCACCTAGATGAAAATTTAAAAAATCCACCACATAGCCTAGCGTGATGCGGTCATACAAATTGCCCAGCGCACCGCCCAACACTAAGGCAAGCCCCCAGCAAAAAAGTTTTTCGTTTTTGTGTTTGACAATTAAATAACTCATTACCACAACGGCTACAATCGAAATCGCGGCAAAAAACCATTTTTGCCAGCCGCCAGCATCATTTAAAAAACCAAAAGCCGAGCCTAAATTATGATAGTGCACCAAGTCAAAAAAGCTGGTGAAGGTGAGTTTTTCACCAAACTGAAAAGCCTGCTGAATGAGATGTTTGGTATATAAATCCAGCGCAACAACGATTGAACTAATACCAAACCATTTAATTAAAAAAAATTCTTTTTGCATTACCTTGTCAATTCTTCGTTCTTAATTGCATTAAAAATCGCTTCGTGTTTTTTCAACTTTTCAGCATCACATACACGGCAGACTGTTTTTGCACCTTTTCCACCGGTAAGCATCACCATGGTTTGCTTTTTACACTTTTTGCATAAGCCTATGCCACTATCTGCAAGGTCTAAATAAGGCTCAAACCATTGACAATAGGTATTTGGCAATCGTGCAGATAGACGCGCGTATTCCTCTACCGGCAACCTGCCGCCAATGTGCAAATCTTTTAAACTTTTAAGATTCGCAAGTGGGGCTAGCGATTGAATATTATGAGTATCTATTGACAGCGATTTTAGCCAAGACATTTTTGATAAAAACTCAAGCGAATCTATTTTCTGAAAACTCCACATACTTCCGGTGATGCTAAGGGATTCTAAACTGTGCATTTTAGAAAAAGGTGTAAAGTCATTGATAAGCTTAAAATTTTCAATATGTAAATATTTCAGTTGTGTCAGCGAGATTAGTGGCTCAATCGACTCAATCTTGGTTGAACTGCCAATATAGAGATATTTCAAATTTTTAAGATTTTTAATCGCATCCAACTGCTTGATATTTCCCCACTTGATCATCAAACATTCCAAATGTTCATTTTGACAAGCGGCATCAAATAAAGGCTGTGTCGTGTGTGACCAGATTTTTAGCCATCGCAATGTTTGCGGTGCAGATGAGAGCATCGCGCACCATTGCTTTAACACCAACTTTTTCTCACTTTCGAGCACTGCACCTAAATCAAAACTAAAAGATAAGCGCTCGCCACCTCCATACTCAGACGAGCGCCTGACAATACGCGGCCAATGTATGGTGTGAAATGGATTCCACTCTAATTGAGCTTGATTTTCCATATCTCACTATATTTGAATGTTAAGCATACTTGCGCGCCTCGCCTATGCCAAACAAGTTACTCACACAACGTCCGCAAATGTGTGGATGCGCTTTATCTGCACCAACGTCTGCGCGGTAGTGCCAGCAACGGTCACATTTTTGGTGAGCGCTCGGTGAAACTTCAACATGTAAACCTCCACCTTCGCGATAATATAAATTTACTTTAGAAACGATAAACACGAATCGTAAATCATCTTTAAGATTAGCTAATGATTCGTACATCCGTTCAAATGCAAAGATATCAATTTCAGCTTGGAGGGAAGAGCCAACAAGCCCTACCGCCCGCTTCTCTTCTATTTTTTTATTTACTAACTCACGAACTTGTATTACATTTCCCCAGCTATTTATTTCGTCATTACTCATCCCATGCTCAGGCAAACTGTACCAAATTTCTTCGAAAACCGATTTGTTTTCGCCCAAGTTTAAGGTGTGCCAAATTTCATCTGCAGTAAAGCTTAAAATCGGTGCGATTAAGCGCATAAAGGTTTGCGTTATATGGTGCAAAGCGCTTTGTGCGGCGCGACGCGCAGGCGAAGTTGCGCCTGAGGTATATAGCCTGTCTTTTAAAATATCCAAATAAAAGCTGCCTAAATCTTCAGAGCAAAAAGCCACCAGTTTTTGCACCGCCAAATGGAACTCATAACGTGAATAATCAGCCAACACTTCTGTTTGTAGCTTTTGCGTTAAATACAGTGCGTAGCGGTCAATCTCTAGCCATTCAGCCACTGGCAATAAGTCTTTGTTGGCATCAAAATCAGCCAAGTTGGCTAATAAAAACTTCATGGTGTTGCGCAATTTTCGGTAGCTATCGGCCACACGTTTTAAAATTTCGTCTGAAATGGTCAACTCACCTGAATAATCGGTGCTTGCCACCCAAAGGCGTAAAATATCCGCGCCATAAGTGTCCATCACTTTTTGGGGCGCCACCACGTTGCCTTTTGATTTACTCATTTTATGGCCAGCACCATCCACCACAAAACCATGCGTTAACAAGGCTTCATAAGGCGCGCGGCCATCAATGGCGCAACCCGTTAATAAGCTTGATTGAAACCAGCCACGGTGTTGGTCAGAACCTTCTAAGTATAAATCTGCTGGAAAATTCAACTCCGCACGGCGTTTTAACACCGCCGCATGCGTGGTGCCAGAATCAAACCATACGTCTAAAGTGTCCGTGACTTTTTTGTATAACTTACTATCAATTGTTGAATGTTCTTTGAGAAACTTATCTCCATCTAAGCTAAACCACGCTTCGACACCTTGTTTTTCAACTAGCTCACAAACCTTCTCAAGCAAAACGTGACTTTCTGGATGAACTGAACCAAGCTCTTTATGCACAAACAACGGCATAGGCACGCCCCAATTGCGCTGGCGAGAAACGCACCAATCTGGGCGATTTTTAATCATCGCCTCTAGGCGCGCACGCCCCCATGATGGGAAAAACTCAGTCGCATCCACCGCTTTGTTTGCGTATTCACGCAAGCTAATCCCCACAGCATCTTCTTGCTGCATACCAATAAACCATTGGTGCGTAGCCAATTGCATCAATGGTGTTTTATGGCGCCAGCAATGTGGAAAGCTATGGTTTAAACGCGCAGAAGCAAGCAAAGCGCCATTTTCTTGGATAACATTGAATATAATTTTGTTTGCTTCATGGCGTGAAAGTCCACGTATTTCCTTAAGTTCTACAATATCACTATTGAAAAACTTGCCATCGCCACCCATTAAAATGCGTGGTTTTTCATTCGGAAAGTTTGCACGCATTACTAACCAGTCATCGTTACCATGGGCAGCAGCAGTATGCACTAAGCCAGTACCAGCATCGGTGGTGACGTGGTCGCCAAAAATAATTGGCACTAGGCGATTATCAAACGGATGTTCAAGCAATAACCCAGAAAATGTTACACCTTCAAGCTTTCCATGTGATTCGTCACCCGATTTCCCAACATGCCAATTACCTTCTACTAAGAATGCGCCTGCTAATTTACCTCCCAAGCAAGAGCCTAATAAACCTAGACTTTTAATACCGTATCTAGAAAGAACACTATCAGCCAACTCATGAGCAATAATGAGGTTACCTTTTTCTGTCTTGATTAAATCGTATTGCAAATTAGGATTAACTGAAACCGCCTGATTAGCAGGCAATGTCCAAGGCGTGGTTGTCCAAATGACAGCGTAAGTGTCTGAGTAATATTGAATTGGTAGTTGGAACAAAGTTTCAAGCAATGCCATATTTGAAACTTTAAAGCCCACATCAATCGCAGGTGAGTTGACGTCTTCATATTCCACCTCGGCCTCAGCCAATGCACTACCGCAATCCACGCACCAATGCACGGGTTTACTGCCTTGGTAAAGGTATCCATTTTTATAGATGTCGCCCAAAGCCCGCATAATGTCAGCTTCGGTATTAAAGTCCATCGTTAAATACGGGTTATCCCAATCGCCCAGCACGCCTAAGCGAATAAAATCTTTCTTTTGCTTTTCCACTTGTTCAGCCGCATAAGCACGGCAAAGTTCACGAAACTTGGCAGGGTCTATATTTTTGCCATGATTTTTTTCCACCACCAATTCAATGGGCAAGCCGTGGCAATCCCAGCCCGGCACATAGGGCGCATCAAAACCATCCATGGTTTTGGCTTTAATGATGATGTCTTTTAAAATTTTATTCACTGCATGGCCAATGTGAATATCACCATTGGCATACGGTGGGCCATCATGCAGAATGAATTTTTTAGCGCCAGCTCTCGCTTTACGAATTCGCTGATAGAGCTTTTTATCATTCCATGCTTTTAACCAAGCAGGCTCACGCTTGGCTAAATCGCCCCGCATTGGAAACGTGGTTTCTGGGAGGTTTAATTTGTAAGTTGAATCTTTATTTTCTTCAGTCATCATTTATTCCAAAAAGCTATTTATCCGCATGTTTTGTTAAGTGCGGCTAAAAAATTCTCTTGCTACGCTTACATCAGCCGTAATTTGCGCTGTTAACGCATCTAATCCGTTAAATTTCATTTCATCACGGATTTTATGTAAAAACTCTACATGTACATGTTTGTTATACAAATCCCCTTG
Source organism: Pseudomonadota bacterium (assembly GCA_029556915.1). Classification (GTDB taxonomy): domain Bacteria; phylum Pseudomonadota; class Gammaproteobacteria; order Burkholderiales; family Methylophilaceae; genus Methylotenera. The sequence continues at coordinate 89,760 of JAKQIT010000165.1, forward strand.
GTAATCAAGCACATGTACTTCTAGTGACATTTTTGGCACACCCGCGATAGTTGGGCGCACCCCTAAATTAGCCACAGCATTCAAACCGTCCAATTTTACCGCATAAACACCCGTCATTGGTGGCCGCTCATGGCGCATATGCACGTTTGCGGTAGGAAAGCCCAACTGTCGACCCCGCTTTGCACCATGCACCACTTTACCGCTAATACTATATGGTCGGTCAAGCAATGTAGCTGCCTGAGTTAAATCACCCGCCGCCAGAGCGTTACGCACCCGTGTGCTTGAAACACGTTCGTTATTTTGTTGCACTTGTGGCGGAGAAATTAAATCAAAACCATTTTCGCGCAATTCCGTTACAGAGCCAGCTCTTTTTGCTCCAAACCTAAAATCTTCTCCCACCAAAACAGTGCTGGCATTGAGTTTTTTTCGCAAAATATCGCTCATAAATGCTTGTGCTGATATTTGCGCAAACGCTTGGTTAAACCTGCAAACAAACACTTGCGCAACCCCAGCTTGCTTAAAATGCTCTAACTTCTCACGCAAAGTTGAGAGCCGTGCTGGTGCATTTTGTGGCGTAAAAAATTCTCGTGGATGCGGTTCAAATGTCATGACAGTGGGTGTTAAATTTTGGGTTTTCGCCACTTCAATCAATCGCGCCAGCAAAACTTGATGGCCTAAATGCAAGCCGTCAAAGTTGCCAATCGCTATGGCAAGCTTAAGCTTAGTTTGTTCAGGTAAATGCCTAAAAATCTGCATTAGCGCACCACTCTGCGCACAAAGTCTTTTGGTCGAAACCCGAGCAAAAATAATGTGGCAAAATAAGTGATTGCGCCCAAAGCTACTAAACCACCTAAATAAGCAATGCGCTCAACGACGTGATATTTTAGCCATGCTTGGGTATCTCCCATGGCAAAATATAACACGCCACCCATTACCGTTAGCGCAACTGCTAACTTCAGCAAAAACAGTAACCACCCTGCTTGCGGCTGATAGACATTTGATTTACGCAAAAAATAATATAAAAGTGAAGCATTGGCGCAGGCACCTAAGCCTATAGCTAAAGCTAAGCCTGCGTGACGTAAATCAAGCACAAATACAAACAGTAAATTCATCAACTGCGTGAGCACCAATATAAACACACCAATTTTAACGGGTGTTTTAATGTCCTGTCGCGCGTAAAATCCTGGGGCCAATATTTTCACCAAAATTAAACCTAGCAAACCTACGCTATAAGCGATGACTGCCTGCTCTGTCATGGCGACATCGTGCGCAGTAAACTTGCCATAATAAAACAAGGCACTCACCAACGGCGTTGCAAGCACAGCTAATGCCACTGCGGCTGGCGTAGCTAACATAAAACTCAAGCGCAAGCCCCAATCCATCAATAACTTGTATTCTGCCTCATCTTTACTGGCAAACGCTTTTGATAAACTTGGCAGTAAAATAGTACCCAGCGCCACACCAAGCACACCTGATGGAAACTCCATTAACCTGTCTGCATAATATAGCCAACTCACACTACCTGAAGTTAAAAATGAAGCAAAAACAGTATTTAAAATAAGGGATATTTGTGCAATTGAAACCCCCAATACAGCAGGGCCCATCAGTTTTAAAATCCGCCAAACGCCTTCATCTTGAGTAAAATCCAGCTTAGGTAATAAACCAATTTGTTTTAAAAAGGGGATTTGAAACGCCAGTTGCAAAGCACCACCCGCAAACACCGCCCATGCCAGCACTTTAATCGGCTCATCAAAATAATCCGCAAAAAATAGCACCGCGCTTATCATCGCCACATTGAGCCACACTGGGGTAAACGCTGGAATGCTGAATTTATTGTAGGTGTTTAGCACGCCTCCGGCCATTGACACTAGTGAAATAAAGAAAATATAAGGAAAAGTAATGCGTAACAGTTCCACCGTGAGTTGCATTTTCCCAGCATCCGCTTTAAAGCCTGGGGCAATAAGCATGACAATAAAAGGCGCAGCCAACATGCCGAGGATGGTGACAATAACTAAAATTAAGCCCATCCAACTACCCACGCGGCTGACCAATTGATGTGTTTCATCAAAACTACGCTGGCTTTTATACTCCCCTAAAATAGGTACAAACGCTTGGCTAAAAGCACCTTCTGCAGAAATGCGACGTAATAAATTAGGGATTTTAAACGCGACAATAAACGCATCGCTCACCATACTGGCACCAAAAGCGCGAGCAATAAGCGTATCTCGCACAAAGCCTAAAATGCGCGAGATAAAGGTCATACTGCCAACTTTGGCAAGGACTTTAAGTAGATTCATGCGGGGCTTATGTAGATTTAATCGACACGTAAAAATGGGTGCATTATTTTAACACGCTCGCCACGCTAATTTTGCGTCAATATTCAACCCACATGCCAGTATGAGAAAATAGCAAATAATGTCATTTAACAGTTGCCAAAAGACCTAAAAAACACTAATATGCACGGTTTCGTATTTATACAAGTTTCGCATTAGGATAAACAACACATGGCAAATACCGCACAAGCACGCAAACGCGCGCGTCAGTCTGTTAAAGTAAACGCACACAACGCAGCATTGCGCTCAACTTTGCGAACTGCAATTAAAAAAGTAATCAAAGCTGTTGAAACTGGTGACAAAGCCGTTGCAATGGCCGCTTATCAAGAAAATGTGAGCGTGATTGACCGCATTGCGGACAAAAAAATCATTCACAAAAATAAAGCAGCGCGCCATAAAAGCCGCTTAACTGCTGCAATTAAAGCGCTTACATCTGCTGGCCCAGTAAAATTAGAGAAAAAAGCTGCGCCTAAAGCTAAAGCGGCACCAAAAGAAAAAGCTGAAACTGCCAAAAAAGCAGCTCCAGCCAAGGCTGCCGCACCTAAAAAGGCAGCTGCGCCAAAAAAAGCAAAAGCTGAGTAATTAAGCATTGAATTAAAAAGCCCCGCCTAAATGACTTAGGCGGGGCTTTTTGTTTTGGTAAACAGTTAAATCTTACACTTCAACTATCTAGTTAACTATTCACCAATATGCAATTCGCCTCGGGCAATTAACGCTGCATTCAATACTTTTTTAGTATCTTGACCTATCACTGTAAAGTGACCCATTTTGCGTGCGACTCTAGGTTCCGCCTTACCATAAAGATGTAACTTCAAGTTAGCATGGCTGCAAGCCTTATTCCATGCGGGTTCCAGAGGGGTATTTTTTTCTCGGGCGCTTTCCGTATTAGAAAACCAACTGTCACCTAAGATGTTCACCATCACCGCATTGCTGTGCATACTGGCATCACCTAGAGGCAAACCTGCGAGCACGCGCACTTGCTGCTCAAACTGATTCGTTATACAAGCATCTATTGTATAGTGGCCGGAGTTATGCGGACGTGGTGCAATCTCATTGACAAGCAACTGATTGCCAACTACAAAAAACTCAACACCCAACACACCTACATAATTGAGCTTTTCAGCTAGTTTTTTTGCTAACTCACGAGCGTTAGCCTTGAGCACTTCTGAACAACGTGCTGGTGCAATACTAATATCCAAAATACCGTTTAAGTGACTATTTTCAGCCGTAGTGAATGCCTCAATATTTCCCTTGCTGTCACGCGCAAGCACCACCGAAACCTCTAAATCAAGCGGCAACATTTGCTCTAAGACACAGATTTCTTGCTTGAACGTGTTAAACGCAGCTTGCGCTTCAGCTTGATTTTTCACACGCGCTTGACCTTTGCCATCGTAGCCAAAACGCGCCACTTTAAGAATGGCAGGGTAGAGTGGACTAGCGTCACTAGGTAAGTCTGCATTGGTATTTATCACTGCAAACGGTGCTACTGGCAAACCAGCCTCTTTAATAAATCTTTTTTCTAATACCCGATTCTGAGCAATCGCCACGCTTGCACCACTGGGGCGAACGGTTGTAGTAAGCGCTAACTTTTCAAGCGTGCTTGCAGGTACATTTTCAAACTCTGTTGTCACCGCTTGGCAAGTTTTTTCCATTTCTGCCAATGCGGTTTCATCATCATAATTGGCACACAAATGGACATCAGCAATTTTACCTGCTGGGCTATTTTTATCAGGGTCCAGCACGGTCACTTTATAGCCCATTTCATGGGCTGCAATGACAAAAAAACGGCCAAGCTGACCGCCACCCAACATACCCAACATAGCAGGTGGTGTAATTACTTTGCTATCACTCATGGTTTTATGCTCTTCAATTTACTGACGGCTGGTCAGTCAAGGTCATTACATTAACTTTTTCTGTTTGTTTTTGACGAAAATCTGCTAATTTTTTAGCTAAATCGGCATCATGGTTAGCCAACATCGCCACTGCAAACAAACCTGCATTCGTTGCACCAGCATCACCAATCGCAAAAGTGGCTACGGGGATTCCCTTTGGCATTTGCACGATTGAAAGTAAGGAATCTTGCCCCTGTAGATGCTTGCTTGGCACTGGCACGCCCAACACTGGCAATGTGGTTTTAGCCGCCACCATGCCGGGTAAGTGCGCAGCACCGCCTGCGCCAGCGATAATCACTTGGTAACCATTTTTGGCCGCTTGCTCGGCAAACTGAAACATCAAGTCTGGTGTCCTGTGGGCTGAAACCACTTTTGCATCATAAGGCACACCAAAATCAGCCAGCATTTGAGCGGCGTTTTTCATAGTTGGCCAATCGCTATCGGAGCCCATAATTATGGCGACTAATGGTTTTTGACTCATTTTTTAATCCCCTACATCACAATCAAACTATCGCGATGAATAAGCTCCGCTTCATCGACATAACCTAAGATTTTTTCAATTTCACTGCTTGGTTTTTTCAAAATTCGAGCGGTTTCACTAGCCGAATAGTTAACTAGACCGCGCGCGATTTCTGAGCCTTCTGAATCCACACAAGCAACCACATCACCGCGCTCAAAATAACCATCCACAGCAGTCACACCAATGGGTAACAAGCTTTTACCTTCAGACTTCAATACCTTAACAGCACCATCATCTAAAATCAGTTTACCCGTTGTGCGCAAATGATCTGCTAGCCATTGCTTGCGAGCAGCCGTTTTCATTTGTGTCGCTTCAAGGTGTGTACCAATCGCTTCCCCCGCGCTTAAACGCAACAACACATCTTTTTCACGCCCAGAAGCAATCACCGTATGTGCGCCACTACGCGCTGCACGTTTGGCAGCAAGAATTTTGGTTAGCATTCCACCAGTACCCACGCTACTACCCGCGCCACCCGCCATTTGTTCTAGAGCGACATCACCTGCTTTAGCATGATTTACAAACTGCGCTTGCGGGTTCTTGCGAGGGTCTGCAGAGTACAGGCCTTGCTGATCAGTTAAAATCACCAGCGTATCAGCCTCTATTAAATTAGCCACTAACGCACCAAGCGTATCATTATCACCAAAGCGAATTTCATCCGTCACTACAGTATCGTTTTCGTTAATGATAGGAATGACATTCAAATCAAGTAAAGTGCGAAGTGTACTTCGTGCATTTAAATAGCGCTTTCTATCTGCCAAATCATCATGCGTAAGCAGCACTTGTGCGGTATGTAAATCATGCTCAGCAAAGCAACGCTCGTACATCTGTACTAAGCCCATCTGCCCTACGGCAGCTGCAGCCTGTAGCTCATTGACGGCTGTTGGGCGCTTTTTCCAACCCAAGCGTTGCATACCTTCAGCTACAGCACCTGAAGATACCAGCACCACCTGCTTGCCTTGCTTCACAATACTGGCAATTTGTGCAGCCCAAGCAACAATAGCGGCTTGGTCTAAGCCGTTACCATTATTCGTCACAAGGCTAGAGCCAACCTTGACGACAATCACTTTTGCATCATGTACTAGCGATTTCATCTTGTTGCGCTTCTAATCTGTTCGCCTCGATATGTTCCATTATGGCATACGTCAACTCTTTACAACCTATACCGCTAATCGCCGAAATGGCGAACACACGGCCTTTCCAGCCATAATCTTTAATAAATTTCTTAACCACCTTATCGGCATCTTCTAACATATCAATTTTATTCAACACCAACCAACGCGGCTTTTGATATAAAGCTTCATCGTACTTGCGTAACTCTTCCACAATAGCCTTAGCTTCGTGCACAGGGTCAACCGCCTCATCAAATGGGGCAATATCAACCAAATGCAACAATAAGGAGGTTCGCTGCAAATGGCGTAAAAATTGGTGTCCAAGTCCTGCGCCTTCAGCGGCCCCCTCAATAATGCCTGGAATATCTGCAATCACAAAGCTACGTTCTGCATCTACTCGCACCACGCCCAGATTGGGGTGCAATGTTGTAAAAGGATAGTCTGCCACCTTGGGCTTTGCTGCTGACACAGAACGAATAAAAGTCGATTTTCCGGCATTAGGCATTCCCAGCAAACCAACATCGGCCAGCACTTTAAGCTCCATATAAAGCTCAAACTCTTCACCAGCATCACCCTTGGTGCATTGACGTGGCGCGCGATTTAAGCTCGACTTAAAATGCACATTGCCCAAGCCGCCTTTGCCGCCTTTAGCAAACAATACACGCTGACCGTGAGCACTTAAATCAGCGAGCACTTGCTCTGTGGCTTTATCCGAAATCACCGTACCTACAGGCACACGCAAAATCATATCTTCGCCTTTTGCGCCATAACATTCGGCGCTGCGACCATTTTCACCTCGCTGCGCTCTAAATGTACGGGTATAACGATAGTCAACTAAGGTGTTCAGGTTGCAATCCGCCTCAATATAAATGGAACCACCACGACCACCATCGCCGCCACTGGGGCCACCCATAGGCTCATACTTCTCACGTCGGAAAGTGGCAACACCATTGCCACCATCACCTGCGTAGATTTTGATTGTTGCTTCGTCTATGAATTTCATATATTAAAGTGTACCAAATAAAAAAGCCCCATCAAGCGATGAGGCTTTAATATTTTATAATTATCTTAAGCAGTAGCAATAATGCTAACAGTATGGCGCTTTAGCGCACCTTTCACCGCAAAAGCCACTTTACCATCTACTTTTGCATATAAAGTGTGGTCTTTACCCATGCCGACATTTTCACCAGCGTGCATTTTAGTGCCGCGTTGACGAACGATGATGCTACCAGCTGAAACTACCGTTTCGCCAAATGCTTTTACGCCTAAACGTTGTGAGTGTGAATCGCGACCGTTACGTGAACTACCGCCTGCTTTCTTGTGTGCCATGTTGCTTTTCCTTTACTTAACTTTTATAAGTACTTATTTAACTTTGCCGCCATCAAGCGCATCTTGCAAAGCTTTTAATTCATCCATTTTGCCATCACGCGCTAAAGCCGCTTGTTGTGGCCATGTGTCTGGTTTGTGCGTGCTGTAGCGTGAACCCGCTTTTGCCAAAATAGCCGCAATCGCTTCTACTTTAGCATTTGCCAAGTCAGCAAATGTCACGATACCGTCAGCAATCAACAGCTCAGCGATTTTTGGGCCAATGCCTTCAACAATCGTTAAATCATCTTTTTTTGCTTTTGCAGCAGGCTTAGCAGTTGCTGGGTTTGCCGCTGCAACTGATTTACCACCAATATCATTAATCAAAATCTCTGTATAACTTTGACGATGACCTTGTGTTTTACGGTAATGTTTACGACGGCGGAATTTGAAAATCATCACTTTGTCGCCACGACCGTGTGAAACAACAGTTGCATTCACTGTTGCACCTTTAATAATAGGAGCACCAATCGTTGTGGTTTCGCCATCTGACAACACTAAAACTTGGTCTAGGGCAACTTTGCCACCGACTTCAACTTCTAGCTTTTCAACTTTTAATCTTTCGCCTGCTACTACGCGGTATTGTTTGCCGCCTGTTTTAATTACTGCATACATGATTGAGCCTTAAAGTATCGCTTTTCTAAAGAACTCGGCATTATACGCAAATTCATGCACAAAGCAAATCATAAATCAATGCATTACACAAAATTTATCTACCCAGCGCATAAGGCTAAATACTCGGTATAAGCCTGTGTTAAAATGCCTGCAATTTTTATCGGTCAAATCGTACAGGTATAGCCCCGTGACTTCGAGTAGCAATCAGCTTCATCTTATCCAAACCCCCGTTGCTGGTGACATGCTAGCGGTAAACGCCGTGATTGCAAAATCACTTCACTCTGAAGTAACCCTAGTGAACCAAGTTGCCAACTATATTATTAACAGTGGTGGCAAACGCTTGCGCCCCATGCTGGTATTACTTTCCGCTGGCTTGTTTGGCCCCATCAAACCTGAGCACCACCAACTGGCAGCCGTGGTTGAGTTTATCCACACAGCCACCTTGTTGCATGATGATGTAGTGGACGAATCTGCAAAACGCCGTGGCAAAAATACCGCCAATGCACTATTTGGCAATGCCGCCAGCGTGCTGGTAGGTGATTTTGTATATTCTCGTGCTTTTCAGATGATGGTCAGCGTGCAAAACATGCGTGTCATGGAAGTGCTCAGCAACGCTACCAACGTGATTGCCGAAGGTGAAGTTCTGCAACTATTAAATGTACACAATGTGGACATGACAGACGAAAATTATTTACAAGTTATTCAATATAAAACCGCTAAGCTATTTGAAGCTGCCGCAAAGCTTGGCGCAATTATTGGTAACGCTTCCGCTGAAGATGAAAAAGCATTGAGTTTATATGGCATGCATATTGGCACGGCCTTTCAGTTGATTGATGACGTGCTAGATTTAAGTGGCAACGTATTGGATATTGGTAAAAACTTGGGTGATGACCTTAACGAAGGCAAGCCGACGCTACCTTTGCTTTATGCAATGCAGCACGGCAATGTCGTAGAATCGGCAGCTATTAAGCACGCCATTAAACATGGCGGCTTAGATGACTTCTCCACGATTCTGAACGCAGTGCAACGCACCGGCGCATTGCAGCATGTGCGCACGATTGCCGAGCAAGAAGCCGCATCAGCCCGCACTGTGATTGCGCACTTACCCGAATCCACCTTTAAAACAGCTTTAATCACCTTAACTGATTTTTCTGTGAGTCGTAGCTTTTAATCTCACAATAAGCAATAGAGAGGGAGCGTAAAAAATTTTGAATAAAATATGTGCGCTTTTGATGTTAATTGCTAGCTTTCAGGCTACGGCAGCCCAAGCGGATGCAGCCCAAAAGGAAGAGGTCAAAGTAGGCATTTACATCACCAACCTTTACGACTTTAATCTGGCCGATGGTAGCTATGTGGCTGAATTTTGGACCTGGAGCTTACATAGCAACGACAACCTCAATTTTAAAGATTCCCAAGAAGTCATTAAGTCTAAAAAAACCATTTGCTCAAACTTTGCTACACAAAAAAAATTGACCGTAAATTGGGAGCAAAAAAAGTGCACCGCAACTATTTTGCAAGATTGGGACGTGCGTAACTTTCCATTTGATAAGCAGCAACTCACCATCAACCTTGAAGAAACGATGCTGGACTCAAATGCGCTAAACTATATCGCGGACATCCAAAACTCCAAAGTGAGCAATCAATTAAAGATGGAAAATTGGATAGTGGATGCATTTACCATCAGTGCTAAAAATGCGAATTACGACACCACGTATGGCGACCCCGAGTTACAAGGCTCAAGTAGCTACCCAAGCATACAAGCTGACATCAGCCTAACCAGAACTTATTCGTGGACGACATTTATTAAGTTGGTCACAGGGCTATATGTCGCTTTTATGATTGCTTTAATGGTATTTAGAATTAAACCAGCCGATTCTGACAGCCGCGTAGAGTTGGCAGTGGGTGGTTTATTTGCGGCAGTGGGCAACAAATATATTGTTGAAAACATTGTCCCCACCACAACCCAAAACACCATGATTGATAGCATCCATAATGTCACTTTTGGTGCTATTTTGCTTATCGTGGTAATGGTAATTTATATTTCTGGGCAATATTTTGAAAATCGCAAAGTCAAAGCGCTACGCTTAGATAAGCTCGCTTTTTGGGGAATTTTAGTAGGCTACATCACCATCAATTTCGCGCTCGTTTTAAAAGCACTTTCAAGCTAAATTTCACGCATCTTCCTAACACCTGCTCTGGAAGCCTTATTCTATGCGGCTTTCAGAGGCATAAAAATCTCTCGGCAAAAATAAAGCCACTATTTTTGCAAAAATCACACGCATTCTTTAAGATTAAAAGCTATAATGCGCACATGTTGTTAGGTGCCTTGTTTGTGTTCTTACAAACGAGGTGAAACTGGGAAATAGGTGCATTTTGTCTCTGATAAAAAATAATGCCTATGCTGCCCCCGCAACGGTAAGTGAGCTTACTTGCAATACAGCCACTGAGATAAGATTTTTTTAAATCTTCTTGGGAAGGCGCAAGTTAAGATGAAGTGGCGAGCAAACAAAACGCAAGGCGCGTAGCGCACAGCATGCGAAGACAGTACGCATAGTACGGCAAGCATGCGAGCACTACAGCAACACCGCGATTTGATTGTGCAGACCTTCATCACTCACAAGCCCGGAGACCGGCCTCGCAACTAAATAGTTGAAAATACCGCGGGGTGACGGTGTATAAAACGTTCGGTATTTTTACTGCGTTTTTTTCATTTTTCCTCCCTAGTATTTTTGTTGATAAATTCACATGCGGGGTCGCGTGTGCCATCAAGGAAAATTTTGTGAAAAAAACCACCCTTTCCAGCCTCATTGCGCTGGTACTTTGCTCTCCCGTTTACGCTGCTGACACGATAGATTTGAAAGACATGGTCGTCACCGCCTCTCGCACACCACAAGCCCGCGAAAGTACGATTGCTGATGTGACCGTGATTGATAACGAAGAAATTCAGCGTGCCGGGCAATCTACTTTAGTTGAAGTGTTATCTCGCCAAGCGGGTATCGAAATGAGCAGTAGCGGTGGCGCAGGCACGGTTTCTGGTATTTTCATACGCGGCACCAATGCCAGCCATGTGGTGGTGTTGATTGATGGTATGCGCGTGGATTCTGCCACGCTAGGTTCTACCGCTTTTGAAAACTTGCCAATTGGTCAAATTGATAGAATTGAAATTTTACGCGGACCTGCCTCTACGCTTTACGGGCAAGATGCGATTGGCGGCGTGATTCAAATTTTCACCAAAAAAGGCGACGGCGCACCAAAATTAAATGCCAGTTTAGGGTACGGCACTTACAACACCAAACGTGCCAATGCAGGCGTGCGCGGCAGTGCCGTCGATACACGTTTCGCACTGAATGTATCCAGTCTTGATACGAACAGTTTTTCCGCCATTGATACCAAAAATAAAGACTACAACGATAAAGATGCTTATCGTAATTTGGCTTTTTCTGGAAATTTGTCTCACCAAATTGAAGCCGGACATGAAGTCGGCTTACAGTTTTTACACAGTGACGGACGCGTACATTTTGATAACCCCTTTAATGGCTCTAACTTTGATAGCAAAGCTGACTCAAAACAATACAGTTTTGCAGTGTTTAGCCACAATCAATTTACCGACTTATGGCTTTCAAAAGTGCGTATTGGCGAAGGTGCGGATGAAAGCCGCACGTATGATGAATTTAGCGTAAAAGGTGGCGATTTATTCAAAACCAGACAATTTCAACTTAGTTGGCAAAACGACTTTAAGCTACCCGTAGGCACACTCACCTTGCTTTATGACAACTTAAACCAAAAGGTAAAATCAACTGTTAACTTTACCGAGAATGAACGCGAAAACGATGGTTTTGTGGCCAGTTATTTGCTTAATGGCGATGCGCATTCCTTGCAACTAAGCGCACGCCACGATAACAACTCGCAATTTGGCAGCCACAACACTGGCAGCATAGGCTACGGGTTTAAATTTAACCCAAGCTGGCGCGCCACCGCCAGCATAGGCACAGCTTTTAAAGCGCCAACTTTTAACGATTTATACTATCCATTTTTTGGCAACCCGAATTTATCACCTGAAAAATCGCGCAATGTAGAGGCCAGCTTGCGTTATCAGGCAGACAACACATCGGCATCAGCGACAATTTTTCACCATAAAATCCGCGACCTAATTGGCTATGACGATGCCTTTAACGTCATGAATGTAAACAAAGCGCGCATCAACGGCCTGAGCTTAAGCGCAAGTCAGCAATTGGGTGATTTACATCTGGGCGGCAGCGTAGATATTCAATCGCCTGAAGATGAGAAATCTGGCAATCTATTGGTGCGCCGTGCAAATCGGCATGCCAATTTAAACGCTAACTACCAAATGGCAGATTGGCGGTTTGGGGCTGAAGCTACCGCCTCGTCTGTACGTTATAACAACGCGAGCAATACTGCAAAATTAAGTGGCTACGCGCTAATCAATGCCACGGTAAATTACCAGTTTGCAAAAGATTGGTCAGTACAGGCGCGCGCCAACAACATACTCGATAAAGAATATGCTTTGGGACTGGATTTTGGTGGTGAGCCTTACAACACTTCAGGCGCTAATTTATTTATCAACATTCGCTATCAACCTGAGTAATTTGGCTTTTGACATTAAATGATGACTAAAAATGGTATTATTTCATTTTAAATAAAAGCGCTAGAATAAGTCTTTTACGGAGAACAACATGCAACAATCAGCACAACAACCTTATGCAAAACCACTCATGATTGCCGCTGTCGTGGCGTTTATCATGCTCCTCACGCGTGGTAGCCACGTGCTCACGCATGTATCTTTGCCGGATGCGAGTTTGGCGCTTTTTTTAGTGGGTGGCATGTTGCTACGCAAAATTAACTGGTTTGTGTTCTTTACCGTGTTAGCTACACTCATTGATTTCGGGGCCGCCAGCGCAGATAGCTATTTTGCTTTTTGCTTAACCGCTGGTTATTGGGGCATGCTGCCAACCTACGCCGTGATGTGGTTGGCGGGCATGTGGCTTGGCCGCCAAAGTAACCGTTTGGATGCGCTAAAGTTCACCTTGGCGAGTGTTATTTCCACCTTTTTGGCGTTTGTCATTTCCACCCAAACGTATTATTTGTTTTCTGGCCGCTTCCCTAATACTGGCATTTTAGAAACCATACAATACGGTTGGAACTACCTACCAAGCCACATGGGTTACACCGCGATGTATTTAGTCGCGTTTTGGGCAGCCGCTAAAGCATTGCCAAAACTTGGCATAATTGTGAACACTGCTGCCGCAGCTTAATTTTTATTAACTAATATCAAGCCGCGTTGGTGAGTCACTAGCGCGGTTTTTTTATTTAGAATATCCAAGATGACAGACGACAAAAACACCAAACATACCGCACGTATGCAGCGCAAAAAAGCGCATATTGACCAAACGATAGCCCAAGCCGACCAGGAAAAAGGTTTGCTATTAGTGCTCACCGGCAATGGTAAAGGCAAAAGCTCTTCTGCTTTTGGCATGGTGGCGCGCGCGCTGGGTTACGGCATGAAGGCAGGCGTGGCGCAATTTATCAAAGGCCGCAGCGATACGGGAGAAGAGGCTTTTTTCTCCAAACAAGCCAATGTGCAATGGCACGTGCTGGGCGAAGGCTTTACATGGGATACGCAAGATCGTGAACGCGACACCAAAACCGCGCAAGCAGGTTGGAAAATTGCCAAACAAATGTTGCAAAACCCAGAAATTGGCCTTGTAGTGCTAGACGAGCTCACCTACACATTGAGTTACGGTTATTTGGACACTGCTCAAGTGTTGGCCGACATCGCTGCCCGACCATCCATGCAGCATGTGGTGGTCACCGGCCGCGCCGCGCCGCAAACGTTGATTGATTTGGCTGATACCGTGAGCGAAGTCATGGACATCAAACATGCCTACCGTGCAGGCGTTAAAGCACAGCCTGGCGTTGATTATTAAGTCATGCCGATTCATCTGATTCTTGGCGGCGCACGCTCAGGCAAAAGCGCTTATGCTGAAAAACTCGCCATCGCAACTGCGCAACCCGTCACTTATATTGCCACCGCGCAAATTTACGATGCCGAATTTGGCAACCGCGTGGCGCACCACAAAGCGCGTCGCCCCAGCGATTGGCGCACAATTGAGCAACCGTTTAACTTGGGTGCCACTTTACTCAACACTGCCAAACCAGACCCATGCATTATTATAGACTGCCTGACACTTTGGCTTGCACAATGCATTTGCCCTGATTGTGAGCGCCCACCAACATTCGATTGGCCAACCGAACGCCAAGCCCTGCTCGACGCGCTAGCAAAGCTTGCAGGCACGGTCATTATTGTGAGTAACGAAGTGGGCATGGGCATTGTGCCGCTAGGTGAAATCAACCGCCAATTTCAAGATGAACAAGGCCGCCTCAACCAAGCAGTGGCGCAATTGGCAGACCAAGTAACTTTTATTGCCGCTGGGCTGCCGCTTAAACTGAAAGGATAATCATGCAAATCAACACGTTTGAACTCAAAAACGAATTTATCGCCCTATGCGATTTACTCAAAATTGAAGGTATTGCTGACAGCGGCGGCCAAGGCAAAGCGTTTGTTGCCGAAGGTTTGGTGACGGTAGATGGCGAAATTGAACTACGCAAAACTGCCAAAATTCGCGCTGGGCAAGTGGTGGAATGTATGGGAAGTACCATTAAAATCATTGCCCAAAAATAACTATAATTCATTATAAATTCAGCCAATTTTCACACAAATCATTTCACCTGCCCGCTAATCCAGTCTGCATGCGGGTTGCAGACGTATAATTTTCTCTCGGACAAGTTTTACTCAATATCACTTTTAATTATATTCAATATTGTGCCGGTGAAGTGTAGGCAAAAATACGCGTTACCTTGGCAAGTTGCACCAAAACATAGCCGTTGCAAATTGATTTTAGATTAGAATATTTAGCATGAAAAACATCGCGCGCATTTTATTGAGTGGCCGCCAAGAGTTGCTCGGCGCAGGTGATTTGCCACAACTGTGCCGATTAGCCAGCAAACTGCGGGGCGCTAGTGCTTTGATTTGCGTGGCTTCTTTTTTAGTCGCGCTTGCTGTAATCATCGGCTATCGCGCAATGCCGTTTACGCTGGTTCCGCCAACAATGGGGATTTTATTCGGTATATTTGTTTTATCGGCGATGTCGGCCTCGCGTTTTGGCAGGCTGACCGACGCTAAAAAGAATATTGAATACGCTAATCGCATTGGTCACATGGTCAGCATCAACCCGTTTTGCGCTGAATACGAGCAGACCGTCTTGCAGCAACATCGGCCTTTTACCAGATTAGACTTAGACGAACTTGGGGCGATTCATATCAACACTTGGCCGCAAGTTAAAAAGTAAATTACTGGCCTCCAAAATTGATTTTTTGT
The DNA here is from genome assembly GCA_029556915.1 of Pseudomonadota bacterium. Lineage (GTDB taxonomy): Bacteria > Pseudomonadota > Gammaproteobacteria > Burkholderiales > Methylophilaceae > Methylotenera. Next base: position 104,990 of record JAKQIT010000165.1, read on the forward strand.
ACTTGCAAAACTGCATATTCCAGCGTTTAATTCAGCTTGGCAATGTCGAATCGGCAGACCCTTTTTTTCGCACTAAACCCTAAGAACACAATCTTTTTTCACTTTGCACAATATGATTTATAACTTAAGCAGTTTAACCATTGCGCTAGAGCTTTTTGCTTGCATGATAGTGGCTTGTGAAATCGGCCACTGGCTGGGTAAGCGACTTAAAAAAGAGGTCGGTTTGGCGTATCAAGGGCAAATTGATTCTGTACAAAGTTCACTGTTGGGTATTTTGGCACTACTCATTGCGTTTACATTTTCTATAGCACTGCAACGTTTTGAGAGCCGCAACGATGCGGTTGTCGATGAAGCCAATGCGATTGGTACGGCTTTTTTGCGCACCCAATTATTACCCAAACAAGCGCAACCAGAAATACAACAAACCATGCGCCAGTATGTGGATTTACGTGCGCGTGCAAGCCAACTTGCACTCAACAACGCTACAGAACGCGACCCATTGTTGCAACAAGCCACCATGACGCAAGATAAACTTTGGCAGCAAACCATGCAGCTTGTGCCTGCAAACGCCACACCCGTCACCTATGGCTTATTTATTCAGTCTCTCAACGAAATGATTGATTCTTTTGGCAGGCGCACGGCAGTGATTAGCCGCCACGTGCCAGAAGCGGTGCTTGGCTTACTGGCGATTGTATTTACCATGACCAGTTGGGTAATAGGTTTTAACGCAGGCATTGCGCAACCTAGAGTTTCAAAAATCACTTATTTAAAGATTTTTTTGGTAGCGTTATTGGTATATGCAATTCTTGACCTTGACCACCCGCGACAAGGCATGATTCAAGTTGACCAAACACCGCTGCTAGATTTACAGCGCAGTATTCATAATAAAACTGACTAGCGTTTGTGTGGTTAATATTTCTTAGTAAGCGTCAGCGCAATATCTTGGCGTTTCATATCCAATCTATTCAATGCACTCATGCCAAGCAAAATAATCGGTGGTGAGCCGCCTTCCAGCACAGTCGCTTCAACTTGGTTTAAGGTCACCGCCCCAATTTTAAGGCTGGCAAGCGTTACTTTATAACCTGTCACCACGCCGTTTGCGGTGCTGGCTTGCATGGGTGTTCCGCTTTTGTAGTCAATTTTGGCAAACTTAGCGTCGCCACTATTCATTGCTACCATCGTTGCACCCGTATCTAATAAAAATTTAAAACTCGCACCGTTAATCGTGCAATCAGAAATATAGTGGCCTTGATGATCAGCATAAAGTGTGACGCTAGCAACACCATTAGATGCATTTGCACCTCCCATCGATGCCGCTTGCCCCATACCAAGCTGCTGCGTTTTGCCTTCAACCTGCAATGTAGCTATTTGGCTGTTGGCGGCCAGCAATTTTACGCCATCCATCGTTTGTCCAACACTCAATGTTTTCGGCTTGCCACCGTTAATCGAAACCACCGCTTTATTACTAAACAATCCCACCACGTTCACTTGTGTTTCGGCATGCACCTGCATTGCCAAAAATGGGCAGATTAGTGCCAAAATATTTCTTATTATTTTGTAATTACTCATCTAAACATTCCCTTAGTTTGGCTATCTGACGTGAGTTTTAACCCCAGATAAATGACCAAAAACCCTATAAACGGAAAAACAGCAGCGAGGGCAAAAGTAGCTTGCCCACCTAGATATTGCAAGCCATAGCCGCCAGCTAAGCCGCCCACCGTGCCGCCCACGCCATAGGCTACGCTGTTGTAAATCGCTTGGCCTTTGGCTTGGTGTCGCCCGTTAAAATACTGCGTAATCACTTCCACCGAAGCGGCATGAAAGCTGCCAAAGGTAGCAGCATGCAATGTCTGTGCCAAAATAATCAGGAATAAACTATCTACCGCAGCACCAATTAAGCTAAAGCGAATAACCGCTAAAACCAAACTCACTAGCAAAATTGTTTTTAAGCTAAACCGTGCCATGATTTTTGGCATGAGCATAAAAATGCCAATTTCACAGATAACCCCTACTGACCACAATAAACCGATAGCGGTTTTGCTATAGCCGTGTTTTTCTAAATAAATGGAATAAAAGTTATATAGCACACCATGCGCGGTGACCATCAGCGCGCAGCCAATTAGCAAAGCAATCACATTAGGCTGCTTGACCACTTGCCAAATATTAAAGTGGTCATGCGCATGCGGGGCTATATTAGCCTCAGGTAATTTAAAAGTGAGCGCGAATAACGTGATTTGCACGCCCAGCAAAAACCACAATAAGCTTTTGATGCCAAAAATATCGGTCATAAAGCCCAAAATAACGGCCGCCACAATAAAACCCAGCGAACCCCACATGCGAATGCGGCTGTAATGGCCGTTGGTGGTGGCTAAATGCGCCAAAGTGAGCGATTCGGATAACGGCAGTGTAGAACTGGTAAATAGACTCAAGGCTGCCATCACCAAAAACAATACCCAAAAACCGTGCGCCCAAAACACCAAAACAAAACCGAGCAAGCCAAGTAAAGCAGTCAATTTAATCCACACCACGCGTTTAGCAGTATGGTCTGCCAACCAGCCCCAAAAATTGGGCGCAAAAATGCGGCTGATTTGAAACAAAGACATTAAAATGCCAATGTCGGCTTCGGTCAGTTGCTCTGACTTTAAATACAGCCCCCAATAAGGCACAAAAGCGCCGACAAAAAAGTAGTATATAAAGTAAAAACGGGATAGATTAAAGTGCAGTTTATGGCTCAAAATGGGTTTCTACTAGGTGAAAAGCTAAAATATTGATTGCTAGCACAATAACAAAAAAAGTCGGCTTACGCCGACTTTTTTTAACGCGATTTACGCTGACGAACGATTACGAAACCAACATAGAATACAGTTGGTCTTTTAACTGCGCACGTTTTTTCTTTTGCTGTTCAAAATCCACGTCAGATACCGGCACGCCTGTATTTTCTAGGTGTTCAACTGCTTTAGTTGTTACATTATATTCATCAAACAACTTGGCAAAATGCGCACTGCTGGTTTTTAAACTGTGAATTTTCTCGCGATGTTCTGGAAATTCGTGGACTAAATCATGATGCTCAATACTCATAGGTTCTCCTAATTAAAAATTTGTTTTATGTGTGCTACGAATACGACGAATCACACCACCATTATCAAACTTTTAAACAACAGAAACCATGACCTAAATCAACTTCCTACGTTTAAGCCAACTTTGGGGTTTTACATGCCACATCCGCATTTTGCGCGCGATGGCGCAAAGCGTGATCCATCAGCACCAAAGCTAGCATTGCCTCGACAATTGGCGTAGCGCGTATGCCCACGCACGGGTCGTGGCGGCCAGTAGTTTGCATCATCACCGCATTGCCATCTTTATCAATCGAGCGACGCTCTTGCGGAATGCTGGAAGTAGGCTTAAACGCCACATTGACGCTAATGGTTTGACCTGTTGAAATTCCACCTAAAATGCCGCCTGCGTGATTGCTCACAAAGCCTTCTGGCGTCATTTCATCGGAATGCACACTGCCGCGTTGCGCCACACTGGCAAAACCATCGCCTATTTCTACGCCCTTCACCGCGTTAATGCTCATCATGGCATAGGCAATTTCCGCATCTAGCCTATCAAAAATCGGCTCACCTAAGCCTACAGGCACGCCTTCAGCCACTACGGTGAGTTTTGCGCCAACAGAATCGCGTTCAGTGCGGATATTATCTAAATACGCTTCAAGCTTTGGCATGATTTCTAAATTAGGGGAAAACAATTTGTTTTCAAGGTCGTTTAGCGCATCCCAACTCACAAACGGAATTTCAATCTCGCCCAATTGGCTTAAAAACCCGCGAATTTGCACACCAAATTTTTCTTTTAGCCATTTTTTTGCAATTGCGCCCGCCGCTACGCGCACTGCTGTTTCTCGTGCGCTAGAACGTCCACCACCGCGATAGTCGCGCACGCCGTATTTTTGTGTATAAGTGTAATCCGCATGGCCGGGGCGGAAGGTATTCATGATTTTGCTGTAATCTTGGCTGCGTTGGTCGGTATTGCGAATGAGCAAACCAATGGGCGCACCTGTAGTTTTGCCTTCAAACACACCAGATAAAATTTCCACCGCGTCGGCCTCGCTGCGCTGCGTGACGTGGCGTGAAGTACCCGGTTTGCGGCGGTCTAAATCAATTTGCAAATCTTCAGCACTTAACGCTAAACCCGGTGGGCAACCATCCACCACGCCGCCAATAGCCGCGCCGTGCGACTCGCCAAACGAAGTGAAGGTAAAAAGTGTGCCTATGGTATTGCCCGACATAATCAATGCTCGCTCAGTAAAATTTCAATGAAATTAGCGCTATTTTAACTTAAACCAGCCCCAAACCACCTAAAAATCTGGCAACGCTTTTTTCACCCAAACTTCTTTTACGTGTTCGTATTCATCATTTAGCGATTGCTCCCAAGGCAAACTTTTACTATTCTCTTCTAACTTTTTAACATTTAAACTTAAAAACAACGAAGGCAAACTAAATAGTATCGCCACCAGCATCCCGATAATGCCCATTTTAATCACCAACATTACCCCCATAGCCAGCACCGCCAAACCACCCACCAAATACACCAACGCACCATACATATTCATGCGCGCCACTAGCTTAAAATCTGCCATCGCCTCGGCTGAGTTCATCGCTTGATGCTTTGACAAAAAAGACTGTAGCGCAGAGCGTGCTAAAAACATCATCACCAGCAAAATAATGTTAATAACAATGAAAATAATCAGCATGACTTACCCCTTTAATTTGTGGTGATTTTGCTCAGAATACTAACCAACGCAACCCTCTGCGTCAAACAAAAAAAATGATTAAAAATAATAAAAAAATCCCCGAGAGATTTTTGATGCCCTGCAAGCCGCATGGAATAAGGCTTACAGAGGAGTTTAAATGATGTTTGCTAAAAAATGAGTCAAAAATTGAAAATTTTTGACTCAACATTATGGGCTTAATAATCCCCCTTCTGACGCGCCGTGGGTTTTTAATTTGGCTTGGGAGATTTCGGCAGACGCATGTTTGAACTCCGCAACAAGCCACGGTTTGTGTGGCTTGTTAGGGTGAGTTCGGCTGCCGCCTAAGCTAAATTAAAAATCGAGGATACAAGCGGTAGCGGGGTCGCCTTCTTTTTGGATACTTTTACTTGGCGAGGCAAGAAAAAGTATCTCGCTAAGGGGCGAAATTAGACGTTTCTTAATTTAACGACGTACAAAGGTATATCTAAGAGCGAAAAAAGCGATAGCCCAAAATATCAATAGTGGTAAAAATATAATCAGGTAATGCATATAAGCTGAGCCTCCAAAATAATACTCTCTATCTGGAACTAGCCCTACACTACCATCTTTATACCAAGAAGCATAATAAGCAAAAATCTCTCCATTCCAAGCGTCAAAGTAAAATGCTCCTGATGGTGGTTCACCTGCTAATCGAATCAAATCACTTGGAAAATTGGATTTATGATATTCGTATGGTACAGGGTCGCCGAATTTGTTATTTGCCCAATTATTAAACTCTTCAGTTTTTGGTAAGCGCCCATGATTTTTATTAAAATCTATAACATACTGTTTGGCTTCTTTTAAATTTCCAACTACAGCACGCCTACTATGATGTTCAAAATTGAAGAAGAAGTGAATTACTCCTATAGTTAAAATTGCTAGAAATATAAACAGTGAAACCGTACCTAGTAAAAAAGTGCCGAAACGGCTTAACATTACAACAACACCTTCTCAATCCCACCATTATTGGCCTTCGCCACATAATCCTGCATCCAATTCTCACCAAGAATATGCTTCGCCATCTCCACCACAATGTAATCGGCCTCAATGCCGGTATCATCTTTATAACGTGATAAACCTTGCAAACAACTTGGGCATGAAGTGAGAATTTTCACATTCTGCTCTGGTGCGCCTACGGTTAAGCCCATTTTTGCCATACCGCTTTCAAGCTCTTCTTGCTTGCGGAACTTCACTTGTGTGGCAATATCTGGGCGGGCGGCTGCAAACGTGCCGCTTTCACCACAGCAACGGTCATTCAGCGCCACATCGGTGCCCATTAACTTATTAGTGACTTCTAACGGTTTATAGGTTTTCATCGGCGTGTGGCATGGGTCATGGTACATATAACGCGTGCCGGTGACGCCTTGCAAGCGCATGTCTTTTTCCATTAAATATTCGTGAATATCCAATAATCTGCAACCGGGGAAAATCTTCTCAAATTCGTATTTTTGTAGTTGATCCATACACGTGCCGCAAGAGACGATGACGGTTTTAATATCTAAGTAGTTTAGCGTATTTGCCACGCGGTGGAACAGCACGCGGTTATCAGCGGTAATCTCTTGACCTTTATCGTGATTGCCACTGGCAGTTTGTGGGTAGCCGCAACACAAATAACCCGGGGGCAACACCGTAATGGCGCCCACTTCATACAGCATGGCTTGGGTGGCTAAGCCCACGTTTGAGAATAAACGCTCTGAGCCACAACCAGGGAAGTAAAACACCGCTTCGGAATCATCGTTCACTTTTTGTGGGTTGCGAATCACTGGCACCATGTGGTCATCCTCTAAGCCCAGCAATGCGCGTGAGGTTTTAGATTGCATTTTTCTAGGCAAAGGCCGATTGATAAAATGAATCACCTGCGTCTTGATTTCCGGCTTGCCTACTGTTGCTGGCGGGGCTTTTTTATCTGCCAACAAACCAAACCGCTTGGCAAAGGTATATGCAAGGTTTTGTGCTTTATAACCCCAAGCAATCATGGTTGCACGCAGTAATTTAACGGTGGCTGGGTCTTTTGCGTTTAAAAACGCCATACCAGCCCAAGTGCCAGCGCTAAATTTCTTTTTACCTTGCTCACGCAAGAAATTGCGCATTTTGATAGAGACATCGCCGAAATCAATATCCACTGGGCAGGGTTTTTCACAGCGGTGGCACACAGTGCAGTGGTCAGCCACATCGTTAAAGTCATCAAAATGCTTGAGCGAAATACCGCGACGCGTTTGCTCTTCATACAAAAATGCTTCAATCAGTAATGAAGTGCCCAAAATTTTGTTACGCGGACTATAAAGCAAGTTAGCACGTGGCACGTGGGTGCTACACACGGGTTTACACTTACCACAACGTAAGCAGTCAGAAATATCATCGGCAATCTCGCCAATGGCGGATTGCTCCATGATGATGGATTCTTGCTCTAGCAAGCCAAAGCTGGGCGTATAGGCATTTTCTAAGCCAGAACCCATCATCAACTTACCTTTGTTAAAGTGTCCGTTAGGGTCCACTTTATTTTTGTATGTAGCGAAGGTATCAATCGTTGCTTGGTCTAAAAACTCCATTTTGGTAATGCCAATACCATGCTCACCAGAAATTACACCGTTTAAACTTCTGGCAAGCGCCATTACGCGCGCCACAGCGGCGTGCGCATCTTGCATCATGCCATAATCATCAGAATTGACCGGAATATTGGTGTGCACGTTACCATCACCGGCGTGCATATGTAACGCGACAAACACTCGGCTTTTTAGCACTTGTTTGTGAATTTCATCACAGCGTTCGAGAATTTTCTGATACACACGTCCGGCAAAAATATCTTGAGTCGGCCGTTTTAATTCACGCTTCCAAGAAAGCCTTAAGTCATAAGACTGCACCGCACGAAAGATATTCTCGTATTGGCTATATGCTTTGCCAGCATCACCTAAAATATCTACCGGTGAATCCAAATGATTCAGAATAAAACTCCAACGAGAGCGTAAATCGCTGATTAAATTAATAACCATCGCACGTTTGGTTTTAAGTAGTTGCACATCTTCGCTACCGTCTTCATCTTTTTGCAGAGGCAAATCCCCCTGCAAGAAAGTTTGCAGCGCATCTAACAATTTAAGTTTATTGTTGATAGATAGCTCAATATTGATGCGCTCAATACCGTCAGAATAATCACCTAAACGTGGCAGTGGAATCACCACGTCTTCGTTAATTTTAAAGGCATTGGTATGTTTGGCAATGGCCGCAGTGCGTGCACGATCTAGCCAAAATTTCTTACGTGCTTCACCTGAAACTGCAATAAAACCCTCACCGTTACGGGCGTTGCACATGCGCACCATTTCAGATGCCACTTTACCCACGGCATCTTCATCATCACTCGCAATATCAGCAATTAACACCATTTTGGGGCGTTGCTGGCGTGCAGCTTTGGTGGCATAACCCACTGCCTTGATATAACGCTCATCCATGTGTTCCAAGCCAGCCATAATCACGGCGGGCTCTTGCTTGGCCGTCGCATCTAAATAATCTTTGATTTCGACAATGGCGGGCACTGCGTGAGAAACATTGCCAAAAAATTCTAATGCCAACGTACGTACGTGTTTAGGCATACGGTGCAAAATAAACGTGGCGGAGGTAATTAAACCATCGCAACCTTCTTTTTGCACGCCAGGCAAGCCAGACAAGAATTTGTCTGTTACATCTTTACCTAAACCTACTTTTCTAAAGCTAGGGCCAGGAATTTCCAATATAGTTGGCTCGGCTAACAAAGTTTTCATGTCATCCGCAAGGCGGCTAACTTTGAAGCGCGCCATGGCGATGTCGTGAATTTTGCCTAAATTATGGTCAAGGCGTTCAACTTCCATCCACTCACCATCGGGCGTCACCATGCGCCATGCAGCTAAATTGTCTAAAGCAGTACCCCAAAGCACGGCTTTTTTACCACCAGCGTTCATGGCCACATTACCGCCAATGCAGCAGGCATCCGCAGAGGTTGGGTCACAAGCGAACTCTAAGCCAGCATCACTTGCCGCCTCCATTGCACGGCGAGTCACCACGCCAGCACCACATTCTATGGTGGCAACTTGCCTTGCCACACCCGGCAAGGTACGCATTTGCACGCCAGAGTGCTGGTCTAGCTTTTCTGTATTAATGACTGCTGAAAGTGGCGTCAGCGGAATGGCTCCGCCGGTATAGCCAGTACCACCACCGCGGGGGATGATAGTAAGTCCTAACTCAATACAGGCTCTCACCAACGCGGCAATTTCTTTTTCCGTATCCGGGTTAATTACCACGAACGGATACTCCACGCGCCAGTCTGTGGCATCTGTCACGTGTGAAACGCGCGCTAAGCCATCAAACTGAATATTATCTTTGCGTGTTAGCCTAGAGAGTTTGCTTAAAGACTTTTTGCGTAAGTCGTAAGTTTGGCGGAAATCTTCAGCAAATTTATCAACCGCAACTCGCGCAGCGGCTACTAATTTTTGCACTTTATCATTACCGGCGCTGCGTTCATCAATGGCAGCGATGCGGTGATTAAGCGCATCAATTAAGGCTTGGCGACGCTTAGGGTTATCCAACAAATCATCCTGCAAATACGGATTACGCGAAACCACCCAAATATCACCCAGCACTTCAAATAACATACGTGCAGAGCGGCCTGTTTTACGTTCAGCCCTAAGCGCATTTAATATTTGCCACATTTCCTCTCCAAGAAACCGAATCACGATTTCACGGTCTGAAAATGAGGTGTAGTTGTAAGGAATTTCACGCAGACGCGGTGCGGCGTGTGAATCGGCAAAAGGGGTGGTACTTGGAAGTGGTGCGTTCATGTGCTCTTTTTTTGAAATTGCATCAATAATAAAGGCGCAATTATATCATGCCAATACTGAGTAAATAAGCGTATCCTTATTGTGGATATGTCGCCTACTAGCGTGTATTTTGGCAAGCAAAAAAAGTCATTGCATCGTACAATCAGCCCTGTTAATTGAAAATTAAGGTTAAAGTTATGTTGTGGATTAAGGCATTGCACATTATTTTTGTTACCAGCTGGTTTGCTGGACTATTTTATTTGCCGCGACTATTTGTTAACCATGCCATGGTAACCGATGCTGCCACAGCTGAACGGCTTGTTTTGATGGAGCAAAAGTTATTTCGTTTTATGTTACCGCTGGCACTATTAGCACTGGCGTTTGGGCTCATACTTTGGCTACATTACGGCATTTCAGGCAATTGGATGCACCCTAAGTTGCTACTCGTGGCGGTACTGATTGGCTACCATTTTTATTGCGGCAAATTGCTCAATGACTTTAAACACAATAAAAACAAGCACAGCCATGTGTGGTATCGCTGGTTTAATGAATTACCCGTGCTTGTATTGACTTTAGTCGTGATATTAGTCGTGGTTAAGCCTTTTTAACACCTGTTTACAGTTCAGTTAAATGGATATTTTCAACTCGCCGTGGCTCATTAAAATGCTAGAAAAATCTAGCAAATATCCACACGAGCGCATTCTCAACCTATTTAACATTTTAGATGACTGGCTTGAGTTACCTAACACCCACATCCAGCTATCTGCAGCACCAGCAACCCACCATAACTTAACAAAATATTTAGCAGAACAAGCGCAGCAGCTCGGCGCATCGAACCCAAACATTTTGGCTGAGCATATTGCGCTAATTGCTTACAACGCGGCTATTCAGAAGACAAAAGAGCTCGACAGCAACCATTTAACCCACGCTAAAAAAGCGACGGAAGCCTTAATATTGGCTCAAACACAAAAAGAGAAGCTGCAACTCAGCTTCACCAAGCCCGCCATTTATGGTTTAGCCGCGAGTTGCATTCTTGCACTTGGTATTGCTTTATTTTGGCGGTCAATCCCCAATACATCACCCCCCATCTTGACAGAAAATAATATCGACACAGATGTTACCGCTACTTTCAATCAAGACAATAGCAAACTCACAGCTAAAGATGCCGCCGACATGTATGCTAAATTTGAGCTAATGCGCAACGGCACTTGCCAGTTTCCAGAGGCGCTACAAATACCAGATAAACATAAAGCGGTTTATATTGAGAGTGTGGTGGGAGGAAAATTGCCCGCTGATTTAGCAGACTTAGCCATCGCCAACACTTATTTAGAAAAGGTACGCTGCAACTACACCCCTATGCTAATGGCAAACTCAAAGTAAATGCCGCCCCGTTAAGTCAAAAATCGCACAAAAAATCTTCTTTAATTTGCAAAAATGTGTCAGTTATACAATTCTGTATATTTTTGAATACACTCAACCGCCTATAATAATCAGCATCTTTATATTTAGCGCTCAATAAAGCACTGTTGCATTTTTGTTGACTTCATATAATACTAACAAGTATATCTATCTAAACAATTAGCTAAATGACACATTTTGCGCGATAATGGGGCATGCAAAGTGCACTTGACTCCTAATATAGTTTACTTATGGCTGAACAAAAAATCATCAAATTAAGAGAGCGCATTTTAGGCGTTGCCACCCATTTGTTTCAAAACAAAGGCATCAACTTGACTGGCGTGGATGCCATCGTCGCGGTAGCTGGCACCACTAAAATGACGCTGTATAAATACTTTTCCTCTAAAGAAGCCTTAATTTTAGAGGTACTTAATCAAAACCAAAAAGACTTTCTCACTTGGCTAACCGCTCAGTTAAGCCATAAAAAACCTGCTGACAAAATAACGCAATTATTTGATTACATTGAAGAATGGGTATCATCTCCAGACTTTACTGGCATGGCTTTTATTAAAGCTTCGGCTGAGTTTCCCAATGAAGAAAATCCGATTCACCAGTTATCTAGTCAACAATCCCGAGAGTTTCGTCAGTACATTAGCAAGCTTGCGCATGAGGCCAACATTAAAGATGCTGATGGCCTAGCTTTACAGCTATCTTTGTTATTTGAAGGCGCCATGCAAGCCGAACAAATGAAGCGTGGCTCAGGTGCGGTTAAATATGCTAAAAAAGCGGCTAAAATTTTAATTGATGGTGCGATTAAGTCGTCTTAGCAAATCCAAGCTAGCTTTAAACTGCCAGTTGCAAGATAATGACAGCTTCTTAATTATTCTTGTGCTTTTTTATGTCTATTCTCATCTGCGGCTCACTGGCTTATGACACCATTATGGTGTTTCAAGATCAATTTAAAAATCATATTTTGCCCGACAAAATTCATGCCCTAAGTGTGGCGTTTTATGTGCCTGAGATGCGTCGCGAGTTTGGTGGTACGGCTGGGAATATTGCCTACAACTTGCAGTTACTGGAGGGCAATCCGCTAATAATGGCAACAGTAGGCGAAGACTTTGGTCCTTATTCTACATGGCTCAACAAAAACAACCTGAACACCGCACACATCAAAACCATTGAAAATAACTTTACTGCGCAAGCTTTTATTACTACGGATACTGACGACAATCAAATTACTGCATTTCACCCAGGCGCCATGGTTGAATCACACCAAAATCACGTGAGTGACACAAAGGGTGTGTTGCTGGCAATCATCGCACCCGAAGGCCGCGATGGCATGTTTGCCCACGCTAAAGAGTGTTTTGATGCAAAAATCCCCTTTATGTTTGACCCTGGCCAAGGTTTGCCCATGTTTAATGGTGAAGAGTTGTTGCACTTTATTGAAATGGCCGATTATTTAGCGGTAAACGATTATGAATCACAAATTATTCAAGATAAAACTGGCCTAACGCTTGAACACCTCGCCACAAAAGTAAAAGCTTTAATCGTCACTCTGGGTGGCAATGGCTCACAAATTTATGCGGATGGTCAACGTTTTGACATTCCATGCGTTAAAGCGAGCAAGATTGTAGATCCGACCGGTTGCGGTGATGCTTATCGCGCTGGCTTATTGTATGGCATTGCGCGCAGCTGGGATTGGCCAACCTGTGGGCGCTTAGCTGCGACCATGGGCGCAATCAAAATTGAAAGCCGTGGTGGCCAAAATCATAAACCGTCGCGTGGCGATATTGAGGCCATTTATACCCAAGCTTTAGTCAATGATACTAAAGTGGATTGAAACTTAACAAGTTGGTTGCAACTCAAATCTCTATGTATAACGATTTTGGGGAGTTTAAAATGAAATTAACACAATTAGCCATTGCAGGCTTAATAAGTATCGCCCTTATAGGCTGCGCCAGCTCTAACTCTGGCGGCGTATATACCCGTGAAGAAGCCCGTAAAGTACAAACCGTTAAAACAGGTGTTGTTGAAGGTGTACGCCAAGTTAAACTTGAAGGCACAAAAACACCTATCGGTACTGGCGCAGGCGCAGTAGTTGGCGGTGTGGCTGGCGGATCCATTGGTAGTGGTGGACGCACTAGCGCGGTTGGCGCGGTAATAGGCGCTGTGGCTGGTGGCATCGTAGGGGCAATGGCTGAAGAAGGCATTACCCGCAAAGATGCGCTTGAAATTACCGTTAAATTAGATGGCGGTGGCTTAATCGCAATTGTGCAAGAAGCTGATGAAGCATTTAACCTTGGCGAAAAAGTACGCATTATTGAAAATGGCGAAAATTCTCGCGTTTCACACTAATCTAACTTAAACAAACAAAGGCGACTTTCATGTCGCCTTTTTTATTTTCCAGCACGTCAACTTAGTAGTGATTTTTTCAATCTCGCGCACCACAGCAATTAGTCCCGTCAACAAAACATCATATTTCTGTCATCGTTTATTCATTTTTAGCTTTTAAAGTGCTCTTCATCAAATAACAGGAGCACTTGAATGATTAAAAATACATTACAGCCAATAAAAAACAACGGCTTGCGCCATCAAAAGGCTGGGAAACTTACCATTAGTCTTGCACGCACTCATACTGAGATTGAAGAAGCGCAACGCTTACGCTACAAAGTATTTGCCGAAGAGATGGGCGCCCAACTTTTAGGCACAGGCGGTTTAGATGTAGATGGATTTGACCAATATTGCGAGCATTTAATTGTGCGCGATAGCAGCACACAGCAAGTGATTGGCACTTACCGTATTTTGAGCCCAGAAAACGCTAACGAAGCGGGTGGTTATTACTCAGCAGGTGAATTTGACATTTCAAGGCTGGCGCATCTATTTGACCGCACGGTTGAAGTTGGTCGCGCTTGCGTACATCAAAACTATCGCAACGGTGGCACCATCACGTTATTATGGGCTGGTTTGGCAAAATACATGCAAATGCACAATTATGAATACATGATAGGCTGCGGTAGCATGAGTATGGCAGATGGCGGCCACGCGGCGGCAAGTTTGTATCAAAAATTGCAAGACGAATACTTATCACCACTTGAGTACCGCGTATTTCCACGCAATCCGCTATTAAGTCGCTCGCTCAACACCAACTTGCAAGTTGCCTGCCCGCCGTTAATTAAAGGATATTTGAGACTTGGCGCGTATATTTGCGGCGAACCAACGTGGGACCCCTATTTCAATACAGCCGATATGCTGGTAATGTTACCGCTTTCGAGAATTAACCCAAGATACGCTGCCCACTTTTTGAAATAACTCACTTTAAAGCGTGATGATTAAAAGGTGGTACAGTAACAACACCTTTGCAAACAACAATAATACAACAAACCAATCGCCTCACGCGCTACTTTAGAATCAGCCGCGTGGCTATGCACACGCTGGTGGGCGTGGCTACTGTGAGCTTGGTTTTTCCACTAGTGCGCTCAAGCCACAAAATCAACATCATGCAATGGTGGCACAGGCGTTTGCTTGCTGCGCTTAATATTCAAATCACCACGCACGGAAATGTTCCGCAGCAAATGGCCGGCACATTGGTGGTGGCTAACCATATTTCTTGGTTAGATATTCACGCGCTTAACAGCGTGGTGCCGCTGCGTTTTATCGCCAAGTCTGAAATCAAACACTGGCCTATTTTTGGTTACTTGGCTAAAAGTGCTGACGTGCTATTTATAGACCGTGAAAATCGCAAAGATGCGGTGCGGGTGGCACACACCACCGCGAGCAGTTTAGAAGCTGGCGATAATTTATGCTTGTTTCCTGAAGGTACCACCACCGATGGCAACAGTGTTTTACCCTTTAAAAGCAGCCTGATTCAAGCCGTTTTGCACGCCAATGCTACGCTACAACCCGTAGCCATTCGCTATCCGCTCGCGAATGGTGATGCGAATATTTTGATGGCCTACGCAGGCGATACCAGCTTAAAGACATCGCTTAGCCAAATTTTGCAGCAGAAAACGCCAAAAGTAGAGTTGCATTTTTTAAGCCCAATTTTCACGGCTGACCTATCTGATGAAGACAAAAATCGGCGCACTTTAACAGCCTTTATTGAGCAAAATATTAGACAAAAATTAGGCTTATAAACCCCACAAAAACCCCCGAGAGATTTTTATGCCTCTGTAAGCCGCATGGATACTGGCTTGCAGAGGCAGTCAAATGAAGATGGAATAAATTTCGCTAAAAATGTGATTTAATTTTATGCGGTTTATCGAGCGGATTAGATGGTACTTGTGTGATTTCTTTGGTATCTAAATTCATTGCTGTGAGTTGCCCACCCCACAAGCAGCCTGTATCTAGCGCGTCGACATTTTGACGCTGCTGCAAGCCAAGCGCTGACCAATGCCCAAAAATGACCTGCGTAGTTTGACTGGCGCGGTTTGGCACATCAAACCACGGCATATAACCTTTAGGGATGTCTTGTAATTCGCCTTTAAAATCAAACTCCATTTCACCGCTTGAGGTGCAAATACGCAAGCGCGTCATCGCATTAGTAATGACACGCAACCTGTCTAACCCAGTTAAATTGTCATGCCAGCGATTTGGTTGGTTGCCGTACATATGCGCTAAAAAGTTTAAATAATCATCTGCTTGCAGTGCTGTTTCCACCTCTGCAGCGTAACTTAAAGCTTGCGCGGCAGTCCATTGCGGCAATAATCCTGCGTGTACCATGAGATATTCGCCATTACTATAAGCCATATGTTGATACCGTAGCCAATTTAGTAAATCTCGGCCATCTTCGGCCATGAGTAATGAAGTCAGCGTATCGCCTTTTTTGGCTTTAACAAACCCCGCCGCCACTACCAGCGCATGTAAGTCGTGGTTGCCCAGCACAACTTTAATACTATTTTGATGCTGATAGCACCATCGTAACACTTCAAGAGAGCCCGTGCCGCGGTTAATTAAATCACCTACCAGCCAAAGCTCGTCTTGATTTTGGTTAAAATTCAGGCGTTCTAATAGCGCTTGAAAAGCATGGTAGCAGCCTTGAATGTCGCCAATTGCGTAAGTTGCCATGAGAATATCTGTGGATGATTGTTTGAATAAAAAAGCCACTTAACATTTTAAGTGGCTTTTATTGTTATTTAACTTAGGTTACTTAACTCGGCAAATGGCTCAAATTAAAAACCAGCACCTGCTTCGTTTGCCATATATTTAACTGCGTCAGCCACTTCGGCATCGCTTAAGCTAGCATTGCCGCCTTTTGCTGGCATTGTACGAATACCATTCGTCGCATTTTTAACCAAAGTATCGTAGCCTTGCGCAATACGTGGCTCCCACTGGCCTTTGTCACCAAATTTAGGCGCATTCATTAGCCCCGTACCGTGGCACATGCTACAGGTTGCCGTATAAACTTCTTTACCAGACTTACCTGCGGCAGCGGCAGGTGCCGCTTCAGCAGCTTTAACTTCAGCCGCTTTTTCAACTTTCGCCTCTACTTTTTCTTTTGCAACTGTTTTTTCAGATGGCGCAGCTGCCACAGCCACGGCTACAGCCGCTGGCGCGGCCTCGGCAGGCGCAGCATCTGCTGCTTTAGCTTCAGATGCTGCTACCGCTTTAAAATTAGCACCACCTAAATTAGCCATATGTACCATAGCATTGGTCACTTCATTATCGCTTAATGCGGCGTTACCACCTTTCGCTGGCATGCCACGAATACCGTTAATCGCATTTTTGACTAAAGTATCGTAACCTTGTGCAATGCGTGGTGCCCAAGCAGCTTTGTCCCCAATTTTGGGTGCATTCATCAACCCTGCGGTATGGCACATGCTACAAACAGCAGTCACAACCTCTTCACCACTCTTATCCACATGCGGGCCCGCATCAGCCGCAGCCATCTCAACCTCCGCCACAGGTTTAATATTTTCTTCCACCTTAGCAACTTCAGCCGCTGGAGCGGTCTCAGGCGCTGCACCGCTAAATGATTTTGCTAGCAATGAAATCAACAAAGTCAGCACTAAAATTGTGCCAGGAATGACTAATAATAATTGCCATATAGTAGAGCTTTTGTAACCGTTATCTTGACTGCTCATTGCTGTTTATCCCCATAAATAATGTGTGCTAGCGCCATTATACCTACTCTTTAAATTTAGGCAAAAGGCGTGTCTATGTAATGCACAATAACGTGTGCCGTTTGATATAATGCAACACCCCGCGCCCATAGCTCAGTTGGATAGAGTGTTGGTTTCCGAAGCCAAAGGTCACAGGTTCGACTCCTGTTGGGCGCGCCAGTAAATACTTTAGTCACCAAGCTAGTGCTCACTAACTGGTGTATCTCTCGTGCCCATCCTGTGCCCATTTCGTGCCCATCTTGTGCCCACGTTTTTTCAGAAATTGTTAATTCATTCATATCCGACCATTGGTGGAATGTGCCCAAAGTAGCAGTTATGGAATAATGAATGTAACTCTGAGATGAACTATAAATATTCAGTTGTCTGTATATGCCAGTGACATGAGCCGCTTGAATTATTTCTTAGTCGCCAGTGATTATTGTTTAATCTTTACCAACTTAATGAGTACTATGAAGGACAAAAAAGTCACCTAAATTTCACAAGTGAACTTCTGCAATGGGGGACAGGCTGTGTAAAAACACAAAAATGATTATGTTGTATGAATGTTCAATCAATCAACCTCACTTAATTTAATGCATTAGCCTTTGCTAGATTGATGGATATTCAGGTTGGTTTTTATCTGTTTAGCACTACAT
>JAKQIT010000003.1 GCA_029556915.1 Pseudomonadota bacterium
CTCTGCATTGCAAAATGCAGCTTCAGTGGCCGGCTTAATGCTGACAACTGACTGCATGGTCGCTGAGCATCCAAAAGAAGACGGTCCAGCAATGGGCGGTGGTGATATGGGTGGTATGGGCGGCATGGGCGGTATGATGTAATTCCATTCTTAATTGCATCGGTGATGCGTTGTTGGTATCGCCATTTGTGCCTAGTCGTACAAATACGTACTGCCTGCGTTGCAAATGGCTCACCGCCTAGCCTCACCTCCGCACTTAAGTTGGAATGCCCTAACCAGCATTCAAAAACAAAACCTCGCCCCGGCGAGGTTTTGTTATATTAAGAAGATATTCTAAATAGTCGCCCCTGAACAACTCAGTTCAAGCAGATTTGAACTGAGTTGTATTCAAATGCTGCTGTATAGCAGCGACTAACATTAGCAGTAGCTTTGCAAAACACTGGCCGTAAAAAAGCCGGATGGCTCTTAGAATCATTCGTAAGTTGTGACCTGCTCCACACAGCATGGCATGCAATGCATCTCCCAAAGCCCCTTTAAGCCAGTTGCGGCCTAGCCTGCCATCATTCTTCATGTGTCCGATCGCGGGCTCTATGGCACTGCGGCGGTGAATCGCTTTTTTGATACTGGGCGTCACGCCACGCTTTTGCCCACTGCGCCAGATGGTGACGTTAGGGACTTCAACGCCACGGTAGCCCCTGTCCACAAACAGCGCCTTGGGTGGGCGATTGGTCAGCATGGCGATCTGCTCGACTGCCGAGGGTAAGGTATGCCCATCATACGGATTACCTGGCATGCTCTTGATGCCCACTACCAAGCCTTCTTTATGCGTCGTTGCAATACTAACTTTAACGCCAAACTCATAGGATTGACGCACCTTGCCTTTGGCAATGCATTCAACTTCAGGCGCATGCAGGCTGTAGAGTTTGTTTTTGTCGGTGCGTTGCTGGTTGAGCAGGTGCTGTACTTTGGCGAGTGTTGTTTTTACAGTGTCCATGTTCAATTGTTCACCGTTCAACTTACGCTGCACATCACGCCATACACGACCTAGGAGGGTGCGCTGTGTTTTAAGCACGGCACGCATCCTGCGATATTGCCTGGCATGGGCGTAGCGTGCGACTTGGGCGGCGAGCCTTGGCGCTTCACGGTTGTAGTTCTGCCTTAAGCCAATGCCTAACGATTCGGCCAACCTGACTAAGTGCTGGCGGCCTTTCTCCAGCAACTGACTGTCCGTTGGGAAGGCAATGGCTTTTTCCATGACGGTGGTATCTACGATTACTTTGTCAAAGCTCTTTTCTTTGACGACCTTGCCGCGACGCGCAGCGTCTATGCTTGCACTGAGCAAGCGTTCAACCCCGGCTTCACCGAGACGCTTGCGCCAGCGCGTCAGTGAGGACGGGTCGATTGGCGGTTCATGTTGGAAGTGGATCTCACCGCAGAAATGCTGCCAATACGGATTCTCTACCCAACTCCAGATTAATGCTTCATCCGACAAGGCAAAAGTGTGCTGCAGATAAAGCAAGCCGGCGATCAGTCGTGGCGGTGTGGCTGGACGCCCGGTCTTCGATGGAAAGAACCCTGACCATTGCGTTTGAAAGACTTCCCAGTCAATGAATGCTGCTAGTTTGACTAAAGGATGTTCGAGATTGATCAACTCGGTAAGTACTTGCTGAAATAACTCACCGGAGGCTGGAGACGGATGTTTAGGGCCCATAAAACACTCTGAAATTTGCAAGAAATCAAAGCATCATTATCGCATTTCTGGCAAATTCATACCACTAAAATGTAATTATTACCTAATTAAATCAATTGGTTGGGAGTTGTTCAGGGGCGACTTATTAGCCGTGCTGATTATCCTTATTAAACTTCAGGTTGCTCAGCTATCTCCAAAGCGACATCCACTTCTATCCCAAGATAACTAACAGTGCTATCAAGTTTGATATCTACTAAGAGTAACTGGATTGCGCGCAGATTCTTGGGGCTTTTATAGATTAAGGAGACTTTATGTTAAATTGCATTTTTATAAACAAGCAGTATTGGTAACTTGATTTTAACCCTCATATTAACACTTGCCTCTTAATGAAATATTGCAACATGTATAAAACTTGAACAGAATTCCGACTTACTTTTGGTTCCGTAGTTCAAAATCTATTGGTAATTAGCGTGTTACAATTAATCACGGTACGCTACACACTTGACCTTCTATCTATAAAGTGTTGACCTAACCCTTTACATTTCAATCAGCAGGCAAGCGTCAATTATGTAGTGCACTAAAATGCCACTTTACACTTACTTCACTTTGCAAGTATTGATGCCCAGCAGGGCATAAAGGGCGCAGAAATTAAATAAACCTGTGGCTAATGGAACAATCCCAATCCAAGCCCACATAGGACCATTTGCAAACAAGACCCAAGCAATCAATGCAGCACCTAATACAATACGTAGAATTTTATCTACACCACCAACATTTGCTTTCATTGTACTTCTCCTATATTGACTAGTTTATTTGCGTGAATCGTTGCTTACTCAGCGAGTAAGCTTCTTAGCATCCATGCTGTTTTCTCATGCACATTAATACGCTGGGTAAGTAAATCTGCGGTTGGTTGATCGTCCACTTTATCAATCAAAGGGAACAACCCTCTTGCAACCCTTGCTACGGCTTCTTGAGCATTGACAAGATGACGCACCATATCTATGGCTTTTGGTGTGCCTTCAACTTCTTGTATGGAGGCAAGCGAAACAAATTCTTTGTATGTTCCAGGTGCCGGGTATCCTAGTGCACGTATACGCTCTGCAATTAAATCTAATGCATTCCACTGTTCAGTATATTGCAACATAAACATATTATGCAGACTATTAAACTGTGGACCTGTCACATTCCAATGAAAATTATGCGTCATCAAATATAGCGTGTAGCTATCCGCTAATAATGCGGATAGCCCTTTAACAATTTCTTTACGATCTGCTGCATCAATACCAATATTAATTTCACTAACTTTTACATTACTCATCATATTACTCCTTATTAAAATCAACCCAGTGTTGTGTCTAAAACCATCATCAATGCAAAGCCTATCATCAGCCCAATAGTCGCTGTTGTTTGGTGTCCGTTACGGTGCGTTTCAGGAATCACCTCATGAGATACCACAAACAACATCGCTCCCGCAGCAAGTGCCAAACCAACCGGATATGTCCACATAGTCCCTGAAGATAAAGCAAACCCTAATATGGCACCAAGCGGTTCCAATAAGCCAGTGAGTGCAGTAATTCCTATGGCATAAAGTGGCCGCATGCCTACAGCACTTAAGCTTAACGCAACAGCAAGACCTTCAGGAATATCCTGAATTGCAATGGCTGTACTCAGTGGTAACCCAACCTGCATATCTCCATTTGCGAAACTCACCCCCATGGCCATACCTTCAGGTAAGTTATGGATTGCTATTGCAAATACAAACAACCAAACCTTACCGCATCTTTCATGACCTGGTCCGCATGGACCAGTCTTATCATGTTCATGTGGTGTGAACTCGTCTAGTCCTAACATTAACAAAACACCAAGTCCTAATCCCACTACGACCACTAATGAAGCCGTAAATCTACTAAGAAAAATTTCCTGTCCTGCGTCCAATGCAGGGATGATTAAAGAAAACACACTGGCAGCAAGCATCATCCCAGCAGCAAATCCAAGCATGGAATCTTCTAAGCGTTGTGGTATTCCTTTAACAATCAATACGGGTAATGCACCAATTGTCGTGGCTGTAAATCCAGCTAAGCCAGCAAGTAAAGCCCATTTAGCCGAGCCCCCTAAAATGCTGGGAATCACGGTTGTAAAGTTGAGCAGCCATAGAGTAGTAAGACTAATAACAGCAATTGCTAGGCCCATCGCCGATAGTCGGCGCTGCATCATGTGCGCTTTTAAAAGGTTAAGCCACCCTGGCACATTCAATGGACTGACTATTTGGTTTAATTTATTCATACGCTCTAATCCTAAGACCGTTTAACCAGCTGGCAATCAGTTTAATCTAATTAATTCAAGTTTTAAAATTGATTGATTAAATGCTTTTGATTAAAAATATTTATCTATTATTATTTAAATTGATTTAATTCGTTAATGATTTTACTGACCATGCATTCATGCAGAATAAAAGTTAGACACTTTCCCGCCTCGTGAAATACTGCCTTTCTAATTTTTCTGTGTCACTGAATTTGAG
>JAKQIT010000090.1 GCA_029556915.1 Pseudomonadota bacterium
ATGAGCGCTTTAATCACTTCTCCCGTTACAGAACTGCTACTGCAACAAGGCATTGCTTTTAGCGTGATAGAAATTCCGCTGACTGAAGATAAAAAGCCGATTCGCAATTTAGAAGCCTTGCTCACCCAGCAAGGCATTAACCCGCAATCGGTGGTGAGAAGCGTGTTGTTTAAAGCGGGATCTGAACAATTTGTGCTGTTAGCGGTGGCGGGCGGTGGCCGTGCGGATTGGGCAGTATTACGCCAACATTTAAATGCGCGCAAGTGCCGCATGGCAGAATTTGATGAAGTGCAAACTGCCACGGGCTATGTGGTGGGTGCCGTTCCGCCGATTGCGTTACCGAGTGAGATTAAAATTTTGGTGGATAACAGTGTGAAAGATTACCCAATCGTCGTCATTGGCAGTGGCGTATTGGGTTATGCGCTGTCACTCAACAGTCAAGATTTATTCACATTATTGGCGGATGCTGAGCAAGGAAAATTTACCAGCGCGTGAGATTTTTACTTAGGCGCGCTGTAGAAATTAACAGCTAAATTAGCCTGAAAAAAATACGCAAAACTGGCTTTGAGATTTAAAGCTAAAAATTAAGCGGCAATTTTCTTACATTCTTTGGCACAAGCGTTACAGCTTTCACCGCAGGCTTTGCAGGCATCGTGCTTATCCGCATGTTTTTTACATTCTTCTTCACATTGATTACAGACATCCATAGCAATGGCTGCAAGCCGTGGCTGGGTGGCTGACTCTTGATTGGACAGTGATTGGAGTGCGCCACATAAAGCCAGCATTTCGTTGACACTTTTTGCACATGCGGCCATTTCTTTATCGCCTTGCCCAAGCAGGTACAGGCAGTGATTCAGGCAGACTTGGCCCTTTTGAATACAATCTGCCGCCGCAGATACTAGGGCGGTATTGGCCATTGCTGCATGGTGGTGATGTTGCATTTCTGCGGCTTGCGCACGACCCACAACTGCCGCTGCTGCAATCGCTGCGCCGCTCAGTAAAGCTTCTCTTCTGTTCATGATGCGATTCTTTAAAAAGTGGACTTAAATAGGGTTATTATAGTCTTGAATAATTTTTATGCAGGGTTGAATGAGTCACCCAAAGAGCAAATCATCACTACAAATGCTTGTTACCAGCCAATTCCAGTAATCGGGTCAGCCCTCTTGGTTCATCTTTAAGCATTGGCAATACGGCATATCTTTTTGCGTGTTGTTGCGCGACTGAATTAATTTCCACTAATTCATTTAGTGCTCTTTGATGAAGCAATGGTGAGTGAGTCGAAGTGGCTGCAACGCTGTTGTTAATCACCCATGCCCAAGGCTCTATACCCGCACGACGTAGATCATCTTGAAGATTTGCAGCTTCTAATACTGGCGTTTTCTCAGCAAGCGTTACGATGAGTATCTTGGTTTGTTTTGGATCTTGTAATTGCATCATTGGAGTAGTG
>JAKQIT010000034.1 GCA_029556915.1 Pseudomonadota bacterium
CATGGACCCTGTTACGGGGGTGGTGTTACCTGCTCAACTAATGCCTGGCTACATGGCAACACAAAACGACATTATTACCAGTAAAAATGTTGCTGTTAAGGTGGTTGATCAACTTGGATTTGCCAAAAGCCCGGCAGCACAGGCACAGTTTAATGAAGCTTCAAAAGGTAAAGGTGACATCCGTGAGTGGTTTGCCGAGAAGTTATTAAAAGAACTTACTGTTAAACCATCACGTGAAAGCAGTGTGATTGATGTTTCATTTAGAGGGACTGACCCAGATTTTGCAGCGGCCATTGCCAATGCCTTTGCCAATGCCTATATACAAACTAATTTACAGCTTAAAGTAGAGCCAGCGCAAAAGGCGGCAGCTTTTTTAGATGAGCAAACAAAATCACTCCGCGAAAACCTGGAAGCCGCTCAAACTAAAATGTCAAAATATCAGCAAGAAAAAGGCATTACAGGCGGCATGGGCAGTTTAGATGTAGAAACGGCAAGGTTAAATGATTTGTCATCGCAATTGGTGATGGTGCAATCTCAGGCTTTTGAGGCAGAGTCCCGTTCAAAAAATGCACAGAGCAAGGGTGTTGCATCACCTGATGTGGCCTTAAGCTCTGTAGTGCAAAATATGAAGGTGGATATTTCTAGAGCAGAGTCCAAACTTTCAGAACTTTCGCAACGCGTTGGCAAAAGCCACCCCCAATATCAATCAGCCAAGGCTGAGTTAGATAAACTTAAAAAATCCCTGCAAGAAGAAGTAAGCAACATGAGCACGAGCGTTGGCGGTACCGCACGTATTTACCAACAGCGTGAGGCTGAAATCAGGGCGGCACTTGCAGCGCAAAAAGAGCGCGTTTTACAGCTTAATTTACACAGAGATGAGCTGTCAGTATTGCAGCGTGACGTTGAAAATGCGCAGCGCGCCATGGATGCAGCAAGCCAACGATTTACCCAAGCCACAATTGAAGGCAATGCAAACCAAACCGATGTGGCAATACTTAACCCAGCTACAGCACCACAGTCAGCCGCTAGCCCAAAAATTGTGCTGAATGTGTTGCTATCCATTTTTCTTGGCACCATGCTTGGTTTAGGCTTTGCCTTGCTAGCGGAGATGTTAGATAGGCGCGTACGCAGCCGAGATGACCTGAGTGAGTTGCTTGAAGTGCCCGTGTTTGCCATTATT
>JAKQIT010000041.1 GCA_029556915.1 Pseudomonadota bacterium
GTTAAAGAGCCTCAAGTTGAAGCGAGCCCCGCGGTATTAAAAAGCATCGCCGAAGGACTTCGATTTGTCTATCACCACCAAATTATTCTTGGCGCACTCACGCTTGATATGTTTGCAGTGTTATTTGGTGGCGCAGTTGCGCTGTTACCGGCATTTATTCAAGATATCTATAAACTTGGCCCTGAAGGATTGGGCATTTTGCGTGCCGCACCGGCGATTGGCGCGATATTTACTGGATTATGGCTAGCGAGACACCCCATCAATTTACATGCAGGACGCTGGCTTTTAGCCTCAGTCGCGGGCTTTGGTGTAAGCATTATCGGCTTTGGTCTTTCTAGCAGCATTTGGCTTGCGGGTCTTATGCTACTCATTTCTGGTATGTTTGATGGTGTGTCAGTGGTAATGCGACAAACCATCATGCAGCTTGCCACGCCCGATGCCATGCGTGGGCGAGTGTCAGCCATCAACGGTATCTTTATTGGCTCATCCAATGAACTTGGGGCGTTTGAATCTGGCCTTGCTGCAAAATTGATGGGGCTTGTTCCCTCAGTCATTTTTGGCGGACTCATGACATTAAGCGTGGTGGGCATAACCGCAAAATTAGCCCCCAAATTACGCAACTTGGAATTACATCAACTACACTAAAGTGTGCTGCACTTCAAATTTGAGAGTCCCCAGTTAAAAATGTGCAAAATTGTGCTTTTATGGCAATCAACCTTTTTCGATGCTCTGAGAGCCTTTATTTACAAGGCTCTCAGAGCATTTATTTTTTCTCGGGAGAAATTAAGCTAAATTAAAATATAGCTGATGCAATTAGACTTGGCGCTTACGGTGTACTGAAAAACCAACGAGCAACAAACCCGCCAACAGCATTGCATACGTTTCTGGTTCTGGAACAGGATTAATATAAGCGCCTCCAATACTTAACCCCAAATAGTAACTGCCTAGCCCCTTTTTCGCTATGCCCACATTTCGGTCTGGGTCATAATCTACTTCCTGACCACGTACTTTGTAATTGATTTGATAGTCACCCGGTCCTAGTAAATATGAAAATTTAGACTCTTGTCCATTTAGACCTAATTCATAAGAACCAATACCGCCAACATAAGGCTCTCCATCTTCTACACCACTAATTTTATTCGCATCTAATATATCAAGCTGACGGAATTCAGTATCTGTATTTTTAAAATTAAAGGTATCTGCAAAAAAAGTTACGGTTTGTGCAGAATTCAACGTAAATGTAAGTGAATCTGAGGCAATGCTCTCTTCGCTGACATAGTCACT
>JAKQIT010000009.1 GCA_029556915.1 Pseudomonadota bacterium
CGTATTGAGGCTGCCAAAGCCAAGCCGAATGGCATGAATATCAATCGGTAATTCAGAAAACATTGGCGCTGGAAGGATTCTTACTTTTTCGAGCAAGGCTTTTTTTACTAACGCGTTCACGTCAATGCCTTCATTCAAACGTAGCCAAATTGCCAAACCACCATTGGGCGAATCAAAACTCACATATTGTCCCAGCTCATTTTGTAGCAATTGAATCAAAACATTTCGGCGTTCGCTGTAAACTTTGAGGGTTCTGCGAATGTGACGCTTAATTTCACCCGAGTCCATGAGTTCAGCAACCGCCAGTTCAGTGACTGAGTTTCCTTGTCTGTCTATCAGCATCACTTCAGAGGCGCACTGATTGATGATTTCTTTTGATGCAACAACATAGCCAACACGTAGACCAGGGGCAAGCACTTTGGAGAGTGAGCCAACATAAATCACCCTGCCTGCATGATTTGAGCTGGCAAGTGGAAAAACTGGGTGGTGATGAAAATGGAACTCGTGATCGTAGTCGTCTTCAACAATCACAAAATTATATTGCTCGGCCAGCATCAACAATTTCAATCTTCGCTCTGCAGTCATCATGACTGTGGTTGGAAACTGATGGTGCGGCGTGACATAGATTGCACTAATAGGATATTTTTTGCATAAGACTTCTAGTTCATCCACATTAATGCCATTTTGATCCAAGCCCACAGTAAGGATTTTTGCACCGCATGACCTGAATGCTTCTCGTGCTGGTGGATAGCTAAGATTTTCAACAACCACATACGCATTTGGTTTAGCCAAAACGCGTGCAGCTAAAAATATGCCCATTTGGCTACCACGCGCAATGCAAATATTGTCGATGTCTACATTGAGTCCCCGTTCCATATTCAACATTTCTGAGAGTGCATGGCGCAAGCTTAGCATGCCTCTAGGGTCGCTATAGCCAAGTTTATTTGTTCTTATTGGTTCTATCAGGGCGTGACGAAAAGCTTTAGAAATGGTTTCGAAAGGAATGAGTCTTGTATCGGGTATGCCGTCATTAAAGTCAATAATATGGGCAGCATTTTCAACCTCAATGGCTGCGGCATATTCCGCAAGCGCAGGCGCTGGCGTCTTAGTTTCAGGTGGTGTTAAGTCTATATTTCTTTGGTGTTGGGGTGAAAAGCGCGGAAGATTAGCTGAAACAAAAGTACCGCGCCGACTTTCTGTAGTAAGCCAACCTTGGGCAATCAACTCATCATATGCCAATACAATGGTTTTTCTATTTACTTTCAGATTTTCCGCAAGCTCTCTGGTTCCTGGCATAGCGGCTGATGGCGCTAATCGTCCACGCTGGATTTCATCAATAATTTGTTGAGCAATTTGCAAATAGACCACCACGCCAGATGACTTGGTGATTTGTAAGTTGAGATCCCATGAACGTAACATTTATATTCTTCCCCCATATGCTCTGGATTACTTAGCAATATTATCTCACTTAAATTCACTGGACCAGTGAAATACTTAAATCTGGATGCCTGAGATGCAATAACACTCTGTTACATTGCAATAACGATTTGTTACAAGGGATAAGTTCATCGTGTCACTTAAGAGAACATCCCTGATGATAATTTTTATCATAAGTTAATTGGCTAGTTTAAAAAGGAATTTTATGTCACCACCATTAGACGCTCAACTCACCGACGTACGCGCACACGCATTAAAACTTGAAGATGAAGTGAATAAAGTCATTGTCGGGCAAGCTAAAGCGGTTCGCTTGATGAATACGGCTATTTTTGCAC
>JAKQIT010000010.1 GCA_029556915.1 Pseudomonadota bacterium
CGTGGAAGGCTTCAAAGTTACCGAGATGGAATATCACACCATCCGCACACTTGGTGAAACGAGCCGTCAGTTTCTAGTCAAGCAAGGTCATACCTCAACAGTCGTCACCTTAGACCTTGGCAGCCTCAATGAAATGTTAGATGTACTCAGTACTTCATTAGATAACGTGGAAATACTCGATGAAATTCGCGCAGAAGTGGGTGATGACGTACAAGACTGGATGCCCATTTTATTAAATCGATTAGCCCAGCGTAAAGCCATGACTAAAGCCAATAAGGGCGAGTATCCCAATAAGTTTTTGATCAGTTAAGGACATCATCGTGAACATAAACCAACATCTAAAATTATCTGTCATCCTGTTAAGCACTTTGGTGATGAGTATCGCGCACGCGGATAGCGGCGAACTCACAGGCAAAGTTAAATTAGCTTGCGAAGCTATTCTTTGCCTTTCCACAGGTTCGCCGCCAGGCGAATGTTCACCATCACTGAGTGAATATTTCAGTATTGATTTTGATGATTTCAGCGACACCATACAAGGTCGCATCAACTTTTTAAACCTATGCCCAGTATCATCAGAAACACCGCAAATGAAAAGCTTGGTCAATGCGATTGCCAATGGCGCAGGACGTTGTGATGCAGCCTCACTGAATGCGACACTAATAGCCTATACCAATGGGTTGCAAGGCTGCATTCAAGGCATTAAGCCTACCTACTGTTCAGCCTATGAAGGCCATGCATATACCGACTTACACAATGGTGCGCATTATGTGGTGACGCAGTCACAAACGTATTGGCCATTTAATAACTTCATGGGTAGTAATTCAAACAATAGCGGGAGTTTTCTAAATGGCTTCACTGGTGGAAACGGCCAAAACAGCACCCAAACTTGTGGTCATTGGGTTGATTGATTTAATTGTTGATATAAAAAACAACCGATATAGGACATAAAAGGATAAATATAAGGATAAATATCATGAAAAAATATCACTTAAAACCGCATGTTAAAGCATTCATTATTGCGCTAACTCTTGCGACCAGCTTACAAGCCAGCATTACGCCTGCTAATGCTGGCGGCATTCCTGTTATTGATGTGGCGAACCTTGCTAATACGCTTGAGAATATTGTGCAATGGGGTAAGCAGCTGCAAGCCATGAAAGAGCAGTACGCACAGCAACTTGCACAATATCAGTCTATGACAGGTAAGCGTGGCTTCGGTAATGTTTTAAACGACCCTAAGTTACGCCAGTATTTGCCAGATGATGCACAAAAAGTGTATAGCCAAATGATGCGACCCGTGCAATCCATGGATGTTTGTAACGGGCAAATAGGTGAGTTCCTCACCCTGTGTCAATCAGAAGTTAAAAAACACTACATAGACCGTGACAATTACGAAAAAGCCTACGATACCGCCACTATTGAGCAAACGCAGATACAAGGTTTAATTGATCAAATTAGCAATGCTGATGACCCTAAAGCCATTGCTGAATTGCAAGCCCGCATGGCAGGCGAACAAGCCAAGATTCAAAACACCGTGGTGCAAATGCAGCTGAGCGCACAGCTTGCTGAAATACAAAACAAGTTATTACAACAGACTAAACAAGATGCGCAAGTAAAAGCCACGATTGAGGATAGAGGCAATCCTATTTCTGCGCCAGAACCGATTACCAATTGGGATTAATCAAGCTATCAATAAAGGAATTTACATCATGAAACTAACACTTATTACGATTATGGCAGTTTTATTAACGGCGTGTTCTGGGCAAGACAAAACTGATTCGCAAAAGACTTACACAGTGCAGGAGTTATTGAAAGAGCCAGCGCTCTACAAAGAAATAAGTGATTGGTGCAGTGAAAATCCTGCTGAGCGCAGCCTAACACCAAACTGCATGAATGCCTTGCAGGCTTTACATGAATTACAAGCAAACGCCACGCTAGAGGATAGAGGAAAACCTACATCTGCACCTCAACCAATAGCTAATTTCAACTAAGTGCAATTTTAGATAAAAAATGAAATCTTATTTTAATCAAGCGACCGCTATAAGGGCTTCTGGATTAAGCTCCGCTATTTTAAGTAGCGTTTTAGCTGCACCAGATGGCTTGGCGCGACCTTGCTCCCAATCTTGCAAGGTGCGTACAGACACGCCTAATAAATCAGAAAACTTACTTTGGCTTAAGTGCATTTTATTGCGGATGTTAGCAATTGGCGACAACGCCACACGCACCTTGCCTGTTTTCATTTGCTCAACAGAAAGTAACAAATCTCTTTCAAATGTCGCCATTTCAGGATCTGTGCTAAAAGTAAAATGGTCTTTATTCATCATATTTCTCCTTAAGTTTACGCAAAAATTCAGGGCGCAAATTATCAAATTTAGATTTTGCATACACAATCAGCAATACAACACAGTCATCTGCTTTGAAAAAGTAAATCACTCTCACACCACCACTTTTGCCCGTGCCTTGCCGCGCCCAGCGCACCTTACGACATCCACCGCTTTGCGGAATAATATCACCCACCAACGGGTTGGCCGCAATGTACGTCACAAATTCGTTATAAGTCGCTTCATTCCAAACGTCAGCAGCATATTTGGTAAAAACTTCAGTTTCAATCACAGTATGCATGCTTTAACTATACGGACTAACCGTATAGTTGTCAAGCTATTTTCTCAGTCACTAACGACAAAGGTACGCCATGTTTAACTACATCGGCGGTACATTTTTCTCTTATGTAGACCACTTTGTGAATCAAGTGTCAGCACAGTTAAGCGTTTATGTGGCTGCAATAGCCCTATCTGCATTAACGCTGTACTACCTATTTGTAGGTTTTGCTGTGATGCGTGGCGAAGTACGCGAGCCGATCAGTACCATTGTATGGCGCTCAGCCAAAATGGCCATGATTCTATTTATCGCTTGTGGTGCAGGCATTTATCAGGCTGAAGTCATAGGTACAGTCAAAACGGTCAGTGCAAACTTAATGAGTTCAGTTGCTGTTTCGACGACTGGTGGAGGAGCTTGCCCTGTCACAGGAACTGGTGACACGGCAATGTTTAATGCATTAGATTGCAATTTTAACCAACTACTAACGCCTTTCAATGACCTTGTCGCAGCGAGAATGAAACTAAATATTCTTGATGTGGCAAGTGGTATTGCACTCAGCATCGTGGCTAATTTGTATTTAATTTGTGTCCTTATTTTGTTTGGTGCGGTTGGCATTATTTTTTTCACTAACCTGCTAACGCTCAGTTTAGTGTTGGCAGTAGGCCCACTATTCATCGGTGCATTAGCGTTTGAACCCAGCAAGAATTTCTTTGATGGTTGGAAAAATAAGATTGTTTACATCTTACTTTTGCAGTTATTCATGATGATATTTTTGGGGCTGGTGTTTGTGATTGTCAACGGCTACATCATTCACCTAGGCTTTAATACAGATCAATCGGCCGCTTTCGTTGGCGCGAAACAAGCGGCAGCACTGAAAGCAATATTCAGTCTGATGGTAGTGATGTGTCTGTTTGCCTACTTGTTTACTAAGCTAGACAACATTGCCAATAGCTTAGTGGGAGGTGGCGACAATGCCAGCGGCTTAGGTTTGGCCTTAGCCACCGCACAAATCGCGAAAATGACCTATGCCGCCATGCGCGGTGGCAGTAAAGGTGGGGGTGGTGTAGGTGGAAAAATAGAAAATAGCAGTGGCGGTGGATTCAGCGCGGGCTTAAGTAAAGGCGTGCCTTTGGCAGGGCGAGGCACACAAGCTGTTGGCCAAGGCGTAAGACACTCAGCCCATACAATCGCTTCACGTTATCGGAATAGATAACCACCATGAAAACACTAAAACAACTTTTATCAAACTCTTCACTAGGTAAACAGCATGCTATTTAATAATAAAAAAGACATTCACCAACAAGCTCTCAATTGGGAGGCTTCCACTGCCATTGCGCTGCATCAGTCTGAGGCTAGAGCATGGAATATAACCAAAATAATGACATTATTGGCCGTGTTAGCGATCACTGGTTTGGTATTTATGCTGCCCTTTTATAAAGTCATTCCCATGACTTTCTTGGTCGATAAAGTCACAGGGGAAGCGCAGTTGGTTGATACCACAAACTATAAACCCGCTACATTGAATGAAGCAGCCGATAGGCATTGGGTCGAAGAGTATGTGAACACGCGTGAACGCTATAACTGGATGCTGTTACAAAGTGACTATGAGCGTACTTTGGCTTTATCTGCTGGCGATGTACTCAAAAACTATCGCGCCATGTTTGGTCACGATAATGCGCTTGATAAACAACTCGGTAATTACACAGAACGTCGTATTCACATCGTTTCAACGACATTGCCGCCAGGCGCGCAGGGTACTGCCATCATTCGGTATGAGCGTACCACGCGCGAGCGTGGCTACGACACAGAAATTGCAGGCAAATACATTGCCTCAATTACTTATGTTTACGAAAAACCTTCACTACTCACATTACAAAAAGACCTTGATGCCAATCCTTATGGATTCAAGGTCACAGGCTATGTGGTCGACAGAGAAGAAAAAGGCGCAGCAGTTGCTGCACCTATTATTAACGCCCCTCAGTCTTTATCACCATCAGCTAACGGCACGTCACAAGCCGCTAACGGAGTATCCGCACAATGAAGTCTACAATCAATCAAGCAGCCATAAATTTAGTACGTACTAAATTAACGCTCAACGCTATCAAGTTAGCTGTTCTTGCCTCAGTAAGTATCATTAGTTTCGCGCAAGCCAATGCTCAAGTCAGTGAAAGCATAGCAAACCCAGTACAGCTCATTCCTTACGATATGAATCAAGTCACCATGATTAAGGCCAAGCGTGGCTTTGCTACCCATATTGATTTAGAAGCGGATGAACATATTGTGAAGGATGGTGTGGGCGGCGGCGATACCGATAATTGGATTACTTCAGCCAAAGTGGGTAGCAACTTTATTCTATTAAAACCTAAAAAGAATGCCCATGATAGCAATCTTGTCGTTAAAACGGATAAGCGTAGCTACGCCTTTGATTTACATGTACTCAAAGACCACAGCTCAGATAAAGGCACTTGGCGCATTGCTTATACTTACCCTAAGCCGAATACCGAAGTTGCACCATTAACGCCAGCACAAATTGAGGCCATCAACAAAGCCAAAGTAAAACAGTTGCAAGCCGCACCACAAGCAGTACGTAACACGCAATACAGCATGCAGGTGATGACTAATTCAGATGAAATTGCACCCACGGCAGCATGGGATGATGGCAATTTTACTTATCTTAAGATTCCGAATCACCGCGAAATTCCAGCGGTATTTCGCGTGACTGCCGATGGCAATGAGGCCATGGTGAATACCCACATGGAAGGTGATAACAAAGACACCATTGTCATTCATGGCATGGCAAAACACTATGTGCTGCGTTTAAGCAAGCAAGTGGTGGGTGTTTGGAATGATGCTTACGATATTGAAGGTGTTAGCCCTAAAAATGGCACGGTGACCTTAGGCGTATCACGTCAGGTGGCAGAATAATCATGACCAATACCATAGAGCATAACGACAAGCAACAAAACTCAACTGATGAGATGGGGCTACGCGACGGGTCACATAAAACCAGTATTGATCAAGCTTACACTGCCAGAAAAAATTGGGGCGCAATGCTATTTATGTTGGCTATTCCACTGTTATTCGGCAGTGCAGGCTATTTCGCATATTCCCGCTATCAAGCCCACTTGTTGACTAGCAAAGAGGAACAAAAGTCACATAAATTTACCGCAGAAAATACCATTAAGCCAATGGGTGTTGAAGGCGAAGGTACACTGCTTAAACCCGCAGAAATGCAGGGTCAGACAACACCGATGCCTGATAACGCAAATATGGGTGTTACACCGATAGGCGTAGTACCTAATAATCAACAAATGCAACATGGGCAAACTATTACAGTTAAACCAAACCCAAGCCGCTATGATGCTGACATCCTGCCAGAGCAAGGCGAATCGCAATTAGCTGTAGCAACAGGTACTGCTAATCAAGGGCTGTACAACCAAAACACAAACATTAAGATAGCAAGACCCTTGAGCCAAGAGGTCGAAAGTGAGGGTACGTTCGACAGGTCTACTCGCTCTAACCCAGACGGTATGCAATTAACACCTACCTACACGCCTAAAACCAAGGCAAGGCTACTGGGAAACCGCAATTACGTGTTAGCCAAAGGCAATGAATTTGATTGCGCACTCAATACTGCAATTAACTCCTCTAATCCAGGCATGGTGACTTGC
>JAKQIT010000076.1 GCA_029556915.1 Pseudomonadota bacterium
CCTCATTTTAAAACTAATCTTTGGAGATAAAACGATGTTGACAAAAAAACATGTATTAGGTGTTGCGGCCTGCGTTGCAATGGCCTTGCCAATGCTTGCATCTGCCGCCGCAGACCAAGAAGCAGCAATGAAAGATTCAAACAACTGGCTACACCCACGTGGCCAGCATGATAATCAAGGTTACAGCAAGTTAGCACAAGTTAACAAAGCAAATGTTAAAAACCTTAAAATGGCTTGGTCATTCTCAACTGGTGTAAACCGTGGTCATGAAGGTTCACCTGTTGTTGTCGGTAACATGATGTATGTACATACCGCATTCCCAAACAATGTATATGCACTTGACTTAAACGACAACCAAAAAATCGTTTGGACATATTTCCCAAAACAAGACCCATCAGTACAAGCAGTTTTATGCTGTGATAACGTCAGCCGTGGTCTAGGTTTCGGCGATGGCAAAATTTTCTTGCAACAAAATGACGGTAACTTAGTTGCTTTGGACGCTAAAACTGGTGCTAAAGTTTGGTCGTCATTAAACACTGACCCAAAAGTAGGTGCAACTAACACTAACGCACCACATGTGATTAAAGACAAAGTACTCACAGGCTGTTCAGGTGCTGAGTTCGGCGTGCGTTGCTTTATTGCTGCATACAATATCAAAGACGGTTCATTGGCATGGAAAGCTTATTCAACAGGCCCAGATGCGGAAACTTTAATTGGTGAAGGCTTCAACAAAGACACTCCTGAGTACAGTGCATTATCAGTTTACCAAGACGTAAACGGTGGTAACAAAATTGGCGGTTCATTCAAGCCGCTTCCACACGACCAATTAAAAATTGGTGAAAAAGAACTTGGCACACGTACATGGTTAAAACCACAAGCCGTTAAAGATGGCTGGCAACATGGTGGTGGCTCTGTATGGGGCTGGTTTCCGTATGATGCACGCACCAACTTAATGTACTACGGTATTGGTAACCCTTCTGTTTGGAACCCAGATGTACGTCCGGGCGACAACAAATGGTCAATGTCAGTGTTTGCACGTGATGTAGACACAGGTATGGCGCGTTGGGGCATGCAAATGACGCCACATGACGAGTGGGATTACGATGGCGTGAATGAAGTGATTTTGTTCGACAAAGCTGGTAAAACATACGCTTGGCACCATGACCGTAACGGTTTTGCCTACACTTGGAATGCGCACACAGGTAAATTAGTGGCTGCTGAAAAAGTGCACCCATTTGTTAACTGGGCCACTGGTGTTGATTTAAAAACAGGCGTACCTAACAAAACAGCAAACGCATCTACCCACCAAGATTACAACGCTAAAGGCATTTGCCCAGCGGCATTGGGTACAAAAGACCAACAACCTGCAGCTTACAGCCCACGTACAGGTTTAATGTATTCACCACTCAACCACGTGTGTATGACTTACGAGCCAGTAGAAAGTAAATACGTTGCTGGTCAACCATGGGTGGGTGCTACATTGACCATGTTCCCAGGGCCTGATGGCGTAATGGGCGGCTTTGCTGCTTACGACCCAATGACCAACAAAAAAGTATGGTACAACAAAGAGAAATTCTCTGCTTGGGGTGGCGTATTAACCACAGCAACTGATTTAGTGTTCTACGGCACACTAGAGCGTTGGTTCAAAGCGGTGGATGCAAAAACAGGTAAAGAACTATGGAAATTCCAAGTGGGTTCTGGCGTAATTGGTAATGCATTCACTTACGGCAACAAAGGTAAACAATACGTTGGCGTGCTATCAGGTATCGGTGGTTGGGCTGGCGTGGCGATGAACCTTGGCTTAACAACTCCAACTGACGCTTTAGGCGCTGCGGGTGGTTATGCTGAACTTGTGAAATACAACGCGGCTCCTGGCGGCGGTGCATTAAACGTATTCAGCTTATAATTAAACCTTACTAAATTTTTAAGTAACGTTTAAGTTGTAGCTAATACAACGCAGTACATAAAAACACCTTGCTTCGGCGAGGTGTTTTTTTATGTCTGCCAACAGTTTTTGCTAAGTAACTATTGTGATTAGCATATAGAATGCTCTTTGGATTGAAATTTAAAGGGCATTTTTCTTGCCGAAGAAATTTTCTTCATTAAAGTTTTTAATCCGCCAATCACGTAACCACATTAATGCGGCGTTTTTATAGTAGCGCTATAGTCTCAGAGGCTCTGAGAGTTAGTAAGTTTTCAAACTCGTCAGAAGCGTCAAATTGAGATAAATATTGGCTGTGATATTGAATACTTTTCAACAGTGCGCTTTTGTAGTCATTGGCGCGATTTATAGACTCAAAGCCAAAATATTTCCAATCTGCCATTAACGACTCGCGACCAATGTCCCATCGGCCATCGGACAGTTGCATGGCTAAGCTTCTGGGCTTTAATATTAAGTTCGGCACAATATCAAAGGCTGGCGATAGTCTCCACTTAGATTCGCTTTCATTCCAAATTACCGCATGATTTCTAGGATGGTCATCATCGTTTCCACACACTACATTAAAGATCATGCGTCCGAACAACTCATTCAGGTCACATTCTGGTACACCTATTCTTCTCAGTGCTTGAGCTAATAGTGGGTAGCTCCATCTAACGTGATTGTGGCCTGAAGCGCTTGTATCTGGGTATTCAGTCTGCAATAGAGTTGCGCCACTTAACACCATGTGCCTTTGCATTCCAGTTCTGTCAAAACGTTTTACAAGTACCGCAGTCCTGACATCGTCTTGGTAAAGAGTGGTTTCTGCTACATTTAACCCAGAGGCCTTGGCCCACTTCATTGCTATATATTCCAATAAAGCAGTATTGCTGACATCTGTATGTATGGTGGGTTTTACCAGCCAGTAAGCATCACCATCTTGTACGGTTGCTTTTGGTCTGGCACCGCCCAAGCTTGGCGTTTTAGTGAGTCTTTTTCTAAGGTCCGGATATTGAGATGGCTTCTGTTCTGCCATTAAACCAAG
This sequence comes from Pseudomonadota bacterium, assembly GCA_029556915.1. GTDB lineage: Bacteria > Pseudomonadota > Gammaproteobacteria > Burkholderiales > Methylophilaceae > Methylotenera. Next base: position 2,964 of record JAKQIT010000076.1, read on the forward strand.
TTCTATTAACAATTCCTCTAATCTAGACAATCTAGGGCTAGATGCAACCGCAGGATTCGGGTTTTTAGATTTGCTTACAATTAAAGCACCCCAGCGATCGGCATTAGATGATTTTGTGAGAAAGTAGTATTCATGCGCTCTAGAAGGCAGATTAAAGGCTCTTTGAATAAGTAATTTACCCCACGCATCAGGACTAATATCTCGTAGAACATCACTTAATCCCCCATATCGGTTTGCAAGATAAGGCACCGTGTCGAGTCTGGGCATATTAATAGGATCAACCACCCACGTTAACCCTGCATCTAAGTAAGATGGCGCGTATTGAAAGTAACCCTGCGTTGACTCAATAGTAGATTCTGCAAGATTTAAAGTATAACGGCCTACAGTAACCCACTCACCGTTATCTGGACGTTGTAAATGTACATACACACTAGAAGTAATCATTGTCATCCTTAGCGCTACTTCTAACTCTTTGTATGGTGCTTATCATCATCGATTCATCTGGCGTGACGCAAAGCCTATCCATAATGCCCAATGTCAGCATGGCATTCAGGTAACTGCTTGCCTGAACAGATGGCTCACCTTTTTCGATTCGCTGTAAGGTGTCCAGACTTACAGCAATTCTATACGCAAAATCACGCATATGAATATGTGCTTTTTGGCGCTGGGCACGAATAGACTTACCCCATTGCCTAAGTAGATGCTCGACAGGCAATGGGATGGGCGTTATTTCAGATTTTTTCTTTGGCATAACTTATACCGATTAAACATAATTTAACTATTATAAGTTAGGTTTAATCGGTATTCAATATGTATTTAATTTAGCAATCCAATCAAGTATAAAGGCATGTGTACACTTGCCTATATGCGCTGATGTCTCAACATAACTACGCCATAATCTAGAAGGTTAGCTAACAACAGCCACAAAATCGGCTGAATACAACCAAAATAATTGGCTGAATATAACCAAAAACCAGCCCATGCAATGTAAATCTACAAGTTTAGCGCTGTTACATTAAGCAAAAAACGGGGTTAAAGCGCTTCAAAAAATATAATAATTACGTGCTAAGTGCAAACCTAAATGTAATCACCAACTTCTAAAATAATGCAAGTATTAATTATAAATCAGTGAGTTAAAAGGCTTTTAATTGAGTAAAAAATGGCAATTAAAATTGATGGCTACCTAATCCAAATAAATTCTATCACTTTATAAAACTCACCAAATCACAAGCAAAATCTTGCAAAAGCAGTTTGGTATAAAAACTGCTTTAAAACTATCTAATTGTCATGAGCAATCCAATTTAATCGCGTTT
>JAKQIT010000077.1 GCA_029556915.1 Pseudomonadota bacterium
GATTCAGACACAGTGCAACTAAACCAAAAAAGGAGGTGAAAACAAGTGACGTAAAATTAACTTTAGAGATAGAATAATTAACTTAAGGGTGGGTCAATATTCGATGCATTTAGTGGGTCAGATTTAGATGCAATTTAACAGGATTTGCTTTAATACCAAGATAATCGCATTGATTCTTCTTGGAGATATAGTTGAATCCTTCTTGCGTCCGGTATCTTTGGCGAGAGATGAACGAAAGGTGAGGATGTCCTCACGACGGATGCTGCTGACTTCTCGATTTCCAAATTCAGGAATAATTCGGCTATCAATAATTTGGCGAACTGTATATTTATAGCTTCTACGCCAACCTACAGACATTTCCAAGTACCATTGCTCACAGAACACTTTAATAATAGGTGTGCCAGTGACATGATTAAGTTTGTCTGAGTTGACCTTGTTGATTACAAGCACACTTGGCATCGGAGCTAAATCAAACTTTTGTGCTAGTTTGCTTTGTGGAAAATATCGACGATAATCAAAGGTGTTATCTGCAATTTCAGCTTCAATTGCTTTTAATACTTTTTCCAATTTTATACGATTGCACTTGTTATCTTGCAAGCTTGTTTGTTCGCGACACCTAACCCCCTTAAATCTAAAGTCAAAAAATAACAAATTATTATCTGATCTTGCTCTTATACTAGCCATGGCATACACCACCATTCGCCATAGGAATTGCAAATGCCGCCTTTGAAGCATTTAAAATATCATTCTCTATGGTTTCCCATATGTAAAGAATTTTTCTGCGTCCAAATGGGCGTACATAATGTACACCCTCAATTAATACACTATCCTTAAGTTGTTCACGAATTGTGCGTGCATCATATTGAATGCGAGTTGAAAGCTGTTCAGTAGTAAGAAAGGTGCTACTCATGATATTCTCCTATTTTAGTTAGTAGCAGATGAAACATTATTATTGCATCTGTAACAATATAGTATCACATTTTGCATCAAATGCAACTATTTTGTTACGTTTGAAACAATGGAGTTTAAAGATGATTAGATTTAAGATTCAAGAGCTCTTGGCACTTAAACAATTTAATGATGGTAAGAGGGTAACTTTAATTGAAGTAGGTGAAGCAACTGGAATAAATCGAATGACCTTATCTAGAATGATAAATACTCGTGGATACAGTACTGTGACTGATAATCTGGATAAATTATGTTCCTTCTTTAATTGTAAAATAGAGGACTTAGTAGAATTTATACCAGAAGGCGAAGAAAAAACTTAGTCGCAAATAGACTAATGATAATTGGGCACAATATCCGTTAGTCAAATGTATAAGTTATTAAATATACTTAAAATTTAATGGGCACGAATATGGCACAGAACGGGCACAAACTGGGCACAGTGCAAAAACAAAAAAGCCTTGCATCTCTGCAAGGCTTTATATATTTGGCTCCTCGACCTGGGCTCGAACCAGGGACACACGGATTAACAGTCGGTCGCTAATGCATTAAACTATTGATAAATATTGAAAATCTATATTAACTAGGCGTAACCAATATTAATTTAAAATCAGTAATTTAGCGTAATTAACATTAACCTAAAAAAACTCAGCATTGTACTGATTTTGTACCTTTAGCTGTTAACTAAGAGCGTTGACAAACTTATCACACTCATCAATCACGTACTGCGGCACAACTGGAAACTTTGTTGGATTTAGCTGATATATAGAATTATTCTCTATGTGAAAAGCTTCATTTATGAATTTTTGAATAACCAATGATTCAATATCTAGTTCTTTATCATCAAAGATGATTCTGTAGATATGCAGCTTTTCATAATTATTGGTAGTCGCTTCATATAGGCTCTTCATAGCTGCATCATCAACAGTTAAATTTAATAACGCCGGGTAATCAAAAGTAAGTAATTTTTCTTTAATTCCGTCAATTCCTGAGTTAATTTCCTCGGGGGTCATTTCTCGAAGAACGCCAGAATCGTGAAGCGTTAATTGACTACGCTTATGAAATAAATTTGATAAAACAGCAAACTCGAGTTTTTTATTATTTGTTACCTCATAATAACGTCTCAAATAAACTAGCTTGTTAAGCTCTCCTATTGGCAGATTTAGATTTTCAAGGTGAATATCAATGAAAGATTTAACATCTGTTTTTGCAATCTCTTTCTCAGATAACACTGACTTATTATTCTCAATAAAAGTAGCAAAAGGCTTTTCAAAACGATCAGTATGCTGATAAATCATATCAACAACTGGATCAAAATCATGTGTTAGTAAAAGTACAGTTTTCCCTCGGAACGAATTATTAGCGCGGAAAAGCATATCTACAATTGCGTACTTTTTATTTTTATCGAATGACGAAATAGGATCATCCAAAATAATTAAATCTGGAGAGGCTTTCAATGCGTCAAACATAAACAAGACTAAAGCAAATGCATTGCGCTCCCCGAAACTTAGGTGTGACTTGGCTTCACCTACATCAGCTGTTGCGTCAAGGTGTATCAATTTAAGCTTGTGCTTACCTTGGCCGTCTTCTACCAAGTTTACGTTGTATCTATATCCTGCGTTTCTCAGAAATGCATTTATTTGTAGGCAATTCTCTTTTACTAATTTTTCTATCAAAGCTTTTTGCTTATTGATACACCCCTGTAATTCACCAGCCTCTTTGAGCACCTCATCAATAGCATTGTTTACAATATCTACCTTTTCTTTTGTAACTTTTGAGTTAAGGTGATGATAGAGACCTATATCAATTTTATACCCCTTCAGCTCATCCATCACTTTATCTACATCTTTCAGCGATAAGAAACCAAGCTGCTGTGCTTTCAAAAATTTACCATTAAGAAGCCCAATTTGATTATTAACCTCTCTGAAGTACTCTACTTGATCATCAGAATAACCATCTACATTTGCGACAAACTCGTTAATTTTGTTTTTAGTATCATCAGAAAAGTAGTTGCTTAGTCTCTTAAACACACTAACCAATTTATTCAAATTTTGAATATTTTTTGGTTCATAAACTTCACTGACTTTTTTTATCGTTTCTTTCTTATCTTGGATATCGTTAGTACAGTATGGGCAGTCAGTAGAAACATCAAGGTAGCTTTTGCCGTCAATCTGCCACTGCATCCATTTGTAATTTTCTGGATGTTGAATGTAACTTTTATATCCCTCCAAACCTAGAGGGATATGTTGCATTTTATTGCCACCCTTTAAAGCCTTAGCAACATTACTGCTTCCATGAATTCCTGTCTTAGTTGGTTTTCCGAAATTTGAACTAAGCTCATTAAAGTCAGCTATTAATGCAGTTATTTCTTGGTCTGCAGCTAACATTTTCTTTATGGTGTCTACTCGTTGCTCTATCTCCTTAAGTCCCTCATCATATTTATCATTACGAATAAATATATCAAAGCTACCCTTGAGAAGATCATCAGTCTGAAACACAAATTCGCTAATGTAACTCTCATCAAACACTTTTACACTTGCTATTGAGTCGGCTCCATTTACTGTTGGTTTTTTAGTTTCATCAATTAGATGCTTAAATGGCTTTAGTTTAAGCAACTCATTGCCACCGTTTTTCTTATCAGAAACTGCGGCACAGATAGCTTTAGAAATCGTACTCTTACCTGTACCATTGATAGCATATTTGATGTTTAGTAAACCATCTTTAATTTCTACGGTTCCTTGATCGATGTTATTACAATTTAAAATATCAATTATCATTTTTATTTCCGAAGATTTTAAAAGTCTAACAATTACAACATAAAAATAAGCCGCCAAACTATCCGCCAAACGACCCGCCAGTAGAATACTACTTGCACTATAGTCTATTGATAACTATAGTAGTATTCTAAGTATAAGCTTACAGACTGTATCCGCCAATGAATACTAAGGTAATCCGCACACCTCCTGCTACTAATATTGCTCAAATGGAGCCGATGCTACCTCAAGCAAGAGAGACTGATAAGCTACTATCCCTTGCCAGCGAATTACGTGAAAAAGCTATCAAGCTGACGGCAAATCCTCTGCCAGGACTAAACAAAAGCCTATCCATCATTTTGCGGGCAATGAACTCATACTACACTAACAAGATAGAGGGTCAGCACACTCTACCAGCGGATATCGAATCTGCTCTCAACAACCAATACTCCAACAATCAAGATATCGCCCGTAAACAGCGTATAGCTAAAGCTCACCTTTTAACCGAGGCTTGGGGTGAAGATTACATCGCAGATAAAACTTGGCGTGAGGTCTACTGCTCCGATTTAATCACAGATATTCATTACCAGCTTTACAGTTACATGGATGAAGCCGATCGCGTTGCAGAGAACAACGAGCCTGTCAATGAAGGGAAATTCAGAACTCAAAATGTGACTGTTGGAATACACATGCCTCCAGATGCAAAGCATCTACCCAGCTTTATTGAACGATGGATTCAAGCTTACAGCAAGCTACCTGATGGGGATATGGCACTAATTGGTTTCGCATGCTCTCACCATAGACTTGCTTGGATTCACCCTTTTAATGATGGTAATGGGAGAGTAACGAGGTTACACAGCCACTTGCTACTCCACTCAATGGGCTTGACTAGTGGTTTATGGTCACCTATGCGAGGCTTAGCACGCACGCACCAACAATATTATGCGCATCTACACAACGCAGATAATTTAAGAAATGGTGACTATGACGGAAGAGGTGCGCTCACAGAACAAGGTCTAGTTGAATGGATTCAATACTTCTTACGTATCTGTATTGACCAAGTAACATTCATGGAAAGCATGCTTAAGTTGACTGACTTTAAAGACCGTTTGGGAACATTGTTGTTGGTTGAAGAGAAAAAAGGAAAGTCAGGCTTAAAAACAGAAGCGCTCATACCATTGCATTACATTGCGATTACTGGCCCTATTGAACGTGGAGAGTTTAAAAAAATGACAGGGATGGCTGAGCGCTCTGCCGAGCGCCTTTTAAAAGCATTACTTGATTACAAACTATTGCTTTCCGACTCACCTAAAGGAAAAGTCTATATAGGTATACCTTTGCATAGCCTACAATTTCTATTTCCTAAACTCTGGCCAGAGGCTGAGTCCGAGAATTTGAATAACTAAAAAAATCAAAAAGGATTATTCATTGGCAATTAATTGGCAAGACATCAAATCGTTTAATGGCTCTCAAAATAATGCTTTTGAAGAACTCGTTTGTCAGCTAGCAAGAGAAGAGTCTCTTCCTAATTTAGCAAGCTTTACTAGGGTTGCAGCTCCTGACGGAGGGGTTGAAGCTTATTGGCAATTAGAAAGTGGTGAAGAGCACGGATGGCAAGCTAAGTACTTTTCAAGTATGGGTGACTCTCAATGGTCACAGTTAAAAAAGTCTTTTGAAACCACGCTTAAAACTCATCCCAAGTTAACCAAATACTTTATCTGTATACCATTAGATCGCCAAGACCCTAGAATTGAAAACCAAAATTGGTTTATGGATAAATGGAACAAGCACACAAAGACTTGGATAGCAGATGCTAAAAAAATTGGACGAAATATTACTTTCGAATACTGGGGAAGCTCTGAGTTAATACATCGTTTATCGCAAGAGAAGCATGCTGGCAGAGGGCTATTCTGGTTTTCAAAAGAAGAATTTACGGATGAATGGTTCAAAACTCAACTTGAAAATAGCATTTTAAATCTAGGGCATCGCTACACCCCTGAGCTTAATTTCGAACTAATCATATCAAAACAATTTGACAGTATGAGCAGAAATGACGGTTTTCGAGATTACTTCAAGGCTGAGGTTCACAAATTTCTAAAGCCTTTTAACAAACTAGATTCAAATTTTCTAAAACAGCCTGATGTATCTAATTTAAAGCTATTACTAGACACTCAGTTTGATCTATCTCAGAAAAAAGGGATTGCAAAGCTTGAAATTCAAAAATTAAATGAGAACTTGGTCCTCATACAGAAGCTCCTCAGTCAGCATGCAGACAGCCTTAGAGCTGAAGCTAAAAAAACCTCAAAAGATTCCGTCCAATTTGAAAAACATAACACTGACATCGCTTTCGATGCGTTGTATACATTCAAACACTTTATAAGTGGGTCTTTATTAAAACTCGCCAATTCACCAGTAATGTTGCTCACTGGTGAAGCTGGTATTGGTAAATCTCATTTGTTAGCTGATATAGCCATGAGTAGAGTTAGTAAAAACCAAGCCTGCATATTGCTTCTTGGACAACACTTCAGCAATGATGACCCGCCCTGGACTCAAATACTAAGAAATTTATTACGAGTTAATTGTAATGAAGCAGAACTACTTGGGGCACTCAATGCAAAGGCTGAGGCTCAAGGAGAGAGGCTTCTATTTATTATTGATGCGATTAATGAAGGTAGAGGGCGCTACTTTTGGAAGAACCATATCAGATCATTTATAAAGGACTTCTCAAAATATCCATGGTTAGGCCTAGTGTTAAGCATTAGATCTTCATACGAAGAACTGTTGGCCTCTGAAAAAACAATTCCACAACAAGAAGCTGTGAGAATAGCGCATTACGGATTTGATGGGGTTGAGTATCAAGCTTCAAGCTTTTATTTTAAGCGGTATGGGATTGAACAACCAAACAGCCCATTACTTCGCCCTGAGTTTGGCAACCCACTATTTTTAAAATTATTTTGTGAGGGGCTAGCAAGATCGAATCAAAAAAGCATCCCCAAGGGCTATGGAGGAATCAGCACTATTCTCGATTTCTTTCTAACAAGTGCCGATGAAAAACTGTCTGAGCCTTCTTATTATGATTACCAACCAGCCTCAAGTAAAAAATTAGTACGCAAAGTCATTAATGAATTAATTAAATTCAAATTAGATAAAAACCTTAGTTACATTCCTTATGAAAGTGCCGTTGAACTAGCCAATACAATTGTCTCAACATATAGTCAGAAGAGAGGCTTTATAGATTCACTCATCTCTGAAGGCGTGCTATCCAAAAATCTTTATTGGGATAATGGCGAAAATTTCGAAGGTGTTTACTTTGCTTACGAACGATTTGAGGACCATTTAACGGTTGATTACTTATTAACGTCTCAACTTGAAAATCATAGCCCAGAAAGTTTATTTAAAACTAATGGGAGTTTTAAAAAATACTTTCTGTACGAATATCAATATCAAGGTTTAGTTGAAGCACTTTCGATTCAACTTCCCGAAAAGGCCGATAAGGAGCTATACGAACTAATTGATGAGGAAAGCAAGTCAAAACGTTCAATTATTGAAGCTTTTATTCAAAGTCTCGTTTGGAGAAAGCCAGAGTCAATCAAACTCAAAACAAAACAATATATAGATAAAAACATATTAAATAATCAAGATGGTTTTACTTTATTCTTTGAAATGCTTTATTCCGTCGCAGCTGAACCTGAACATATCTATAACGCAAATTTTCTGCATCAATATCTTTATCCATTATCGATGGCCGATCGAGATGCTGTTTGGACGACGTTTCTACATGATATGAGTTTTGAAGAGTCATCAATAAATAGACTTATTGAATGGACTTATCAATTACAATCCGACATTAATCACAACTTGAATAATGAATCTGTTTTACTGGCGAGTAAAGCTATTGCATGGCTTTTTGTATCCACCAATATTAAATTTAGAGATACCGCAACAAAAGGGTTGGTTTGTTTACTCATCAATAATATTCCAGTAGCAAAACTGCTACTTAAAGAGTTCTCTGCTATAAATGACCCTTACGTTTACGAGCGTATCTTGGCTGCCATTTATGGCGCCATTCTTAACTCAGACAATATTGAAGGCCTTGGTGACTTAGCCAAATATATTACTCAAAGTGTATTTGAGCAAGAGGAAGTTTACCCTAATGTGCTAGTCCGAGACTACGCGAGAAATATTGTTGAATATGCCCTGTATAAACAAGAATTCGAGTTAAAAAATCCCAAAACTATTAGGCCGCCATACAATAGTAAATTCCCAGATGCATTTCCGACCAATGAAGAAATCGATTCATATAAATTCGAATCTCCGTCAAAGGACTCCAGAGAACAGTGGGGGCAAAATGCAATTTTAAGATCAATGATCACAGAATATGGCAGAGGTATCTGTTCGTATGGAGATTTTGGTAGATATACATTCCAAAGCGACCTTTATCATTGGAGCTACAAATTTGATCCCAACGATTTGAGCAACTATGCCTGTAAACTAATATTTGATAAGTACCGATATGATGTTAAAAAACATGGTTATTTTGATGTCAATGCTAGTGGCGGAGATAGGCAAAGAAATAAAGTTGAGCGTATAGGTAAGAAGTATCAATGGATAGCGCTGTATGAGGTTTTAGCAAGGCTTTCTGATAATTTTGAAATGCAAGACCCTTCAAGCGGTTGGAATAAAGAGAAAAATTACATTTGGTATCAAGGTTCATGGGATCCATCTGTTAGGAATATAGACCCTACCTTAATTACCTATTCTCTTAAAACAGTTCAAAATGACCGTGATCACTCCTGGTTGAGAAAAATTGAATATAAATCTTGGGAGGGGTCTACTAAGAACTGGCTGGTAAGCACTAACAACCTACCAAACCCTAAAGACATCATCTCTCTCAAAGATCCTAAAGGTGAAGAGTGGATTCTTTTAGAGACACATTTGAGATGGGATGAACCCGTACCTATTGGATATGAGGATTATGAACACCCCCATAAGCACCTTAGTTACGGTATTCAAAGTTACTTTACTCCATCTGAGCAAGTCGAAAAAGTGGTTGACTGGGTTAAGCGAAAGGGTTTTGGTCAATGGTTGCCTCATAGTTCTGACCAATACCAAATCTTTTCACGTGAATACTATTGGTCCGCGGCTTATAAATACTTTGATAACCCATATTATGGAAGGACATTATGGGAGGCGGTAGAAGGTGATGATGCACACTCAAACCTAGGTTCAGTGATGGTTACAACTGAAAGCCATAATTGGGAATCTAACTCTATCGATAGTGAGGTTAACTCCTATATGGCTCCTAGAGAATTTATGTTTCATAGCCTTGGACTAGAATATTCAAAATTGATTGGGGAGTGGACAAATAGCGTAGGGGAAACTATTTGTTTTGACCCATCAGTGAATCGCTCTGGAATACAAGCACTCGTGATTAGAAAAGATGCCTTGTTAAAGTTTTTAGCTGAAAATAATTTAGATGTATTTTGGACGTGTTTGGGCGAAAAAAACATTCATGGTAACGGATTCACTTCTAAGTCTGAAGAAATAAGTCGATGGTTAGAGCTTTCAGGCGTCTTTACATTTAAAGCTAATCAATTAGTTGGCGACCTAGTTACCAGAATTAGAAAGCCTAGCAGCAGATAAAATAACATGGAAGAGTTTAAATCCTTTGATACTTTACTAGAGGCTGATGAGCGTTGGAAATGTTTTGCAACTCTCGGCACTACAACAAGTCTGCCCAAACCATACACTATTGAGGATATGTACATCTCAATTGAAAAAATAAAACTTAATGAAAATATACCTGAAGATGTTAAAAGCCAATTTAACGTCGCAAAAATGCTAGGTGTTTACGCTTGGTTATATTATCCATTTCATCAAATGGCAGAATTAAAAGCATTTTCAACATTAGAAATGGGTTTACGCATTCGTTTCCCTCACATAAAAAACTTTAGCAGACTGCTATCTCATGCTGTTGAAAATGGTTTCATTAAAGATGCTGGCTTTAGCAATATTCAGCAAAGTCCAAATGACTCTATTTGCTACAGTAAAACATTGCCTGCACTTATTCCGTCGATAAGAAACGATTTAGCACACGGCACAACTACACTGCATCCAGGCTCGTTATTCACAATAAATAACTGTGCCGAAATACTTAACCAGCTATTTCCTACTTCAAATCCTCCTAAGATTTAGGTATATGATAACTACTCCAATCAAGATGAATAATAAAAATGACACTTAGCTGGAACGAAATCAAAACACGTGCAAATGCCTTTTCAAAACATTGGGCAGATGCAGCCAATGAAGATAGCCAAGCCAAACCGTTTCTGATCGACTTTTTTGAAATATTCGGTATTACCGATAAACGCGTAGCCACCTTTGAACATGCGGTCAAAAAGTACGGTGGTAGAGATGGTTATGTCGATTTATTTTGGCCAGGTATCTTAGTCGTTGAAATGAAAAGTAAAGGCAAAAATCTTACCCGCGCTTTTGATCAAGCCATTGATTATTTTTCTGGCATTAAAGAGCGTGATTTGCCCCGCTATGTGTTAGTGAGTGACTTTCAACGATTTGAATTACATGATTTAACAACTAATACCATTACTGAATTTGCTCTTAAAGACCTTTACAAGAACGTTAAATCGTTTGGATTTATTGCAGGTTATCAAACACAAGTTATTAAACCGCAAGACCCAATTAACATCAAAGCCGCTGAGCGCATGGGCAAGCTGCATGATGCCCTTAAATCGGTTGGTTATGATGGACATGTATTAGAAGTCTACTTAGTGCGTTTACTCTTTTGCTTATTTGCAGAAGACACCACCATTTTCGAAAAAAGCCTGTTTCAAGACTATATAGAAAACAAAACTAAAGAAGACGGCAGTGATTTAGCGCACCACATTACCAGTTTGTTTTACGTGCTTAATACGCCCGAAAATAAACGTCTAAGCAACCTTGATGAAAGCCTAAACGCATTCCCTTATGTCAATGGTAGACTATTTGAAGAGAACCTACCGCCCGCACAGTTTGATAGCAAAATGCGTGAAGCGTTATTGGATTTATGTGCATTGGATTGGAGCATCATCTCCCCAGCTATCTTTGGTAGCTTATTCCAAAGCATCATGGATGCAAAAGCACGCAGAAATTTAGGCGCGCATTACACCAGCGAAGAAAACATTCTTAAACTGATTAAGCCTCTCTTTTTAGATGCACTCTGGGCAGAGTTTGAAAAAGTAAAAGGCAACAAAAAACGTCTGCAAGAATTTCATCAAAAACTACGCACGCTTAACTTTTTTGATCCTGCCTGTGGTTGTGGTAACTTTTTAGTGATTACTTATCGAGAGTTACGCCTACTAGAGCTAGAAGTATTACGCGCTACCCATAAAACAGGCCAGTTAGTGATGGATGTGCAGGCACTGATTAATGTCGATGTTGACCAATTTTATGGTATCGAGATTGAAGAGTTTCCTGCGCAAATTGCGCAAGTGGCGTTATGGCTCACCGATCATCAAATGAATATGCGAGTTTCTGAAGAGTTTGGCGCTTACTTCGCGCGTATTCCACTCAAAGCGACACCCCATATTACTTGCGCTAACGCCCTGCAAACCGATTGGGAAAGTATATTGTCTGCGCAAAAATGCAGTTATATTTTGGGGAATCCTCCGTTTTTGGGGAAAAGCAATCAATCTGCCGCACAAAAAGCTGATATGCAGTTAGTTTGCAGCAACATAAAGAGTGCTGGCTTGTTGGATTTTGTAGCAGCTTGGTATATCAAAGCTGCACGTTATATGCAGATTAACAATACGATTAAATGCGCATTTGTCTCTACCAACAGCATTACGCAAGGCGAACAAGTTAGTGTACTTTGGGGTTGGATGCTCGCGCAAGGCATTAAAATGAACTTTGCACACCGCACTTTTAGCTGGAGCAATGAGGCGCGTGGCAAAGCCGCTGTACACTGTGTCATTATTGGCTTTGGTTTACAGGATATTCATGAGAAATGGATATATGAATATGAAGATATTCAAGGGGAACCTCACGTAGTTAAAGTTAAAAATATCAATCCATATTTGGTAGATGCGCCCGATTTAATTTTAAGTAAGTCGCGTAAACCTATTTGCCAAGTTCCAGAAATGGCTTACGGAAGCAAACCTACGGATGGGGGACATTTATTATTTACAGAAGCTGAAATGTTTGATTTTATTAAGATTGAACCACTGTCTAAAGAATTTATTAGGCCCTTCATCGGCTCAGAAGAGCTAATAAATGAAAATGGTAGGTACTGCTTATGGCTAAAAGATATAAGCCCCCAAATTATTCGACAAATGCCAAATGTGATGAAACGAATAGAGTCTGTACGTCAAATGAGAATGGAAAGTACGAAGTTACCTACTCAGGCATTAGCGGCCACCCCAACTATTTTTGGTGAACTGAGACAACCAACAACTGATTACCTAGCCATACCAGAGACATCTTCTGAAAATCGTCAATTCGTACCAATTAGGTTTTTAAGTAAGGAAATTATTGCAAGCAATTCGATGTACACAATTCAAGATGCAAATATTTATTCATTTGGTTTACTTTGCTCAAACATGCATATGGCCTGGATGCGAACTTTATGCGGTCGCTTAGAAAGTCGATACCGTTATTCTGCTAGTTTAGTTTACAATAATTTCCCTTGGCCTGAACCAACTGAAAAACAACAGTTAGCCATTGAAGTTGCTGCCCAAGCGGTGCTTGATGCGCGAGCAACTCAGCCTAACGCTAGCTTGGCCGACTTATATGATCCTCTGACCATGCCAGCCAATTTATTGAAAGCACACCAAACGCTAGATAAAGCAGTCGATGCTGCCTATGGCTACAAAGGCGTGAACACTGATGCCGCACGCGTAGCATTTTTATTCGAACATTATCAAAAAATCACCTCACTACTACCTACAGAACAAAAGAAGAAAACTAAGAAAGGTAAAAAACGTTGATGCCCAATATTTTAGGTATGTTTCTAGAAAAGCTGTGGTGGTTACTCCCCTTATTGATCATCGTCTCTACGCTTAAAACCCCTTGGTTTAAAGGCTTATTTGGTGAATGGTTAGTTAAGATTTCTGCGAAGTATCTACTTGATAAAGAGATTTATCACGCTATCCATAATGTAACGCTAGAGACTCCTGACGGTACAACGCAGATTGACCATGTGTTTGTTTCTCAGTATGGTATTTTTGTTGTCGAAACCAAGAACTATACAGGCTGGATTTTTGGTAGCGAGCATCAGCCAACGTGGACACAGAAAATATATAAGACCTCGCACAAGTTTCAAAACCCACTACGCCAAAACTATAAACATTTAAAAGCATTAGAAGCAGCACTTGATATACCCATTGATAAACTTCACTCTGTGATTGTATTTGTAGGGGGCAGTACTTTTAAAACTGACATGCCAGCCAATGTGACATACGCAGGTGGCTATATTCGTTATATTAAATTATTCACTTCACCTGTCATTACTGAGCCAGAACTGCAAATGACATTAAGCTTGATTCAAACCAAACGACTCAAGCCTTCATTTAAAACAAACCGAGAACACGTTAAAAATGTGCAAGTAAGGCTAGACCCTACAGCAGCAAAACTTTGCCCTAAATGCGGTAGCGATATGATTTTAAGAACCACTAAATCTGGTGGCAATATAGGTAAACAGTTTTGGGGATGTTCGCAGTTTCCAAATTGTAGATCATTTCAGCCCTTAGTTTAGATAGTACTAGATGTATTACCTGAAGCTAAACAAATCATGTCGTCACGATCATTTGGTGCGCGCGTAAGCGATATTTCCGATTTAACTGAAGCAGTGACTTACCACGCCACAAATGCAGCTCACAGGCTTCGGAATAAAGGCTTATTTACGCAAGCAGTGTATGTGTTCATTCAAAACAGCCCGTTTGACCAGGCGCAGTTTTATAGCGCTAGTTTATCGGTCGCATTACCTTCACCCACCGATTGCACCTTGAAAATTACTAATGCTGCACTATGGCTGCTTAAAAGAATATTCAAGCAGGGGATTTATTTTCAGAAATGCGGGGTAATGCTAATGGAATTGATGCCTGAAGGTGGTCAGCAAATAGATCTGTTCGGATACTCTGCAAACGAGCCTAAGTCTATTAATCTTATGGCTGCTATGGATCGAATTAACAAAAAATACTCTAAAGGCACTATTAAGCTTGCTTCTGAAGGTGTTGATAAAGCCTGGGCGATGAATCGTAACTTTAAGAGCCCTAACTATACGGGTAGCTGGAAGGAGTTGCCTGTTATTGGATAATCAATATAAAAAAATAGCTATTTTCGCGCGCGCGAAAAATTACTTCATTCAGAAGGGATTTCAGTTTCTGAATGCGTGGATATGTTTTTATCATCTGGTTTGCTCCAGGTGATAAAGGCAGGCAAATCCAATTTTTCGAATTCGTTTTCTTGGGTGTACTCGGTCTTTCCAGTTAAACCATCAATATCTACAATCACTGTCATAGCATCCTCATTTTTTGCTTGAATTTATCAATCGCGCTTGTTCAATATTTTGCATGGCCAGTTTTAATAGCTCTTGATTGCCCGCATCTCTGACATCAGATAAATACGAAGCAATCGCTTCTTCATCGACCAAGTACTCAATCGGATCGAAGTTTTCAAGATTTACCACCTTGAGTAAAGCGGGCTTATTTTTTCTCATAATTATGACCTGATTTGCCTTATTAGAATTAAAGAGTCCATTAAATTTATATTCAAGGGCTTACGCATAAGAACTCTTGTGAATATTTCTCAAATTTGAAAAATATTCACAATTTTCTAACATCACTTATTGGTACGCATATCTCTAACTACCCATCCATCGCCAGTTTTATAAAGTATTTCACTCAGTTCATCTTTATGCTGTCCGTTAACTAACTTCTCAACTATTTCTAAATTACGCTGAAATTCAGGTTGAGTTGACCACTTGGCCAAGTTATCAATTTTGTACGTGTAAAACGCTTTAATTTCATTTCCCTGGGGCGATAATATCACTCTAGTAATATTATCAACCTCAAGCATGCCTAAACACATTGCACCCTGTTTAATTTTCTTGATGGTCAACCCAACCGACAAGGCATCCAGTTCGATATAGTATTTACTGCCTTCAGGTGTCAGTTCGTAATGTTTGTTTTTACCATCTGGTGAAGCTGTAACTAATCCAGCGATTGCATAACCATTTAGAAATTTTCCAATAAGTGACTTCTGATCAATTTCATCTAGACTAATCGGCAACTTTCCTCTGAACTCAAAACACCCGCTATGAATATCATCGTTGTATTTATTCAAAGCTGCCTTGATAGCATCGTCTGAAGGTTCATTATTGCTACACCCTGCTAGGAGCAGGGCAAGGATTATTATTTTTCTCATATTCATCTCTCTATAAACTTTGGTTTTAATTTGCGCACCATGCCTTTTGTGATGATCTTACTAAGTCATCTATTCGATCATCGGTCTGCTGTATGGCGCTTTGTAGCTCATTAAGAATCTCCATTTTTACTCGATCTGTTTCATAGAAGTTCTCGTTCAGGGCTTTTGCGATCTGGTTCACATTTCTGCCGATGGCCAACAGATTTCTATTGCTCTCTCTAAGTGCACTAACTTCATCTTGAACCACGACTGGATGACCAAGAACGTGTGACTGAATCAGAGCAGCAATCCAACGGCCTAAACGCATCCCTTTGGATTTTGCTCGTTCGATAGCGGCCTGCTTGATGTATTGAGGCAATAGAGTAGGCGTGTAAACCAAGTCCAGATTTTCGCCCTTCGGTTTCTGTACAGGTTTCAGATTTAACCCAACCTGACTCAATCCCTCGATGATAAAAAAGCGAATCAACTCTGATTCTTTTACGTCCGTCAGAGTAGAAATTTCCCTCAATCTAGCCTTGAGTTCTGGGTCTACTCTTACTGATAAAAACTGTGACATATATTCAATTCCTAATGCTAAATATGTGAGGGGAGCAGGAGTTTGTGTGACGATGTAACATCAAACTGGTATCCTGCCCTAGACGTCTTCCCTCACAGTTTTTAAGGGTTTGATGTATTAAATTTAAGCTCGTACTACACATTTACTACACTTTTTTCAGTGTGATTTCCCTGTTTGAAGTCGCGTACTACACTATTACTACAAAGTTACTACACGTTTACTACATAAAAGGTCATTTGTAGCCCAAAGTAACATTAAATGCGTATCCTGCCCTAGACCTCGACCTTCAAAGTTTTTATGAATTTGGTGTAGAAGGTTCGCCTAGTTTTTAAGACCTTCCTACAAACTATCCACACCGTTTCTACATCAATTCTACAAAGACGCTTCACACTTTCTACAAAATGAGTTCAGTCAGCAGGAATCAAAATCTCGGCGCCTCGCCGTGTAATGCTTTTAAGCTAATCTCTTTTGCCCTTTGGTTTGCCATTTCATTTTGGGCTTGAGCTAATTGTGAAAGCATCATGAGTTTGGTTTGCTCGTTTTGCATCATTACTTGTTCGGCCTGAATACGCGCCTGCAACTCTGCTACATCCTTTGCATCTGGCGTTTGATCTAACTTGTCTAACAGCACTTGAATTGTGTCGAACCGTTGTGAAGCTTGCGCATACCCAGCCTCTGCCATTGCACGATTGATTGCTACTTGATTAGCGTTGGATTCAAACGCTTTTGCTGCATCACTATTTGGATTCAATGACGTGTTTTCGATACCCATTAATTTGGCCGCAGATCGAATTGAAGCCCAGTTACCATACCCATTATTCAGTATGCTTTGATAATCGGCAGGTAAGTATTTGCGTAATGCAGGGTTATTCACCAATGAAGCCATCCCCCGAATGCCATTCAAGCTGTTAAAAGTAGTTTGGAGCTGTTGGTACTGTTGCTGCATTTGTTGGAACTGTTGCCCCCATGCTGCCACCTGTTGGATTTGTTGTGCTAAGTTCGTTGCATCTATTACAGGAATACCTGCCTGTACATTTAAGTTGAAGCACAACCCCATAGTGATGAGGAATTTGTAGATCATTTTTTTCATTGTTATCTCCGTTGGTTAAAATCCATTACTATTACTTTCTAATCGCATTTCCTCTCTTTTCGCTTTCTTTTTAGCCTTCACACCTTCAGCCCACCGCTTGTTACTCTCTTTTTGTCTAGCTCGTCCACGTTTCTCACTTCGTGATTGGCCAGTAACAAAGTTTTTAGTGTTTCTGTATCCACCAGATAATTTATTAAGCGCTGCATTAACAAAACCCAAGGTTGAAATTGCAACACCACCGGCTAGGCTGGATGCGATAGATGGAAGCTGCAATAGCACTAAAATAGCTACCGAACAAAGGAATATCATCGGAAATATCTGAGCATACTGAGGATCGCTGCCAGAGCCATTTAAACCAGTCACAGCATTCAAATAGGCTTGAATGATGCTAAAGAACATTTGCATAGAGGCTGCTGATAAAACGATTAAAAGCATGAAGTTGACACACTGACCTAGCCATTGCTCAAAAAAGCGCTTGGTGGGCTCAAAAATCACCAGTAAGATGAAAATTGGCCCTATCGCCAGTAGTAGAGCCAAGGCAAATTTCGAGAGTATTAGTAAAAAACCTCCGAAAGCAATCATCGCTGCTGAAACTAACCATATTAGCCATCCAGCAAGCACCATGCTGATATCTGGCCAGATACCAGGAGAGGTACTGGATTTTTCATTAAAGTGACTGCCTAACTCATATTGCTGAGTAAATAGCTCATCAAGAAAACTTCCGTTATTCCCGGTTGGTGGACTTCCTGCAACAACGGAAGCTAATGCATCAGGTGTGTTCCAAAGAAAATCAACAATGTAAGTTTGATATAGACCGAGTGATGTACTCAAACCTAATATGATACTCATACGAATAAAACGATTTACCGCATCTGTCACGGGCTCTTGGATAATACCCCTGAGCATGCTCCAACCCCAAAAGCAAACATAAATCACCATAAGTTGAGTTCCTAGGCTAGATATTGATGCCATTACATTTTGAGAGGTTGTAGTAATGTATGTTGTGATTACTGCATCAACTTTGGTCATCGTATCTTCAACGAAGTGAAATTCAGGATTAGCCATGTTTCACCTCTTGAAGACTTGTATTTGATTTATTTAGCTTATGAAGATCAAGCTTTGTCTTTGCGAAGGTCAACACAAGCATTGCAAAGTACATGAATACTAATTCTGAACTTTGATGTAGTCGAATTACATCAACGGTCTTATCAGCAATACATATGAAAAGCACTATCTGGCACCAAACCAGCAAAGTTATAGTGATGTAGGGGTTCAGAAATAACGATGCTAAACCATTCTTTTGGGCATGATTTATTAAGTTCTGTATTGAATATGTGATCGCTGCTGAACTGATTATCAGCAAAGTTAGGTCTTTCATTTTTTCTCCATTTTTTGTTTTCTAATTACTTATTTATCCACAGGCCAATGGGTTAAATAAAGGTTAAAAACGGTTAGCACGTCTAAAAACAACAATTAACCCATTAAATTAATTAAACTAAATATTTTTCTCGGTCGGTCAGAACACAATGTTTGGTCGGTCTAAACACAATAGTCGGTCGGTCAGAACACAATAGCTAAAGGCGAAATAGGTCGGTCACAACACAATAGTTTTCATACACCTAAAACCTTTCGACATGAATCAATTCACCAACTATTTCCCAAGATTTTAAAAACTCAACTCGCATCAATTCGTTAAGCGCTTTCTTAACATTTTCTTTTAGATGTTTGTTCATTACAGTGGTCAAACCAGCGCCTTTTTTCAATGTAGATAGCTTAATGGGATATGGCTTTCGATGGCTTGCGTAATAGCCATGAAGCCATGTTGCAAGTCCCCTAGGTAGATCTAAACGCTGCTTCCATTCAATTTGCGTGTATTGCAAGTCTCCAAATAATCTTACTAACTCGGGAGCAAGCTCAACTTGATATTTTGCTAATGGCCTTTTTGTAACTTCATCACGCCATCTAAATCTTGGAATCATTGAAAGGCTGACACCTTCCTTCAGTCGATTAGAATATAGAGATAGTGCAGTTGCTTGCATGCGAATCAAGCAACTTCTCAAACGGATATAACTATCTTTACAAATCGGCCAATTAATTGATTTACAAAACCCATAAGCCGTAAAGTCGATGGTTGCGCCTAAAGAACGCTCTTTGGATAAATGAATGAGTTGTAACCATACGGTTGCATCATCCTGACGTAGCTCCTCACCAGAGTAGGTTATTTGACCGTCACCAATAATAGGCACGCAGAATTCTTTGTAGTTGCTACGAGGCTGATTCTGATTTTTAGCGTTAAATAGGGCAGAGTGCAGGAATTCATTGGGTAAGCACCTTACAGATTCTGGCCATAGGGGTAATTGATTAACTATTACAGCAGGCAAAACAGGAAGTATTTTATCTTTGCGTGATTTACGTAAAAATGCTTCTGCAGCTTTTTTGGCTATGTTCGGAAATGGATGTAAATTTAGATTGCTAGTAATGGCTTGCAAACAACTATCCGCCTCGCTGAGGTCTTCGAATAGGGTAGAATGTTCAACATGATTCATTGCAGAAAAAATCAGGCTTCGTCAATAATCTGAGCTATTGCAGATGATTTAAACATCACTCGTCTACCAAGCTTCACTCGTGCTTTTTTAAACTTTTCCGCCATGCTTGTATTGCGACATAGCGTAACTCTTAGTCCTTCAGTACTTCTCCCCAACAGCTCAGCACAATCTTTCATGGAAATTAATATTCCATACTGCTTCATTAATGCCTCTTCGGTTGTCATTCGCTTAACTCCAATTAAATTACGCTAAATTGCTTAAATTTCGCTGGAATAGTAAATGGCAAACAACTAAGATAATAGGGTAAAAAATCAACAACAATTACAAGATCAAAAATTATGCAACTGTTTGTTTTAGATAAAAATATTCAGAGATCATTTCATGCTAAGGTTCAATTTAAGAAAATTTTTATTGCACATAGCTACAAATTTCGTACTGATATAGATGTACTGCGAACAGCACTATGGTTTGATTGTTTAAAATCACACTTAAATGTAATAAGTGCATATGGAGTTAGAAACTCTGTTGTCCCAAAACATATTAATGAAAATCAATACAACCCATTCCAAGAAATAAAATGGGCAAAATACCAAACTGGAAAGCATACCCCTACAAAAAGGGTAGCTGAGTTAGCCGAAAGTGTTGTTCCCAATTCCAGGGTTATTTTGGATCATGTTTTATGGCGTATTTTGAAGGCGCCGACACCAACACCTCAGATGATTAAATCGTACTTAAGCCAATTAAATAGCGATGTGAAAGGCGTGCTTTATACAAATCAAATGGGAAGATTGCGTCGAAAGAAAGTTGATAGTCAATTGTATAAAGCTCTTGAGAGAGTATCCAGCCTAGATGCATTAGCGGCACTGATTTTGCTTCTGAGAGAGGGGGAGGAAAATAAGTTCAAGTTCAGGTCACTCATTCATTCAATTTATAACACCTGCCTTATAGTTTTTTCTATTGAGCTATATTCAAAATATAACGATTATATTTACTCAATTTTTTACGACCGTGTTTTTAGCAGATTAGATGATGAGATTTACGATCTTAAAAATTGGGATAATCAATTTGCTGAGAAACTAATTATGCTGAATTCCTTATGCGAAAAATTAGCAAATAAAGTTGGTTTCGATGAATCTCAACCAAAACCTAGAAGCAAATATTTGCAAAAATTATTAGATGGTGATTACGGTCTTCCAATAGCAGATGCGCTCGCTCCCAATTGGGTATAGTTTTTAGCTGTTAATCTTGTCTAGCTTTTGTACTAAATCCTCAGCTCTCAGGTGAGTATATCGCCTCAGCATTTGCATGCTTTTATGCCCACTGATTGAAGCCACTTCCTGATCGCTAAGGCCGGCTTCAACTAATCTGCTTACAGCTTCATGGCGCAAGTCATGAAAATGCAATTCAGCAAATCCCAAATCTTTTTTTATTTGAATCCAAACTTTATTGAACTGATAAGGTTTCCGTTTTAAATCTTTACCAGGTTCACCAAAAAATACTAGATCTGTATCTTCAGGTAACAATGGGTTTGTAATAGCGTACTGTAAGACTTCGGTAGCACGTTTAGTAAGTGGCACTGTCCGTGGGGAGTTGTTTTTAGTATCATTTAAGCTAACAATTCTGCGCTTAAGATCTACTTGGTGTTTTTTTAAATTAAGTATTTCAGACTGACGCATGCCAGTTTCAATGGCTAATTGCACAATCCAGCCTAACATAGGGTTTGAGTGTTTTTTTACTGCTTTAAGTAACTTTGCTTGATTTTCTGGTGATAAGCGATGGTTTCTTCCCTCACCTGGACTTGGTTTTCGGATATTTGCCACTGGATTATAGGCAAGACCTATATGCCATTCTTTGATGGCAATGGTAAATAAATGACCAATTAAGGCTAACTCTAAGCGTACGGTATTATTTGACTTGCCTTGATCTAATCTCATATCCCGGTATTGAGCGACCAGATCAGGCGTAACAGAAGCGAGTGAATATTTCCCAAAATGCTTTCTAAGCAATTTAAGTCTGCCAGCCTCACGGATTTGAGTGGTATTTTTTTTGGTTGGAACAACTTCTCGGTTGTATCTATCAAAAGCATCAGAGATTGACATTTTCTCGGAGAGTGTACGCTGGATGAAAACTCCTTGCACCATTTCATCCTCAGCCCGCCTAGCCCAGTCTTCGGCATCACGTTTAATACGTAAAGTTTTAGATGCTGTTGGCCAGCCTTTTCGGCGGACGACTGCCTTCCATTTACCAGATTCTGTTTTAACAATCGTTGCCATTTTTGTTCTAAATAAAAAGGTGTAAGATTGGTGACTGTACCGAATTTGTACTTTTTGAGCAAAGTACAAAATGAAAAAAGCCGCTGACATTGCTGTCAACGGCTTGTATCTTGGCTCCTCGACCTGGGCTCGAACCAGGGACACACGGATTAACAGTCCGTTGCTCTACCGACTGAGCTATCGAGGAATCGGTGGTGTTGCTTCACAAGTTTTGCTTTTTGGCTTAAATTTGTGAAGCCGTGATAATAATGACTTCAAGTGCTTTGGTCAATGCTAAAAAGCACTTTTTTTATACTTTAAGTGCCTTTTCAATTCTATCAAGCGCGTTTTGTAAGTTATCCATGCTGGTGGCGAAAGAAATTCGGAAATAGCCTTCTGCTCCAAAAGCTGAGCCAGGCACAACCGCTACGTCAAAGCTTTCGAGTAGATATTCAGCTAAGGCCATATCAGTAGTGGCACTGATTTTGCCAGTTTGATGTAAGCGCGCAATTGCACCACGCGCATCTACAAACGCGTAAAAAGCTCCGCCTGCCATGAGGCAGCTCAGACCGGAAATATGATTAAAACGGTCAACAACGTATTTGTGACGTTCTTTAAAGGCAGTAACCATCGGCTTGATGCAATCTTGCGAACCTTCTAGCGCGGCTTGGGCTGCCACTTGTGAGATAGAAGTGGCATTACTGGTTGATTGGCTTTGCAAAATTTCCATCGCTTTAATAATGTACGCAGGGCCAGCCGCATAGCCAATGCGCCAACCTGTCATTGAGTATGCTTTAGAAACGCCATTTAAAACGATACAACGGTCTTTAAGTGCGGGCGTAGCGTTGAGGATGTTGTAAAACTTATCCCCCGTTAAATTGACATGCTCGTACATATCATCTGTTGCCACTAGCACGTGTGGATGACGAAGTAATACCTCACCTAAGGCTTTGAGTTCATCCAAGCTATAAACTGCACCAGTTGGGTTAGACGGTGAGTTAATCATAAAAATTTTGGTTTTAAGGCTAATCGCGGCTTCTAACTGCGCGGGTTGTAGCTTAAAACCTTGCTCAATACCGCATTCAATGATGATTGGCGTTGCTTCAGCAACCATGGCAATATCGGCATAACTTACCCAATATGGCGCGGGAACAATCACTTCATCGCCCTTGTTTAGTACTGCCAGACACAAATTAAAAATGGTTTGTTTGCCACCTACACCTACAATCACTTCATTAATCGCGTAATCAAACCCATTTTCATTTTTGAACTTATTCACAATCGCTTTTTTGAGGCTGGGGATGCCAGAAACGGGCGTGTATTTAGTAAAACCATTATCAATGGCTGTTTTTGCTGCATCTTTAATATGCTGAGGAGTATCAAAATCAGGTTCACCCGCAGCAAGGGCAATAATTGGGCGGCCTTCTGCTTTGTACTTTGCGGCTTTTGCAGTAATGGCAAGCGTAGGGGATTCTTTAATTGACTGTACGCGATTAGATAGAGTGATTTGAGCCAAAATATTTTCCTGGAGACTTAAATATTATAGGTAAGTAAAAAGGCAATATTTTACGCGTAAATATTTGGTTTAGGAATCATTTGTAAGAATAGGGGGTGTTTTTGTTGTTAATCTGCCGATGAATAGTTAATATTTTGCTTTATAGTTGAATAATATGTTGATGTTTTTATTGATATAAAGTAAATTCGGTTTTGAGTTGAATTGTTAAATGATGTAATTTAACTATCAAATATCGAGTAAAAAAACAGCAATGCGGGCATAACAACGATTAAAAGTGCATCAATGAGTAGGGTGAATGGATTGAAATTTCAACGTGAATTTATATTAGTATTGGGCTTAATTGCACAACATGGTGTTTCTCATGCCGACACGCCTGTTGTGGAATCAAAACCAAATACGACACTCTCTACGGCAGCAGAGGCTGCCAATGCAGCTGTTAATGCCGCCAATGCTGCTGCTAATGCTGCTAATGCTGCTGCAGCTGCTGCAGGCGCTGCCGCAAATGCTATTAACGCAGTTCTGCCACCATCGCAACGCGTGCCATTGTCGAATACTTCAATGCCAGCAACCTCGCTTACTACGCCTTCCTCTGCAGCAAACGCAAGAGCAAGTGAGCAAAAAGCAGATACTAAGTTAGATAAAGCGCTTAATTTACCGCTAGAAGATTTTATTGGTAGCGCCGACTCTGCAAAATCAGACCCGTCCAACAGCTTGTTTGCTGGAGGTCAGTTTTTTGTGCCACAGGATCGCAGCTTAATAGGTTTAGTTGGTGCCTATGAAATTCCTGTAGAGGCTGATGCGAGCGCTGAGTTTACATCTGGCGTTGCACAAGTACGTGAAGATGGCTCAGTAGATGTTGAATCTATTAGTGCCATTAATTTATCAGACGCGGTTAAAGCTTCATTAGGCTTTAGCCGAGAAGTGTTGGTGGCCTCATCGCGTGTAAATCAAGCAAAAGCACAAACAGGCCAAGCCAAAGCTTTCTTATTACCCTCATTACTATTAAATGTGAAAACTGGGCGAGAAATATCTGAGCCTGGTTCACAGTTAGACCCTGTAACAGGTAAAGAAGTCTCGCGGAGTAACCATAATCGTTCTGACTTAAATTTAACTTTGAGGCAGCCCATTCTAGACTTACCAAGCTTATACGACTGGAAGCGACGTGAAGTGGTCGAGACTTCCCGTTCAGAAGGCATGCGATCAAGCCAAGGCGACGTTTATCTGGCAACCGTTAACGCATACTTGACTTTGGCTTCTAGCAGATTGCAAGCGAACATGGCTAAAGACTATGAGGCGCAACTTAAAGAACTGTTCTTTTACGTTGAAAAGCGTGCGAACGCTGGAGCATCAAGCAATTCAGACAAAGAGCGCGTTCGTGCGCGTGGCCTCAATGCTAAATCTTCAAGAATCGAGCAAGAGGCAGCGCATGCAGCGGCAGGGATTGAGTTAGTTCGACTAATGAATTTAGCTCCTGGTGTCATTCGATTACCTGATTTAGAGGATGTAGGCTTGTCTGTAGTGCCGCAAGAGTTAGATCAAGCCATGTCAATGGCAATTGCGTCAAACCCTGATATTGGTGTTTTACAAGCCGAGTTAAAAGCGGCAGAAATTGATCAAAAAACAGCCAAAGGTCGCTATATTCCAAGGTTTGACCTAGAGTATTCTAATTCTGACAGCGTTCATGCTGGTGGTGCAACGGGTAATCAGCGTGATCAACGCTTAATGTTAGTGATGAATTGGTCGATTTTTAATGGCGGTAGCGATTTAAAATTTAATGAAGAAAAAGCAGCGCGTTATGAAGAAATAAAATATCGCTTAGATGATCAACGTCGTCGCGTTATACAGTCACTCACAGCACAGTATGCCACACTAGAAGCAACCCGAAGCCGAATTGCAGCTGGCTATAAAGAATTAGAGTCAATCTCAGTTGCCGCCAATGCAATGTCTAAAAAGATGATTTCAGGCAATCAATCATTGCTGGATATGCTTGATGTATATGACCGGTATTATCAAGCACGCACACGCTTGGTCTCACTGCATACGCAAGAAATGACAGCTGTAGCGCAAATTGCACGTCTTGTTCAGGGCACCCCTAGCCAAAATCAATTAGCCAGCAACCCGCTAGGTGAACTAGAGAACCAATAATAAATGATGATGTTCGGGGAATATAAATGGTGCTAGAAGAAAACAACGACAGCGCAGATGTGTTTTGGCCAGGTTACGTTGATGCCGTCACAAATTTAGTACTTAACTTATTATTTATGCTTACTATTATGATAGTGGCGGTTTTTATGTTTGCGCTTGAGCTAAGCCGCCATAAAAATGAAATTCCTGCTCCTGTGGTAACTACCGCTGCTACTGAAGAAAAGTTAGCAGGTGATACCAATCAAGTATTCTCAGAAAACTTAAAAGCTAAAGAAGAAAAAATTGTTGCTTTAGAGCAGCAGGTTGATGCGTTACGTAAACAAATTCAAACTAAAGATTTGCCTGTGACTGTAAAAAACAATCAGTCACCAACACAAAAAATAGTCATTGTGAAGACACCTTTATCTGAATCTGGTAAAGGTTTGCAAGACTCACCGTTGTCAGGTGGTGGCGTTGTGGTACATTTTCTACATGAAGCTGTTACGCTAACAGAGCCAGAGGCAAATGCTGTACGCAAAGCCATTACTCAAATAGCCAATAAAGGTGGGGCACGCATCGTTGTAGATGTGCCAGCAGGATTTACAGAGGCTAAGCGCTTAGGTTACTACCGAGCGATGGCAATCCGCAATCAACTTATTGCCTTGCGAGTTCCTGCAGAAAAGATTGATGTCTCTGTTCGCGAAGGTAAAACAAGCGCAGATAACACTAAAGTTTTGGTTATGGAGCCTTAACTAATGCCTACACGCTTCACTTCCAACATTAATCCAAGAACCACTTTTGTGATATTTTCAGTCGCAGCTGGATTAGCATTTTTGCTATGGGCAAAACTATCAAGTGTTGATGTGATTGTGCGAACCGAAGGCCGCATTGTGCCTGCTGGAAAGTCTCAAATTGTGCAGCATCTTGAAGGTGGTATAGTCAGAAACATATTAGTGCATGAGGGCGAGATTGTTAAGGCGGGGCAGCCATTGATGGACCTATCTGACATTCAGGCACGTTCGAACTTAGATCAAGGGCAATCAAGATTGTTTTCATTACAAGGCAGAGAAGCGCGTTTATCTGCAGAGTCTTCGGGTGCATCAAGTATAAATTTCCCAAAAGGATTAAATGATGAAAACGTCCGCAGGGCTGAAATTTCAGCTTTTCAGGCACGCCGCGCAAGAGTGAATGAAGAGGTGCAAGTGTTGCGTGATCAAAATGCACAAAAACGCGGTGAAATTGCCGAGTCAGAAAGTAGGCGTAGAAATCTTTTGTCTGAGTTAGATGTTGCTAAACAGCAATATCAAGTGATAGAAGGGCTTAATAAAGACAACGCAGCTTCGCATTTAGAGCTTTTGGATAGCCAATCACGCGTACAGCGATTGACTTCGCAGATAGCAGAAGCAGAGGCAACTGCGCCGCGTTTACGCGCCTCGATGGCTGAAATTGAATCACGCATAAGTGAAGTATGGGCAAAATATCGTGCTGAAGCTTCTTCAGAGTTAACGCAAGTAAGAGCTGACTTAGAAAAATCTAATCTTGAAAAAACGACTAATGTTGACAGACTAAATCGAAATCAAGTGCGTGCTCCCGTTTCAGGCTTTATTAACCGATTAGTAGTGACTACCGTGGGTGGCGTAGTGCGCCCAGGAGAGGTACTCATGGAGATTACCCCTGATGACAAGGGGGTGTTGATTGAAGCAAAAGCCAAACCAAATGACAGAGCCAATTTGCGTAGTGGTCTAAATGCAAGAGTACGGATTGGTGCTTATGATTATGCAACGTATGGGACATTAGAAGGTCAAGTCGTAGAAGTTAGTGCTGACACCTTGGTTGATGAAAGAGAAGGACGCTATTACCGTGTGATTGTCAAAGCAAATGCTGAATCAGCACACAAAATAGCGATTGTGCCGGGCATGACCGCCGTGGCAGATATTGTAGTTGGAAAGCGTACCGTGTTGTCTTACTTGCTTTCACCGTTGTTGCGTTTTAGGGATGGTGCGTTTCGTGATCCAAGATAAATTGAGCGCTGTGGTCTTGGCTAATATTTTGGATAAATTGATTAATTGAAGTTTAATGATATGGATAGTTGTTTATGTATAAACGATTAAGAGTTTACTACCTTTATACCGCCTTACCTTTTGTTTTGCTGCTCCTTGGCGCGGCAATTTATCATAAGGCGATTTTAAAAACCATTACGTCTAACCCGCACCCACAGGTGAACTACTTGATTTTTGCTATTACTTTAGTGGGGGGCGTATTGATTTTGTTAAATATTGGCAAACTTATGCACGAAGCTAAAGAATTAGCCAAATTTGCCGTTGCTAAAAAAGAAGGTACAAAGGTTGAAGAACTGGTTGAGCATGCACTTAACTGTGATGCTGACATTGCCTATGTGCTACGTATGATGGCTGTTACAACTGACCGCTCAATCACGCATCAAGAACAAATTGCTATTGAAACAGAACTGCATAAAGCTTCTAGCCGTATCAATAGTCGTAACGCTATTCCACAGTTTTTAGGTGGTTTGTTGGTGGGCATGGGGCTGTTAGGTACTTTTATTGGTTTGCTCGCTACATTAGATGATATTGCGGTATTGATTTCAAGTTTTGGTTCTTTAGACATGAAAACGGCAGATCCTATCGCTGTATTTAGCCAAATGGTGAAGCGTATGGAAGCGCCTATGCATTCAATGGGCATTGCGTTCTCGGCCTCGATGTACGGTTTATTGGGTTCGATTGTGCTAGGTTTTATGATGGTTTCTGTACGTCGCTGTATCAGTGAAATTATGTCAAATCTTGGTTCTGAAGTAGCCCAACATATAGAGTTTGCTTTGGCGCGTGACGGTTTTGTCTATAGCAGAAGCGGCATTAAGGCTGGATTCACTAAACGACCAACAGAGGCATTAACAGCCAAAGATATGATGGGTAATTCGACAGAAGCGGCAGAAAAAGCACCTGTTACTACAACAACAGGAACTTCTGAAGCGAAAGAGCCTGCAAAATCCACAATGTTCGCTTCTAAAAGTAAACCTAGTATCGAATTTGAAGGTGAGCTTTCAGATGAAATTAGAGTACTAAAACGTATTGAAGAGCGTATTGCAGAATCCGCCCGCATACAAGAACGCACAATTAGCGTAGAAATTGAAGATTTTAGTAAGCAGCGGGCAGAAACATTGCGAGTATTAGCTGAAAATTTGGAGGCTTCAACACAATTTCGTGCAGAGCTACAACGCGTAGGGAGGCAACTAGGCGACATAATCCGCATGAGCGATAAAGGGCAGATGGAAATCAATGACCAAGTACGTGAGCTAAAATTGGGCACGGTAGATGGCTCTGCAGAAACACATCGCTTACTCATGGCTTTAATTGAGCTTCAACGTAATACTTTAGATGAGTTGCGAGCTGGAAGACAATAGTAATTTTACTTGACCAAATTATTAAGCATACATGCCAGATTATTTATAGCTTTGGTATATATTTTGCTTATATTTAGTACAGGCTTATTAAGGAAGTAAATCAAAATGGCAAATCAAAAGACAGTAAAAGATCTGCAAGCGATAACAAAAGGCACCGTAGAGACTGGAGCTAAAGTGCTTCAAGTAGGTGACCTGATTCGAGCTGTCCAAACTGCTGACGGTACTGTCAAAGTCAAGGAAGCATTAAACACGCTTAAGCTTGTGGATGTGGCTGATGTGGATTTGTTGCTAACATTCGCAAATGGAGATCATGTCATCATTCCAAATGGTGCCCTAGATGCATTGGGAGTTAACCCTCCAAACGCCGATTTTTTAGATGCTACAATTAACTTATCTGAGTTATTTAAGCTCGTTGGTGTTGCCAATCCAGCGAAAGCAGGTAGCTTACGCTTAGTAAGCGAAAATATTGATGCAAACCCACCTAGTGAATACGCTGAACCACAAACAGAACATATTCCTGACATAGCGCCACCTGCACCAATGGTCAAAGTAGGAGCAGGTACATCTTCTGGAACTGGTAAAGGGCCTGGAAATGGCGTGGGAGCCGGTGAAGGTGAAGGTGATGTTCCTGCAACCGTAGTACCTTTGGTAACCGCCCAGCCTTCAGTCTATAGAGTTGGTAAGACGACACAAAGTGTTCAAGATGTTCTGGATGGCACAGGCTTAGGTTTGCCTAATGCAACTGCTGCACTTTATACATCATCGGAATTTAAAGTTACTCCTTCAGGTCGTGCTGATTTGCCGCTTGGGGCGTATGATGCTACAGCTTCTTCAGACCAGTTAGCTGCCCGTGCAAGTCCAGCAGGTCAATCTACTCGTGAAATAATTAATGGATCAGCAATAGCTGATAATATTGATTTCAACGCTGCTTTCAGTGCAGGGGTTGGACAGTGGAGCAAAGATTTACACATTACCTTAAATAATTTCTCACAAGTTGATTCTATCCAACTGATATTTAATGCTGCCAAAATCGCACTTATTCCAGGATTTAATATCGTAGGTACTGGCGTCACTCGTGACAGTCCAACATCAAACTCCTGGCATGTGACCCCTGATGCAGCTATGTTGCTAAATGGGCTAGATGTTTTTATCGTTTACAATGTTAATGACAGTGCTGCTCCAGTCGATTTTGGTGCAGATGTAATAGTTAACGGTAATGCTGGGCCGTTCGCTTTCGAGGTAGTAAACAACTTAAATTTCACTTGGCGCGATGCTGTAACTCAAGAAGATTTTACGGTGACCAGTTCTACAGGTGACCCTCTCATGGTACTACCGAGGGCTGGCGTAGGCGTTGAAATTTTTGCTGGTGCAGGCAATGACACTATCAATGCTGGTGCAGGCCCTGACTTGATTCACGGTCAAGATGGTGACGATAATATTGGTGCAGGTACAGGCAATGATGTACTCGATGGAGGCATAGGAGCTGACGTTCTTGATGGTGGACAAGGAATCGATACTGCAACCTACTATAATGCAGCAACAGGAGTTATTGCTTCGCTAGAAACCGGGTTAGGGGTTGTGAACAGCGGTGAGGCTGCTGGGGACACTTACGTTAACATTGAAAATTTAACTGGATCGGATTTTGATGACGTACTCATTGGTGATGCACAGAAGAATTTACTCATTGGCGGTATAGGTAACGATAAACTCATTGGCCGTGGAAATGGTGACATACTAAATGGTGGGGACGGTAATGATACTGCCAGTTTTGAATACGCAGTATCAGCGGTTACAGTAAGCTTGGCAAGTAACACTGGAACACAAGGTGAAGCCGATGGCGATGAACTGATTTCTATAGAAAATTTAATAGGCGGCGCTGGCAATGACACATTTATTAGTGGCTTAGGCGTTCAGGCTAACGCTTATGATGGGCGAATTGGTATTGATACAGTCAGTTACCTAGCTTCTACTAGTGGCATTGCAGCTACACTTACTGCAGGGCTGATTACTCAAACCAATGATGCCGCAGGTGATACTTTTACCAGTATCGAAAACTTGGTAGGAAGCAACCAAAATGATACTTTAGCTGGAGATGCCGCAAATAACCAGCTTAACGGCGGCATTGGCAATGATGTTCTCGAAGGGTTGGCGGGTGCTGATAGTTTGATTGGTGGTGGTGGTAATGACACCGCAAGCTTTGAGCATGCAGCATTGGGGGTGACAGCTTCTCTCAATAGCGTATTTACAGTTGGCCCTGTAGTGACACAGTCCAATGACGCTGCTGGTGATACATACTCAGGCGTTGAAAATCTCAGAGGTTCAAATTTTAATGACACTTTGATTGGTGACAATAGTGCCAATATTTTAACGGGTGGCGAAGGTGATGACGTCCTAGAGGGGATGGAAGGTTCTGATACTCTGATTGGCGGGAACGGTAATGACACAGCAAGTTACGCACATGCACTAACAGGCGTAGCTGCAACACTCACGGCAAGTCTGGCTGGGTTTAGTAGTTCTGGTGATGCGGCCAGTGATACTTACGATAGCATTGAAAACATGACGGGCAGTAGCTATAACGACATTTTGATTGGTGATGCCAATAACAATATTTTAAATGGTGGTGATGGCGACGATATTTTAGAGGGTTTTGGTGGTATTGATACACTGATTGGTGGCACAGGTAGCAACACCGCTAGTTATGAACACAGCTCGGCAGGTGTGCTTGCATCCTTACTCGACCCAAGTCTCAACACAAATGATGCAGCAGGCGACACATATACCAATATTCAAAATTTATTAGGCACGGCACTCAACGATGAATTAACTGGCAATGCAAGCGACAATGTGCTCACTGGCAGTGGCGGTGATGATTTAATTTCTGGTGGCGCAGGTGTTGACAAGCTATTTGGGGGTGACGGAGATGATACGCTTGTGGATGATGGTGCTGGCGTAGCTGAGCTAAATGGTGGTGCTGGGAACGACATTATTCGATTGACCAATTTTGATACAACAGTTGACGCTGTTGTGGGCAGTACAGGAATAGATACATTAATAATCGATAAAGTTGCGGCTACGGATATTACCTTTAATATGCAAACCTCAATCAATCAGGCGGGTGGTGTTCTTCATAACGGATATGGTGGTGGTACGGTTATCGGTAATTTTAATGGCGTAGAAAATGTCACGGTGACAGGCACTAACAGACTGTATGTGTTTACCAATAATGGTGACAATGTCATTACTGGTGGCGCTGGGTTAAGCGATACAGTTGATTATCGCAACGCGACAGGTGGTGTAAATGTTAATTTAGCCACTGGTATTGTGACAGGTGGAAGTGGTAACGATACATTGTCTAACATTGAATACATATACGGTGCTAGCCAATGGGATGATGTATTGATTGGTAATGACGCGAATAACTGGATTCGCGGCATGTACGGCAGTGACTATATCGATGGTGGAAATGGAATCGATACGTGGTATCTTGATTGGTCTGGTCAATCAGCCACGGCCTCGCTACTGACAACTGCGCAAAATGCTGCAATGGGTATCGCCATGACTGCTGAAGGTGCAGGCAATACCATTTTAAATATGGAAAATATTTATGCAAGCGCTGGTGACCTTGTTTATGGTAATGCAGTGGCAAATGATCTTTACGGACGCGGTCTTTTAGAGGGTTTTGTAGGTGCAGATAATTTACGTGCTGCAACGCCAGCCGCAACCGCAAGCTATGCCAATGCAGGAAATACATATTTAGCAAGCCAAGGCCTTACCACGGCCGCTGGACAAGGCGTGACTGCAACGCTAACTAGCGCTTTTGGCGCTGGACCAGCAGTTTTTAATAGTGGGGATGCGGCTGGGGATACTTATGTTAATGTTAATAACTTACAGGGCTCAGCTTTTAATGATGTGTTAATTGGTAATGGGTTAGTCAATATTATTGATGGTGGTGCAGGTGACGATGTTTTAGAAGGGCTTGGTGGAGCAGATACGTTTAGAGGTGGCGCTGGCATTGACAGTGTGAGTTATGCGCACTCTACAGCAGGTGTTATTGCAAGCTTGGCAAACCCACCAAGTAATACTAATGATGCAGCTGGCGATAATTATTCTAGTATTGAAAACCTTATAGGTTCAAACTTCAACGATACCCTAGTGGGTGATGGTAATGACAATATATTAGATGGTGGATTAGGGGTTAACACGCTAGATGGTGGTGGTGGTTTTGATATAGCTAGTTATTTAAATGCTACAGGCGCCGTGACGATAACAATGACGGGGGCTGGATCAGGCACTGTAACAGGTGCGGGGCGTACAGATACGTTACTCAATATTGAGCGTGTAGTTGGTTCTAATTTTACTGATAGCATTACAGGCACTACTGGGGACGACTGGATTGATGGTGGTGAGGGCGCTGATGCCATTGATGGGGTAGGTGGCAATGACACTATCTCATATGTAACTGCTACTGGTGGCAGAACGGTTGTGTTAAACAGTTCAAGTTCAGATGGTAAGGTATTAAGCAATTTTGAGAATATTGTTGGCTCAAACTTTGGCGATGTACTTACTGGAGATATCAACAACAACATCATTGAAGGTGGATTAGGTAACGATACCCTCGATGGAGCAGGCGGTCTCGATACAGTGAGTTACTCACTTTCAACTGCAGCAGTATCTATCAACATTTCTACTTCTTCCGTGCTAGGTGTTGCTGCTAACACTGCCACTGGCGGTGAAGGTAACGATACTTTAAGCAATTTTGAAAATATTACTGGTTCCGTCTTTAATGACATTTTAATTGGGGACGGTAATGCTAATGTGATTAATGCTGGCGATGGCAATGACTTGCTGGTGGGCGGGGCGGGTGCTGACACATTAAATGGCGGAAATGGTGTGGATACAGCCTCTTATGCAAATGCACTATCTGCAATTGCTGTCACTATTAATGGTGCTGGCACATTAGGCGATGCAAATGGTGACACGTTAACTAGTATTGAAAATCTCATAGGTTCAGCTTTTGATGATTTGATAACAGGTGACGGTGCGAATAACGTGATTGATGGTGGTGCAGGTAATGATGTAATCAACGCTGCTGGCGGCGTTGACACAATTTCATACCTAACTGCCGCTGCTGCAGTGAGTGTTAATTTGAGTAGTGCAGGCATCAATGCAACAGGCGGAGCAGGTAGTGATACGCTAACTAATTTTGAAAATATCATTGGCTCAAATTTAGATGATACTCTCGTAGGAGACGGCGCGGTTAATACTATTGAAGGTGGGCTGGGCAATGATACATTGGATGGTGCTGGTGGTTTAGATACTGTGAGCTACGAAAATGCTAGTGGTGGAGTTTCTGTGAATATTTCTGGTGTAACTGTATCTGGCATTGCGGCAAACGCATCATCTGGGGCTGCAGGCAACGATCTATTAAGTAACTTTGAAAACATAACAGGCTCTGTATTTAATGACACGCTCATCGGCAACGCTGGGGCAAACACAATCGACGGAAGTGCTGGGGACGATATTTTAATTGGTGGGGCAGGTGCTGATGCATTAGTTGGTGGAGCTGGTATTGATACGGCTTCTTATGTGAACGCTACCTCAGCAGTGAGGGCAACGCTTGGTGGCGCCGCATTAAGCCATCTAGGTGATGCTTTAGGTGACTCCTACTCAGGGATTGAAAATCTAACTGGCTCAGATTTTGACGATATTTTATACGGCGATAGTGGCAAGAACTTGATTATAGGTGGTGCTGGCAATGATGATTTGCGAGGTTTTGATGGTAATGACATCATAGATGCCACACAAGGCTTAGACCAAATATATGGGGGGAATGGGGACGATACTATTATTGTTTCGGCAACCTCTGTTGGTGTGGCAGCACAGTATCGTGGTGAGGGTAATAATTCAACGGCATTTAATGGTGGCGACACACTAAAACTAACGGGCTTAGTGGCTGGCAGTTACTCTTTATCCGCTTTGGCAAATGAAACAGACAGTATGGAATTTTTAGATATGCGTGATGCAGTTAATACCAGCTTGAATATAGCGAGCTTAGATGTGCGCAATTTTGTTGATGGTGGCAACGGTTCAAATATGTGGATTAAAGCAAACACTGGAGATATATTTAATTTTAACGCCTTGGCTGGTGAAACCTTGCAAAGCTTTAATGTGGCTAATGGCGTAGATTATGTGGTGTTTGATGCTACCAATACCCAAGTGGCAGCTATTCACTGGCAAACAGCATAACATTTAACAATGGTGAATAATAATGCTATCAATGCCGATTTGCCTGAATCAGGCTTAAATCAGCAGGATGTCCTCAATGCCATATTAGTTTTATGTAGTACCAATGAATATGGAGCAACGAAACTCAGCCAAGCTTTAAACACACTGACCAGCAAAACAGATAACTGGTCAGCGCAAGCGCAACAATTAAGCCATGACGGATTTGTAGCACAGCATTTGCAGTCATCATTGCAAAATGTCTTGGCCATTTCAGGTGATATTGCGTTGCTGAATCTACACAATGGCGGATTTTTACTTCTATATTGGCAACATCGACAATGGCATACAGTGAATGCACAAGGTGAAGCCATCGCTGTAGTGCCTGAATCTGCAGCTAATGCGCTAACTGAAGGTATTGTGATGCGCATTCCGCATGATAATAAAAATATTGGGGGTCAAATAAACTCATTGCGTACGGTTTGGTCTGCACTTCGCGGGGCTTGGCTTGAAGTAGGGTTATCCAGTTTATTCATCAACCTAGGCCTGTTGTTATTACCACTTTTTTCAATGTTGGTTTATGACAAGGTGGTGAGTAATGGCGTGTTTGAAACCTTATGGGCGCTTACACTAGGGATGAGCATTTACCTACTTACTGATACGGGAATGCGTATCGTAAGAGCGTGGTCAACAGAGCTTATAGCCGAGAAGTTGACGCGCCAAGGGGATGAGTCAGTATGGCAACGTTTAGTTGCAAAAAATGAATTAACTGGCGGTTTTGCAAAATTTCTATCTAATTATAGAGATTTATCCATTTCTCGTGATTTTGTATCCTCTACCTACTTATTAGCACTGGCCGATTTACCCTTTTTATTATTGTATTTATTAGCTATTGGCATCATTGCATGGCCGATGGTGATTGTTTCAATACTTTTAGTCATCGTCTATGCAATCGCTGGTGGTTTGTTGCAACTTCGTAATAATCGTTTAGCAAAGCAGTCTGAACAGTTAAATACACAAAAATTAGGCTATATGGGCGAAGTGTTAAGTGCATTGGAAGTCGTTAAAACCGTTCCAAAAGCAAATTATTTTTTACGCAAT
The DNA here is from genome assembly GCA_029556915.1 of Pseudomonadota bacterium. Classification (GTDB taxonomy): domain Bacteria; phylum Pseudomonadota; class Gammaproteobacteria; order Burkholderiales; family Methylophilaceae; genus Methylotenera. Next base: position 35,942 of record JAKQIT010000077.1, read on the forward strand.
TGGCGTGATTTGTCAGAAAAAACTGCACATGTAGAAGGGCAGCGGCGTTTGGTAACTAGCCACTCTTCTAGCTTAGCGGCTGGGATGATGACATTTAGTACGGTTGCAATGCTTGTTGCCGGGGTTTATTTAATTGATGCACGTGCATTGTCAGTTGGCGGCTTGATTGCGTGCAACTTGCTCAATGCGCGCGTTATGTCGCTAGTCACTTCTTTGTACATGGTGATTGGGAAATGGCAAGATTTTCAGCGCGCATCAAAAAGAATGGATGCAACTATTCCGACCCTAGAAGATCACGAATATACAACGCGTCAATCAGTCATTGGCGATATTTTCGTGATTAAACTTTCTAAGCTATACCCAGACCGCCCCACAGCATTAGATGCGGTCACTTTTAATGTAACTTCTGGTGAGCGTATTGCTTTGCTTGGTAAACCAGGTGCTGGTAAATCTACCTTATTGCGTTGCATCGCAGGGTTAATTAAGCAAGATAATGGTCAGGTTTTAATAGATGGCTTATCTTTAGACGATATTGCGCCCTCAGATCGTGCAAAATGGCTGGCATGGAAATCTCAAGAACCAGCATTATTTGCAGGAACGCTGGAAGAAAACTTACTGATTGCTGGAAGTGCGGCAGGTAGCCAGCGTCTAACGCAAGCTATTTGGGCATCAGGCTTAGAAGATGAGATTAAAAGTGGCCGCATTTCATTAGGCATGAAGCTAGACGAGCGTGGCGGAAATTTATCTGGCGGGCAAAAACAAAAAGTGGCACTAGCCCGCGCATTTGCACAGCCTAGTCGTATTTTATTGCTCGATGAGCCAACATTAGGCTTAGACCCTGAAAGTGAAAACTTATTGGCTACAAGATTACCGCAAATTTTAAAACCAGAAGATGTGTTAATTATGACAACGCATAGCGCCATTATGCTCAACGTAGCAAAGCGCGTGATTGCCTTAGATGGCGGTAAAATTATCGCCGATGGTCCTAGAGATAAGCTGGTAAGAACTTAAATTTTAAGTCTATTTGTGGTGTGAAAACTGGCAGTATTTTTCGCTTAAAAACACTTACCTTTTTCTTAAAAAAAACTCCCGAGAAAATTTTACACCTCTGCAAGCCGCATGGATACTGGCTTACAGAGGTGCTAAAATGAAGACGCTAAAATATTGCGTGTTTTTAAGGTTTTTTTAAACTAACAAATATGCTTGGTATTGATTTAGAAAAATAATTATTTACCAAGACTTTAATACAATTTCTTCTACATTTTTTTCTGCACAATCTTCATTGCTACAACCAGAAACTTCTTTCCATTCTGTTGGAAAAGGCATTTTGTTGACAGGCAAATCTGCACCATCGAGTGCAAAACCAAGCGAAAACACCGCTGCGCCGTTTTTAACTGTAAAAGCTTTCGTATTCTGCGCTACATTTACCATGGCTTTTGCTACGCTTGCAGGTACCGCATCATCGGTATCCACCCAAGCTTTTACCTTGCCATCCTCGCGCACAGCCATCACTAAAAACCCCCAAGCTTGTTGTTCAGGCAATGTGGTAATTTCTTTGTTAATGTTGCGCTCAACTTCTTTAACGTATTGATCCATTTCATCAATTCCATTTAATTTTTGCAGCATCACTTCTTTAGGTTGCATTAAAAAAATGCGTAAATACGCAGCATTCGCAGCGTGGCTTGCAAGTGGCAATAATAATAAAACTGTAGCTAAAAATTTCATATTGATATCCTTATATAAGTTTATGATTAAACGAAAAGTTTGAGAAATTAACAGGACTCTTTACAAGTCAAAAGTGCAATAAATTCTTGCGCTAAATCTTGATTTACATTTGCAATGGCGCGCTGAATTTCATCTACAGCGACTTGATCTCCTGCAGATTTTGCCATGACTCCTAACCTGAATAGGGCGTCGGTATTGCTGGCATCCAGCGCGACAGCGCGTTGGTAACTCGCTTTAGCAGTATCAAGCAGTTGCAGATTTTCTTGCGCGATGCCTAACTCATACCACGCATCAGAATTATTAGGTTCTTTTGCAAGCCAGTTTTCTGCCACTTGAGCGAGTTTTACCCAGTCTTTTTTGAGTTCAGGAATAGCCATTTGCATAAAAAATGGTTTTTTATCATCATCCTCTTCCCAAAAAGCTTTGCCTGTAATAGGAAACTTGGTTTCAACTGGAAGCTTTTGCAAATCAGCCAACCACTCAATGGGCAATGAATAAAAATAGGCTGGGCGACCTGGTGTTTTAAAAGTATTAATGCCCAGTAAATTGCCTTCTAAATCGAAAATGCCGCTACCACTTGCGCCCATTAAAAATTTAGCGCTGCTTCTAATGACATTTCCACCGTCAAACTGATAGGTGGCCTTAATTGTACCCGCTGAGGTGAGCGGGTTTGGCACGCCGTTAGAGTGACCAATGGATAATACTTCTTGTGACCGTTTAATATCTGCCGCTTTACCAATCGGCGTGGGGATAAAAGGAAGGTTGGGAGAGCTAACTAAACATAAATCATGCCATCTATCGGCTTGTACTGAGGCAATGGGGTAGCTATCTTCACCGCGGGCTATCCAAGGTTCTTTGGTACTGCGAAAAATATGGCAATTAGTAATCACCATATCTTTCGCTACTACTACGCCAGAGCCGTAGGCTAAGCCCCCTGTGTTGTTATAGCCGCGTATCATGACTACGGCTTGTAGTGATTTCAATATTTTGGCTTGGTCTAAAGCAAGCGCGGGTTCAATTGAACAAAATAATGCTACAAGCACTAGAAATTTGCGCATTTATATCTCCAATGTAACAAAATGTTTAAATTATTTTGTTATGAGATACGCGATGTTAAATTTAGTTCTTAAGTACGTAAAATCTATTTAGCAAGGTTTTAGCATTTTTAACGCCATCAAATTTGTTGCCTGCACTGTTACCAAGCTTAGTAAGACGTTCATCGGGATGAGGGTGCGTTTTAAAAAGTAGCGCAACACTATTATCGGCTTTGTTGGTTTGGCCTATGCTTTGCAAAACTTCCGCTAAACCATAAGGCTCATAACCGGCACGTGTTGCCAGTACCATACCCATACGGTCTGCTTCAAACTCGGCTTCTTTATCTAAACTTCGCGCGCTAATTTCAGCGCCGCTATCAATCGCTTTTTTAGCGAGTTTATTATCTTTAGCAAAAATTTCTGCTAATTTTCCAGCCCCAAAGCCTACTAGCTGCTGCTTTTGCAGCACTTTTAGTTGATGTTTTTTAGTAACATGCGCTATTTCATGCGCCAGCACGCCAGCCAATTGCGCCTCATTTTCTAACTTTTGATACAGCCCTTTAGTGAGCAATACATAACCTCCTGGTGCTGCAAAAGCATTTAAATCGGTACTTTCAATCACGCCAAAACGCCAAGGCAAATCTGGACGTTCTGACTGACTTGCCACCCAACGCCCCACTTGATTAACATATTTTTGCAAAGCTTCATCATTAACCAAAGGTGCAGCACCTAATAGGCTACCTGTAATATTTCGCCCTAAAGCAACTTCTTCATCACGGCTTGGGTTTTTCCAGTCAATGGTAGGCTGATTTTCATCAGGCTTTGTTTCTGTTGTGGCGGTATTTTGGTTAGCACTGGTGGGGCTGACGCTGCTGCTATCCTCTTTGCTGATATTTTCTAATTGTTGTTTGGCCACATCCTCAAGTGCTTTACCTAAATCAAGGGCATTAGTTGAAGTTGCAAAAAATGTTGCCAATAATCCAGCCATCGTCAAAACATTGCGTTTAAAGTTGGTCATTATTTGACTCCTTTCAAATAAGCAAACTTGACAGCTTTTAAATCGCCCGCCGTAGCAAATTTTTGCCCATCGTCAGCTGAAAGCGTAAAACTTTCTAATTTTGTTATTTCTTGCTCATTAAATTTAGCCGCTTTAAGCTCTTCAGCATTTAAACCGCGTACCCCTGTGGTGGAAATCACTTGTCCCGTACCCGTGCGACCACTTGCGACATCAATCACACCTTTGACTTGATTGTTAGCACTTGCTGTGCCACGTTTCACTGAAAATAAACGAACCCAACCTGTACTTTTTTTGGTTTTAATTTGCAGCCATGCGCCTTTTTTGCTCAAAATATTCACGCTTTCGCCTTTAGCTATGGTGCTGAGCGTTTTAGCATCTGAAAACGGCTCAGCACGTAGCGTATCTGCTTTTAAAGCAGTGCCAGTTTCTGCCAAAGCAATTGCGGGGGCAAGTATGCCAAATAAGGCAAGTTTGATTAACCAAGTCATCTTTAATTTTTTCATGCTAATTCCTTTGTTGCTGTTGATTGCTCATGCTCTAATTTAATAATGGATTGGGCAAATAGCGTGCGCCATTGCGATGCTAATGAAAGCGCAGATGCATGGCTAATTTTGCCCTCATGTACTGCATAACGCACGACTAGCTTTTCGGATAGACCTAAATCCTCAATTAAAGTTGGCAATTGCTCTGCAATATGCTGCGCATCCTGTTTTGCGGCGGCGATATACTCAGGTTTATTTTCGGAAAACTGCCAGCTGATTGCCACCATATCGCCAAATAACCCCCAAATACCGCCTTGCGTACCGTTGATCACTTCAATATTGCATGGTGTTTTGCTAATTAACTCAATATTGCGTTTTAATTTTTTAATCAGCGTATCGTCTAGTACGTCGTCATTTTCTGGGTCTAAACTTTCGATGGCAATAGGCATCACGATGATTTGTGTTTCCGCGTCGCTGGATTTTGCCCCAAAAACCAGCCAGCGTTGTAATGCGCGGTCATTCGCAAGGGCATATACTTTTGCTATACCAAAAAATGCCACCGCCCATAATATCGGCGCAGTTAAATCTAAATAGGTGTTGGTCAAATTAATCGCAAAATACGAAAGCACCAATAAACCGATTTGGCCGCTGGTAAAAAGTCGGTTAAAGCGGTCACGATCGACATTTTTATAAAAGGCGAGGGTGGTGAGCCAAATTAACAATAGGCTAAGCAAAATATATGGTGTTTTGCCGCGCCACACTTTTAGATAATCATGGTGCTTGACGTTATCAATCGCTGTGGCAAGGATTTCCACCCCTGGAAACTGCTTATCCATCGCCGTGGCTTTAATATCAAATAATCCAGGTGCGGTGGAGCCAATAATCACGATTTTGTCGGTAAATTCGTCTTGCGAGCGTTTTTTAATTTTGCTGCTTAAATCTGTGAAAACATCACTAAATGATACGTAAGTGTAGCTAAAAGGCTTGCCACGCCAGTTGATTAACATGTCTTTGGGGATGGGTGCGTAAGGATAAGAGTTCATCTCGTTATATTCACCCACTATCAAAGGTAGCGATGGTAATTGCCAGCCATAATCATCGTGCATCATGCGGTATTCGCGAACGATGCCGTCATTATTGGGGTAAACATTGTGTGTACCCAGTCTATTTACTTTTAATGCGGCTTCAAAATGCGGCAAAATAGCGGCCAAAGTCGCATTTTTATCGGCATTTTGCGTGGCTTTTAAGCCTGGAATTTGCGTAAATTTAAGCGCACTTTTACTATCTTGGCTTGGGTCAAGTCGCAATATCGGAAAAAACACATTATCCGCCCCCGCGATAATCTCGTTAAAATATTCATCGCCCTCTGGCCTAAAAATATCAGCATCGCTAAACAGCACATCAAACACAATGGCTTTGGGTTTTTGCGCTTGAATATTCTCAACCAACTCGCCCATGACTTGGCGCGACCATGGCCAACTACCAAACTCTTTAGCAAACGCTTGCAAACTCGCCTCGTTAATGTCAACAATCACGATATTGCTGTCAGGCTTGGGCTGCAAAATGCGGTGTTTGACCATAAAGTCAAACGCGCTGTCGCGCATATTCAGGCCGACATGAAACACGTTGGCATCAACAAGCACCAACAAGCTGAACAAAGTGGCTAAATAAATATAAAAATTATTTTTAAGCTTACGCGTGAGCTTTGTCAGCGTTTGGCCAAGCAGGAGTTTAAGTTTGGTAAACATAAATTGCGTTAAAAAATCGCTTTTAAGTATGAAAGGGAGTTTTAATCATAAAACTTTTTTACGCACTGTGGGTTTGTTTTTTTAGATAATTTTCAAGTTGAGAAAACCAATAAAATGACTATCATTTTTCACATCTTCCCAACAGCACCTCTGCAAGCCAGTATCCATGCGGCTTACAGACGCATAAAAATCTCTCGCATGTATTTTTGCATTAAAACAATCATTTTATTTTGGTAAAAAATGTGGGCTGTTGCCGAGCGACGACGGCCAGATTTTGGCTGACTTCCGTTATAATGATACGCAATGAATATCATCACATTACAATGGATTGCGGTCTTAATTATCATCATTTTGTTGGTTTGGTTATTGTGGCGTAGCTACCAAAATCAGTCAGCAGAACAGTTACTTCAGCAACTTGAAGAAAAGCACCGCGCCATGTTGTTAGACCTCAATGACGGCCTCAATAAACTGGGCGACCGCTTGAACAGCGCCGCGCAAGAGAGCAGTGAGCGACTAAAAAACGGCGTGACGAATGAATTGCAAACCACCCGTGAAGCCATGCAAGCGTTGCAAATGGCACAAAATAACAGCTTGGCGCAAACGCGCGAAACCGTACTAGAAAAACTACACATTACCTTAGCCGAACAAGGTAAAGCGCAACAAGCGCTCATCAATGACACTATGCTAAAAGCTACGACCACACTCACGCAAAGCGTGGAAAGTTTAGGCAAAATTGTCGATAGTCGTTTAGAGCAAATTGGCGGCAAAGTGTCTGAGCGCTTAGACGAAGGCTTTAAAAAAACCAACCAAACTTTTATTGATGTGATGGCGCGGCTAGCGACCATTGATGAAGCGCAAAAGAAAATTGATGGCTTAACGACCAATGTGGTGAGTTTGCAAGAGTTACTGGGTGATAAACGTAGCCGTGGCGCTTTTGGCGAGGTGCAATTAGAGGCGCTGGTGCGTAATGTGTTGCCTGTGAATTCGTTTGCGATGCAACACACCTTTGCCAATGGCACACGCGCAGATTGCGCCTTGTTTTTACCCGAACCAACAGGCACAGTAGCGGTGGATAGCAAATTTCCGCTTGAAAATTATCACCGCATGTTTGATAGCAAATTAAGCGATGCTGAACAACTGGCCGCAGAAAAACAATTTAAACTAGACGTTAAAAAACATGTCGATGATATTGCCAATAAATATATCATTTCAAATGTCACCTCTGATGGCGCGGTCATGTTTATTCCAGCAGAAGCAGTGTTTGCTGAATTGCATGCTTATCATGCCGATGTGATTGAATATGCGATGAATAAGCGCGTGTGGGTCGTCTCACCGACCACGTTGATGGCAGTGCTTAACACTGCGCGCGCGGTGCTTAAAGATGTGGAAACACGTAAGCAAGTACATGTGATTAAAGAAGAATTAGGCAAACTGAGCAAAGACTTTGGCCGCTTTGATGCGCGCATGAAAAAACTGGCTGACAACATTCGCCAAGCGCATGAAAATGCGCAAGAGGTGCATATTAGTAGCCAAAAAATTTCTAATCGTTTTGCGCAAATTGAGCGCGTTGAGCTCGCTAGCAAGCCACTAGATGTGCTGGACATCGTCGATGATAAAATTGATGATATTATTGATAAATAAGATTAGAAATTAGATATAACTATATGAAAATTAAAATTTTATACTTTGCAAGAATCAAAGAAGCTTTAAAGTTTTCAAGTGAATACTTAGAATTGCCCGAAGAATCATTAACATTATTGTCATTAAAAGCTTATTTAGCTAAACGCAACGACACTTGGCAACAAATGCTCATGGGCAAGCTTAAAGTACGCGGTGCAATTAACCACGCGCTTGTTGATGACGCTGCATTGATTCACGATGGTGACGAAGTAGCATTTTTTCCACCCGTAACAGGTGGGTAAACCCAATGCCCGTGCGCGTACAAACCCAAGATTTTGATGTTGGCAGTGAAATTAGCTGCCTGCACAAATCGTGTCAGATCACTGGTGCAGTGGTGAGCTTTGTCGGCTATGTGCGTGACTTGAGCGATAATGTCGCAATCTCACAACTCACTTTAGAGCATTACCCTGAGATGACCGAAAAAGCGTTGGAGAACATTATTCAACAAGCCAAAAGTCGCTGGCCAATTTTTGATGCTTTGGTCATACATCGTGTTGGCACGCTAAAAGTGTGCGAGCAAATTGTGCTGGTGGCGGTAAGCGCGGCACATCGTGGTGATGCGTTTAAAGCATGCGAGTTCATTATGGATTATCTAAAAACCGAAGCGCCTTTTTGGAAAAAAGAAACTTCATCAAAAGGTGAGTTTTGGGTTGAGGCGAAAGATAGCGATGAACTCGCGCGAGAAAAATGGCAATAAGATTTCAACCAATAATCAATCAAAGTTACATCAATTAAGCAACATGGCGAAACTACTCACTCCACAGCAACTAACACTGAATATTAATCTAGCGCAATTTCAATTTGCTAACACATCTGAGCTGGTTAATATTAATCAAGGCGCACAGCAAGCTGCTTGGGTGGCACAACCAGAGGCTAAAAAAGCAGCTGAGTTTGGTTTAAATATTCAGCAGACTGGTTTTAACTTGCTGGCTTTAGGCGAGCCTGGCACTGGGCGCACCACATTAATGTTAAGCGCAATGCATGAATCTGCTAAAAAATTTGATGCCCCAAATGATTTAATCGCGCTGTATCAATTTGATCGAAATGGTAAACCTTTATTTTTGAAATTGCCAGCTGGGCAGGGCGTGCAGTTAAAGCTGGCATTAGAATTGTTTATACGCCAACTGGCAAAATCGCTCACAAATTTACTTGAAGCTAAAATCAAAGAAAACTCACTTGCTCCTATTCAGACTTTTATATCTGAGCAACTCGCCGCCATTACTGCGAGTATCCCTTTAATCAAAACTAACACTGACCTTCAACATTATTTTAATAGTTTGCAGCAAGATGTATTAGATTCTTTAGAAGCTTGGCAACCTGGCCCAAACGGTGAAACAGAAAATATAGAAGCGCTATTAAGTGAAAGTTTTTTTGGTCGTTACCGTGCAAATGTACTGGTAGAACATCAAGCTAGTCAGGCTGCCCCTGCGATTTATGATAATGATCCAAGTTTGCAATCGCTATTTGGCGGTATCGAGAGTGCGGGCGACTCTAGTAACACGCCAGATTTTATGCGCTTGCGTGCAGGTAATTTGATACGTGCTGATGGTGGATTTTTATTGCTAAACTTACGTGATATTTTGGCCGATGAAGCAAATGGCACGCAATTATTAGAAAAACTGCATCGCTTTTTGCGTAATGGTACATTACAAATTGAAGACCTTAGCAGTGGCAGCAATCAGGGCAGTAGCTTCGTCAGCGCTCAAGCATCGATTTCTGTATCGACAAAACTCGTGTTAGTTGCGACACGTGAAGATTATTATGAGCTGATAGACGAAAAAGCAGACTTTTTTAGCTATTTTCCTATCAAAATTGAATTTGCCGAAAAAGTTAATACCAGTGCAGAAAATTATGCCGCTTACGCTAGTTTTATTGCACAAAAATGCCATCAATATCAAACTAAGCATGTGACCAAAGCGGCAGTTGCGGCTTTATTACAGGCGATGCACAGACTTGAAGAAGACCAAACGCGTATTAGCACAAAATTTTACATCTTAGAAAAGCTTTTGCTAGAAAGCGCTGCCACTGCCGCTCAGCGAAACGCCAATTTAGTTGACTTAGAAGATGTTAGTGCGGCACTTAATCGACGTTATGCACGCCACAGTTATATTGAGGCGCACACGCGTGCAAGCATTGTTGATAATGAGCTCATGATTAATGTGCAGGGTGAGGCCATCGGACAAATTAACGGGCTTACCCATATTGATCTAGCAGATGCTAGCTTTGGCTCACCTGTACGTATTTCTGCAAATTGCTATGCGGGCAGACAAAATGTGGTGACTATAGACCGCGAAGTGTCTATGAGCGGACCCACACATGATAAAGGCGTGATGATTTTACAAAGCTGGTTGCACAGCAACTTTGCGCAATTCAACCCTTTAAACCTTACGGCATCACTTGTGTTTGAGCAAGAATATACGGGGGTCGATGGAGACTCAGCTTCTTGTGCTGAATTATTTGCCATATTGTCTTCGCTGGCACAAGTGCCTATTAAACAAGGTATCGCCGTAACTGGTGCACTCAATCAACATGGAGAAGTGCTTCCAGTAGGTGGCATTAATGAGAAAATTGAAGGTTATTTTAGAGTATGTAATGACTTGGGCTTAGACGGGAAACAAGGTGTGCTGATTCCACAACGTAACATGAGACACTTAATGCTGAGTGATGAAGTCATCAATGCCGTAGAAAATGGACAATTTCATATTGCAACAATGGATAATATCGCTGAAGGCATCATGCACCTAAGCAATAATAGCTTAGCCGCAATTAATCAACTATCAGAAGCAAGATTAAGTCAATTTAAACAAATTTTAGAAAAAAACAGCCCGGTTAATTATAAAAAATAATGACTGCTAAAAATGAAACTGAAGATACAAAGTACCGCTTAGACAAATGGTTATGGGCTGCGCGTTTCTTCAAAACTCGCAGTCTAGCCACAACTGCGATTGAATCAGGAAAAGTTCATGTGGATGGCGACCGCGTTAAACCAGCTAAAGAAGTGCACAATGGGCAAATTATTCGTATTAAAACCCGCGATTTTGAAATTGAAGTAAATGTGCTAGCCTTATCCAATGTTCGTCGAGGCGCTCCTGAAGCTGCTTTGCTCTATGCAGAAACGCAAGCAAGCATGAGTAAACGGCAAAGCGCTAAAATAACGGGTGAAAATGAATATGCTCAACGCGATAGAGGGGCAGGAAGACCCACAAAACGACAGTTGAGGGATATAAGAAAATTCACTCACTCTGTTTAAGCTTATCTAATAAAAACTAACATATTATTATTTACAGCATTCCAATTTACAGCCTATTTACTGGGAAATTTTTCTGGTCATTGTGCACAACATTGTGATAGAATCCGCGCTCGTTACGTGAATGTAATGAATTTTTTGTAAATTTACACACAACCCTTTCAAGGGTGCTTTGTATAAAGTATTTAAAAATCAAAGTGTTTCTGGTGTTGTGTGAATTATTAACCCTTTTGAAAAGAGAATATTTATGTCAGTCACAATGCGTGATATGTTAGAAGCTGGTGTGCATTTTGGCCACCAAACCCGTTACTGGAACCCAAAAATGGCAGAGTACATTTTTGGTGACCGCAACAAAATCCATATTGTCAACCTTGAAAAAACCCTGCCTTTGTTTGAAGAAGCGCAAAAACATGTGCGCACTTTGGCGGCTAATAAAGGTCGTATCTTATTTGTAGGCACTAAACGCCAAGCTCGTGAAATTGTAAAAGAAGAGGCAACACGCGCTGGATGTGCTTATGTGAATCACCGTTGGTTGGGCGGTATGCTTACCAACTTTAAAACAGTGAAGCAATCCATTAAACGTTTGCACGATTTTGATGCGATGTTACTTGATGGCAGCTTAGAAAAATTCGGTAAAAAAGAAGCTTTAGGTTATAAACGTGAAATTGAAAAACTTGAGCGTTCAATTGGCGGCATTAAAGAAATGGGCGGTTTACCTGATGCCATTTTCATTATTGACGTGGGCCACGAAAGCGGTGCAATCACTGAAGCGCAAAAATTGGGCATCCCTGTGATTGGTGTAGTTGATACCAATAACTCACCTGATGGTGTGGCGTTTGTGATTCCTGGTAACGATGACTCTAGCCGTGCTATTCGTCTATACGCACGCGGCATTGCTGATGCAGTGTTAGAAGGTCGTAGTTCTGTCATTACTGAGATTGTAAAATCTGCTTCTGAGGAAGCAACAGAAACTGCAGAAGTTGCCGCTTAATTTGCATGCGTTTAAAAGGGGCTTTATGCCCCTTTTTCAATTTTAATATATTCAAGTAAATCAAATAATTAAATGGTTTAGTTAAAGCTATTTAATATAAAAATTAGGAGCTTAAAAATGGCTGAAATTACCGCAAGCATGGTAAAAGAATTACGTGAGCGCACTGATGCGCCAATGATGGATTGTAAGAAAGCGCTCACTGAAGCAGAAGGTGACATGACACGTGCAGAAGAGATTTTACGTGTACGTTTTGGTAACAAAGCAAGTAAAGCCGCAGGCCGTGTTGCCGCTGAAGGTACAGTTGGCGTAAGCATTAGTGCAGATGGCAAAACTGGTGCAATGGTTGAAGTAAACTCAGAAACTGACTTCTGCGCCAAAAATGAAGACTTCTTAAAATTTGTAAATGAATTGGCTAACGTGATTGCAAGCAATAACGCTGCTGACATTCAAGCTGTAGCAGCCTTGCCTATGCGCGGCGCTACTGTTGAAGAAACACGCGCCCAATTAGTAGGTAAAATTGGTGAAAACATTACGCCACGCCGTTTTGTGCGCCCAGCAGTACAAGGTAAATTAACAAGCTATATTCATGGTAGCAAAATTGGTGTGTTAGTTGACGTTATTGGCGGCGATGATGCACTGGCTAAGGATATTGCCATGCACATTGCAGCAGCTAAGCCAAAATCTTTGGACGCTTCAGGTATTGCACCAGAGTTGATTGAAGCAGAGCGCCGTGTTGCCATCGAAAAAGCCAAAGAAGCGGGCAAACCTGAAGCTATGTTAGAGAAAATTGCCGATGGAACTGTGCAAAAATTCTTAAAAGAAGTGACTTTGCTTAGCCAAGTGTTTGTTAAAGATGATAAATTCACCATCGAGTCTTTACTTAAATCAAAAGGCGCATCTGTGGCATCATTCACGATGTTTACGGTGGGCGAAGGCATTGAAAAAGCTGTTGTTGACTATGCAGCAGAAGTGGCCGCAGCAGCAAAAGTATAATTACTTTTAGCAAGCAAATAAGTGGATTAAGCGTCATGCTTAATCCATTTTTTTTGGCATTATTTAAGTGAATTTTATTGGGTTTACTAGCACATATCATTTTAGATGCTCTGCAAGCCAATATCCATGCGGCTTCCAGAGGCATAAAAGTCTCTCGGGCAATTTTAACGATGCAAATTCACTTAATATTAGCCGATATTTTTACTTGGCTATTTATTTAACAAAACGTGTATAAAACACTTTATCTGCAGGTGTTTTTTACAATTTTATTCAACATTTATGCACGGTTTTTGTGCCTAAAAAGTCGTTTTTATGCTTAAATAAGCAAACTTAAATTTCAGCTAATTTTTACAGGAAAACTATGAGTAAACCAGCCTTTAAGCGCATTCTTCTTAAACTCTCAGGCGAAGCTTTAATGGGAGATGATGCTTATGGCATAAACCGTGCGACCATTACTAATATTGTCGCTCAGGTCAAAGAAATTGTCGATTTAGGTGTTGAAGTGGCAGTGGTTATTGGCGGTGGTAATATTTTTCGCGGCGTTGCACCAGCAGCGGCTGGAATGGATCGAGCGACGGCAGATTACATGGGCATGTTAGCAACAGTGATGAATGCCATGGCTTTGCAAGATGCGATGAAAAATATTGGCTTAAATGCACGTGTACAAAGTGCGCTTAATGTTGAAGTGGTCGAGCCTTATATTCGTGCCAAAGCAATACGATATTTAGAAGAGGGCGTAGTGGTGATTTTTGGTGCAGGTACAGGTAATCCGTTTTTTACGACAGACACTGCAGCTGCTTTACGTGGCATGGAAATGAATGCCGAGATTGTGCTAAAAGCAACGAAAGTGGACGGAATTTATACTGCCGACCCTAAAAAAGATGCGAATGCTACACGTTATGAAACGGTTACATTTGATGAAGCCATTGCTAAAGACTTAAAAGTGATGGATGCCACCGCGCTTACTTTATGTCGTGACCAAAAAATGCCAATTTCTGTGTTTAGCATATTTAAGCAAGGCGCCCTTAAACGTGTGGTGATGGGCGAAAATGAAGGCACGCGCGTGGTGATTTAGTAGAGTAAGTTGGAGACTTAAATGATTGAAGATGTGAAAAAAAACGCTGAGCAAAAAATGCAAAGATCACTTGAGGTTCTCAAAGCAGACCTTGCAAAGGTGCGTACCGGTCGCGCACATGTTGGCCTGCTTGACCATGTGATGGTCGAATACTATGGCTCGATGGTGGCAGTCAACCAAGTAGCCAATGTCAATTTAGGCGATGCCCGCACAATAAATGTACAGCCGTTTGAAAAACCAATGATTGCAAAGGTAGAAAAAGCTATTCGTGACTGTGATTTAGGCTTAAACCCTGCAACTAATGGCGATATTATCCGTGTGCCGATGCCAATGCTCACCGAAGAGCGCCGTCGCGATATGACTAAGATTGTGCGTTCAGAGGCTGAAGGAGCAAAAGTGTCCATTCGTAATGTGCGACGTGACGCCAACGATGCCCTTAAAAAAATGCTTAAAGATAAAAGTATTTCTGAAGACGAAGAACGTCGTGCGCAAGATGATATTCAAAAATCAACTGATAAAGCGGTTGCTGAAGTTGATAAGTTGCTACAAGTTAAAGAAGCTGAATTGATGGCAGTTTGATTAAAATGAAAATGCAAATAATGCTGTAGCTTTTTGTTATATTTTAATTCATAACTGCAGATAACTATTGGAATAATAAGACTGGGCATAGATGGCTTTTTTTACTAGCGCAACACAAACTGTGCCAGAGGTGCCAAAAACGCCTAAGCACATTGCCATTATCATGGATGGCAATGGTCGCTGGGCACGTAAGCGCTTTTTACCGCGTGTGGCTGGACATAAGCGTGGGGTTGAAACCGTTCGTGATGTGGTCAAATACTGCCTAAATTTAAAAGTTGAGCATTTAACATTATTTGCCTTTAGTAGCGAAAACTGGCGCAGACCACCTGAGGAAGTCTCGTTCTTAATGGGCCTATTTATGCAAGCACTTCAACGAGAAGTGCAAAAGCTGCATAAGAACAATATCAAACTGATTATGATTGGTGATCGTAGCCGTTTCGATGCGCCACTGGTTGCGCAAATAGAGGCTGCAGAAACGCTGACTTCACACAATACCGCGCTTACGTTGACGATTGCAGCTAACTACGGTGGACGATGGGATGTCTTGCAGGCGGTCAATAAAATGCAGGCTGCCGCACCACAGCTAGCTGGATATTATCGTGAAGATCATCTCACCCCTTACTTAGCAATGCACTATGCGCCCGAACCAGATTTATTCATTCGCACTGGTGGCGAGAAGCGCATTAGCAACTTCTTGCTATGGCAATTAGCTTATACCGAGCTTTATTTTACTGACACTTTATGGCCAGATTTTGATGAAACAGCCTTTAACTTGGCCATCCAATCTTACCAAAATCGTGAACGCCGTTTTGGGCGCACCAGTGAGCAGCTTCTAGAACCCAAAGCTTGATTTAAATATGCTTAAAACTCGCGTCATTACTGCCATCTTATTAGCCATAGGTTTTTTAATAGCTTTATTTAATACTTCTGGCATAGCATGGTCGCTCATCACTTTGGGCGCAATGCTTATAGGCGTTTGGGAGTGGGCAAAGCTTATTAAATTAAGAAAACATGCTACCCATATTTATTTAGTCATCGCGTTATTTATAGGTTTATTGATTATTTATGCGCCTAGCACAGCTTCAGGCCATTATGTTGATGAAGTGGTGTTTGGTTTGCTCGGTCTATCAACGCTATTCTGGCTAATTATCGCCCCCATTTGGTTGCTAACTAGAAAATATTTTCAGCATAAATTCTGGATGGCAATACTCGGTATAGTTTTGCTACTGGCAACGTGGGTTGCCCTCGGCGGTTTACACGCAATTAGCCCATGGTTACTTTTAACTACACTCTTTACAGTTTGGCTAGCAGACAGCGCGGCATATTTTGCAGGTAAGCAATTTGGCAAACACAAACTTGCACCAGAAATCAGCCCAGGAAAAACATGGGAAGGCGTCATGGGTGCGCTTTTAGCCGTAACGGTATTTGGCTTAGTGCTATGTTATTTTCAGCATATTAGCCGTTGGTTAATCGTAGGTTTATGGCTAATAGTCGTGCTTAGCATTATGGGAGATTTATTTGAGTCCCTACTAAAACGTCAAGCTGGCGTTAAAGATAGTAGTCATTTATTACCTGGGCATGGTGGTGTGCTCGATCGTATCGATGGCTTAATACCGACGCTACCATTAGCGTTGTTCTATATTTACTTTCCATTATTCGCGAATTTACAACTTCATGCACGATAGCATCAAACCAACGCGCCAACATGTCACAATATTAGGTGCAACGGGTACTATTGGTATCAATACCTTAGACGTCATTTCACAGCACCCAGAACGATTTTCCATCTTTGCGTTAACGGCTAACAATAACGTGAATAGCATGTTTAGTTTGTGCCAACAATTCAAACCGAAGTTTGCGGTCATGCTCAATGAGTCTTCTGCACATGCTTTATTGGCGCAACTAAAAGCGATTGGTAGCGACACAGAAGTTTTACATGGAGAGGCTGCATTATGTGAAGTCTCTGCACATGTGGAGGTCAATATAGTGATGGCCGCTATTGTAGGTGCAGCTGGACTGCACCCAGCGATGGCCGCGGCACAAGCAGGCAAACGCGTGCTGTTAGCGAATAAAGAAACGCTAGTGATGGCTGGAAACTTATTTATGCAAGCTGTAGAGCAGGGTGGTGCAACTTTACTGCCTATAGACAGTGAGCACAATGCAATTTTTCAAGTGATGCCACAAGAAAAGCAGCCTACGTTGAGCGCTATGGGGGTTAAGCGTGTGTTACTGACAGCTTCAGGTGGCCCATTCAGAAATGCCAGTTTAGATGAATTAAAAGTCGTTACACGCACCCAAGCATTAAATCATCCTAATTGGGTCATGGGGCCAAAAATCACGATAGACTCAGCTACTATGATGAATAAAGGTTTAGAGGTCATCGAAGCGCATTGGTTGTTTAATGCACACCCTTCGCAAATTGAAGTGGTAGTGCATCCGCAAAGTGTCATTCATTCTATGGTGGAATATATTGACGGAAGTGTTTTAGCGCAATTAGGTAACCCTGATATGCGCACACCAATTGCCTACGGACTTGGCTACCCTGAGCGTTTGCAAAGCGGTGTAAGTAGCTTAGATTTAATTTTGACAGCAAGATTAGATTTTTGCGCACCGAAGTTAACGCATTTTCCGTGCTTACGTATTGCTTATGAAGCTTTAAATGCCGGTGGTACTGCGCCAGCAATATTAAATGCGGCTAACGAAGTTGCTGTAGAGGCATTTTTAGAAGATAAAATTGGGTTTATGGATATTCCGAATATTATTGAGGCGGTGTTGACATCCTCCGATATTAAACCTGTTGCTTCTATCAAACAATTAGTAGCCGTAGATGAAGAAGCTAGGCAACAAGCTTCTATACAACTGAATCGACTATGTACACGCTCCTAGCATTTATTGTGACTATCGGCATTTTGGTGACAGTACATGAGTATGGTCATTTCCAAATTGCAAAATGGTGTGGTGTGAAAGTGTTAAAGTTTTCAATCGGCTTTGGCAAGCCGTTATGGTCAACATTTTTAGGTAAAGACCGTACCGAATTTATTATCGCGGCAATTCCACTAGGCGGTTACGTTAAGTTTTTAGATGAAAAAGAAGCGCTAGAAACAAACGAAAATATTAAATTCAGTGAATCAGATTTAAAGCGTGCGTTTAACCGCCAGCACGTACTTAAACGAATGGCAATAGTATTAGCAGGTCCTTTCGCTAATTTACTTTTAGCTGCTTTGCTTTATTGGCTGTTACTAATGTCAGGCGTGACTGGTATTAAACCAATGATTGGTCAAGTGATTGCTGATAGTCCAGCTGCATCTGCAGGATTTATGCCAAACGATGTTATTAAAAGTATTAATGGTAGCGAAATAGACACTTGGAAAGAGGCCAGTTTCGCTTTTGTTACAGAGTCTTTAAAAAGTGATAGCGTAGAAGTTGAGGTGCTTGATCGTTATCAAAAAACACAAATTCGCAATTTAAACTTGCAGAGTTTTGATTTTGAAAAATCAAAACAAGATGTGATGACTGCATTAGGATTAACGCTATATGAAGTAAACATTCCTGCGCGTATTGGCGAAATAAAAGCTGGGGCTGCAGCAGATATTGCAGGGTTAGAATTGGGCGATTTAATTTTAAGTGTCAACCAAAAAAGGGTGGCTTATTGGCAAGACTTTACCCAAGAAGTGAGGCAAAACCCAGATAAACCTATTGCCGTTTTGGTTAGGCGAAATCAACAAGAAGTTATGCTTAATGTTACGCCAAAAGCCAGCACAGTGGACGGTAAAACGGTTGGTATAATTGGGGTGGCGGTTCTAGATAGCAGAGTTACGACCACATACTTCTCTGTAGCTGTAGCACTTAAAAAAGCAGTAGCAACTACTTGGGATACTTCAATCTTAAGTTTAAAGTTAATGGGCAGATTAGTGACGGGGCAACTTTCACTCAAAAACATGAGTGGCCCTGTCACCATAGCCAATGCCGCTGGAGAGAGTGCGGACAGAGGACTCAAGCCTTATATTGCGTTTTTGGCTTTTATTAGCATTAGTATAGGTGTAATGAATCTATTGCCTATACCAGTGTTAGATGGAGGTCATTTCATGTATTATATCGTTGAGTTCGTCACAGGTAAGCCAGTGCCAGAATCAATATTGATTATCGGGCAAAAAATTGGCCTGTTTTTACTAGGGCTCATGATGGTCATCGCATTCTACAACGATATTATTAGATTAATAACTGGTTGATTCTGATGGCTTTTAAACATTCAACTCTTACTCAATAAACTATGGCGCAAACAAAAAAATCGTTGAATCAACTTAAAGTAAAGTCTATTTTACTTATTATTACTAGCTTGTATGCGGGCAATTCTTTTGCACTTGAGCCGTTTGTCGTAAAAGATATTCGAGTTGAAGGCATACAGCGCACTGAAGCAGGCACAGTTTTTACTTATTTGCCAGTTAAAGTCGGTGAAACAATGAATGATGAGCTAGCTTCTGAGGCAATAAAATCGCTTTACGGAACAGGCTTCTATAAAGATGTGCGCATCGAGGCAGAAGGCGACGTGCTAGTGGTCACGGTTCAAGAGCGCTCATCAATTGCACAAATAGATTTTAGTGGAAATAAGTCATTCCCAACTGACAAAATGAAGGAAGGCTTAAAACAAATAGGTATTGCTGAAGGGCAAATTTATGACAAGTCGCAATTAGACCGTGCTGAACAAGAGATTAAACGGCAATATTTAGCACAGGGTAAATATGGCGCTACTGTCAAAACGGTAGCATCTCCATTGGAGCGGAATCGTATTGCAGTACGATTTGACATTGAAGAGGGAGTGGTTGCTAAAATTAAAAGCATTAATATCGTGGGTAATCAAGCATTTACGATGGATGATTTACGCGCCGAGTTTCTTCTTACTACACCAAATTGGATGAGTTGGTGGAATAAAGACGATCAGTACTCTAAACAAAAGCTCAATGCAGACTTAGAAGCAATGCGCTCGTTTTATATGAATAAGGGTTATTTAGAGTTTAATATTGACTCTACTCAAGTATCAATATCGCCTGATAAAAAAGACATTTATATTACTGTTAATATTACAGAAGGTGAAAAATACACGATTTCTGACGTGAAATTAGCAGGTGACACTATTGTGCCTGACACTGAATTGGAACAGTTAATCTCTTTTAAAAAAGGAGATACCTTTAATCGCGAAAAAATAACGCAATCTAGTAAAGCGATTAGCGACCGATTAAGTAATGATGGATATGCATTCTCAAACGTAAATCCTGTGCCAGAAATCAACAAAGAAGACCATACTGCGGCTTTTACATTTTTTGTTGACCCTGGTAAGCGCGTATATGTGCGCCGCATCAATATTGCAGGCAACACCAGAACTCGCGATGAAGTGATACGCCGTGAAGTGCGCCAACTTGAGTCAGCTTGGTACAACTCAAATAAAATCAATCGCTCAAAAGAACGTATAGTACGTACCGACTTTTTTTCTGATGTTAACTTAGAAACGCCGGCAGTACCAGGTGCTACTGATCAAGTGGATATGAATATTAGTGTGACAGAAAAATCTACAGGTAGTGTACAGTTCGGCGCTGGTTTATCGAGCAATGACGGGGTAACTTTTGGCATTACAGTCAATCAAAATAACTTTTTAGGTACGGGAAATCGCGTATCAGCGAATGTGAATACAGGCAAAATTAACACTGTATACTCTCTATCCTTTACTGACCCATACTATACGCCAGATGGGGTTAGTCGTGGTTTTGATATTTACCGACGTGATGTAGATACAAGCTCATCTAGTGTTAGCTCATACAGTTCATCAAGTTATGGTGGTGGTGTGCGCTTTGGGATACCGCTAAATGAGCGAGATGGTCTCAGCTTTGGTCTAGCAGCCGACTTTACTAAAGTCGACTTAACAAGTGAGAGTCCAATTCAATACCAGAAGTTTTGTGGTAATGACTCTGGCTGTAGCAGCAACTCAGTTGTAGCTTCTGCTGGTTGGTATCACGATAGCCGCGATAATATTCTGTTTACTAATAATGGTGTTTTACAAAGATTGAACGCTGAAGTTTCACTACCAGTATTAGATTTACATTACTATAAAATTGATTATAAGCATGCTTGGTTTAATAACTTTTACAAAGATTTCACCTTTATGCTTAACGGTGAAATTGGGTATGCAGACTCTTATGGTAATAAAAACTATCCTTTCTTCAAGCATTTCTTTATGGGAGGGGTAAACTCAGTTCGCGGTTATGACAATGGTTCGCTTGGCCCAAGAGATATCGACCCTAGCACTGGTGAAAGCTTTGCAGTGGGCGGTACAAAACGTTTGTTAGGGAACGCGGAGTTATTCATGCCGGTGCCTGGCTTAAAAGATTCGAAGCAATTTAGGTTAAGTGCATTTATTGACGGGGGTAATGTCTACGACAGCGATGGTTCAATTGGTAGTGATTTAAGGTACTCTACAGGCGCAGGGGTAAGCTGGGTATCACCATTTGGTCCATTAAAACTGATTTACGCAAAGCCGCTGAACGACAAAAAAGGTGATGACACTCAAACTATTCAGTTCCAATTGGGAACACAGTTTTAAATTGTAAATATACACAAAAGCTGTTTTAGGCTTTTAGGAGATATAAATTGAGTCAAAAGTTTATTAGTCGTCTTTTGCATATTTCTTTAATGGTTAGCAGCTTGCTATTTTTTTTTAGCGTCAATGCTGCAGAATTAAAAGTAGGATATGTGCAAGTAGAGAAAATCTTGCAAGAAGCTCCGCAAACGGCAGAAAGTGGGAAAAAATTAGAGCGTGAGTTTGGTCCAAGATCACAAGAACTTGACAAACTTTCAAAACAAATCAAAGAATTAGAATCAGCACTAGATAAGGATGGCTTAACTATAACTGATGCTGAGCGTAGAACTAAAGAACGTGATGCTCAAAATATTAAAGTCGAATTCCAGCGCAAACAGCGTGAGTTACGTGAAGACATCAACTTACGTAAAAACGAAGAGTTAGCCAGCCTACAAGACCGAATAAACAAAGCCGTCCAATCTGTAGCCAAAGCAGAAAGTTATGATTTAGTGATGTATAGCGGTGTTGCTTATGCTGCAGATAAGATTGACATTACTGATAAGGTACTAAAGCTATTAGGTAAAAAATAATTCAACTCTTTTTAAAACATGGTCAAAGGTAATCTAGTGAGTCAAGAATACACACTTAGCGATATAGCTTTAGAGTTAGGTGGAAGAATAGTAGGTGATGGCACAGTAAGTATTGCAAGGGTTGCATCATTAAGCCATGCTAAACAGGGTGATATTTGCTTTATCAATGACATAAAATACCAAAAGGCTGTTGCTGAATGTCAGGCAAGCGCTTTCGTATTAAGAGAAAATGACATTTCATTAACTCAAAAGCCTAAAATTATCGTTGAAAATCCCTATGTTTATTTTGCGAAACTTTCCACTTTATTAAATCCACCAGCCAAGAGCGCTGTAGGTATTGCAGAAAATGTATTCATTGCTCTGACGGCTAATGTCTCTGCAAGTTGTAGTATCGCACCTAATTGTTATATCGGCGAAAATGTCGTGCTAGGGGATAATGTGATTGTTGGCGCAGGAAGTGTCATTGAAAATGATGTATTCATTGGAGCCAATTCCCGCTTAGAACCGAACGTCACTATCAAACAAAAATGTAAGATAGGTGATAATTGTCATATCTTTTCTGGTGCAGTTATTGGCTCTGATGGCTTTGGTTATGCGCAAGAAAATGATGTTTGGATTAAAATTCCGCAAGTAGGCAGAGTTGTTATAGGTAATAATGTCGATATAGGTGCGAATACTACCATTGATCGTGGGGCCTTAGACGATACAGTAATAGAAGAGGGCTGTAAGTTAGATAACTTAATTCAAATAGGCCATAACTGCCTTATAGGAGCACACACGGTAATTGCAGGTTGCGTTGGTATTGCTGGCAGTGCAGTAATAGGCAAACACTGTAAAATTGGTGGGGCAGCGATGATTCTAGGTCATTTAGAAATTGTTGATAACGTCACTATTTCTTCAGGTAGCATGATTACACGATCTATCACAACTCCTGGCGTTTATACAGCATTAATGCCATTCCAACCGCATAAAGAGTGGCTTGCAACTGCCTCTAAAATAAGACATTTAGATGAGTTGGCAAATAAAATTAAATTGCTAGAAAAAGAGTTAGCTCTGTTAAAATCAGCGTTAAGCAATTAACTATTAATGAACTGAGAATCGCATGATAAAAACTATAGATACCAGCATGAATATTCATGAAATTTTAGAGCATTTGCCACATCGTTACCCTTTCGTTTTAATTGACAAAGTAGTCTCAATGGAATTGGGCAAAGAAATTACTGCTATTAAAAATGTCACAATTAACGAACCTTTTTTTCCTGGGCATTTTCCTTACCATCCAGTAATGCCTGGCGTACTAATTGTAGAGGCTATGGCACAAGCCGCTGCAGTATTATCATTTAAAACAATGGATGCAAAACCTAATGACGAATCAGTTTACTACTTCGCTGGAATAGATAATGCACGTTTCAAAAAACCCGTCTCCCCAGGCGATCAAATTGTGTTAAATGTTAAAATAGATAGAATTTTAAAAGGTATATGGAAATATACAGGCGTGGCATCTGTCGATGGTGACGTCGTTGCTGAGGCGAGTATGATGTGCATCCTTAAAGCAATAGAAAAATAATATTAAATCAATAAGTTAATTATACTATCTGAAGTAAGATTTTAAATGCCAGCAAAAATTCACGCTACTGCCATCATAGATAAAAATGCAGAGTTAGATTCAAGTGTCGAAATCGGCCCTTATTCTATTATTGGGCCAAATGTCAAAATTGACTCTGGAACGCGAATTGCTGGTCATGTGACAATCAGCGATCACACAGTTATCGGTAAAAATAATCATATTTATCAATATTCTTCTCTTGGTGAGGCTCCACAAGATAAAAAATACAAAGGTGAGCCAACTTTATTGGAAATCGGCGACAACAATACCATCCGTGAATTTTGCACATTTAACCGTGGCACAGTGCAGGACAAAGGCACTACAAAAATTGGCAACGATAATTGGATTATGGCCTACGTGCACTTGGCACACGATTGTGTGATTGGAAATCACACAATTTTTGCAAATAATGCTTCTTTGGCAGGGCATGTGGATGTACACGACTACGCTATTTTAGGTGGCTTTACTCTAATACACCAGTTTTGCAAAATTGGATCACATGTAATCACGGCTGTTGGTTCTGTAGTATTCAAGGACATCCCACCTTATGTTACAGCTGCAGGGTACGATGCGAAACCACATGGGATTAATGCTGAGGGACTAAAACGAAGAGGCTTCTCAACTGAGGCAATATTAGAGGTTAAACGTGCCTACAAAACCCTATATCGCCAAAATTTAACCTTAGAAGAAGCAAAAATCGAACTATCAAAAAAAGCCGAGTTACATCAGGAAATTCAATTGTTGGTTGATTTTCTCAATACATCTACACGCGGCATCGTCCGATAAGTAAGCATCATGAAAATTGGTATTGTTGCAGGAGAAGCCTCTGGGGATTTACTCGGTAGCCACCTGATAGCCGCACTAAGAAAACATCAACCTGATATTCAATTTATAGGTATCGCCGGTCCCAAAATGATAGGTGAGGGTGCCACTAGCTTATTTGCAATTGAGCAACTCTCTGTTCGTGGTTATATAGAAGTAATTAGGCATTTACCAAACCTGCTTGCATTACGTAAAAATTTACTGAAGCAACTATTGGCTGAAAAAATAGATTTATTTATTGGTGTAGATGCTCCGGACTTTAATTTTTGGCTGGAAAAAAAGTTGAAAAATAGAGGGATTGTTACCATTCACTATGTCAGTCCATCCATTTGGGCATGGCGCAAAGGGAGAGTTAACGCTATTAAAAAAGCTGTTACACACATCCTAGCATTATTTCCTTTTGAGCCAGCTCTATACGAACAAGCTGAGATACCTGTAACTTATGTAGGACACCCCTTAGCAGACTTATTACCTTTACACCCCAATGTGTTAGAAGTTAGAGAGAATCTCAAACTTAAGCCAACCCAAACTGTTATTACTTTGTTGCCAGGTAGTAGACAAAGCGAGGTTGCTCATCATGCAGATTTATTTATTAGGACTGCGCATCTTATTAATCTTGAATTTCTTAAAGAGGGAAAGAGCGATGCTATATTCTTAGTGCCATTGATTACACGTGAAACACGTACAATTTTTGACAAAGCACTAAATCAATTTTTACTCACATTAGACGAAAATAGCGTTAGCCCACCAATTACAGTCATGTTTGGTCATGCACATGAAGCAATGGAAGCTTCTGACTTTGTGATTGTGGCTTCTGGCACAGCCACATTAGAAGCGGCTTTGTTAAAAAAACCTATGATTATCACTTATCGTATGTCTAATTTAAGCTGGCAAATACTAAAGAGAATGCGTTTACAGCCATACGTGGGCCTGCCTAACATACTAGCTGAGCGATTTGTTGTACCTGAACTAATACAAGATGATGCTACACCAGAAAAAATTTCTGAAGCTACCATCAGGTTAATGGCCAATAAATCTGAGTTGGAGATGATAA
This sequence comes from Pseudomonadota bacterium, assembly GCA_029556915.1. Classification (GTDB taxonomy): domain Bacteria; phylum Pseudomonadota; class Gammaproteobacteria; order Burkholderiales; family Methylophilaceae; genus Methylotenera. Next base: position 61,154 of record JAKQIT010000077.1, read on the forward strand.
AGATTGCTTTTACAAATATACATCAGCAGTTGAAACAAAACACATCCGAAAAAGCAGCACAAGTTATTCTTGATTACCTAAAGCATTAAAACTTAATTTAACATAATATACATTATACGAAATGGTATATTGGTTACACGTAATTACTGCTTAGCACACTGCTAGCTATTTTGATGTCAAAGCATATACCACAATATTATCTCCAGCCGTATAGCCAAATATTGAATTTCCACCTGCCGCTACAGCAACATATTGCACACCATCAACTTCATAGCTAATCGCAGGCGCGTTTACGCCTGCATCTACATTAACTTGCCATAGCAAATCTCCAGTGTTACTACTGTATGCATTAAAGTTGCCGTTACCTTCTCCTGTAAAAATTAGACCACTTGCTGTACTTAATATGCCTCCCATTAAAGGCTGCTCAGTTTTAACTTGCCATTTCAGTTTGCCAGTTGCCAAATTGATCGCAGAAATAATTCCCCATCGGGCATCTTTTGTAGGTTCAGATACTGCATATTTAATGGCTGGTTTGCCTTCTTTTGCAGGTTCATCTACAAGCGTATATTTAATGGGCGCATGAATACCAGCTACAAAACTCATTTGACCTTTTTCATCTAGTGCGCTTGGGCTCCAATTCGAGCCCCCCAGAATGCCAGGATATAGTACCGTACCTTCTTTTGTGGCTTTGGCAAAAAGATTTTTTTGTGGCACAAAGGCTTCAGACTTCATCAACAGCTTGCCCGTTGCTCTATCGTTCACAAAATACCAACCCGTTTTGCTCGCCTGCCCAACTGCAGGGATGCTTTGGCCATTTTGTATGTAATTAAACAAAACTGGGGGACTAGCTAAATCATATCCCCAGACATCATGCGGTACTTGTTGATAATGCCATTTGATTTTTCCTGTTTCAGTATCTAAAGCAACCAAGGACACGGTATATAAGTTATCTCCGGGGCGTGAAATATCATTCATTTGCGGACTTGGGTTACCAGTTCCAAAAAATAACGTGTTCGTATTAACGTCAATAGCTGGGGTACTCCACGCAGACCCACCACCATAACGCCATGCATCTTTATTGTTGACTAGATTAGCTTTTTCAGCAGCAATATCTCGATTAAGTGAAATTCCATCAGAAGTAGTTTCTGCAAAAACACCCTCCCAACCTTGGGAAGGAATTGTATCAAACTGCCAAATACGCTGACCGTTTTTAACATCATATGCTGCCAAAAAACCTGGGCGACCATAGCGTCCATTTACACCCACAACAGCCCCTAATGGCGCATCTTTTGTTGGTGTGTCTAAATGCAAACCATAGCCTACGCCAGTCACGCCGACAATCACCTTACCGCGATACACTACGGGAGCCATCGCAATGCCAATACCTGTGCCTCCATAAGACTCTTTTTGGCTTTTAACATCTGATTTACTCAACGAAGTAGCATCTTCGGTTAAAGCGGTGTCATCCGCCACATCGATATCCCATATTTTCGCCCCAGTTTTTGCATTTAGTGCAATTAAACGCGCATCTACAGTACCAATAAACACCATTCCATCACTTACCGCCACCCCTCTATTGGCAGGCCCACAACACATTTTCCAGTTAGCGCGGCGCTCATGTTGGTAACGCCAGAGTTCTTTACCTGTTTTTGCGTCTAAAGCCACCACATGGTTATAAGGTAACGCAACATACATTACACCACCTGTCACAATTGGTGTAGCCTGAAAGCTTGCGGATACACCACTTTTGAATTTCCAAGCCAAGCCTAAATTTTTAACATTCTGCGGGTTAATTTGCGTTAATGGTGACATGCGTTGGTTAGTATAATCGCGACCGAAACTTGGCCAATCAGTTTTAATTTGGCTGGACGATTGATTAGGAATATTTGTACATGAAGCTAATATTAAGCAACAAGCCAACAGGGGTGATTTTAAAAACATCATGCTTTTACTCACAAAAAAAGTTATTGTAATAATTTACACGTTTAGCAGAAAAATTACATCATCAATATCATGAATATCAATTCATATCATTATTATTTGTCTGCGCATGATATTCTCTTATTTTTTAGTTAAAAGCTTCAAATGACCCATCCACAAACCACAATTGCACACGCTGGAAGAAACGAAACATTTATCCCTAGCAAAGATGCTTCTTTAGAATATTCCATCGCCACCTTACAAGGCAAGCTACTCGCTCTTGGTATTGAAGTTGAAGAAAAATCTTGGCTTAATGAAATTGAAGGCATTTGGTCAGTACATGTCATCGATAAAGACTGCCATCGCCTCTTTACCAATGGCAAGGGCGCTAGCCAGCTAGCGGCACGCGCCAGTGCTTTGGGCGAATACTTTGAGCGACTGAGTACCAATTATTTTTGGACACATTTTTATCTAGGTGAAGCCATTGCGAATAATGCTTATGTGCATTACCCAAATGAAAAATGGTTTACACTGAATGGCAATAAATGGCCTAAAGAGTTGCTCACGCCTGACTTGCAAAAGTTCTACAACCCAGAAGGCACAGTGCTGGCAAGCCAGTTAATTGATCTAAATTCTGGCAATGCTAAACGGGGCATTTGCGCGATTCCTTACACACGCCTGCGTGACAACAAAATTGCTTATTTTCCAGTGAATTTGATTGGAAATTTGTATGTTAGTAATGGCATGTCGGCAGGCAACACCATGATGGAAGCACGCACACAAGCGTTAGCTGAGATTTTTGAACGCAATATAAAATATAAAATTATTCGTGATGGCATTTGCCTGCCAGATGTACCAGAATCTGTGATTAGCCGCTACCCACGCATAGCGGCTGGTATTCAAGGCTTACGCGATGCTGGTTATGGCATTTTAGTAAAAGATGCCTCACTTGGTGGACAATATCCCGTCATGAACGTCACCCTACTCCATCCTGAGGATCAGGGCTGTTTTGCAAGCTTTGGCGCGCATCCACGCTTTGAAGTCGCGCTAGAACGTGCGCTTACTGAGTTACTACAAGGTCGTGCACTCGATAGCTTAAAGGGTTTTGTTGCACCAGGTTTTGACATGGAAGAAATTGCAGATTCACAAAACTTAGAAATACATTTTGTGGATTCGAGCGGCGTAATAAGTTGGAACTTTTTGCGCAGCACACCTGATTATGCCTTTGTCGATTGGAACTTTAGCACCACGACTGAAGAAGATTATCATTGGTGCGTCAACACCATACACAATAGCGGCCACGATATGTATATCGCAGATTTTACTCATTTAGGGGTGTACGCTTGCCGTATTTTTGCGCCTGGAATGAGCGAGATTTATCCTGTTGAAGAATTGGAATGGGAAAACAATACCGTAGGAAATTTAGTGCGCCCATTCGCTTTGCGTTTACAAGATTTAACCAAAGACGAATCAGCACAACTACTCAATACCTTACTTGATTTGGATTTAGCTGACGAACTCCCAGTCACCACCCTCATCGGTCTGTGCGCAGACCCAAATACCACTTGGGTGGATTTACGCGTGGGTGAGTTAAAAACCTTAGCCGCCCTCGCCTGCCAATCTACCGATGATATTTTAGATGGTTGCACATGGATTGCCCAGTTTAACGAGCTGCCAGCGTTACGCGCAAAAATCTATCGATGCATAAACGATATAGTGCTAATTTCTACAGAACTTAATGCTGATCCTGCTTTATTTGAGGCTAACTTAACACTAATGTATGGCGCAGAAACTTTGCAACAAGCCCAAGCGTTAGTGAGTAGAAAAACGCAATACTTAGGCTTAGAAAACTTAGGCGAAAACATGCAAGCTAGCCGCATGCACCAGCAACTTTTAGCAGCTTACGCCAAGGTGCAAAAAGCCTACAAAATTTAAGCTAAAATTAAGCTGAAATTTCACCATAAATTCCCCCGAGAGATTTTTACGCCTCTGGAAGCCCCATAGAATAAGGCTTGCAGAGGAGGTGAAATGATATGGCGACTAAAAACCCATTAAAATTAGGATTTTTAAGTACAAATTTTGTCGTTGATTTATGTGCATTGTATTGACAGAAACTGTCTTAGCCATTGGTGGGCATTCTTACTATTGCTTGAATAAATCTTGCCATCTAAAGTGCCAATTAAACCATCAACTTCGGCTTCATTTTTGGATAGTATATCCATACCAACAATATAACTAAGGCCTTGACTACTACTCCACATATCCATTAGAAATATGTCTTCATTATTAACTACCATAAAACGCCCCTCACGCCCCTATTTAGAAAACCACACCAGCTAAGCTAGGGTTGCTTAGTGTTCACCCCGTCGGGCTAGGTGTGGCTAAACTGGTTATTTATCGCTATAGTGGTATCTGCAAGCAATAATTTGTAGCTCGGTTTCGGTGACTTGGTACACCAGCCTATTTACATCATCAATACGCCGTGAATAAAAGCCTGTTAAATCGCCGCGTAATGGTTCTGGCTTGCCTATGCCTGTAAAGGGTTCACGGGTTGCAGCTTCAATCAGGGCGTTAATGCGTTTGAGTGTTTTTTTATCTTGCCCCTGCCAGTAGGTGTAATCACTCCACGCGCTAGGGGTAAATAATATTGCCCTTGCCATTAGTCTGTAGTGAGTTGTTTAGCGGTGGTTTTACCTGCTTTGAGTTCTGCAATAGATTTTGCCAGGTGCGCCGCATTTGCTGGGCTTTGCAATAGGTGCAAGGTTTCCATTAGGCTATTATAGTGGTCAAGCGACATTACCACTGCGTTATCAGCATCACGGCGGTTAATAATGGTCACATCTACATCATTGGTTACGCTATCTAATACGGCTTTGAGCGAGTTTCGCGCTTCGGAATAGCTAATCACTTGCATAATACTACCTCTTTATGTTCAATATATTGTACAAGTATAATACAGCATCATACGGTAGCGCAAGCAATCAATTGTTATGCGCTTTTACCCTGAAAAGGTATCACTTTTGCACCCGCTTTGAGTTCATCTAAGTAATCAGCCCATTGTTGCATCATTACCGCCCTTTGTTTTAAATATAGGGCATGGTTATAGGCTGAGCTTGTTTCGTTGCGTTCCTGGTGTGCTAATTGCAGTTCTATGTGCATGTGGTCGTAACCTTGCTCATGCAAAGCGGTAGAAGCTAAGCCCCTAAAGCCGTGTCCAGTCATTTTGCCTTTATAGCCCATTACCTCTAAGGCTTTTAAAATGGTGTTATTGCTCATGGGTTTGGTGTGGTTGTTTTGGTTAGGGAATAACATTTCACCATAGCCAGTGAGTGTTTTAAGCGTGGTTAATAGCACAATGGCTTACGTGGATAATGGCACGATATGCGGGGTTTTCATTTTCATGCGTTCGGCTGGTAAACGCCATTGCGCATTTTCAAAATCTATTTCACTCCAGCGCGCCCGATTAGCTCGGTAGTTCTAACAAAGGTTAATGCCATAAACTTAACGGCAAGCCTTGTAACTGGGGTTGATTTGCTGTTATCAATTGCCCTTAATAGGTTTGGTAACTCGGCAATACCAACACGCGCATAATTCACCCTTTTACGGGTTTCTATAATATCGCTTGGCCTAATCTCTATTGCAGGGTTTCTAGTGGCTTTGCTTTCTTTGCCGTGCGCTATGGCGTATCTAAACACTTGGCCTATGGTTTGGTGTGAACGCTTTGCAATATCAAGCGCGCCACGCTCAGCAATTGATTTAATAGCATCTACAATTTCATAGGCTGTAATGTCGTTTACTGGCCTGCTGCCTATCAATGGGTAAACATCAGCCTCTAGCCTTCGCTTTACATACTCGGCATGACGTTCGCTTTTGCCTACATGCCATTTTTGCCACCACTTACCCGCCCATAATTCAAATGTGTTTGTAAGATTCGCTTTTCTTTCAGCTTTATCAGCTTTTTTAATATCGCTAGGGTCTATTGGCGGAATGTTAGCTAATAGCTTGCGAGCTTGGTCGCGCCGTTCTCTTGCATTGGCTAGTGATACATCGGGATAAGTGCCAAATGAAAGTAGTTTTTCTTTAGCATCAAAGCGATATTTGAAACGCCACCACTTACCCCCGCTTGGGGTTATTTGTATAAATAGTCCCAATTCATCATATAGCTTGTAAAGCTTAGTTTGTGGCTTAGCATTGGCTATTTCAGTGTTGGTAAGTGCCATAGTGGGGTAACTTGACTTACCCCAAATGTTACCCCACTTTATCGTAAGATAGCAAGATGTGTGTTGATACACCATGAAGCGTTTAAATGGCTTAAATGCTAGTGTTTACAGGGGTTTTTGATGCTGAATGATACTGCTTGAAATGAACCATTGGCGGAAGGGGCGGGATTCGAACCCGCGTTAGGTTATTCACCTAAACACGCTTTCCAGGCGTGCGACTTAAACCGCTCATCCACCCTTCCGAATTGATTTGTTCGCTTTGGCTAAAAGGCGAGGCATTATAGCTGATATGCGCACTTAAAAAAATCAAAACGTGATTAATTAGTGAGCTGTTTTTGACCTTCTAATATAAATGTATCTAGCTTGCCTTTACCTTTCACTTCAACCCCTGTCCGCACGCTAAATTCATATGTATTTTGTAACGCTTTTTGGGTACTTTGAGAAACCTGAATGGCACCTAAAATACCGGTACTTTCCATGCGACTAGCCATATTCACAGTATCGCCCCATAAGTCATAACTGAATTTTGCACTGCCAATCACGCCAGCCACTACAGGACCTGTATTAATTCCGATACGCATGTTTAAATCGACACCATTCACAGCGGACACCTCTTTAAGCGCGGCGTGCATATCTAGCGCCATTTTGGCAATACGTTCGGCATGGTCATCACATGCTACAGGCGCACCAGAAATAACCATGTAAGCATCACCTATGGTTTTAATTTTCTCTACTTGATATTTTTCGGCCAAATCATCAAAGCGCAAAAAAACTTGCGATAACAGCTCAATCAACTGCGTTGGCGTCATTTTTTCGGATAATTGCGTGAAGTTAATCAAATCTGCAAACATGACGGTAACATTGTCATAGTGGTCTGCAATGCGCATGTCGTTAGCTTTTAATCGTTCAGCGATTGGCGCTGGCAAAATATTCAACAGGAGTTTTTCAGACCGTGCTTGCTCAAGCTCTAAAGAGGCCATTACTCGCTCTTTTTGTCCCTGAAAGTAACGCAAAACGCCATATAAAATAGACGCTGTACCGGTAATATTCATCAAGAAAAAAGCATCTTTCACATTCGTTGGAATCGGCAAGGCATTACTGGCAAAGCGATTATTAAGTACCCATGAAATAATCGCCAAAAAGAAAAATAGAAAAAACCACGGGGTAGATTGGCGAGTACCTAAAATCATTAACGCGCCCACAGGGCACAAAATAGCCCAAATAGCCACACCGCTAGAAGCGGCAAAGCCACCGATAGCCCATTGCATAAAGAATGGCATCACCAATAGCATAACCAGTTGTGTAAAGGTGAAATATTCAAATCGCTTAAAACGATAGAATAAAAACAGGCTCACGTAAGAAACTACTAGATACGCATACGGAACAGCTGCAATAAACGCATAACCCTCGCCTAAGCCTGAAAGTGTGTATATCCAGAAAAAACATACAAGACTTTCAGCAATCACTAAAAAAGTAAGAATAGATTTGCTTAACGTGCTAGAAGATGGGTTAGCCAAATTAACCCAAAAGTCACGCGTAAAAATTGAAGGTGATGCTACAAGTTCTGACATATTTCTCAGTATTTTGTTAAATATTAAAGACTTAGAGTCTCACTATAACGCATCAAGCATAAAAATTAAATGTTTTTTCTAATGCTATGATTAAAATTTACGTTTTAAGTGGTTGATTTATTATGCCGATAACGTATTTATCGTGTTTCAATATTGGCAATTTCATCACAAATTTCTATAGGAATAATTTGTTAACATGGCTTGATTTAATGGATTATTAGGTTTATTGTTTAGCGTGAATATCGCTTTACAAACCCTTGTTAGATAAAGGTCTAGCATGAATAAAGCTGAATTTTCAAATATTATAAAAGTGGAATATAAAATCGCGGTTAATCGAATAGATTAGCTATATTATTGATAGAAAAACCAGAGGAGTTAACATGAGTTTAGATTTACTAAAAGGTCTTGGCGTAAAAATACCTTATAAAGCAAAATATGACAACTTTATTGGTGGCAAGTGGGTTGCACCTGTTAAAGGTGAATATTTTGATGTCATTACCCCTATTACTGGTAAAAATTATACTAAGGCGGCACGTTCTAGTGCTGAAGATGTAGAACTAGCACTTGATGCGGCTCACAAAGCTGCAGATGCTTGGGGTAAAGCTTCAACGACTGAGCGCGCTAACATTCTGCTCAAAATTGCGGATCGTATTGAACAAAATCTTGAGTTAATTGCAACAGCTGAAACTATTGATAACGGCAAACCTATTCGCGAAACGATGAATGCGGATATTCCTTTGTCTGTTGACCACTTCCGCTACTTTGCAGGTGCTATTCGCGCCCAAGAAGGCGGCATTAGTGAAATTGACCATGATACTGTGGCTTATCACTTCCACGAACCACTAGGTGTCGTTGGTCAAATTATTCCATGGAACTTCCCAATTTTGATGGCAGCTTGGAAATTAGCTCCTGCGCTTGCTGCTGGTAATTGTGTGGTGATGAAACCTGCAGAATTTACGCCTGTAAGTATCTTAATTTTAATGGAAGTCATTGGCGACTTAGTGCCTCCAGGTGTCATCAATATTGTCAACGGTTATGGCCGCGAAGTGGGTGCGCCATTAGCCAACAGCAAACGTATCGCTAAAATCGGCTTCACTGGTTCAACCGCTACAGGACGTGCGATTGCAACGGCCGCTGCTAGTAATTTGATTCCCGCAACGCTTGAGTTAGGCGGCAAATCACCTAACATTTTCTTTGCCGATATTATGGACGAAGATGACGCATTTTTTGACAAAGCGATTGAAGGTCTCGTTTTATTTGCTTTCAACCAAGGTGAAGTTTGCACTTGCCCATCGAGAGCTGTCATCCAAGCATCTATCTATGACAAATTTATGGAACGTGTCATGGGGCGTGTCGCTGCGATTAAACAAGGCAACCCGCTTGACCCTAACACTATGCTAGGCGCCCAAGCATCTCAAGATCAATTAAACAAAATCATGAACTATATTGATATTGGCAAACAAGAAGGTGCTGAAGTTCTTTGCGGTGGTAATCGTAATGTATTGAAGGGCGACTTGGCTGAAGGCTACTATGTACAACCTACGCTGCTTAAAGGTCATAACAAAATGCGCGTGTTCCAAGAAGAAATTTTTGGCCCCGTGTTAGCTGTTACAACCTTTAAAGATGAAGCTGATGCTTTGGCCATTGCTAATGACACGATTTTTGGTCTGGGTGCTGGTGTTTGGAGCCGTAATGGTACAACTGCGTACCGCATGGGTCGCGGTATTAAAGCAGGCCGTGTGTGGACAAACTGCTACCATGCCTACCCTGCACATGCAGCATTTGGTGGTTACAAAGAGTCTGGCATTGGTCGCGAAAATCACAAAATGATGCTCGACCATTATCAACAAACTAAAAACTTGCTTGTGAGCTATAACCCAAATAAATTAGGCTTCTTCTAGTTTACAATAGAAAAACTGATGATTTGAGTTAGAATTTAAGAGGCGACATTCTCGCCTCTTTTTTTATTGCCCTAAGTTCGGAGTATAAATCATGGCTGAACGCATATCTGCAACACCTTCTGCACAGGCTTTAATTTCTAAACTAACTGCTGAGCACGGCCCGATTGTATTTTTGCAATCAGGGGGCTGTTGCGAAGGTAGCGGTCCTTTATGTATGCCAGCACATGAGCTAAAACCAAGCGCAATGGATGTCATATTGGGTACTTTAAATGATGGCGCAGTGTATTACATGAGTGATAGTCATTTTACCTTTGCAGAAAATATGCACACTATTTTGGACGCACAGCCCGGCTCAAGTGGCTCCTTTTCACTCGATTGTGGGAGTGGGTTTGCCTTTATTACTAGAGGTCGCTTGTATTCAGACGAGGAATTAGCTGCCCTTCCACCCGTAGTGAGAGCTGGATATTAGTAAAACAATGCTTCTGACAAATATTTCAGTTTAGTTTAAGCGTTTTTTGTTGTAGAATGCCACCCGGCGGGTCTCCTCGCATTGTGAAATAGCCAACTTGGTCAGGTGCGGAAGCAAGCAGCCACAACTGTTAAGCAAGTGCCGAGGGCAAGGCTCGCCTCTTCTTTTTTGAATGTAAGCTCCATGCAGCTTTATTTAGCCTTAGACTAAACACCCATTTTACGCTAAAGTAGCACCCCATGAGTTATCAAGTTTTAGCGCGAAAATATCGCCCAAAATCCTTTCAAACGTTGGTCGGACAAGATCATGTAGTGCGCGCGCTCACCAATGCACTAGAGCAACAACGTTTGCATCATGCCTACTTATTTACGGGAACACGCGGTGTAGGAAAAACCACCCTCGCCCGTATTTTGGCAAAGTCACTTAACTGTGAAAAAGGCATTTCTGCTTTACCTTGCGGCGTGTGTAATGCTTGTATAGAAATTGACCGTGGCCGCTATGTTGACTTAATTGAGGTTGACGCAGCATCAAACACCCAAGTAGATGCTATGCGCGAACTATTAGATAACGCACAATATGCACCAACCAGTGGCCGATTTAAAGTCTATATCATCGACGAAGTCCATATGCTTTCAAAAAGCGCTTTTAACGCAATGCTTAAGACGTTAGAAGAACCCCCTGCACACGTAAAATTCATTCTTGCCACTACTGACCCACAAAAAGTACCCGTCACTGTGTTATCAAGGTGTTTGCAGTTTAATTTACGGCAGATGGCTGGTACATCTATTATCGAGCACTTGCAAAATATTTTGAGTCAAGAAGGTATTCCTTTTCAAGCAACTGCACTGCATTTAATAGCCAGAGCAGCAAACGGCAGTATGCGCGATGCCCTTTCACTGACAGATCAAGCGATTGCCTATGGCGGTCAAACGGTTAATGAGTGCGAAGTACGTGCAATGTTGGGCGCGATTGATCAAAGTTATTTATATCAACTAATTCATGCACTATTGTTAAATGACGGTGCAAGCTTGATTGCACAAGCAAAGTTGATGGAAGAGCGCAGTATCGCTTTTGAAGCTGCGCTCAATGATTTAGCACAATTATTTCACCAAATTACCATCGCACAAACTGTTCCAGATAGCGTGGCGGATGACTTACCTGAGCGTGCGCAACTACTCGAATTTGCTGAAAAAATCCCCGCCGAAACTTTGCAGTTATATTACCAAATTGCCCTACTCGGCCGTCGAGACATCGGCTTAGCCCCTGACGAATTCGCGGGCTTTACCATGAGTTTGTTGCGCATGTTGGCTTTTACCCCTATCGATAGCGGTGCACATCGCGCAAAGCAAACAACGCAAAACACAGCCAAACCGAACGCTGAAACACGTTTAACTACGCCAACTGTTCAAGCTGTTGCGGTCAGCCAACCTTTAGAAAAAGCTGTAGATACGATAGAAGATACAACACAAAATTCTTTTAATGGTGATTGGCGCAGCTTGCTGGACCAGCTAAAACTAGGGCTTGCACGCAACTTAGCCTTAAATAGCGCCCTGTTGAGTTTTGATGACAACACCATGCATTTTGCCATACAAGACAAAGATAAAAGCTTACTTAGCCCCATGTACCAAGACAAATTGGCGCTAGCTTTACAGCAATATTTTGGCAGAAAAATTCGCTTAGAATTTACCGTGGAAGGTAGTGTAAACACACCTGCCAAACAAGTAGCGCAAGAAAAAGCTTTTGCGCAAAGTAACGCCGAAAACGCTATCGAGTCTGATGATTTTGTGCAGGCGCTAATCAACGACTTTGGCGCAACTATTATTCCCAATTCAATTAAACCCATCAGCAATTAAAGGAGAAAAAACATGATGAAAGGTGGCATGGGCAACATGATGAAGCAAGCCCAAATGATGCAAGCTAACATGCAAAAAGTGCAAGAGGAGTTAGCTCAAACTGAAGTAGAAGGTAGTGCCAGTAACGGGATGGTAAAAATCACCATGACTTGCAACAATTCGGTTAAACGTGTGCAAATTAACGATGCGGCGATGGATGACCGTGAAACGCTAGAAGATTTATTGCTGATTGCTTTAACTGATGCTAAAGCCAAAGCCGAAGCAACCTCGCAACAACGTATGGCAGGTGTAGTGCCTGCTGGCTTTAAAATGCCGTTTTAGTTAGTATCTGTGCGCAGCCCTCACACCCTTGATCAGTTAGTCGATGCTTTACGTTGCCTGCCTGGCATTGGACCAAAGTCTGCGTTACGGATGGCGTATCACCTACTACAACGTGACCGTCAGGGCGCGCAAAACCTTGCCCATTCGCTCGACAATGCGCTTCAATTGATTGGGCATTGCGAACTTTGCAATACCTTTTCTGAAACCTCATTATGCCCGTTATGCGCCTCTGAAGACCGCGATAATAGTCTGCTGTGTGTCGTTGAGATGCCCACCGACTTAATGATGTTAGAGCAAACTCATAGTTATAACGGAATGTATTTCGTGCTGATGGGCAGGCTTTCACCTCTCGATGGCATTGGCCCTAAAGAAATCAACCTCGATAAACTCATCAAACGCGCGCAAGATGGTGTGGTGTCAGAAGTCATTTTAGCAACCAACTACACGAGCGAAGGTGAAGCCACGGCGCATTATATTAGCGAACTGTTAAAGTCTCGCCACATTGCAGTAAGTCGCATTGCACGTGGCTTGCCTATGGGTGGCGAGATTGAATATGTGGATAGCGGCACACTTTCTATGGCGCTGCTTGGCCGAAAAAGCGTGTAGCTAAGCTATTTTATCCACATATTTTTTTAGCCAATAATCCACACTGAGTTTACCTGCGCCACCAAACAGCAAAGGTAAAAACATCACCATATAAATCAAAGGTAATTTGTAGTTACCAAAACCATCTTGGTTTTCATCCACAATTCGATAGCCTTTTAGCAATTCTGATAAATTAGACCAATGTTCAGGCCAATGCACAGATGCAATTGCAACAACGGTTAATATTAACAATGAAACCGTAAAAAATCGTGTTGCCACACCAAATGCAAGCGCAAAAGCCCCCACAATTTCAAAAAACGTCGCCATACCCCAACTGATGTCTGGCGGTAATAAATTGAATGGAAACGGAAACGCAATGTCAGCAAACCAATTGGTGCCATGCAATTTTTCAAAGCCCGCCTCACCAAATTCCCAAGCTAAGATAAGCCTTAAGAATAAAGGCGGAATGCTGTCAGAAAATGCATTTAGCCCGTTAAAAGTCGCATTAACCAGATTTTTCGCGCTAGTCACAAGATTAATCATTTAAACACCCATATTTTGTTTTTAAGTGATGATTAGTCGTAGCTATGGCTAAACCCTTACAGGGAAGTTAATTTATTTTAGGTTTAATTGCTTGCGCTCTTTGATATTTAAAATAAATACGCACCGCCAATAACAGCGCCAAAATCAGCGCATACAATAAAGGCTCGCGAATATCAATTTTAACCAGCCACCAAAAATGTACTACCGCTAAAATAGCAACGGCATAAACCAGTTGATGCAGTTTTTTCCATCGTTCTCGCAGGCGTTTAATCATCGCCTTATTTGAGGTGATGGCGAGCGGCACCGTCAGCACAAATGCTGCAAAGCCCACCAAAATACGCGGATGTTTGGCAATATCTTGGGTAATATCTGTCCAGCTAAAGCTGAAATCTAGCCATAAATATATTAACACATGCAAACAGGCGTAAAAAAACATAAACAAGCCTAACATACGCCGCATTTGCAACGGCCAAGTGTGACCAGTAAGCAAGCGAATTGGCGTTAAACTGAGCGTAGCTAGTAATATAATCAACGCCCAAAAACCTGTAGAACGCTCAATAAACTCAATTTCGTTAGCGGGAAAATCTTGTAGAACACCTAAAAAAATTAAGCGCGCTAATGGCAATAAACACAGTAAAAATACGCTGTATTTAACAATAGAAATTTGATTTTTGGTTAGCATTTTACGTCTAAATTTTTGGCTTAATATTTAACAAAAAATCGCCCGAGAAAAATTAATACCTCTGCAAGCCAGTCTGCATGCGGCTTGCAGAGCATCAAAAAGAAATGTGCGCATTTTAAGTGGTGTTTTTATGTTTTAGAAACGCGTTTTTAGCGAATGGCTACTAGAAGTTTTTGCGCAAATCTAAACCGGCATATATCTGCCCAACTTGCTCAGCATAGCCATTAAACATTTGCGTTTTTATGCGCCCAGCAAACAGCCCTGCACCAATTCGTTTTTCGGTCGATTGTGACCAACGTGGGTGTTCAACATTGGGGTTCACGTTTGCATAAAAACCATATTCTCTTGGGCCCGCTTTCATCCAGCTCGACACAGGCATTTTTTCTGTAAAGCGAATTTTCACAATCGACTTTGCCCCTTTAAAACCATATTTCCACGGCACAACCAAACGCATGGGCGCGCCATTTTGGTTAGGCAAAACCTCCCCATACAAACCCACCGCCATCAAGGTTAGCGGGTGCATGGCTTCATCCATGCGCAAACCCTCAGTATAAGGCCAATCCAAAATGGGTAAATTCACACCAGGCATTTGTTGCTTATCAGCCAACGAAACAAACTCAACGTATTTAGCATTACCAGTGGGCTCAGCCCATTTAATCAGTTGCGCCAGCGGCAGCCCCACCCACGGAATGACCATCGACCAACCCTCAACGCAACGCATCCGGTAAATGCGTTCTTCTAACGGGGCTAATTTATAAATATCTTCTATGCTAATGGTTTTAGGCTTTTTAACTTCACCTTCAATGCTGACTGTCCATGGATGCGCCTTAAATAATTTACTATGAATAGCTGGCTCACTTTTATCCGTGCCAAACTCGTAAAAATTGTTATAACTCGTCACATCGTCATATTCGGTGAGCTTTTCACTGGTACTAAAAGCCGACTTTTTTATGCCTGAAAATTTTGGGCGTGATTGACTCGCCGATTTAGCCAACTTTTCTGCTTGTGCAGTGAGTGGATGCGTAAACAGCGCCACCGAGCCTGCAACAACGCCAAATCCAGCCTTTTGTAAAAAGGCTCGACGTTGCTCAAAAATAGCTTTTGGCGTAATCTCTGATGGAAAAATATCAGGCTTTGGTAAAATGATCATTGCGCTTGCCTTAAGGTAGTTGAGTTAACACTTAGTCGCTACACTATGATGCGCCTTACAAAAAATGTGTAGCTTATTGCAATTGCAATGTTTGCTGCTCAATTTCAGTTGCCAACTCTTTATCTTGGGTGTTTTTTGCTATCATTTTTGCTTTTTCAATCAGAGCATCAGCAGATGCTTTGTCACCTTTAGCTTGTTTTACACTGGCTAGTACATAACTGGCTTTAGCTTCATAATAGGCACCACCGTTATCTAACGCAAACTGAATCATTTTATTAAGAATATTTTCTGCGCTGGTGAAATTTTTTGTAAGGGCATAATAGCGGCCAAGCGTAATGCCTGCATTTACATGATCATCTAAACTACCTGCTTTGCTTTGCATGGCGTACCCTTTCACCTGAAACTCCAAAGCCAAATCATGTTCTTGCAATTTATGGTGCATCAGGGCGATATTTTCAAAACTCTCACCACGCTCATTATCATTAGCCGCTAATTGGCTACCTAAAGTGTATTGCGCCAATGCTTGCGCAAATTGTTGGTTTAGCGCGTGAATATTACCTATTGCGTTATAACTAGCGCGTTCATACGCAGGCGTTTTGCTGACTTTTGCTTGCGTACTCGCGATTTGGTAGCTTGCAATAGCCGCTTCATATTGCTTGAGCTCTTTAAAGGTATTACCAATCAACATTGAAGACACCGCTTTGTCAAAAGCATCCGTAGATAGTGCATCCGCTTGTTTAAATATATTGAGTGCGCCATTAAAATCGTCATTAGCGGCCAAGCAACGGCCTTGGCAAATGAGGGCATCACGATCGTTTTTATTATTGGCTAATGCGCTGCTGGCTTGCGCTAATGCAGATGCAATATCCCCTTTTTCTAAAGCAGATTGACAAGCAGATGCTTCAGTTGACTTTGCTAAAGAGTTGTTTATAAACAATAAATTAAGAAGTAATGCTAAAGTTATTTCTAATTTCATCTTTTATTCCATACGTATTGGTAGATATGCACAACTATTTCTACGACACTCTGCCTTTTAGTCAAGTTCCTTGTTAGCTAACAAAGACAATAGTCCTGCTTCATCTAATATAATTAAACCCAATTCAAGCGCTTTGTCCAACTTGCTTCCCGCCTCAGTCCCCGCCACTACAAAGTCCGTTTTTTTAGAAACACTTCCGCTCACTTTGCCGCCCTGCGCTTCAATTTTATCTTTTGCACTTTCTCGCGATAAATTAGGTAAGGTACCTGTCAACACAAAGCTTTTACCAACCAAATGTCCTGTTGACTGTTGTTTGCCTGCGGATTCAGGCCAGCGAATACCAGCTGCAATTAGCGCACTAATCACTTCTTGATTATGCGGTTCACTAAAAAAATTAAAAATAGACTCTGCCACAACTGGACCAACATCATCGACCTCTAGCAAGTTTGCAATGTCAGCCTGCATCAAATCTTTTAGATTTCCAAAATATTTGGCTAAATCTTTAGAGGTGCTCTCCCCCACATTGCGTATTCCCAATGCATAAATAAAGCGCGCTAGTGACGTGTTTTTACTAGCTTCTAATGCATCAATAATGTTTTGAGCAGATTTGCTTGCCATGCGCTCTAATCCACTTAAAGTAGGCAAGTCTAGCTGATAAATGTCCGCCAAAGTGTGCACTAAGTGCACATCTACTAATTGGTCAACCAATTTATCGCCTAAACCTTCAATATCCATGGCGCGGCGTGAGGCAAAGTGAATTAGACTTTGTTTACGTTGAGCAGGGCAAAACAAACCGCCGGTACAGCGTGCGACAGCCTCGTCGGCTTGTTTTAAAATATGAGAGCCGCATTCTGGACAAACCGTCGGCATTTCAAAGCGACGAACATTTGCTGGGCGTTTTTCAATTACCACGTTGACCACTTCAGGAATCACGTCCCCAGCTCTGCGAATGCTGACAGTGTCACCAATATGCACGTCTTTACGCCGCACTTCGTCTTCATTATGCAAGGTGGAATTAGTCACCGTAACGCCACCTACAAACACTGGGGCAAGCCTAGCGACCGGTGTAATAGCACCAGTGCGCCCTACTTGCACGGTAATATCCTCTACAATTGTGAGTGCTTCTTGAGCAGGAAACTTATGTGCAACGGCCCAGCGCGGGGCGCGCGAAACAAAACCCAACTCATTTTGTTGATTAAATAAATTAACCTTATACACTACGCCATCAATATCAAATGGCAAACTGGCACGTAGGGCTTCGATTTTTTTGTAATAACTAAGTATGCCTACCAAACCTTGCACGACCGCTCGTTCGCTACTAACAGGAAAATGCAAGTCAGCTAAATAATCCATCGCCATACTGTGGCTAGCTAACACAGGCGCGCCTTCAGCAATTCCTAAACCGTAAGCATAAAAACTAAGAGGCCGCTTTGCTGTTACTGAGGCATCTAGTTGGCGCAGGCTGCCTGCCGCAGCATTGCGGGGGTTAGCAAATAACTTTTCACCTTTTGCTAATTGCATAGCATTCAGTTTATCAAAGTCACGTTTTAACATCAGCACTTCACCACGCACTTCAAGCAGTTTTGGCGGCTTATCGCTATCTATTCGCATCGGAATACCATGCAAGGTACGTAAATTGTGGGTAACATCCTCACCTGTATAGCCATCCCCACGTGTTGCACCTTGGATAAATAGCCCGTTTTCATAGGTTAATGTTATGGCTAATCCATCAAATTTTGGTTCAACAGCATATTCGATTTGTGCTATCCCTAGCGTTTCACGAATTCGCTTATCAAATGCCTCTAACTCCCTATCATCAAAAGCGTTGTTGAGCGACAACATAGCCTGTCGATGCGTAATACTATTAAATGCATTAACAGCCGAGCCACTAACGCGTTGGGTGGGAGAATCTTGGGTGACGAGTTCTGGATAAGAAGATTCTAGCGCTTGCAATTCACGATAGCGGGCGTCGTATTCACTATCGGGCACTGAGGGTGCATCTTGCACATAATATTCAAAATCATACTGTGCAATTAACTTACGCAATGCTAGTACGCGCTGTTGTGCAAGGTCTTCCATTCTGGCTTACGTGATTGTATGTTATGAAAACAATCTAACAGCGCTTTCAGAGCCAGGTACAATGCCACGCGTAAGCATATTAGAATGAATAGCTTTCAACTGCTGGGAAATTTTTTCAAGCTGAGCATCTCCCAGTACTTTATTACCCTCATCTACCAAAATGGCATTTAGGCCGATATTCATTTGTTTTGCCACTTGCACCATTTGGCTAAAGGCATGGCCATTTTCTGCAATATGCGGAATATCTAATTGAAATGTAATACCTTTTATAACTGAGTTGCGTAGCATCTCAACGTTAAAGCGGAAATTCTCTCGGTTAAACATGATAAATATTGGCCGACCACTTTCATCAAAATATTTAAATGATCCATCAGAGCTAAGCCTAAAACCTTGCGCTTCAGCCAAGCCTTTTAATTTTGTGCCGGTAAATGCACCTTGTTCACCATGTACCAGATGAAAACCGATTGTTTTATCTACCTCTATGCAAAATGCATCTAGGGCATTGGCTTTACTTAAAATATCACCTGTTTCTTGCCATGCTAACTGAGCATTTAATTGCTTATTGAGCTCACTTACAGCCAATTGAAACCGATTTAGTAAGTTGCGTGATATAGCCCCAGATCTGTCTGCCAACTGAATACTACAGGCAATTTTAGACACTTTTTGGTGAGGAGAAACTTCCTTTAATAATGTCCACAGTGGAGCAACATCTTCCGCCAGCTCAAGTGCGTTTGAAGTTAAAGTGTGAACAAATACGGGTTTATCATAGCCTTCAAACTGACCTATTAATGTGTTCACGATAGTACTTGCCGGTATTTCACGAGATAAATGCAATATGGCGGTGTAATCCATCTGCCGATGTAGCATTGATGGTAAAGCTAACTCAATGACTTTGCTTTCGTCAGAGGCCTTGCTTTCATCAGAAGTGTCAATTTCTGCAGTATTATTCGCAATATTTTGATCTGAAGTAGCATTATTAGCTGAAGCATGCACTTGGTCACTAGGCTGGGATACTGCTGGCGTATGCAGAATCTTAGGTTCTGCTTGTTTAGGTGATTCAGTTAAATGTGGCTCATTTGCCGTTTTATTTTTATGACCAAAGACATCATCAAAAATAGCTTTGATATCTTCACTTCGAGGCGCAGGCGGCGCATCCGCTATACGCTGGTTAACTTGGGATGCCGCTCTTGCTTTTGTTAACTGTGCATACGCCTCATTAATGGACACGTCATCTGGCAAAAACTCCTCCACTGACTTCTCATTTGATTCACTTGAGGGATTGGTATCAACGGATTCCGTTTGACTAATTTTAATCTTGCTAGAAAAAGGATCTATTATTGTGTCTTCAAAGGCATCCTTTACTTTGTTTACATCTAAGTTAGGGTCGTCTAGCAATGCATCACTTTGTAATGGTGTGAAATTTTTTTCTGCTTGTTGATAGTATTTCCGCTCTTGCCACCAATTGTAAGCAAAAACGGAGGCTATGATGAGCACACCCATTGCAATTAACAATACATACAAATTAGTCATTTATACTAACTTTCAATCTATAAAAAATACTTGGTAAACAAAAAAACTTAATCAACTAAACGGCAACTTCCGCAGTCATTTTAACAGCTGTTTCCATATCTACATCTACAATACGTGAAACTCCAGACTCTTGCATCGTAACGCCTATCAATTGCTGTGCCATTTCCATTGATATTTTATTATGACTTACATATAAAAATTGTGTTTTTTCAGACATTTTCTTAACCATAGCGCAAAAACGCTCAGTATTACTATCATCCAATGGTGCATCAACTTCATCCATCAAACAAAATGGTGCGGGGTTTAACCGAAACAAAGCAAACACTAGTGCTAGCGCTGTCAGTGCTTTTTCACCCCCAGATAGCAAATGAATTGTGCTATTTTTCTTACCTGGTGGTTGAGCGAAAACTTGCATGCCTGTGTCTAAAATTTCTTCGCCGAGCAACTCTAATCGCGCCTGACCTCCGCCAAATAAAGTCGAAAACAATTCACCAAAATGTTTATTTGCTTCATCAAATGTCGCTTGCAAACGCCCTCTAGTTTCTTTGTCTATTTTGCGAATGGCAACTTCAAGTGTCTCAGAAGCCTCGGTCAGGTCTTTACTTTGGCTGTCTAGGTAGGTTTTGCGTAATTGTTCCGTTTCTAACTCTTGAATCGCAGCCAAATTAACAGCACCTAAAGCTTCAATTTCAAGCATGAGCTTATTGCGCTTTCTTTCAACATCAGCCACTTTAACTACGCTCTCAGAACCAGCACCTATTTGGTTAAGCTGCGCTGATATTGCATCTTCATGCACATGACAAGCCAACAGTTCAGCATGACATTGCTCAAAATATATACGTGACTCCTGCTCGTTTAGACGAGCCGATTCCAGCTTATCTCGCAATGGGTGTAAAGATTGCTCATTTTGCATTCTTTCACGCTCAATACCCAATAATGCTTGCTCTGATTCACCCATCACATTACGCGCCAAAGCTAAAGCTTGATCGCAACTTTGCTTATTATTGAGCGCGATTATTAAATTATCCTTCAGAGCTTGCATCATTGTGGATGCCAACATAGCCTCAGAATCATTAACGTGTAATTCTAGGCTTGCTTTTTCTTCATGTAAATGGTTAATTTTACTATTTAATTCATTGATGTAATTATTTTTTAACTTTAAGTTAAAACCACTTTCTTGAAATGCGCGCTCCGAGATTTGTAACTGATTTCGCGCAAAGTGTAATGCGGAGTCTGCTTTTTGTTTTTCAACCTCTTGCCGGCTTTTTTGCACTTGAGCTTGTGTTAAACTTTGGGTGATTTCGTTGATAATCGCTTGTTTAACATCAATTTCACTTTTAAGTTTTAAAAGTTTTTCTTCTGCCGCTGCACAATCAATTTGCAAAGACTGCTGCCGTTGTTGCACATTTTGTTGCGCATGCTTTAGTTGCTGTAAATCCAAACTCAGTTGATGTTGTTGCTGTGAAAGCATTTTTAGCTGCAAGTGCTTAGACTGCTGTTCACCACGTAGAATTTGCAAATTTTGCTCAATGAACGCAAGTTGTACTTGAGATTGAACAACGGCATCTTGAGCGATTGGCCGCTGTAACTCCAAGGCTTCCAAATGTGCTTGACGCTCTAACACGCCATGTAATAGCGACGGATCCCCAAAATAAGACAAGCTGTGTGCAGTGTAAATATCGCCTTGCTGATTTACTAAACACTCACCATTAGCAAGCGTTTGACGCTCGTTATCTGCATCAGCGTCTGCTTCTAGTAAATAAACACCTGCCAGCCAATCCTGCAAAGCCGATTTTAGATTTTCTTCGACCTTGTCGAGCATATCATATAAGGCAGTTTTGCCATTTTTTATCGTTATAGTGCGTGTAAATTTGGCTTCTAAACCCACTGTTAGCCCTTTTGGAGGGCGCGAAGCTAATTTTAAAGTGTGACTTGCAATTGCATTTAAACGATTACCCAACACCGCTTCCAATGCAGTTTCCCAGCCATTTTTAATTTTTATTGATTGCCAAAAACGTGTTCTATTTTCTAAGCCTACATTTTTCAACCAACTATCCAGGGCATCTTGATTATTGCCACGCTCCATACTTTGTTGAACTTTTGTAAGTGAACTGATTTCTGCTTCAAGCACAGTTAAAGCGCGTTGTTTTTCTGAATATAAATCACGTTGGGACTTGCTCTCAATTGTTAATGTTTGCTCTTTGTGCTGCGTCTCTAAAATAACCTTATCTAAAACAGCTATTTCTTGATCAACAGCATTATGTTGTAGTTGCTTTTCCACAATAGCTGCATCTGGTATCGTTTGAATGCTGGCTAAATTTTTCTGTAGGCGGCTGATATGCTCACTGGTTTCAGCCACACTTCGCGAAATATGACTTAAATTAGCCTGCTCAAGTCGCAAGCGCTGTTCCGCAGTGTTCACCGCTGCCAGACTAACGTTGTAGTTAGCCAACACACCTTGGAATTGCTGAGACAATGCTGGCAAATTACTTTTTTCACTCTGAATCTTCAGCTCTGCACTAGCGTAGTCTGCATTCGCTTTTTCTAAATCAGCTTGCGCAGATTCTAGGGTGCTTAGTAACTGGCTACTTTGCGTGGCATTCTTTTGTAGCTGTGACTGCAATTGCTGTATTTGCTGTTCCAACCTGGCGCGTGCTTCCGTTGTACTTTTAACTTGATTTTCTAGATTTGAGACTTCTGCATTTGCCTCATAATAGTTAGTTTGTGCAACATTCAGCGCTTCTGTTGCTGCAAAGCTATCTTGCCGAGCACTTTCCAATGCGCTTTCATTGCTGCGTAACTTAGCCATTTGTGCTTCTAGTTCATTTGCTAACTTTTCGACATTGCGTTGCGCTTTTTCCCACAGTGCGCTGGCATCACGTTTTTTAAGCAACCAAACTTGGGCTTTGGCTATGTTGAGTGCTGTTTGTAACTGATGATATTGCTCGGCCACAACTGCTTGAGATTGTAAGCGGCTAATTTGCTTATCCAGCTCTCGCAATATATCTTCTACGCGCGTTAAGTTTTCACGGGTATCTCGCAGACGCAATTCCGTTTCACGACGACGCTCTTTATATTTACTTATACCAGCCGCTTCTTCTAGAAAAATACGCAGTTCTTCAGGCTTGGCTTCGACAATGCGATTTATCGTGTTTTGTCCGATAATTGCGTAAGCGCGACCACCCAAACCAGTGCCTAAAAATAGGTCAGCAACATCACGGCGACGCACTACACTATTATTGATATAGTAAGTTGAACCTTTATCACGTTCAATGACACGTTTTACTGATATTTCGGCATATTGAGACCATTCACCAGATGCACCACCTAGGCTGTTATCAAACACAAGTTCAACCGATGCACGTGATATGGGCTTGCGATTGCCTGAACCATTAAAAATGACAGCATCCATCGCATCTGCACGCATTTCTTTTGCGGAAGATTCGCCCAAGACCCAGCGTACCGACTCCATCACATTCGATTTTCCACACCCATTTGGACCAACCACGCCTATACGTTGCCCATGAATGTGCAATGTGGTGGGGTCAACAAAGGATTTGAAGCCAGCGAGTTTTAAATGGGTTAAACGCAAATTCGAGTTTTTGTGTGATGTATTTTCATAGAACGTTATAATAACGTTTTTTTAGAAGATTTGCCCGATGACAACGACAAGTTTAGGTGGAAAACCTACCGCTCAACCCACAAAAGTCTTAGAAACGTTTGAAAACCCAAAACAAACGCGCGACTTTCATATTCACATGGAAATCCCAGAGTTTACCTGCCTGTGTCCAAAAACAGGGCAGCCAGACTTTGCTGTGATATATGTGGACTACATTCCAGATAAACTGTGCGTAGAATTAAAAAGTTTAAAACTTTATATGTGGTCATTTAGAGATGAAGGCTGCTTTCACGAAGCGGTTACCAATCAAATTTTAGATGATTTAGTTGAAGCTACGCAACCTAAGTTTATGCGCGTTACAGCAAAATTTTATGTTCGCGGTGGTGTATTCACTAATGTTATCGCTGAACACCGTAAACCTGACTGGCAACCACAAGCACGCGTTGAACTTACACAATTTGAAAGCCAGTCGAATATACGCGGTTAATTAAGCGCTGGTTTGAAAGAATTTAGCAAAAGTCAGCAAAAAACATTGACAAGCTATCTACTCATCTTTATGATTGCGCCTCGCTGACATAACAAGATATTTGAAAGCGAAATGTGGTAAGTTTGGGGGTATAGCTCAGCTGGGAGAGCGCTTGCATGGCATGCAAGAGGTCAGCGGTTCGATCCCGCTTACCTCCACCACAAGTAAGTAATTTAGTTGTAATTTCTCGCTAAAACTTGCACAAAATGTAGTAAAATACGGGTATTATCAATCGATAATATTTCTTAGGTCCCCATCGTCTAGAGGCCTAGGACACCTCCCTTTCACGGAGGCGACCGGGGTTCGAATCCCCGTGGGGACGCCATTAATTCCCCGCTAGATATTTTGTAAGTAATCTTACAAGTCATAGCGGGTGTGGCATTTAATTCAATTTTATCAACCAGTGCGTTGATAAAGTCTTTGGCAGAAGCTCTGTCGGACATGTCCAGATTTTCTGATAATGTTTTGAGCATTTTTGCCACATCGTGTTCTGAGATGGCTAATAATAGTCTGTTGGCATTGTAGTCATTTTCAGCTTTATCCACTTCATCCATTAGGTTGGTACGTTGTTTTTCTAAAGCTTCTATTCTAGCGAGTATTGGCCTTGGACTGTCTGTTTCTTCAAGTAGGCGTGTCAGCTTTTCAATCTTCAAGGTGATTTCATTCACTTGTTTCTTGTAAGTCTTTATTTCAGTGTCTGGTACGGGTTGCGCTGCTTGGCGTGCGCATTTAGTCACGTCTTTAATAAAGTCCTCGGATTCTAAATCAGAGATGACTTTGTTAAAAATGGCGCTCTCAATATCTTCTTTTGAGTATCGTTTACCTTTTGCTACGCGATAATACACTCCGTCACAGCCATGCCATGCTTGACCCTCAGCGTTGACCATTAGACCACTTAATAAAAAATCTGATGCGGTTTTATAGGGTTTGTGGGCGGTGTTTTCTAAGGCTTGTAAAATGGTTTCAGCTTCATCGGTGTTGATAAGGGCTGGATGCGTATCGTGTTGAATCAACCATTCGTAGCGAGGTCTGCGTTTAACACCGCCTTTATAGCCGCCACTGGATAATCGTTCATTCTGAACATTCCACACAGTGTGGCCTGCATAAGTAAGTGCGTTCCATTCCATGCCGATCAATGTGGATTGTGCCAGGTCAAACAAGCCACTTTCTCTGGCAGACTTAAACCGTGCAATGCCATTAGCTCGGAGTTTAAAGTAGTGCGCAACTTTCTTGGCATCCTCAGATAAAATCAGTTTGGATTTAGTCACAGGTTCACCATCGCGTATGGCGCCTGTTTCATGATATTCAAGTTTGTATCCAAGCGGTGCGCGACCGCCAGCCCTAAATCCTTGTTTAACATTCTCGGCCATGCCTGCCAACCCCTTTTCTTTACTCATTAAACTGTGTAGCTGATCAAAAGCTTGCATGACGGAGCGTATCACGACGTCAACCACACTCCCCGTCTCAGGCATTTTTGAGTACAGAATTTTAATGTTGCGTTTGTCGCACTCATAATGAACTGCATGTGCTAGATATTGATTGCGTGCAATACGCGAGGTATCCATGACGAGCAGATATTGCCAGCCACGGTCTTTATTCTTGAATTGTGTAAGTAAGGCTTGGAAAGCTGGACGATTATCATCTTTACCAGATTCCACCGCATCGGCATATTCATCCACTACAGTAAAGGATTTCGATTTGGCCATGGCTTGCAGCTCGCGACGCTGCACGTCTATGGAGACATCAGATCTGTCTTTCGAGGATCTAAGATATAACACGGCCTTGTTCATGGTGTTTATTATAATCCCATAAAAACTAAGTAGGTAGTAGTGTTTAGTACCTTATCCAAACAACTAAACCAATAGCAATTATCAAAATCAGCAAAATGAAATAATTGGTGTTGTTGTACCAAATACTTTTTACTAACCATTTGAATGGATGACTCCGAGCGAATTGGTTTTCTTTACCAAGTCGTTCAATAGCTCTAGTACTTTGCACTAGATCGAGTTGTTGTTTATTTAAATTGCTCATTAAATTTTCAATAAACGGCATCATCTCTATCACTTCAATATTCTTTTGCCATTTCAAATTTTCTTTTAATTCTTTTACCTTAATTGGCTTGGATGTGCCTTCCTTCTTATCGGAATCACTATAAATAAACTCAAGTCCAAAGCTCTCATAGAACTTATTTCGCCTGTCTTTGTTATCAGTTGTTGCTTGGCCTATGCTAAGTCTTATAGGATTCACGTTGGCATCTGGCCATTGTTTAGCCCACATTACGATTTCGTTCATTAGGTATGTACCAATACGTTGACCACATAAACCTTGCAAATCTAGAAAAATTGCCCCATTACCCGCACTAACTGAGGATAAAGATACTTGATTTTGAATATCTGAATATCCTCCTTGGAATGATTGAGCTGTTCTAAATGGAGTGATACCAATTTGAATGAGTTGGTAACTTAAGGTAATGGAAGCCTCATAAATTTGTCCACCATCATTATAGCTCTTAGCTTTCTCGGTTCTTTCAACTACGATATACGCGATTACGGGTTTATCGAGCTTACTCTTATCTTTTACCGCAAGCACATGAATTTTAGGTTTTACGTTTTGACCTTTGATGTAATTGTTACTAAACGACGGTATAGACAAGTTAGCCACCACAATTCATCACTAAAAGTACTTTTATCGTTACAAACTGATTCAATATAAAACCCTTTTCATTTAAATTTTTTCAATCCTGTGACAATATTTAATGTAATAAGTGCACTTTAGTCGCAAAAATAATCTCTGCAAACTCCAACCCAAAGCCTCTACTAACATCCTCGGCATTTAGTACGTACTAAATCTAAAACCTATTGCAGGATAGGCAAGTTGCCGTGATTTGTCAGACAATTTTAGAAATAGCTAATACGCAATTGCGTGACTGATAGTATCCGATACTCACCAGAAAAGTTCTCATTAATCCTTAGTAAGCATAAGAGTTTACTGGATCTCTCTTTAAACTTGAGAGATTAACTGTATAATTACAGTGGCGTGGTTAAACCTCAACTTACAAACAATTTGTTTGTTAAACTCAATGCGAATTTGAGCTTCATGAAGGATTAAAAAGGATGAGTTTAGTTCAGTCAAAGCATGCTGGCTGCAGATTTTGTAACATGACGAGGTCAGTCAGTTACACCTCAACGGTAGATCGTATTTTGTTTGAAGATGAGGATTATTTTGCTGTTAGTTCAATTGGCGGTTTTATACCTGGTTGGGCACTAGTTTTCCCTAAAACTCATAAGCTAAATCTATCGAAAGAGTACACAAATCCAGTTTTTTTGAAATTTGCTAGTCATGTAACGCAAATTGTTAGCAGTGAATATGGGGCATGCGTTATTTTTGAACACGGTTCAACCACTGAAAATTCAGCTACTTCTTGTGGTGTAAACCATGCACATATGCATATTGTTCCGTTTTCTAAAAACATAGAACTACTAGCTCTACAAGAAACCGACAATTTATTATGGAAGCAAGCTAACATCGCTGAGATATCTTCATTTGCAAATGGTAATGAATATTTGTTCTGTGCGAATGCTTTTGAAGATATCTCAACAATTGGCTCGTTTTCAAAAGTAACTAACCCTAGATCACAATTTTTTAGGCAATTACTCGCCAAGGCTACAGGATTTGGCGACATGTATGATTATAAACGTTATCGTTTTGAAGAGGTGTCTATAGCAACTGCCGATAGATTAAGTCAAAAATTCCACATTCCTTCGTCCGTCTAATTCAGTCTGCGCTGAGAGTAAAATGACATCTACGGAATCAACCAAAATAAATAGCTCGCACAATGTTGATGCAGCCTCTACAGACTCTAAGTTAGTTGTTCCTGGTTGGAATGCTGCAGACCCAACAGATGGTCGTGCAAAGTATGACTATAAGAGTAGATACCCTTTGTGTATTCGAGTGCAGATGTTTTCGGAAGCTTTGTATTTATTAGTAATATTAATAATTAGTACTTACCATTTGGTCTGGATGTTCGGTGATAGTTTACCATTCTGGCAAACACAATTAACATTCACTGAACTTAATCGTGACTTACAAAAAATGTTTGCATTTTTTACAGCAGGAGCAATAGGCGGTACGATGTTTGGTTTAAAATATCTTCATCATGTTGCAGGCAAGGGTTTGTGGAATGAAGACCGAAGAATATGGCGAATTTTTACACCATTTTTAACTGCTTTATTAGCCGCTATGTTTGGAATTATAGTTGACGGAGGGTTTATTCATCTTTCTACTCAAGTAGATGGTAAACCCCCATATTCGTCTTATGTCAGCATAGGTTTTTTTACAGGTTATTTTGCAGATACAGCTCTAGCTAAGCTTCAAGAAATAGCAACTTTCATTTTTGGTGCAGAAAAAAAAGCTGCTTCTTTAATTGATCAATGACCTGTAAATTTTGATTAATAGTCAAGCTATAACACCAATAAATCCAGTTCATCTCCTCACTAGTGAGAAGTTAATCAAGTTGCCAATAGGTAGTATCTTTGTTGACCAAATTGGTCAAAAGGCTTTTGGTTTGTCTTGTATCCCACATGAGTGGACTCCATCTTTTTGCGTCATAAGTCATTCTGCCGCAATTGAAATTTCAAGCAAGCCAGAAATTTTGCAGCACCTCAAGCAGTTAGATTGGTTTAAAAGTCTACAGCCAACTGACCATGTAATGATCAGATCAAGTGCCATCAACGAAACTATTGGCGAACGTGGACAGCTTATTTCCGAACAAACAACTGTTAATGATCTCCAGAAAACTTTAACCAAATGTCTTAGAGAAACAGAAGATAGCGACTCAACTATACATTGGATTTTACAACCTAAAATTGTCCAGCTTAGTATGGGACATCTTTCAAATGAAAGGCGCATATCAAAACATAAACGAGATTGGCTCCTTGAGTTTGAAATGATTAAGGAGGTATCTAAAATTAGAACTCCTGTTCCAATTTGCATAAGGCAATGGAGAGAAGGTGTATTTAAGGCTCCTGAACCGATGGAATGTGCCAGTAGCATTGCAATAGATAGCGTCTTAAGAAACCCAGCCCAATGGGCAACAGAAAGAATGTTTAGAATTCACTATGAATGGGTTTGGGATGGGAGGTTCGCTTGGATAGTACAAGCGGATTTTTGCACTGAAATTACTGGTATAGATCCTAAGAGCTTCTTACCTAGAAGTATCCATAAGAATAAATCAATAAATTTAAGGCATTTTCGACTAATTAACGAATCTGATTTTAAGCAGTATAGAAAACTTGCAAACTCAAAATTGTATTCTGAACTAGGATATTCACAACCAGTTTTTTATGTACTAGATGATACTAAAATTATTGATGACCTTTTATCTGGTAAAGCGAATTCTTCAGTTTTGGCTGAGATAGAAACTCTCTTGAAGCAGCAAGCACTGGTGATCAGAACCGATGTTATTAAAACTGAAGGGGTATTAAGGCATATGTTACCTCGTAGTGATGGCTTAGGTACTTTAGATGCTGTAATCACGTGGTTTAGTAACGAATTGCCTGAAAAATTAAAACTGATTGAAAACTGGAATGACAATTTAATTTTTATTTGCCATCATTACATTCCTGCTCTTGCATCCGCTTGGAGCTGGGCTGAACCTAGGAAAAGGGTTGTACGTGTAGAAGCATTGTGGGGAATACCTGAGGGTATGTATTGGTACAGCCATGATGCTTATGAAGTTGACACTACTGATAGTGACTTATCGAAAGCTACATTAAATTCAAGTAAATTTAGGCATTTTGAACGCTTAAGATTTAAAGAGTGGTACGTAGCACCTGACCCAAGCGGCATCTGGTCTCACCAACGCGCTTCAGAGCCATATGATTGGAATTCAACAATAAAAGATAAAAATTGGTTATCAGAAATGGCAATAACAACTCGTAAAATTGCCGAGCAATTAGGGCATGCAGTTAATGTAATGTGGTTTTTAGGGGTTCACAAAGACGCATCTAACCACAACATACTACCTTGGTTTCACCATAAGTCAGAGTTTGATACCAGTTCTTTAAGGGTAGCTCCCAGATTTAAAGATCCCAATTCAAAAAGTATCGAAATTCACAAACTAAGCGACTGGGAAACGTTGCGACAAAGCACTAAGCAAGATCAACTTACAATAAAAAGAATTTCTGTTTCACCGCGTGAACCTAATTTAATTAGAAATGACTTATTTGTAGAGCAATTAGCTGACTTTGCCAAACAACAAGGTGCTGTTGTAGAGCTCATGGGTGGGGTTTTATCACATGTGTTTTATATGTTGCAAAAAAAAGGTTGTATTGTTGAAATCATTGATCCATTTGGTACAAGTGATGAAAGTTTAGTTTTTAAGAAACTGGTTAGAGATAAAGTACCAGAGTCCATAGAGCAAAAAGGTGAGCTGGTTACTCATATCAAAGTTGGTGGAGACCAGCTTGTAAAAGCGTTAAAAGCTAAGTTGTTAGAAGAGTCAATTGAGGTAATGGATGCGCAATCGACATCTGATACGTTAGAAGAACTAGCCGATGTGTTGGAGGTTGTTCATGCAATATCAAAACATCTTAATATTAGTATGAAAAGCATTGAAGAAAATCGAAAACAAAAGCGAAATAAACGTGGTGGGTTTGATGAGGGTATAGTTCTTGTTAAAACAACTGCGCCCGCCAGCCTGTCTGCGGGACTCCCTGTAGACGTACAGATTGAAAGTCTTTTTCCAGATGGAGTAATTGTTGAGTCTGGGGCTATATCTCTTGAACAGGACATAAAGCTACATCAAGATGATCCTGAAACTCATGGAATAAAGCAGCGTTTATTAGAAATTGAGTTCCCTACTGCACCAGATGGACAGATAAAAAGAACTACTGAATTTAGAATTATGGCTAACCTTGAAAAAGGAATAATTGAAATTCCTTTTAAAGGTGAGTGGATAATTAGTCGAAAAAAAGCGGAGTTGAAAGTGCGACTGTTAATTACCCCAACACCTATTCAAATTAAACTACCATTTGAATGAGTGAGTCGTCTACTGTACTAACTTTAAAAGGTTTTACACTGCGTGACATGAATGGAGAACTAGGTAGAGTAAGATTTTTGTAAATCAACAATTCGCTAGCTTTAGCGCGAGCTGCATGAGTTGAGTAAATTAAATCAAACTCCACCTTTTCAAAGCCCTCGTATATTTTTTCGATTGATGGACATGAGTCATATGTAATTATTGTAGGCTTTAAATAACTCTGAAGTTTTTTTGCAATTTGCACATGATCTTGATGAGTGTAAAAATTAGTATATAGCTGACTTCCTTTTTGGTAATAAGGAGGATCTAAATAGATTAACGAGTTGTCTGGTAACTCTAGGTTGCAGCGAGTTATAAAATTTTCTGCGTCTTCTGAATACACTTTTATCCTATCACGGTATTTGCTAATTATTCTAATTCGTTCTTTTAAGGCATTTCGATTGAATCTCGCGTCCATTTTATATTTACCAGATTGGGTCTTACCCCCAATTATTCCAGCTTTGAGTATTCCAGATCGATTTGTTCTATTTAAATAGAAGGCTGCAAATCCAAGGGTAAGTTTATCAGTTATCAATTTTCCTCTGTAAATTTCTCTTTGAGACTCCCACTCGTCGATAGTAAATAAAGCACTATCTATCAAATTGATAAAGTTATCAGTATTATTTAATATGGAGTCCCAAAAAGCATATATAGCAGGATCGATATCGTTGATAATTATATTTGAGACATGTTTGTTAATTAATAAGTACATCGCAGCCCCCGCACCGCCAGCGTAGGCTTCAACATAAGTCCCATTGGATATGTTGTTATGTTTTAGTAAACTAGCTATCCATAGACCAAGTCGAGCTTTACCTCCAGGATATCTCAATGGTGTTAGCATGTATTTCTTTTCTAAGTATAAAAAAATTTCTAACTCTATTAAATATATCAACAATTGTTGACATTAGATTACTCAACTAACGGCTTCTAATTACTGAGTAGCATTCAACATTATTTATTTTTCAACGCTTTCATACTCTTGGGCCATTGCCTAGCTGTATGATAAA
Source organism: Pseudomonadota bacterium (assembly GCA_029556915.1). Taxonomy (GTDB): domain Bacteria; phylum Pseudomonadota; class Gammaproteobacteria; order Burkholderiales; family Methylophilaceae; genus Methylotenera. The sequence goes on from JAKQIT010000077.1 coordinate 93,184, forward strand.
CCCTGATAATCTCTATCGAGCCACTCACAATTCTGTATGGTAAAACATAAGGTAGATTGCTAATGACCAACTCTTTCGTACCTTTGATCCGCCCATGACGGCCAATGTTTGGATGCGTGACAAGTAACTCAACTTGCCTATAAATTTCATCATTGACATCAAACGCTGCAACTGGATTATCTTCTGCAATGTAAGTCACCATTTCTAACAGGTCATTTAAGGCTAGTACGCGCCACCTAATCCGCATGAACTACTTTCTGGCATCGATTACCGCTTGAATAGCCGCTCTTGACTTTACTTTAGCATCATCATTTGAAAAAGTAGGTCTAGGGTCATTTATTGAAGCCTGTACGCCTTCACGAAACCACTTGTCATAGGCTGCAGCTTTGTGTGCTTCTTTCATACGCTCTGAAGTATCATGACGTAATGCACCTTTAACTGCAATCTTATTATAGTTGGTGGCATCTAGCATATCAAAGCGCGAAATATGTAACTCACCTTTTAGATAGTTTACGCAACTATCAAGTGAGCGCCATACACGTGGTTTATCAGTGCGTTGTGTCCCCAGAAGCTTTTCTGATATACCCAGTTTAATCAGGACAGACCAACCACCAGTTTGCCCAATAATAGAAGCCCCTTGAATTGCATTTGCTTCCACCATGCGTTTTGCAATGGACGTATCAATCGTTTGACTAGTCATTTTATATTCCCACTGGCTTAATTGAATCTCATTAGAACCATTATGTAATTTATCTAATAAAAATGCAACTAATGGTTAAAATAAAGGACAGCTAACTTAGCCTATTGGTTCGAGCCGAAGCGTAAATTCTCATGTGAAGTTAGCCTTAATCTACTTCATAAAATTGACACAACACTAACAACACCATTCAAATGCCTCGTTCTATGAATCTTGGTTTCGGTTAGTCAGCGGACGCGTTAAACCCACGCGCTTCAATCGACTTTCGCGGCATAAACGGCACCTGCCATCATCTTTGATGTGGCATCCTTCCATTTATTCCACGTTCAATTGACCCCTGAATAGCCTCCCCCTTCATTTCGCCGAACGCGGCATTTGAGTGGTGAAATTTAAGTGCTTCGTTCATTTATCAATATTATGGAGCATCAAAATGACTAACAGTAACCCAATTAACGATTTAATCTTAGGCGACAACCTAGCAGTAATGGCAACTATGCCAGATCATCATGTGGACTTTATCTTGACTGACCCACCCTATTTAGTCAATTATATTGACCGTTCACAACGAAGCATTAAAAATGATATTAACGCGGATTGGTTAATGCCGACATTTAATGAAATGTATCGCGTACTAAAGCCTGATAGCTTGATGGTTTCATTTTATGGCTGGACTAAAATTGACTTATTTTTTGCAGCATGGAAAGCGGCTGGCTTTCGCGTCGTTGGACACATCGTCTTCCCTAAGCGTTATGCCTCCAGTGCAGGTTTTCTAGCTTACCAACATGAAAGTGCATTCTTATTGGCAAAAGGTCACCCTGAGAAACCAGTTAAACCATTAGGCGATGTCGGAAATTGGTACTATTCAGGCAATAAATTGCATCCTACCCAAAAACCGATATCAGCCCTCACGCCATTTATTCAGAGTTTTACGCCTGAGAATGGTTTGGTTTTAGACCCTTTTGCAGGATCAGGTTCTACTTGCGAAGCTGCCAAACTTTGCGGTCGCCAATATATTGGCATTGAAATAGACCGTCAATATTTTGATTTAGCTAAAGCAAGATTAGACAGCCTCTCTAGCAGAGAAATAATTGCCGCCTAACGGTATCCAGCTCAGCAAAGGGCTTTTTTTATACACTAAGAAAGTGAAACTATATGACAATGACTAACGATACAATGATTGAATTTTTAACGAAAGCCAATGCTGATGCGCAATCAGTCGTTGAAAGCTTACGTACCGCTTATGGCAAATCTGAACCATTACTCAATTTACTCATTGAGCCAGAATTAGAAGCCGCAGTACACCTAAAACGACGACTCAATGCAATATTAGAGGTTGTCAGATTAGAAAACACATTCAACCAGCAAGTTTGAGTGATATAGCCCCACATTATTGTGGGGCTTTTTTATTGTTCAATTATTAAGTGCGTTTATATATATAGTGCAAAACAGCCAAGCGGTAAGGTCATCTACCACCATCTGTAAAGTAAAAAGACCATGGAAAGCCTGCTGCATCTTGAGTCCTATGGTCAACACCGTGCCAAATGGCGCGTTTACTCACCAGTATAGCCTTTAATGTTTAATGGCCTTGCTAGCCTGCTTTCCACCAATATTTTCGCCTAGACAAAAAACCTAACTTTGCACTACTCTTTGCAACAGGTCGTTTTTTATTATATCAATCTCTTTTGCAAGGCCATTGCCTTGATACGCAATAGAAATTTCATAGTTTTTGTATTGGCCATGACGGTCTGCACTAAACCAATTGAACGAGCCTGCACAATATGTGGCATCGTCACAAATCACAATTTTGCTATGGACATTTTTTACAAGCAAGGTTTTAACGCCAATACTTTTTAATAGCGCAACTGCCTCATGCATTTCATTTTTTCTACTTTTATTAAATGAAGTGTCTGTATAAACGGTAATAGAAACCCCTCGCTGAATGGCGCTAGCCATTGTAGCCAAGGCGTCAGCACTAATGCTGTGTGGTAGTAACCATGGCGTGACTATAATGACTTTTTTATGACTATTTTTAAATACGTCTATGAGGAATGAGTCATGCTCATCCGAATTAACAAGTTGCCTAATGGGCGTGCTATTTTTTAAATCCTGCCTAGGTAGATATTTGAAACTCAACGCATTAGATTCGTTGCGGAATAAGTACGACGCTAACAAGCCTCGTGGCTTTCCTCTCTGGCTAGAATCAAAAATATCCATGTCACCAAACACGAGAAAATTATCTTTAGCGCGTGAAACGGCCACATTCAACATACTTTGGTTATTGTCGATGAATTTTCCGTCTGCGTGTTTTGAGTATGTTGGCGAAAAAATCACAACAAGCCGTTCAGCACCTTGCAAAGAGTGAACTGTTCCAACAGTAAGTTCGCCTTCATTTTGCCCTACTGCGATTCCTCTAGCTTTGCAAGCTGTAGAGATAGCTCTTACTTGGCCTGTAAATGGCGCAACAATCCCCACAATTTCATTTAATGGTTTTTTATGCGTTGATTCAAGTTGTTTTTTGTTAGCAAGAAGCCACTCAGCAATCGTTTGTGCTTCAAGGTCATTTTTGCGGCTGCCATTACTATTTTGGCAAATGCCATTGACATGTAAATAGCCCACTGTGGGTAGGCCATTATAGTTTTCTGGTGAGCCGCGCTTAGGTTTTAATTTGTTGCTATAACATAGCTCGTTGCAGTAACTGATAATTTCATTAAAGCAACGGTGATGCTCAAATAAGAACATGCCCCGTGCTAAGTCAGGGTCATAATGATAGCGCGTTGCATGTTGCGCGATACGCATAACGCTGCCTGAAGAAGACACTTTACCAAGGTCGGCAAGTTTATTGTAGGTCTCTTCATTGTACTTTTTAGGCAACATGTTTGCTGCCACCATATTCCCCACATCAATTTGCTTGGTGATTGACCAGATGGGTTCAATTTGCTTAGTGTCTCCAATGACCATCGCCATTTTTGCCAAAGCAAATGATGCGCCAGCGACTTCTGGTAACACTTGACCTGCTTCATCAACAATTAAAAGGTCGGCAAAGTTATACAGGTAATCATCATCAAAAATACCTTCATTGTGCCGTTTAGATAACAGCTCCTTTGGTAGCATAAAAAATGTTGAAACTGCGCAAGGGGTAAGCATCATTCTTCTATACCAACGCTTTTCCATTGCGTATTGTCCATTTTTTGCTTTTTCTCCTCCCTTTCCGTTACTGAGGTTTCCTTTATGTTCAGTGAGCAAGTCATTCATGGCAATTAGCCAGCGACCTTCCCAATAGTGCGTTGTCAGCAGGAATACATCAAATCGAATGCTGGTATCTGCTAGCGCATCACATTGCTGCAAGGTAAGGTCATCGGCGGGAATTGATGATTTTAGTGGAGCTACAGCATTCGCCCACCCAGCATTACTTGCACGCATCGCTTGCATTTGTACCGCACCTCTGGTGAAGCTTACTTGAAACTTTTCAAGAGCCAGCCTCGTTTTCGTTATCTTTTGAGTAATTTCTACTGATATTGTGTTGATAAATTCAAATTTTTCATCTGTATTGTTTTTTAGGAATTGCTTCGCCAGTAGCAGCCGCTTAGTTTTAACGGGAGGAATCCATGAAAACAAGCTGTAAAACAAAGGCTCTGCTGCCAGATAGGCTTCCCATGAGTTTTCCAACGCTTTCAGTGCGGTCATGTGCTCAAGTGTTGCATCTACATCATGTTTACGCTTGTGCATTTCTTCACTAGGGTTTGTGCCAAGTTCTTTAAGCAGATTTTCTCTGGCCGACAATAGCGTTATCCAAGCACTTTCGATGGACTTAAGCTTATTGGCTTCATTTTGGATTGCGGCTTGTAGAGCAGCGACGATGAATTTAATGCTGTAATCGGTTATGCTGGGGAAAGCTTTTTTTGCTGCCGCTACAAAATGCTGCTCAGCATTTTTGATATAAGCTTCATCTTCAACTTTGTCAAAAAACAACTTGGTTTGATATTTCTTTGCCGACTCAGCCTCTTTATTTGCGGCAGGAAAATATGCGCCAAAACTTTTAATATCTGGTAGCCACCTCCCAGCAAAAACGCCTTCGCCCATTGAAAAGTCTTTCTCAAAAGCCTCAATAATATTGGTTACCGCTTGATTGTTCGTTGAGGAAGCAAAAATCACGGGGGGATTGCCACCTTCAATTGCAGCCTTTGCCCATGCCGATGCGACAACGCTTAGCAATAAAGTGGTTTTTCCCGTTCCTGGCGGACCATTAACGGCTAATATATCGCCATTGCTGGATACCATTAAGTGGTTCAATGCATCGCGTTGCGCTGCTGCTAATGAGAATTTATTTCCAGAATGTGCTAATCGTCCACTAAATAAAGCGTTGGGCTGAATGCATGGTTCTGGCGGGTGAATAGTATCTGAAGAATATCGCTCAAACAGTGGTGTTTCTGGCTTATTTTTAATGATGTCCGCATAAAGTGCGCGGATATGCATGCTTGGACTAATAACCTCTTTTTTAACGATAAAAAAATAATCTGCGAGTTCAAATTCTGACAAAGCGTCTTTATCTGCAACTTCTGAAAGAAGTTTTTCATAGTGTTTGGTGTACTCTTGCCATTTGGATTTAAACCAATCGTCTCTTGATTGTTCGTTTGCTATCACCTCATCATAGTCTTCATATAAAACTCAAAAACTATTGGTTGTTAAAAATGTATCTAGCGTTGATACATCGCCAATAGAGTATGAGCCTCGGTCAAGCGGCTCAAGCAGATCGCGTGCGATGCAGGTGGCTGCAGGATACATACGACCGTCACGATCAATATTGGCGTTGCTGATAATGGGTGTGATGATGCTGGGAATGCCAGCACTAGGTGCTTTCCCATGCAGTAAGCGAGCAACATATACTTGAGGTCGGATAATAATGCCGACTGTTAGCGCATCTTTAGGCTCACCTGAAAATAACTCATTAGTAAGTTCTCTGCTTAATTGGCCAGTTGCTATTTCGCTTAAAGGAAGTTGCTTGGCTTCTTTAGGTAGCACATTTTTATCTTTAAAAGCACCAATACCACTATCCGCATCTAAAAGAGAGACTCGCCAGTATTTGGCATAGGTAAGGCTTGTTGTTTTGTTCATTAGAATTGCCTAGTGGTTTTTATTTTTAAAGTCATGCAATGTATGCCTGCCCCGCAATGTTGTCAACATGGTGCGTCTTAAGTTGACATATTGGCTGCATAAGTTTACATTTCACATATAGCACATATACTGAGGGTTTGCATTATGTCACAATTACATTTTTACGTACCAGACGAAGTGGAAACACAAATACGCATTAAAGCTAAGCAGGCCAATTTGCCACTCTCTAAATATCTGGCAGAGCTTGTTAAGCGCGAAACAGGCGCACAAAACCAATGGCCAACAGGCTATTTTGAGTTATTTGACGCCTGGCAGGGCGAACCACAAACAAGACCAACTGAGTTAGCGCTCGAAACAAGGCTGGGGTTTTAATTGATACGCCTACTAGACACCAATGCCTGCATTCAGTTGTGGCAGCGTAAAAACCTCACTGTACGCAGACATTTTACGCAACACAGTCCCGCAGATATTGCACTATGTAGTGTGGTAAAGGCGGAGCTTTTGTTTGGTGCGCTACGTAGCGAGCAAAAAGAAAGTAACCTGCAATTGCTACAAAAGCTATTTTCGCCACTATATAGCTTTGAGTTTGACGATAACGCCGCCGAACATTATGCACAAATTCGCGCAGACCTCACCGCACAAGGCAATTTAATTGGCGCGAATGATTTAATGATCGCTGCTATCGCGCGCGCTAATAAAGCAACACTCATTACCCACAACACAGGTGAATTTAGCCGAGTGCAAGGCTTGGCTATGGAGGACTGGGAAGTTTAGATATTCATGGCACAATATACTTTGCCAATTTTAAATACGTTGAATGCACAGCAGTATCGCGATATGGAGCGGGTAATATACATAAAATACCCACTTCAGTCTTGGTATATTAAAATCCGTTCTTGCTGCTGTAAAAATGATAGCAATGGCTACGAGAGCCCACTCATTATCATTCAGCAAACACAAGCCAGCCGTACTCGCCACCCATATTAATAGCAGCCATCTCGTTGAGTTTTTACAATAAAACCAAGCCGCAAGAATATAACTTAGGCCAAACCATTGACCTTCAACAAATACACTGCCTAACACAAATAATGCAATGGCCAACGCTCTGGTGATTAACCTTAAGTTGGTATCGTCACTATGATGACCAGTGTCTATTAACAATATAATCCAAGTAGCCATCCCTAAAGTAAACATAATATTCAGTGCCCCTATATTCAGCGACCCTAGCCCTGAATATGGAAATGCCATTTTGTAAACTGGCGTGGACGCCAACCCGATTAAGAAAGTACGTGTCATCACACGGCCATAGATACCACTATGTAAAGTGGCTGGCCTAGCCAAATTATAAGCAAGCACAAAACCAAATAATGGCATCGCGAGTCTGCCTAATGCGTACATCCAAGTAAACTGTGCATGGAAGATGATTTTGTTGGTGTGATCCAAAGTCATGGCGATCAATGCCAGCCATTTCAAGCATTCTATTGCTCCACTCGACATCGTGAACTTAGCTAAACTAAACTGCAGGTTTTTGGCTAAATAACGCGTCATTATTTTGTACGTGGCAATGCTGGCGTATCATCGTTATGTTTTTCTTGGCTTATAGGCATACGCTGTGCGTTCTTGCTGATATTGGCCTCATTGATATGTCGTATAGGTTGGTTGGACATGAATGCTATGACGTCTTTGGCCAAGGCACGGTCACTTCTAGCTGGCGAGCTGGCTAAGGCGCTGGCAATATTTGCCCATGCCTGCGTTTGTTGTGTATAACTATCTGCGCTTAGCGAAATCGATTTAAGCTGCACTGCATTTTTAGACATTTCAGCATTTCTAGCCAGCTTGTGTATTTGATATTGATGCAAAGCTTGCTGCACGACGCCACGTGTTTTACGTGGGGTGGCATTGGCATCAATGCCTAACTTGCGCAAATTTTCTGCGAAACCCTCGCGCCAACGCTGCAAGTCATTTTTGCGGGGATTCAATCGCTTATCCTTTTTACGTATGGGGGCAATCTTGATCACTACATGGACGTGTGGATGATCAGTATCAGTATGCAGTGCAAACAGATATTCATGCTTACCACCCAATTCCTCTTTCAAGTATTCACGCACTGCTTCTTTTACTTCATCGGTGGGTGTGCCTTTTTTCATGGAAAACATGACATTGATCGTTTCACGATGTTGTGAAATTTCAGGAATGTCTTGTGACCAGTCTTCTTTAAAATCCTTTAAATCAGCGCGGTTGTTCAAGGTGCGACCTTCGTGATCTTCAAGTTCTACCTTACCATTACGTGAGATGTAATCTAGGTGATTTCTGATGACCTCCATCCCCTTGCCTGCACTCTTCTTACTGGTAATTTTAACCATCACTTCAGGAGATTTTTTAGTGGTGCGGGCTAGCTGGGCGCGAATTTCACTGGGTTTATTGGGCAATAATATTGTTGACCAGGGCAATGGTCTAACCGCCAGCTTTTTAATCTTTCTGACAGGTGGATAAAATAACTTGTCACCCCAATTTAGCAAATACTCATCAATAAATATCTTAGGTCTTACCATGCTTACCAGCGTTTGAGATTATGGTTAAAGATCGTTCGTAAGACTTGTTTTTCTGCGTCTAAGTTTTGCATCAGCAATTGTAATGTTGGCATGAGTTCAATTTGTGAAGGATGCAGCGTGTGACTATTTAATGCCCGCGCCACTTGATTTAAGTTATGCCCTAGCATTCTGATCTGATACAAACGTTCATCCAATTTATCTAATTCCAACACCGTGAGCGGCGTGTGTTGAATAAATTGATAGCGCACCAAGGTAATGAGCCACCTTGCGGGACTGACTCCCGCCTGTTTTGCATGATTTACGAGTACTTCATATTCGTGGTTAGTGAGACGGATTTCGAGGCGGTTTTGCAGCTGGCTATTTTCAGGTGTTGGCAGCAGCCCTTTGGGGATATTCAATATTTGTTCTAATTGCGTGTCACCTGTTAAGATTTTGCTGATGAGTTGTCGCAGAGCCTCACTGGGGCGCATGCCGCTTTGTAAGCAGTATCTCTGCCAATCCTGTTTTAATGCACTTCTAAAGCTAATTCGATCAGCCAAGCGCATTATCGACGGGGTGAAACTTGCGGTTGTGAATAGGTTTTTTGTAGCGATGGCTTATCGATAGTCATATCCGCCCCGTTATTACTTGCTGGTGCTGGGATTTTAGCGTCATACACATGAGGCTTGGGTATTTCAACCCCCATAGCCTCAAGCTTGCCAACGGTGATGGCCAAGCTTTGTTGCATCGCCTTGATGGTATTTGGACTCGCACCTTTGGCTATAGCTGTAGCAATAATGGCGACCTCCGCTGCTTTAGGTGTGTAGGTGTTGGCTTGAATGTGCCAAGCGTTGCGTTGGGCTTCTTTTTGCTCCGTGCCGATGATTTTGCCAGTTTTATCGTGTACTGGTGTGTTGACCATGACCGTCCTTTTACCATCACGTGCGATACTCAGTCGGTCACCAATGTTGGCATTCGCCTCGGTGATGGCACGCTCAAGGTCTACACCCCAAACGGTTTTTTCTGCGCCTTTGTCCAAAAAGCGCACGTAATACGAGTTGTCATTTTTGTCGTCGTACAGGTATTTGGCTTTTCCGTGTGCCAGTAGCAGCACACCCTCTTCCTTAACGACATTATCGGTTGATTTTATTTGCGTATGGCCTATCACGTTGGTACTGATTGGTGGGTTATCCATGGCCACTTTGTGGTCGATTATCTCAATTTTGTTCTGAATTTTGCCTTTGGCATTTTCTAACAAAGCAATATCTTGTTGGGAGGGTTTGTAGCCTGTCACCTCGATGCCCTGCATGCTCGCGGCTAGCCAAGCTTCTCGCTTAAATTCTTCTGCGCCACTGACTTTAATTTTTAACCAGTTTTTAGTTTTAGCCAACGCTATCATGGCTCTAACATCATCGGCATCTGAGGATCGAGCACTAATCGATGGTCCTTTGTCTTCAAACACGATGCCTACATCTGGGTTTTTTGAATAATACACATGGTCTTTAATCGCATAACGTTGGCCAAGCTCAGCAGGAATTTCGTGCGCTAGGAGTGGATGTAACTTTGTATGTTGATTGACCGTATGTTCATCAACGACAACTGTATTGTTTGGTTTTGAATGTTCAGTTACTTTCAGTGCAGTAGATGCTTGTGTTGACGATTGGGTAGCTTCGACTGATTCCGCTCGCAAGTTGACGCCTTGTTCATCCAGCGCTTTACGTGCTGCCGCACCATCTTGCGCCCGACTTCTGGCCAGTTGCGCTAGCGTTGCTGGATTGAGCGTAAGCGGTGCTAGCTTTGCTTTCACCCTCTTCTTTTTTGGTTGGGCCGCACTTTTTTCTGAAGTGATTGGTATTGTTTTGTCAGTTGCTGGCGTCGCCATATTTAAATCCTTTGCATCCCATAAAATGCTGGTCATGTCTATGACCAGCTTGGTGTCGCGTATTAGAAAGCACAGGGTTAACGTTTAACAGATTTCTCTGGTTCAGCTTTATTGACTGCGGTTTTAGCTTCTTTGGCAGCATCCTTCTCTGCTCTGATATTTTGGCGAATATCCTGATTTCGCGCCCATGATCGGTCAGCTAAAGCATCCAGTGATTTATCCATATCAGGCATCCCTAGTTCTTTAGCTGATTTTTTGAGCCCCGCAACCACGCGCTCCATATCATCTTTGGCGCGACTGAAAGGAAAGACGGTGGCATTTTCGGTGGATTTGCCTTGTTTATCCTGATAGTAAATCGCGACATCAGGACGGCGTAGTTTCTCTGCCGTTTGCTTAAACTCCTCGGAAACAAAATTAAGTTTGGATTTGTCATGGGCGATCACCGAATTTTTACCAATTTCTTGCAATACATGATGCTCGAGAATGGTAATATCGCCCTTATATACCCCACCGGCTTTGGGTGGATATACCTGTGTGCCTTGCCCATACACTAAAGCAGCATTCATTTTGATGCTTTCATTGATGGGGGGATTACTTTTTGTAGTGGTTGCAGTTGCCGTAGTCATTTGATTACTCCTGTTATGTAAAAAATGTGCTGATTGAGTGTTACCACCTTGATGACCATCAACACTTAGGTCTTCAATTCTTAGGACTGCAATTTCCAGTCGCCTTTCAGACGGCATCAGCCGCTATGCCCGCAAACGCCGCCTCCATGCGCGTATGCGCGGTCTCAGTGTCCAAGCCATCGTCATGTGTTAAATAGTGGGTCTGATCTAATGTATCAAGCATGGATAGTTGCGCACTCGTCACACCCATGTTGATTAAGGCTGCATAGACATAGTCTTGTACCTCTTGCTCGTCTAATGGATCTTTTGTGGGCGGTTTTTCTGTTTTGTCATAAATGTCTAGATATTCAGCCGTCACTGGCGGCTTGAGAGCATAGGTATCCAAGTCCATTTCACTATCATCCATGTCGCGCAATCGCTTGCTGATTTTTGCGATAAATAAGGCAATGTTGATGGATTTAACGGCTGGGGCTTTAATGACCCTACTGATAAATTCAGGATCATCGTAATAGCGAATTTTGTCGCAAAGGATGGGTTTGACGTTTTCTAGAAAAATGATTTCTTTCCATTGGCCAATCTCTTTAACTTCTTGTGGCAACAATAAGGCGCGTCGCTGGTCTGAGGTGCTGACTGAACCGCCGCCTCCACTTTTGCTAAAACCTTTAGGCCGACTCAAGCTGGTGCTTTTTTCCGTGAAGTAGCCTAGACTCTCCGATACCTCATTAGCGTCTTTTTGATCCCGTGGCGCATAGACAATGTGCAAAGCGTGATTGGTCATTAATGTTCGCGCATCATCTTTGCCATAGTTGGTCGCAGATTCTAATTGCGCGACACTTTGTATAATCGGCAGCAGACGCAAGTTATAGCCCGCGATATGCCCCACGGATTTTGCAATAACATTGATGACACCCATACTGGTGAATTCATCCATCAACAGCAGGCATTGATACTTGAGTAAAGCAGGATTTTTTTGCGGTAATTCTTTGGTGTTAAGATTAACTAACTGGCTAAACAGTAAGTTAACGATCAGTTTTGCATCGTCTAACTTGTTCGGGGTAATGCCAATATAAATGGACATTTTCTGTTTACGTACATCGCGTACATCAAAATCACAGGCACTGGTGGCGGCATCGACAATCGGATTACGCCACGGCAATAACGGCGCATTAAAGGTACTTAAAATATCAGACAATACATTGTCACTGGCATTGAGAAAGGTGGTGAATGCGCCTCGACATTCACTGCTTAACCATTCATAAGGCATGACGTGTTCAGTGAAATATTTTTTAATGGGTAAGCCTGAGTCACGGCCTGAAGTTTGACGTAGCACTTCGCCCATGGTGACGGGATAATCAGGCAACGCTGAGTCAGCCCCCTCTACTTCGCGTTGATCACGCAATTCGCATAAAAACAAGGTGACCGCTAAAAACAAGTTCCGTGCATTATCATTCCAAAAGGCATCTTTACCACCGCTAGTCCAGATGGCATTGCTCATGGTGATCACATCTCCTACGCGAAATGCCCCCTTGCTAATTGCACTTAGAAAATTATATCGATGTGACCGTGGTGCAGGCTGGCCGTTGACATCGATGTCTTCCGCAAATGGATTAAACAAATATACCGCTTGTTTCAATATTTGCTGGCGGTAACCTGCGGTAATATCAAAGTTTTCTTGTTTGATGTCGAGTACGCATACTGACTCTTCGTAGCTCAGTAAGTTAGGAATGACCACCCCCACCCCTTTGCCGCTGCGGGTGGGTGCAGCCAGCATTACAAACTGTTGTCCAGGAAAGCGTAGCGTTTTACCGCGATATTTTCCCACCACAATCCCTGTGTTACCAAATAAACCAGCTTGACCGACTTCTGAAGCAGTTGCCCAACGTGCACTGCCATGTAATGCTCTTTTTTCGCGCAAGGCTAATACCATCAGCATGGGAGCAATCAAATAAATGATGGCCAAGCTAGCAATTCCTGTCAGCGCAATGCGCTTGCCACCACCGACCAATTGACCTTGTTGCCATGCAGTAAAGTAATCTGTCCATGCCCAAAAGCACACATTCGCACCATAAGTGAGTGGGTTGTATTTAAAGCTGAGTAATACAAAAGCACCACTAAGCAACATGATCAGCGGAATGGTGACCAGTATGAGTGTCAAAATCCCGATTGTTTTGAACAGGGTTTGGTTTTGACGGTAGGTGGCTACAATGTGTTTCACCATCTCGGTTTAAGCCTTAGGTTTACCATAAACGTTAATCTCTACACGCCGATCAGGTGATAAGCATTCAATTAAGGCTTCGTCTGCCAAAACCTCTGTACAGTGTTCTGTTTTACCTGAAGGGATTAAACCGCCACGGCTTTGTACTTCAAAATGGAGAGGGTCAAGCTTGGCTTGCGATTGCAAATAATTACGCACGACTTTGGCTCTTTTGCTGGCCAATACTTCGTTGTGCTTAGATTCACCCAATCGATCGGTGTGCCCAATAATTTCAATGATTTGCACCTCATCAAGCAACTGGATGGATTTTGCCAAATCTTTCAGCGCTGTTTTGCCTGCTTTTAAAAGTGCCGACTGATTGAATTTAAATAACGTACTGGCTAACAAATTGGCTTTTTTGAGCGTAGATGTTGGCACAGTCGCAATAGCTGCGTTTGGCTTTATCTGTAGTTGTAGTTTGTAACTTGCCAACTCTGATTCTAATGAACTAATTTTTGTGCGGGCAACTTGCTCCTCTTGCTGTAACTGTTTCACTTTCGCCCTAAGTGACTCTGCCTCGTTATCATATATTTTAGTTAGTGATTCTGTAACAGCACCTTGGTTAATGGGCACGCGATGTGTGCCGTCTGGCACAATCAATTGATTGGCATTTGAACAACCCATGAGCGTCAATGCACTTGCAACGGCAAGCATTAGTAGGCTGGTTTTAGTGGTGTTTTTCATAGTTATTCCTTTTTCATCACGATGTTTCAAATGCAATCTCTGATTTTTTAAAGGGATTAAAATAAATGGCAGTCATTTTGTATTCCGTCCCTGTCTGTAGGCCTTGTGCATCAAACACTTCTCGCGCCTCTAAATGTGCAATCACATCCATCGCAGTAAATAACAAACGTTTAATGGCCACATCTTGATAAGCAATCGATTCAGGGTGCTCTTTGGCCATAAATACAAATCGCCCAAGTGCTTCTTCAGGTGAACCTGCATGCCAACTGGTAATGCTGCCACCATGGCCACTGAGTAGTAGCTTTAGATAGTCGTAACTTTCCGCCCCACGCAATTCGGCTAATAGCACACGGTCAGGGTTCATGCGCATAGTGCTATGAATTAAATCCGACGGGGTGACCTTGGCTTGTCCTTGCCCACCTTTGCTGTAGGTTAAATGGACGACATATTCATGATCAGGTAAAAAGAGTTCGCGGGCATCTTCAATAGTGATAATCGATTCATGGCGTGGGATCGATTGACATAACATTTTAGAGAACGTCGTTTTACCCGAACCCGTTTCACCAACGATACCTATATTTTTATCAGACTTTACAGCTTCAATTAAAAATTGACCGAAGCAACCGCTTTCAAGCAAGTCCATGAGGTGAGTGTTTTGTTTGCTGATTTTGCGTTTAGCCGATGCCAGTTCATGCGCATCCAATGACAATTCTCGTGGGCGCAACCACACCGTTTCAGAAAACACCGCCTCCGCCTCATATTCCGCCATGGTCTTGGTTAAAATCATCGGTTTACGAATCGATAAATTAACTAAGCCTTTTTGTACCACTGGCGGTAGCACCACTTGAATACGCTCGCCATTGGGTAAATTCGCCGATAGTATAGGGGCTGATTTATTCACCCCTTGGTTACTAAAATTGCCTACCGCAACGGCTATTTGCTCTAGAAACTCGAGGCTTAGCAGCGGAGCTTTGATTTTTCTGCGTCCCTGATGATTTTTAATAATCAATTCATAAGGCTTGTTGACAAAAATATCGGTCACACCATCTTCTCTGAGATAGTGTGTGATAGGCTCAAGTAGCAGGCGCAGCGTTTCGTCACCTTTAATCGCTGGCGCGCTATTGTGTACGGTCATCGCGACATCATCAGGCATGGCTAGTGACCCTGACCACTGATTTTGAGCTCATACACATCAGAAAAATCCAAATCACGTTTCACCACAATGGCAATACGTTCTCCTTGATTTTTGGTCAAGGTAGGAGGAATATGGATCGTTTGTTTTAATATCTGATTGGCCATATCCTCGCCTGCTCTTTGAGCGTTTGGAAAAGCAATGGTTGTCCCATTACTATTTTTAGC
The DNA here is from genome assembly GCA_029556915.1 of Pseudomonadota bacterium. Taxonomy (GTDB): domain Bacteria; phylum Pseudomonadota; class Gammaproteobacteria; order Burkholderiales; family Methylophilaceae; genus Methylotenera. The sequence continues at coordinate 108,329 of JAKQIT010000077.1, forward strand.
CGTTTCATAGGCAACCAAGTCTTTAAATGACGATAACAAAATGGCCGCACCCAAGCGCTCCGTCCAATGCTTGTTGATGTCACCATCAAAACCGCTACGACCAAGCGCATCTGTCCCCAAGGAATTCAGTTCGATCACCACGCCTTCAGGTGTCTTGATCCTATCCCACAATACCGTTAGCCGAGTATCTCCCTGTTTTAACCCTGCATACTCACCCGTAAGCAGTGAGCCGCGCTCAACCAACACTACCTTGCCGTTATCAGAATAACTATCACCTGTGGTGGTACACGTCACCAAGCCTGGATTAGATGAATTGATGGCAGACGTTAGTGCGCAATCAAAGGTATTGCCTTTAGCCAGCACATAATTTCTATTGCCAAGTAGATTGGCCTTGGCTTTATGGGTAGTGGTCGGCGTTAAATTCATGCCATTTGAATGTGCCTCAGCCGCAGGTTTGTTACTTTTGCTCGCATTGAATGGTTGGATAGCCTCAATACCTGTATTGCTTAAAACATTGGTGTGACTAGCTAAGCCTGTATTAGTTATAGGCGATGTTCCCTGCGCGATCATGATAGGGGCATCATAACGACTGGCTTTAGGCGTAATGGCTGCATTCGCCGCACCATCTTTTGCAGTGGCTGGTGAATTGCCAAGCACTGGGATGGGTGTCGCTGTGGATGTCCCCGTAGACGTTATGGGCATTGCGGTAGGCGGCATTGCAGGTTCATCAACAGGTGCAATATTCAATGGATCGCCTTCTGCGCCTAAAGATTTAGCCTTGTTTTCTACGATGACTTTTAGTGATTGATGGTCATTTTTGTCAGCGGCTCTATGCGCTTGCAGCTTGCCGTAGCCATAATAAAGCACACCACCAAATAATAGCGGCACAGTCAAAATTAGTATCATGCCTAACCAATTCTTCTTGGGCCTGTAGGCTTCATTGATGTCACTTTTGTGTGACTCAGCGTGTTGATCTGCTTCTATTTGCTGTTGCGCCGAACCAGAAGCACTGATGTTTTCAACAGTATTGGTCATGTTTACTCCACCACCTTGCGAGACACGTGAGGAATCACTGTGCCATTTTTTGGGCTACCACCATCAATGTCATAGGCATCATTCCAGATGCCCACCACTTGCTTGCTTAACCGTAGTACGTAATGTTTGGCCACGCCATGAATAACAATAGTATCTTTATTGTCATCCCCTATATAGGACTCCATATGGGTGTTGACCATGGTCTCGCTATCATCGACAGCCACTCTGAACACTGCAGGAATTTCACGGTGATTGGGAATATAAAGGTAAGTAAAATTACCATCATCCCAAGCTTTTTTAGGCGCAATTTCTTCGGATTTAGGCATAACCTGCATGCTGTACTGGCTGTTCTTTACTGGCAATGGCTCAGTCGCCAATGCCTTGATATTGGCTTGCTCTGCTTTGACCATTTGTTCTTTTGTCGGAACAGCTTCTGCTGACCCGACAATCGATTTAAGCTCACGTTCATAAGTAAAGGCCAAGTACCAAGTGCCTTTATCCGATGCGTTATTGCTTAGCACGCGCAAATCGAATACATAATTGCGTTTAGTGGTGGCTACTACAATATTAGTATCGTGTGCAGCATTTTTAGGTGAGAAAAACAGGTCGTTATTGCCTTTGATGGCCGACACATTCCAGTTCGAGCTGTCACCCCCAGCCACCGCAGTAATTGCCTCCTCTTTATCCAACTGGATGTGGGTTGCAAAGCCGCGTTTGGTCTTCACCAAAGTGGCTCTATTTTTGTCATAAGGGACAAATTGCACTTTGTTATCGATGACCTCCGCAGTGGCCTGCATATTGGTAAACCACATGCCGATTGCCACGACGAGTATCCATTTTTTATTAGGCGATTTCTTCATCTAGCATTAACCTCGCGACTAGGGGTGGTTTGTGTGGCTGGACTGGCATCAGGCATGTTGAAACGGGTACTTATATTTTCTCTGTCAACCACATAACCCGTGACTTTAAATCCCATCGGATTGGTAACAACGTCTTTTTCTAAAGCCAATAATGATGACTTTTGGTAAGCGTAGCTAATCGTGGCAATGTATTGCGCACCAATTTCAACATCTTGGCCACGTTCGCGCGTGTTACGTTCAAAACGTACGACGGCTGTCCCATTGTTACTGGGTGGCAATGTGGTAGAAATGATTTTGATGCGACGTTCGGTGTAATTACCGAGCTGTTTATCAATGGAGTTTGCGCCCTCATAAAGTGCGCTATACTCTTTGGCTGTGTCGTTCCCTGATAAAGCTAGGGTTTTGTCATGGTCGTATTGCAACAACATCCAGTTGTAACGTTCACGGCTGTTAACATACTCTTCAATCCAATGCTTATCCATTTGTGCGGTAGTCATTGGCGTCACGTTAGTAGCATCAATGAGTTGCGCTGCGCCAGTGGCTTTATCGACTAAAAAAGTCATCGGCACGACCTTGTAAAACGGCAACATCATCACTAATCCTGCTAGGCTTAATACGGTAAGACCTATCGCTACCGCTGCTATTTTCCAGGCACGCGACTCAGACTGCTGAAGAGATAAGGTCTGTGACGCTTCCCAGTTCATGGCTTGTTGGTGTATGTCTTTCTTTTCATTGTTAGCAGAATTAAACATCTGATTACCTTTGTGATGGTCTTGTTAGAAGTAAGATTTATTTGCGCATACGGGCGGCAATTTGATGGGCAACGTGTCTCACACCTTGCCCTGCCATTAGTGCGCCAGCCCCGACCCCTTGGCCTAATGCAGAAGCTCCTGCGCCGATACCTCGACCAGCAGCTTGTAATCCTTGGCCAAAAGCACCTCTAAATCCGACACCCGATGGTGTGATTGTTCCACCGATGCCACTACTGCCGCTTGTTCCATTATTCATGGCACGCCAAGCCGCTTTGCCTAATGCAGCTGTGGCTAACATTAAACCTAAGCCACCTGAGTTATCGCCTCCGCCCACTAAACTATGCGCAATATTGTCCAATTTGGTAAACATGTAACCGAATAGCACCATAATGGCGGCGAGCTTGATGACGGATTTAATGGCTTCTACTTGTTGTGCACCCATAAAGTCAACTGAGTGGTCAACGTTAAAACCTAAATGGATGATGTAGCCATTCACGATGACAAACACGAGGCCTAGAAAAATGACGATAAAAAGATTGAGAATTAGCACATAAACAATTTTATTTTTCCAGCCTTCAAAATAATTTTTAGTCGGCTCAAAGGCTAAGGCGGCAATGAATAATGGGCCGACAGCTAAGGTCAGATGCAAAGTGAGCTGGGTGGTGAGTAAGGTAAATGCAACCGCTAACGATAAAATGATTAAGCAGATAAAATACAACCCTGAAGCGACTTCTAGGGCCAAGGCTGACGGAAAGTCATACCAATCGATGCCTTTGGCTGCTGTTTTGATGCTGTCATAAGGAACGAGCAGTTTTTCAAAATTACAATCTATGACTGACAGTACTGCGCCTGTTCCAGTCCCTGTTGGGGCACATGCCGCCGCTGCAGCACTTGCTGAGCTTGCATTTGAAACGCTCACCATGGACTGTGCAATAATATCGTTGATATTTGTGACCACAAATGACTGATAAATGCCCGCAGACAAGGCGATAAATAAAATCATCTGCATTTTTAATGACTTCCAGACTATGGTCATTAACGGTGCATGCACTTCACCACGCATCACAGCAAAACCCGCAAATAGGTAATACAAAGTCATTGCGGCGGTTACAACACCCATTAACGCAACACTGAGCGCTGCTGAGACACTGTTCACATGAGCATCTACGAATGAAAAGAATGTACCGCCAATATAACTAAACATGGCGTACCTTTGTCGTTTTAAGTTGAAAGTGAATCAGAGGCGCAAGTAAATAATAGTTGCTAAAAATTAGCATATTTGCTATTATTTGTGTGTGAAATATACGATTACTTATTACAGTACAGGCGTTGAAAATGAAGTGCTTGCGTTGCCTGTTGGTTTGCTTGCCAGATACGATGTATTGACCAAGCGCATGAAAGATGCAGGCGCGAATTTGGGCGAACCGCATACTGAAGCATTTGGTGATGGTTTGTTTGAGTTGCGCATGAAATCTATAGAGGGCATTGCCCGCGTGTTTTACTGCACTTTGGTTGGCAAGCGTATTGTGATGTTGCATAGCTTTGTTAAGAAAACACAGAAGACGCCGCCTCGCGAATTGCGCTTGGCGATTAACCGTATGAAGGAGATTAAAAATGAGAACCCATGAAGAGTTGATGGAGATTGCACTCTCCAACCCAGCAGTGCGTGCCGAGGTTGAACGTTTGGAGCGTGAAGAAATGCCAGCCTTGGATGCTATTTTACGTGCTAGAAAAGAAGCTAAAATGACACAAGAAGATATAGCAAAAAAAATGGGGGTCAGTGCGCCGGTTGTATCACGCCTTGAAAATGCGTTGGTAACAGGTAAGCATTCGCCGTCTATTGCCACATTACGCAAGTATGCCGCTGCCATGGGTAAACGGCTGGAAGTGCGTTTTGTGTAAAGCAATATGGACATGCCACTGATGGCTAAATTAAAATCTGCTATAAAAGACGATGCTGAAATGGCAGAATTTTGTAATGACTTGCTAGCTTCTGCACATGAGGCAAAGACCAGTATTAAGGCGCGCACTATATCCAAACGTGATTTAAATGCCGAGTTACTTGACGCGGTAAATGACTTAAAGGCTGGTAAAATTGGTCGTGTATCTGTTGCTACGCGTGACGGTAAAGTCGTTGAATCTCCTGTTGCAAGAGCTAGAGTGGCTACACACATGTCACAATCATAATTTGCTACGCAGTTGGGTGTGTCAGTACGCACGCTACAAAATTGGGAGCAAGGCCGCGTCAAGCCGTCAGAGGCAGCCAAAACGCTATTTAAAATAGCAGAACTTAACCCTGATGCACTCACAGCAGTCGCCTGAAAAGTGACAAAATTAGCAAACTTTAGCATTGCTAACCTAATAGCCCGCATGAGCAGCATTTAAACAGTTAGGAATACCATGACGCTCGCCTGGGTTTTCCTGACACCACGCCCATATTTTATGCCTAAGCACCGCATCCTTTTTTAGTTCAGGTACGGTATATATTTTGTCTGCCTCAGTTTGCGCTTTGGGTGCGCATGCGCTAATAAGTAGAACTATGACGATACTTGCAGTAGCTAATTTCATGATTGTTTCCTTTGGATAGACTAAGTCTGTCATCTACGAACTAATGCCAATCAGTAATTGGCGCTGGATATGTGCCTGCAACCCCTATCCGTGCTTTAGTCGCCGCGTAATTTGCTTCTTTTTGCTGTTGTATCACCAGCTTGTTTTTAATCTCCGCTAGTTGCGTACTGAGCTGCATTTGCATCATCGCGTTTTGCACTTTGGTTTGCTCGCCAGCAATACGGGCTTGTAGCTCTGCAATGTCCTTAGGGTCAGTGGTAGTGGAAATGCCGTCGATGAGACCTTGAATTTGGTTTTGCAGAGCCACACTAGTGTTGTAGGCATTTTCATAACCGATTTGGTCTTGGTACTGCTTTTTAGCTTGCGTTTCGCAGCGTGTGAATTCAACCCCTGCAAATCCAACGCAAATAGCAGGATGTTCTAGTGCGGGACTTAGTATCTGGTTGTAAACATGCTGCCAGTTGTCTGGTAAGTATTTTTTTAGGGCGGGATCGTTTAATAAATGACCAAATCCTCGATTGCCTGTGAGTGCAGTGTATTGCTTCACTTGCTGGTCAAACTGATCTTTCATGGCAGTCAGTTGTAATTCCCATTTCTTGATGTTTTCTAGGGTGTTGACTAGGTTGGCCGCATCAAGCACAGGGATGCCAGCTGCATAGGCTGACGTGAATACTGTAGATACACTCGCTACCATCGCTAAGACAATGAGTGATTTTTTAAAGCCTGATTTAGTCATGTTTACTGGTTTCAATTGGGTTCTCCTCTGTAAAGTTGGCATGCATTTTTTACGTAAAAAATAATATGGTGTTTAATCTACCCAGTGACCGCAAGTTTGCGGCGTGTTGTAATTGCCGCCGATGCCAATGTTGCCAATTCCACCGACAATGCCTTGAAACGGCCAAAACCCTGCTTGCTGTGGCGGATCAATGATGTATTTAGCACCCCCGTTTAAGTCTGTATATTCGTGTCCTTCGTAGACACTGCAATAGGCGGGTTTTGTGCCAGTAATGCAGCCTTGACCAATACCGCCCATGCCGCTTGTGTAACTGACCAGCGTGGCATTCAATGATGCAGCGTCACATCGACCTGCACCATGTGCAATGGCTTGCACCAGCGCTTGCATTTGTGGGGTTTCAGCAGATACAGGACACAGATTTAGAAAATCAATACGCGCATCTAGGGTGTCACTGAAATCATCAAAATCAATATCAAAGTAATGCATAAGTGATGGACTACAAGCATTAGGCGGGGAGCCCGTCGATAGACATAAAATCGCTTCACAAGAAAGTTTGACTAAGCCCGTAAGCAAGCCATCATCCGCTTGGGCAAACGGTGATGCAACCGCTAAGGCGGCTGCAAATATCCATGGCGATGTTTTCAGATAATGGTAGCGATTCATCACAACTCCCCTTTTAAATTTAAAAATTTAGTACGTACTAAATAAATGCTCACTTAACCACTTGCACCTTATTCTGCTTAGCGATGACTTTACGTTGTGCCAACTTAGCGAGATAAATCGGCATCCAGGTTTGTGGGTGATCCCCCACCTCGGCGCGTATTTGGTCCAATATTTCTACGTTATCTAATGAAGTGCTAAGGACATCCAGCATTTCATTGAGACCGCTCAGGTCTAACGTCACCACCGTAGATTTATGGCCTTGCTTCACTAAAAATTGGCGGCTGGCTTCACCTAGGGTACGTATGGTTTCAAATTCCATTTCGGTGACTTTGAAGCCCTTCACATAGTCGTCGTAGTCTGCTTTTGGATTAGGCAGAAATATCTGGGTAGCAGATTGCTCTACCATGGCGGCCACATGCGGTGTTTTAAGGATTTGCGCTGGGCTTTGTGTATCAAAAATACCAAAGCCATTTTGCTTACGAATGGTGTATTGCTTATCAACCGCAAAGTCGGTGAACTCAGGCAACTCCAAACGTTTCCAAAATTCAGCCATCACATAAATAAAGCGACGGCCATCGATAAGATTTTCTGTGAGATGCAATAGGTACATAGTCACAGGGGCTAACAGCTCTTTATCTTCTAAAAAATCCGTATCATCAAAGCCAAATAAGCGACCATGGCTTAAATCGATTAAATCGTTTGGATTGTCCAAGACCCAACCATGGCTGCCACCACGACACCATTTTTGCAAATAAGCATGCACACCATTGTCTTGGGTGTTATCCAGCTGTTGGTTGACCGCATAAAGCCCGCGATTTTCACGAGTGAAACGCATCATGACGCGTACGGCACGCTCAAGCTCCATACTTTCATTGGCTTTCAGTGGGTATGGCACCAAGCTTTTAATCAGCTTGACTAGAAAGGTGATGTTGTGTTCTGTGTTGTCTAACTGAAACGGATTAAAGCCTGTCGGCACGCCTTTTTTAAGAACGCGGTAATTACCCCCTAAGGCGCGAATGGCTACCTCGCCACCACGGTCTTTATCAAAAAACACAATGGTGGGTTGATATTTTAACGTCATGAGTAACAGGAATAACTCCAACACGGTTTTGCCTGAGCCCGTCATGCCAATAATGGTGGTGTTGGCGGGCGCTTTTTTGTCAAGTGAGTCATCCACTTCATCGGTACCATGAAAATTGAAGTAATAAGGCGCACCGTTAGGCGTTTTAAGAATGGTGACCGCTTCGCCCCAAGGGTTGTTATTACGCTTGCCTGTACCAAAGCCGTGCATGGCGGCTAAGCCTGCAAAGTTACGTGAGGTCAGAAAAGCCTCACGCGGGCGGTAACGCCAATTAGCAGGGTGCTGTGCAAACCAAGCCGCATCGGCGACTAAATCAAGTAGTGCTGTCTGATACCCTTCATTGCTCAATACTGATCTAGCGTGTGCCATGTGACGGGTCGCCTCATCCAACGTGTTACCCAACACCGCCAGTGTGTAATGGTATTCGCCATACACAAAATCACCATTGATGAGCTGGTCTAGTGCCATATTCAGGGCTTCAATCTGTGACTTACCTGCATCTTCAGTTGAAATAAGTTGATTACGCTGGCGTTCTAGCTTGTCTTTGGCGGTCGGCTTATTGAGGATGGAAAAACTTTGTGTTTCGATGTATTCGTAAGGCGTGTATAGCAAACCATTTAAACAACCAGAATCCGTGCCTTCAGGATAATCTTTGAGGTCTAGCATGGCAGCAAACTGCTTTTTGTGAGGAGCGCGGATTTCGAGCTTTTCCCCCACAAAAAATAAGCGTGAAGTTTGCAATACCTCGCGGATACGATGGTTGGTAACAGGTACTTTTTCCCAAACACCATTAAGCAAATATCCGTAAAAAGCGAGTTGGTGTGAGTATCTAATATTACTTTCTTGATAGGTGCTGAGTAAGTCCAAATCGTAAGATTTCAACGAGGCTTGAATTTGCGTCACCAATTCAGATATTTTGCGTAATGCGTGTTTTTCCGCTTCTATGAGCGCGTGTTCAGATTTATCTGTCATGCCAAAAACGCGACCAAAGACACCTTTTTTTGCCGCACCATCAGGGCGATAACACAGGGTCAGATAGGTTTCGTTGCCCATCATGTTGTAGCCATCAAACGTGGCGTAGTAGCGTTTGGCCAAACTATCTGAAAATGCATCGGGATAATCGTCTTGAAACTGATCGCTGTACTGGCGGCGAATGCGATGTGACCACAATGCAACCTCACCGATGCCACGGATGAGTTGATTGAACGCTTCCTTTTTGATGATTAAATCCATCGCATCAGTCGTTTCAAAGGCAATGCCGTCTATACGCCAAGTGGTGATATAGCTACCGTCAATGGTGCGTACCACTGAGTCACTCACTAAGCTGCTGTACGGGAGATCATCAGATGCAGTAATTTCGTTGTTAGCAACATGTTGATACTTAGCTGACATGTGAATGACGCTCCCCTTGTTGATTCAGGTTTTCTAACACTTGTCGCAGACTGATCGCTGGTACAGGTTTGACTGTCACAGATTTCGATTGTGCTTTGCAAAGTGCTTGCACATGGTTTTTTGCAAGTGCCTTTGCATTCGCATGCGCGCGGTCTCTAGATTGTTTGATCGCGATGGCAGCATCTGGGATGAACACCCCATTAAGGGCTTCCGTAATGAGTTTAGCCAATAACTTAGTGGGCATTTTGATATTGCCACGGGCGACCGCCCCAGCCAATTCATCCAGCACCATTTGCGCCAATTCAGTGTCATGCAATGAATGCAACATTTGCAATACTTGCATACGTTGCAGATCGTTAACGCATTTTGGGATGACCAATCTGTCTGCTAATACCTGCAATGTGGCTGCTTTTTGCAATGCCACCAACTGCCCTTGGTTGAGATGATGATTTTTATCTAAATGGCTGCCACTGCTATTTTGGATTTGTATGTTTTCAGCATCGACAGGTTTTTTAAATAACTCCACGGATGTATTTTCATCGAAACTTTCTAGCAGTGGAGGCTCTATATTTGTAGTAATTTCTGCAGTAGTCTTTGTTTCCTTATATACAGTTGGTGGTTTCCCAGCCAGCCTGTTGGGTGTATTCCCACCGGCTTGTTGGACCGCTTGCATCCGACTTGTTAGGGGTTTTTCATCTTGCTGGTTGGTGGTTTTTCCGCCTGCTGGTTGGTGGTCGCTAAGGGGTTGATTATTATCAGTAGTTTGTTTTTTAGAAGTAGCAGCTAAATTCACTTGCAAAAATGTCACCAAGGCGTCGTAATCGACACAATAATAGATCTTTGCAGGCATGCCTTCTAACTTCTCTCTTAACAATTGGTGCTTCTTAAGCAGTTTTCTGCAGGATTCTTGCTCATATCGACTCAAGCCAAGCTCCCATTCCCAGCTCTGCTGATCATTGGTTTTAGGTTCAAGCATGAGGTTATGGTCGTCACGCTCAGCATCACGTTTCTTGTAAAAATAATTGCCCTCCCCCACTTTTTGTTGCCAATAAATGGCTTGTGATAAAAACAATGCAGCAGTCGCACTACCCAATGCGCGCGCAAACTGTGGGCGATAAGCCACGATAGATTTAAGGTCTAATAGGTCTATCAGCAAGTCACGCATCTTGCTTAGTCTTTCCTGATTTTGTAAGCAATGGCCGCATAACTTTTTGCTCCCCAGAACTTCGTATTGCGGTGTCTTAAACTCATGCGCAACCTGAGCAGGTGTTGCATTAAGCGTTGATCGTCATATTGGGAGATTATTTTCATGAGGAAAAATAGCGGAAAAATTAACATGACTGACACGAGTCCAATGATGGGTTGTAGCCACAACCCCCATACGCCGATGAGCAATAAAGGAATACCAACACACATTAAGGGATATAGCGGTACACCACCCAACATGGCGGGGCGTGTACAACCCTTAAATATAGGGTCGCTCATGATTAAGGGGCAACTAAAATAGCCGCAATGGCTGCAGCACCACCAATCAGTAGACCACCTATCAATATGGCGGCCACATCGGTAAATTGTGCATGTTTAAACATGACCTTATAACCTGTCCACATTATAGCGACTGTGGTAATGAGGATTGCAAATCCATTTAACCAAGTAACAATGGTCGTGAGCATGGTCGTGCCTGCCGCCAAGCCTGCATAGGCTTCTGGTGCTAGTATCAACCCACTCATAGCAATGCCTGTGATGGCGCGCTGTATCCATCTTTCGGGTCGTTTTGTTAAGCCTAATTCGTTCATTAAAATCCCTTTCTGTTGTGACACTAAAATTCAACTAAAATGACGCCAGCAACGTCGCCTTCCAATAAAATGGCGTCGTTATCGTTTGCATCATCGCTTCACTACGACTAACATTGATTGCAGCACCTGCTTATGCTTGCTGCACTCTGCTTCAAATAATTACTGGCCAAATCCGCAAAAAAAATTAACTATTGCGTGGTCATTGGTGCCATTTGTTCGTTAATTCCTGCGTTAATTACATCTATTTTTAATTGGCGTTCATCAATAAATGGCACGGGAGTCTGGTACATGCTATGCGCTGCCGCTGACCGTTTTTCTAACCAAGCGGTGTATGGTCTTCCAAGGAATAATTCAAAACCTTTAACCGCCCCCTCATCCGTATCAAGTGAAGTAAAGTCGTCTATTTCTATTAGATTTTTAATCTTGTTTTCTAAATCCGATTGATCTTTGAGTAGTCCCCAAAATGCACCTTTACACCATTCATAAAATAACGGTGTTCGGATAATCTGTTGAATCGCTTCACCAACGGTCATCGTGGTTGAGGCTTTTTGCTTGGGTTTAGATGTTGTCGTCATTGATAGGCTCCTGATTAAATTAAACTGCATCATCAAAACACTAGCGCACTATCAGAATAAGCACGCTCGGTTTCTGAGCCCACAGCATCACCAATTGGTGTGGAATCCCTAGCCGAACGCGTACTGATGTTGTGAGGACTGGTTTTAGCTGAATGGATCGATGAGCTGCCCATGAGGGCTATGGGTGGTGTGTGACCATTGCGGTGTATGGTCGGCACGACAGTCAGACTGGCTAGCACTTTGTTGGCATATTGTGCACCTACTTTTGAATTGAGCTGGCCTGTGTAATAGCAAGATAACGCTTTCGACGTTGCTTCTTGTACGTAACTTTGCTTTACGGCACGGCTAATGCATTCTGCCAATATTTGACCGCCAACATTTAGGTTAGCGCAGGGATCAAATACCTGATCTAAGGTCAGGTTAAAACGATTAAAGTGGCTACGATTGACTTGTACAAGCCCTGCCGAGTAGTTGTAGCCTGCTTGATCCAAGTATTGCGCAGTGGCTTTTGCTTCAGCTAAATTTTGTGGCTGACGTTGCAAATGTGCATTCACAACACCGATGGCGTAAGGATTATGGCTCGATTCCACACTAATCACACGCTGCATGAGCTGAGGATTGATCATGGGCGCACATTGCTGAATCATCAGTGTGTCGAACATTTTTAATCTTTACCCCGCGCTTCTGTGAGGAGGTTGAGTTTAATTTTCTCAGTAATAACTTCTATTTTTTCGCCTGAGTCTTCTAATTTAATCCAGATCAAACCCGTTTGCGTTGGACGTTCATGCAGCAACACGACGCAAGCATGACGGTCTAGATAGTAAGCAAGTAGTAACGGTTTTTTAATCTTGTTGAAGCCTGTCTGTTTGGCTAGAGCGGACGCTTCGTTATCGGGGTTGTGGTCAGGTATTACTACCGAACTCAGTGATAGTTCCTGGGCATGATCGCCAGCTTCTTGATGATCAGTATTGGGTAATCCTTGAGATACATGTGCAACTTCAGCCGCATGATGACTTTGTGTCGGCTCATCGTTTGCATGAATTTCCAATGATTTACGTGCTTGTAGAATAAGTGCATTGGTCATTTCGTCATGTTGGTTAATCATGTTTTCAACTAGTGCGGGAGATTCATCATAGAGCTTATTCAGCCGGTAAATGAGCTGTGCACCTTTTACTTTGCCCGCCATGAACGCATGTTTTACAACGACCGACATTTCAGTGAGGGCGAGATGGTGGGTAATGTAATTGTTATTAACGGATAGTTGCTCAGCAATCAGGCTTTTACTGTCCCCAGTTGCTAGACGTTTTTTTATGAATAGCGCAATGTCCATCGGTGCCATGGCTTGGTTTTTAATGTTATCTAGTATCTGGGCATAATCGTCAAAGCGAATGGTGTCGCTTTGTATTAGGCAAGGAATCATATCTAGCCCAGCTTCTATTGAGGCACGGTAACGTCGTGCCCCATTGATGATTTTGTGCAGACCATCCGCTGACGCTGGCCTGACATGGATCGGGTTTCGCACACCATGCTTTTGAATATCATGAATAAAGTGTTCCCAGTCATCATCGCTAAAATCCGTACGAGGTTGATGTTCGTCCTCAACGATTTGGCTCAGTGGGATTGCCAACACCACATTCAGTTGATTGTCAGATTTAGAGGCAAATGCAGTATTGCCCAGCGGATCTAAAGCGCCTAAGTCAAAGCTGTATTTGGATTTAATGGCCGTATTCATGGGTTGACCATCACGATTTTGACCCGGGGTGATACTGGTCTAACTTCAGTTTTGATTTTGGTGCAAGCAAGGAAACGACATTTTCTGTAGATTCATTGTTCACTTGAGGCTCTACACCCTGCTCTTCTAAGCCAATACGTTCCAGTATCAAATCGAATATTTTGCGTAAATTTGACCAAGTAGTGCGTGCCATGGTGTTGGTTTTCACAATGTCAGTAAGTGCGACACCTTGCTTTTGGCATTCAGAAATGGCGGAACGAAGCGGAATTAAGGCTATAACACTTTCATTGTTAGTAAAGAAATGTTGTCCTATACGTTCATTCAACTCCTTGAGGGCGGTACGTTGCGTTTCATTGCTTTGCACCTTATTAGGTAAAAACCCTAAAAACAGCAACCTAGGGTTCAACATGGACTTGACATTCAAGATGCCACGTTGCCCATAGAGCGTGTTGCTCATGCCCTCAACTGACTCTTGCATGAGTTCAATCGGACTTAGCACGGCATCGGCCAAGGTCAGTGCAATGGTGACGCGAATATCAAGCGAGGGTGGGCCATCGATGATGCAAAGATCGTAGTGCGCATGCATGCATTCTAAAAATTGCGCAAAGTATTGGTGCGCAAGTGAAGCTATTTCTGTTTGTATGCCTTCAACTTCCACTTTTACACGCGCTTGTTCCACCAGTACATTATTGAAGCGCCCATCAGCTGCCAAAATGTTAAAACCGCTGTTATCAGGGATAACAGCGGCGGGCTGCATCATGACTTCGGTCACGGTTTTCGACAGTGGCGTCACTTTGCCGCTACGTACCAAGCAATTAGTCGTATTCGCTTGATCGTCAAAATCTATCACCAGCACCCGATAACCTTGCGATCTAGCATAAAAGGCCAGTTGGCAGCAAACGGTGGATTTACCTACCCCGCCCTTTTGTACGCCTATGTAGAGAGTTTTCATGACTCAAGTTACCAAACGGCGGCTAAGCCACCCAACGTATTGAGTAAACCTCTAATGCGTAGCTCGAGCTGACGTTTTTGCTTGGATGTCAACTCTTCCCACGTGGTCATTTCCAAATCCAAATCTAAGCAATGACGATTGATGGTGGTATTCACATGCATTTTTTACGCTACTCCTTAAATTTCCGACTGCATTACAAATCGCATCTCTTTTCTTATGATTTGCTGCATCATTCAGTAGCTATATTAGTTATATCTAATATACTAGTCAAGTAAATTATTAGACATATCTAATTTAATTTATAGTTAAATCTAATACATGAAAACTTGGCATGAACGATTGAAAGACGCAATTGAAGCGAGAGCAGTGACTAAATTGGCGCTAGCGAAACACGTTGGAATTAAAGCCCCCTCAGTGAGCGCGTGGCTCTCTGCAAAATCGAAAACCATGAGTGCCGAACATGCCATTGCTGTCTGCGCTTTTTTGGGTATTACTCAGGAATGGCTATTTTTAGGCAAGGGTAGTATTGATGAAGTTAAAAAAGACTCTCATAAAAGAAAAGTATTATCTCAATTGACTTCTGACTTGCCAGAGTTTGCGATGGATGAAGCCATTAGGAGAATTACTGACATTAAGGAATTCGTCGAAACCGTTAAGAAAAACACCGCCGCAGACCAGTAACATTATTAAGCTTTGTATCCAGCTGCCGTTAGATTTTGGGGATCAGGAATAACCCACTTATCAGCCCAACTCCTACACATTATTCTTATGATTTTTGATGCATGCAATCACTAACCAGCCTCTGTCTTGCAGGTAGCCTATAGTCAGCCAAAATGCATGCTCACTCAATGCCAATGTATATTGGCTGTTACTTGTGATTTAGTCGCTTTATAACTTGCTCGTTAAAGCGCATTTCATTGTCCAGATATTGCACTTAATTAAAATAAATTAGATATATCTATTGTATTTATATTAGATATATCTAATAATGGTCGCTATCTTGATTCAATGTAACAACATTTGAAATTACAAAAAATGGCTACTCGTCAAAGATTGCAGATTATTTTCTTACCCTCAGAAAATCGGCCTTGCACAAAAGTGGCTATGCCAATCATTGCGAAGATGGTGCGTGACCAGCTGTTTCCTGAAACGGCATTCATCAAGCAGGATAATTTAGACGAACTGAATGTACAGTTTAATTCAGCTTGCACGCATGCCCAACACCTATTAAAAACTAAATCAACTTAATAGGTATATTCAGAAGTATTAAGACGTAATTATTTCTTATCAGAACCCACGAAACCCAATGCATTAAGCCACTTGCGGTCATTTTTTGTTGTCTCCAAGCGCACTTGTCGGGCTTGCCGTTCAGCTTTAGATTGGGCGTAAGTGACACTGCATAATATTAATTCTTGCTAGCGATACTAAATTGAGCCTAACTCACACCTTAAACTTATTCTAAAAATTAATGCGATACCGAGGATCAATTCAGTTAAACTAACAATTTACAAACAAAATCAAAATTAGCTTATGAGCCAACAACAATATGAACGTTATCTGAGTTTTTTAGAGTCTGACCCTAGCAATATTCAGCTAATATCTAATACAGCCAGTTTGGCGCAAGAACTTGGTCATTTTCAAAAAGCCATTGAATTATCTAACACTGGCTTATTTTTAGACCCTAATCATCAAGTCCTTATATCCACAAAGGCACTTAGTTTATTATCGCTTGGGCAAATTGATGAAGCCCTCAGCCTTTTTGAAAAAATTCATCAAAACGATTCAAGCAACCCATCTATTCGTTACAACATCGCTTACTGCTTGGCCTTACAAAACAAACCTGAAGAAGCCATAACGCTGCTTGAAGATGCCCTTAATTACTATGCAGAATTGCCGCAAATGTTGCATTTGCAAATGCGCATGTTGTACGACATTGAACAGCTAGAACAAGCCATAGAGCTTGGTAAACAAGCGGTAGCACTTCAACCCGCCGATGGCAAAGTGCATGAGCTATTATCTTCACTCTATGTCGATACCAACGACTTTCTATCTGCTCAACAGCATGCTGCCATTGCTTTGCAAACTAACCCCAATTTCTCACTAGCACACACCAGCATGGGTACGGCAGCATTGAGTACGCAGGATGATTTAATGGCTATTCAGCATTTTGATCATGCTCTAAAACTCAACCAACAAAATGGCCGCGCATGGCTAGGCAAAGCCATGGCGCTTATGCTACAAAATAAACTTAAAGAAGCTGAACAATGTTTTAATACCACCATTAACAATATGCCCAGCCACTTAGGCTCATACCAAGCATTAGCGTGGTGCCAAATTTCGCAAGGCAATATACCAGCAGCTGAAGCCACCGTGAAAAAAGCCTTAGCAATTGATGACACTTTCTCAGAAAATCACGGCACATTAGCCGTATTGGCCGTAATGCAAGGGAATATTGAAGCAGCACAAGCAGCAGCAAAAATCGCGCTTAAATTAGACAAAGCCTCTTTTTCAGGCAATTATGCACAAGCGTTAATTACCAAAGCGCAAGGCAATGAAAAAGAAGCACAACAAAGAATTGATGCTATTTTAGATAGCCCAGAAATTATCAATCACCAAAGCTTAAGGCAATTTATTGCGCAACACGCGCAAAAACAAACCAAACATTAGCCGCTCAATTTTTGTAAAGTTGAGTTCTCGAATGATTTTGTAGGACAGATGAGCGCGGCGTTATCCGTCGGAGATGAGGTTACAAAGATTCTATGCGGCGGATTACGTAAACTTATCCGCCCTACTCGGGCTATGCTTGCCATTATTTTTGTTTTCGGGTTAAGTGTTTCCGTATTAACCTAATAGTCTTAAGCAGGGTGAATATTATTATGATTATACAAAGTGTGTTAAACCACATCATCGTAAATTTGTGTCGCAGAGGCGGGGTTACATAACCATTAATATAAAAAATTATTTCAGGCCCAAAATACATCATAGGATAAATAATTAAAAGTCCTATTAACTCTACAACTACACTACCCCAGCTTTCCTCTGTACCTTTTTCAGTCAGCCATTTATCAAATTTACAAAGATACTTCCTCTCCCTCATTATTTGTTGCCTTGACTTTTAAAAGTTTCGTATGACTTATCAACCAGTATTGGTGTCACCCCAGATATGCTACCCCCTACTGTATTTCCCACATATGATGAGAATTCACGCATACCATTAGTTGAGTAAGTTAATGTCGTATTAAAAATGAGACGATTACTCATGTAGTTTGTCGTATAGTCACCCACTTTAAATCCAAAAAAACCACCAACTCCCCCTTTGACCGCTTCTGCCGTTAAATTTTTGGGAGTATATGTTGCATCATTTGCATAATACTGATTACTAAACCCAGCATTAACAACCCCGATGCCTGCTCCTAATACCGTATTACCCAATACACCATAGTTAATTGCATATGGAGCTGATACTCCGCCCGTCAAAGCTGCTACTATCGTTTGCTCTTTCCGCCAAGAACCAGTAGTAAAACCTTTCGTATCAACATACTGCCCCACATAATCAAAACCGCCTCCTGTAGTTGCTCCAATTGTAGCAAGCGTGTTAAATTGCATCTAAATCTGACCCACTAAATGCATCGAATATTGACCCACCCTTAAGTTAATTATTCTATCTCTAAAGTTAATTTTACGTCACTTGTTTTCACCTCCTTTTTTGGT
>JAKQIT010000101.1 GCA_029556915.1 Pseudomonadota bacterium
TCCTGTAAATAAAAACTGCCAATATTCAGTACAGCGTGAAATAAGATAGATAGGAATAACTGTAGAAATCATCAACACGAAAAATACAATGCGTCCACCAAATTTATCAGTCCACATGCCAAGCGGTAAGCGGATAAGTGATCCCGTAAGCACCGGTGTAGCAATGAGAATGCCGAATTGTGTTTCGTTAAGCCCGAGCGTCTCTTTAATGGGGATACCGATGACTGCAAACATCATCCAAATCATAAAGCACACAGTAAATGCTAGCGTACTGGCTACAACGACTGACCAAGCTTTATATTGTTGTGTTGCCATGTTCTTTCTCCCCATTTGCAATATGGTGAAAGATTAGGCTTCTTGAACTGAACTCACTATTCGTCTAAAGGATAGGTTTTATGAAGCATAGGGACTAGTTCTTTAGAACTAGGTTAGCGTTACACTTTTTAGTGCGAAATAAATCCGTCTTAATTGGCTTTTGGCGGCACTTTTGCCTGTTCTGTTACAAAACCATGCTCCACCGCATACACTGCGGCCTGCACGCGGCTTGCTAAATTTAGCTTACGTAGTATGCCTTGCACATGTATTTTTACGGTAGATTCAGCTAAATCCAGTTTTCTGGCAATTTCTTTATTGCTGGCGCCACTCGCTAATTGAAGGATAATTTAACGCTCGCGCGGCGTGAGTTTTTCAGGGTTAGTATTGTTCACAACTGTTTGTGGTGTACGCATCGCATCAGCCAGTTTAGCGGTCATTTGAGAAGACATGACTGACTCACCTGCTGCCGCTCGGCGAATAGCATCGAGCAAAAATTCGGTTTCAATATTTTTAAGTAAATATCCACGTGCACCAGCACGCAAGGCTTCTAGTAAATCATCGGCATCTTCAGAAACAGTGAGCATGATAATTTCAGTTGTTGGCACTTCTTCTCGCAATAGGGGAATGGCGACCAAGCCACTGGTGACTGGCATGTGCAAATCAAGCAACACCACATCGGGCTTAAGCTGCTTGGCACGCTTTACGCCTTCTAGTCCATCGCTCGCTTCGCCTACCACTTCAAAGCCCGTTTGCCGTTCTAACAATAGCTTAATGCCGCTACGAAACAGCGTATGGTCATCAATAATTAAAACGCGAATAGGTTCCATGGTGATCACTTTATAAGGTTGCGGGCAGTATAAGTTGAATTTGCGTGCCCTTGCTTTGCGCTGAGTCAAATGAAAGTTCCGCGCCAATCCGATGCGCACGTTCACGCATAATGCGTAATCCCACATGGCTATCGCCTGCATCACGGGCTACATCAAAGCCAACACCGTTATCATGAATGTCAATTACACAATTTTCAGCACAGCCAAGCGCAACATCTACTTGGCTAGCTTTTGCGTGCTTACGCACATTAGAAAGCGACTCTTGCACAATGTGCATAATTTGCAGCACATGTTCTGGCTGCAATACGGGCGCACAGCCGTGCAAAGAAAAATTTGTTTTAATGCCCGTTTGGCCTTCAAATTTATCTAATGCACTACGAATAGCCGTTTCTAAATCGGTATTTCCTATGCGCGTACGAAAATGCACTAACAACTCGCGCACATCATCATAACTTTCTTGCACACCTTCACGAATTTGCGCCAACGTTTTCATCGCCTCTGCAATTTGGTCTTTTTGTAAGTCGTCCTGCAATAACTGCACTTGAATATTCAAAAAAGCTAACGATTGCGCAATGCTGTCGTGCAGTTCTTGCGCCAGTAGATTGCGCTCCTCTGAAACCGCCATTTCTTTATCTAATGCGGCTAGTTCTTTATTTTTAATTTCAATACTACGAGATTTTTCTTCTACTCTTTGCTCTAATGTAGCGTAGATATCTTGCAACTCACCGGCCATGCGGTTAAAACCACTCGCCAATTCACCCAATTCATCTTGGCTGGTGACTGGTAACCGCACATTAAAGTCCGCCGCAGCCATTCGCGCTATGCCCTCGCGCAAACGCATCACTGGGCGCACCACCATATGTGAAAACAAATACACCAGCAACAACGTGCCTATAAAAGCCAAACTGACTAAAGTGATTTGTAATACACGAAGCAAAGTAGTTGCACGTGCGTTGCTGTGTTCCACCATACTCACTAAATCATTAATTCCAGTAACAAATTGCTCTAATTTAGGTCGGTACTGCGCTAAAAACAATGTCTGGTCTGTCGGATTGTTGGCAGTTAGAATGCTACTGATATGGGGCTGAATTGCTTCTTGCCATGTTTGACGGAGTTGCGCCATTTGAGTTTTGACATCGGCATCTTTGGGGAGTGAAAGTGGGCGTGCTGGATTACCTTTTTCTAACTCAATTAAGGTGTTTTCAAAAGAGATAATTTCTTGGTCAATATCATCACGTAATTGCTGTGTTGGCTGCTTAACATAAAGTTCCACTAAATAAGCAATTCGATATGATCGCATGCGCTCACGCCCCGCATCATTAATCGCAGCCGCACCGCCTTCCAGCCGCCAAGAGACCAATAGTGTTGAGCCAATCGCCACTAAGGCCACTAGGAAGTAAAAAACCAGTAAGCCAATGATTTTATCGCGGATTTTAAGTTTTATCATCGTGGCATTTTTTCAGAGCATACTAAGCTTGAAACTTTATCACGCCGCTAACTTAAAAAGTTTAGTATGTAGAGAATTTATAATTCTTATTGCCTATGCTGCAGCATAGCAAAAAAACAATGCTTCAATTTTTACCGTCACAGAATTTTTTTAATCTCGCAACTGCTGACTAAGATGACTAACTTAAATAAGACTATCTAACACGCAAATCATTACGTTTAGCATTCAAGTGCGAACGCAAATCCGGTAGGTAGGTGGATAGCACCAGAATGATTGCTAATGTTAAAAATATCCACCGTACTGAATAGTCCGTTTCAAACTTTGCCGCAGGTGTTTGCGATTGTACAAATTTGTAAAACTCAGGGTTATCCAACCCTTCTACATATTGGCCTTTTATTTCAGCGGTCATGTCTTTTAAATGCTCAACATCTTGCTTGGACAAATAGCGGTCAAACTCGGCGTAAGCGACTGGCGGATCTGGGTCATCTAAGCTGGCATCATTATACATAATGCCGCCGCCAGCACTTTCGGCTGCCGCATCTGTACCCCAATAACCAACAAATTTATTGTTGGCGTTAAAACGTTTAATGGGCGCAGGTTCATGGCCACCAACCCCGACAAATATCACGTTTTTGCCAATACGCACATTGCTAATATCTAACTTGTTAATGCCGTTGGCTTTGGGGGATTCATCACCATCGGTAAAAAACAGCATTTGCGCGGGGATATTTAAGTAGTCAAACGTCGCTTCAGCCGCTTTAACGCCAAACGTCATGCGGCTGTTACCGCTCCATGCCATACGCCA
>JAKQIT010000107.1 GCA_029556915.1 Pseudomonadota bacterium
AACGACTTCCACTGAGGTCTCATTAATCAAATGGTGGCCATTGCCAGTACCCGCCTTAAAGCCAGCACACATTCCAGGAAATAGTTGTGTGCGACCTTCATCTGTGTAAAGCGTCGGACTTCCCTCCAAAATGTAGATGAATTTATGTATTTATAAAAAGAAAAAACGCGGCACTCTCTGGAATGCCGCGTCTTTATTGGTGGTGAAAGAGTCAACAAAACAAATCTACAGGCGCCTTAATTAAAAAGGGTCTTAAGTTTGTAAATTTTCAATCTACCGTCAAATCTACCGTCAAGGCATCGTGACTTAATATCAAATTTTGAATTAAGTAAAAGTCCTTAACAATACTCATAGCATCTTGTAATTAATTAACTTAAAAATCAATTCCAAAATTAAAGTTAATTCAATGATGCTTATTATTAGATTAAGATTTAATGACTGAAAAATCCGCATAGCAGACGATGAACGTTCAAAAAAAAGGGGAGGCTTTAAACCACGGCAAGGCGATTAAAAGTTTAGTAAATTCGACGAGTACGCGTATTTTTATAAAAAACGCATCATCTAGGACTACTTTACGAAAATCGCTTCGTGCAAAGGTCTCTAATTGCCGAAAATTAAAGTACTGAAATGCTCAATGTGTTTTAAAGGGAGCACATAAATATTATCGAAAATCCTTTAAACCATTTAAATTGGTTATTGTAATATCTCTACCATTTACTCTAATCAGTTCAGCATCTTGCAATCTTAGTAAGATCCGTGAAAATGTTTCTGGCGTGATATTTAATATAGAGGCGACGGTAAGTTTGTTAGCAGGTAGTTGAAAATTAAGATTATTAGTGGATTCCGCACTGACCTTTAGAAGATATCCAATCATTCTTTGCATACTATTCTGCAAAGATATAGTCGCAATATCATTAACTAATTGCCGATTACGCGCTGAAATTCCAGCTAACATACGTCGAACCACAGTAACATCACTTTCCAGAATATTGAAAATTGCATTTTTAGCAATCAATAACACTTGTGAGTCTAATATTGCCTGAGCATAAATAGGGAATGGTCGCTCTAAAAACATGACCGCCTCGCCAAAGCTCTGATCCGGCTGAACTAGACCAATGACCTTTTCATCACCATGTGGTGATATCACCCCCAGCTTTATTTGACCCTCAAGTAACAAATAAAACCCATGCGCATTATCTCCGCGGTTAAACAAAGTAGTGCCTCGTAACAAATTTATAAGCTGAGTGCTAGATACCAACCGTTCAATTTGGGCTGGTTGGAGCTCTGAAAACAGGTGGAACTTTGACAACTGATGAGCAATTAACGCCTTCTCCATCCATAATCCCTTTTTAAAATAAATTCTGAATCAACTATTAATTCACTTACGATTCGATTCTTAACGCAAGCAACTAGCGTTTCAGCATAACATAATTTAATTGTCGTTTCTTGATGCCAATCAAGTTAATTTAAAACCATTGTATGTTAAATTATCCTCAGGGTGCGACAAAATGCCGCAGGCGTTATTAGATGCTTCAGCCATCTACATAGAGGAGGGTAACATGAGTGATTATGACAACGAAACAAATAATAAAGAGGTGCTAGGGAACGAGAGCCGCAGAAAGTTTATGGGGACAACCGCTGTAGCGACATTAGCAGGGGCAGGAATGGTCATGGGGTTAGCCTCATGCAAAAAAGATGATCAAACAACCACGGCCTCGGGTGATTCCAGCCATGGAACAAGTGCAGGTGAGCATGAAGTGCCACCAGGTAAGTTAGACTCTTACTATTCCTTCTCGAGTGCTGGTCACAATGGCGAGGTACGTATCTACGGCATACCTTCTGGCCGTGTCCTTAAGCGCATTCCAGTATTCAATATGGATTGCATGGTAGGCTGGGGTATCACTAACGAATCTAAAGCCATATTGGGTACCAATGCAGATGGTAGCGTAAAGTACACAACAGGGGACACCCACCATGTGCATGGTTCATATACAGATGGCACCTATAACAGTAAATATCTATGGACTAACGATAAACTGAATAATCGTATTGCCCGTATCCGTATGGATAGAATGGAGTGCGATGCCATTACCGAGCTACCTAACGTTCAAGGTTTCCATGGCATATTCCCAGACAAACGTGACCCGGTAGATGCGAGTATTAATTATACGACCCGCGTATTTTGCGGCTCAGAATTCGCCTCACCACAACCGAATGATGGGCGCGATACGTCTGATCCAACAAAATGGTATTCACTGTTCACTTGCGTGGATGCTGAGAGCATGCAGGTACGTTGGCAGGTCAGAATCAACGGCAATTGTGATTTAGTCGCGACTTCCTATGATGGCAAGCTTGCTGCAACCAACCAGTACAACACAGAAAATGGCGCAGTATTGGCCGACATGATGTCTGCTGAGCGTGATGCTTGCGTGTTCTTTAACATTGAGCGCATTGAAGCGGCCATCACAGCGGGGAAATCTTTTACTGTAGGTGATTCTAAAGTGCCAGTAGTAGATGGCACGATTGACAGCAACAAAGATCCTAAGACAGCGCTTGTCTGTTATGTACCTGTACCTAAAAACCCGCATGGTGTTAACATTTCACCTGATGGCAAATATTTTGTAAGTTCTGGTAAGTTGTCACCTACAGCCACGGTGATTGCAACTGAGTTGGTACACAAGTGGTTTGCAGGTGAAGTCAAGGCAGAACGCGATACTGTTGTAGCGGAGCCGGAAATTGGTCTAGGTCCATTACATACGGGTTTTGATGGTAAAGGCAATGCTTTTACAACCCTTTTCCTTGATAGTCAAATCGTCAAATGGAATGTTGATGCAGCAATTGCACAATTCAAAGGCGATAAAACAGCGAAGCCTGTATTGGATCGTATTGATGTACATTATCAACCTGGTCATGGCTATACTTCTATGGGAGAAACCAAAGAGGCAGATGGTAAATTCTTTAACTCAGGCAATAAGTTCTCTAAAGACCGTTTCTTGCCAGTAGGTCCATTGCATGTAGAGACCGAGCAACTAATTGACATTTCGGGCGATAAAATGCGTCTGATCCACGATCATACTGCCTATCCTGAACCGCATGATGCCATTATCGTGCGTGCCGACGTCGTTAAAACACGTCAAGTTTCTGATATGAATGATTTCCCTAACGCGGTGAAAACGTTTGAAGAAAACCGCATCGAGCGCAAGGGCAATAAAGTGATGGTATACATGACTTCTCAAGCGCCTAACTTTGGCCTGCCGGAGATCAAGGTAAGGCGTGGTGACGAGTTGACCATTACTCTTACCAATCATGATAAAGTAGAGGACTTAACGCATGGTTTTGGTATTGAAAACTACGATGTCAACTTCATCGTCAACCCGCAGGAAACTCACTCTGTCACCTTCAAAGCCGATAAGGCTGGTATGTTCTGGATCTACTGTACGCACTTCTGCCATGCATTACATTTGGAAATGCGCATGAGATTTATTGTCGAAGCTTAAGTTTTACTATTGAGTGACTAATCTGGGGCGAGCCAGCAACCGGCTCGCCCCAGAGCATTTACTCTAAATCTACACATACAAAGAGTACACTATCACTTCATTGGCCACATACATTCGCATGAGCTATCGATTATTATCAACGACAAGTAGCACACTTTACTCAAACAAAGCCTACACAACGCTATTAGCTTGCTACCTTATTTTTGCCCTCAGTCTTTCTGCCGCATTTTCCACCCTGGCACTCGCTGATGACGACAAAGACAATGGACGCTCAAAACAGGAACATCACGTCACAGCGAGTCACTCAGGTTCATACGAAGCCCCTTTGCCAGTAGAACTCGCCACCGATCCTGACCTGTGCGCTTATGTGCCCTGTCATGACGTCATGCCTAAAGCCGACTACTTCTCTCCTCGTAAGGGCCGGCCAGCCTATGTGGATGCTTACCGCAGCAAGGAAGTTGAACATGATGAGGATGAAGATGACCATAAAGAAATTGATAGTCATAAGAAAGATAACGAGCGTGAGCTGATCGGCTATGTGTTTCTCTCTACAGATATCGTCGACATTCCCGCCTATTCAGGAAAACCCGTCGTTACACTGATTGGCATGGATGTTACGGGCAAGATTGTCGGCGTAAAAGTACTTAAACACAGCGAACCTATCCTGCTGGTAGGTATTCCAGAGGGAGAGCTAACCAAGTTCATCAAACAGTTTGTTGGCAAGTATGCCTGGGATAAACTGGAAATTGGCAAAGCACGTGCCGAAGGCGGATACATCGGCATTGACGCCATTAGCGGTGCAACTGTGACCGTCATTGCTGAAAATCAGGCGGTCATGCGATGCGCCTACGAGATTGCTAAACAAGTCGGCATCATCAAGGCAGTGGCTAGGCCGCAAGCTACATTCACAACATTACAAGAGCAACTCACTTGGGATGAGCTTCTAGCAGAAGGGAGCGTTCAGCACCTTAAAGTGTCACCAGCAGATGTTGGCTTAGACAATACGGGCAAGCCTTACATTGACCTCTATTTCGGTTATCTCAACGCGCCTGCTATCGGCAGCAACATCCTAGGGGAGCGCAACTACGCAGGGCTAATGGCAGAGCTCAAGCCGGATGAGCATGCTATTTTTATTGTAGCTAACGGCTCTGCCTCGTTTAAAGGCTCTGGTTTTGTACGTGGCGGTATTTATGATCGCGTTCAGGTATCGCAGGACATGGACAGTTTCACCTTTCGCGATACCGATTACCGCAATCTATACAACATTAAAGCGACCGGTGCACCTGAGTTTAACGAATCAGCAATCTTCATTATTCGCAGCGCCAGTTTCAGCGCAGCTTATCCATGGAGTCTGGTGTTTTTGGGCAATAAAGTAGATAAACAAACCGGCACCAGAACCTTTGCCAATTTTGACCGTGAGTACTGGCTGCAAGATAAATATATGCAAGGTGGGAGACCTGTAGTCGTTAATGCAGATCCAGCTTGGCTGAAAATATG
Organism: Pseudomonadota bacterium; assembly: GCA_029556915.1. Lineage (GTDB taxonomy): Bacteria > Pseudomonadota > Gammaproteobacteria > Burkholderiales > Methylophilaceae > Methylotenera. Next base: position 4,995 of record JAKQIT010000107.1, read on the forward strand.
GAAATCACGCGTCTGGGAGATTATCGCTTTTTCACTAATTCTGATCATTACCGCAATCACCTACACTAATCGTGACTGGCTGGTACGCCACAGCAGCCGTAAAGATAAACGCTGGGTCTCAATTCCAAAATATGCAATTTGGATAGCTAGCATTGGCTTTATTGGATTTGGATTAATGGCGCAACCTTCCATTACACAGGTATTAACATGGTTCCATTCCTTGCTGTTCCAGTGGAAATGGGAGCTGTTTCTTTCCGACCCATTTATCTTTATCTTCTGGTTATTTATCATCGTCACTGTGTTTGTATGGGGACGTGGATTATTTTGCGGCTGGATGTGCCCATTCGGTTCTTTGTCTGAGCTTCTCTACAAGATCGCTGGGAAAATTGGCTTGAAACGTTTCCAGTTTATGCCGAATGGAAAGTTACATGAGCGTCTAAAATGGCTCAAGTACGGCATATTCTGGATATTGCTTGCTGTGTCATTCTTTTCTATGAGCTTGGCAGAGCAGCTCGCAGAAGTTGAACCCTTTAAGACGACATTTCTGGTTGGAATATTTAACCGCAGCTGGCCATATACATTATTTACTGCTGGCTTACTCGGCTTATCGCTGTTCACAGAACGGCCTTTCTGTAAGTACCTGTGCCCGCTTGGCGCAGCGCTCGCCATGCCCACGACCTTTCGCTGGTTTGGTCTCAAACGCAAACAGGAATGCACGACATGCTCGGCTTGTGCCGCAGGTTGCGGGTCATTAGCCATTGATAAAAAAGGTGTCATCGACCATCGTGAATGCATGCTATGCCTGGACTGCATGATCCTTTACTATGACGACCATTCCTGCCCTCCGCTGTCGAAGGAGCGTAAACTGCGTGTAAAATCTGGCTTACCACTGACAAAAATCAATGCCACTGGTTATTACATCCCAATTCACCCGGTGCCAGTGAAAGGAACTGACGAATGAAACCAGATATTCATGATTTCTCTCCGCCCTATGCTGAAACTACTGGCGTCAAATGGCTGCTAAACGAACTTGTCGACCACCTGTGGCCATGGAGCAAACAAGGCTGGCGTAGCCACAAGGCAATACAGACAGCGGGACTGGCTTTAGCTTTAGCAGCAACTACCGCTTGGGGATTGGCTGCCAACGGGCAGTTAGGCGCTAACGCCGTCATCGGCTGGTGGCTAGGCTGGAGCGTTTACGAAATCATCATTCGCCTGCAATGCAAGCCGTATATTAAAGATGGCCCATGGTGGGGTCATCGCTATCGTCCTGCGGGGCACATGGACATGATCTGCTATGTCATGTTTAAAAACCTATTGATTGGTGCAATTTTATTTATTGCGCTGCGTAATTTCGGCCTGCTGCAGATAGTTGACTAATGCGTCAGGTGTGTAATTTCGCCATACTTGGCCTATTGTTGTTTTGCGTTCAGGGATGGGCGGCAGAACACAAAGTAGCATCTGGGCACTCCATTGCTGAAGCTATTCAAAAAGCAGCGGCTGGTGACATAGTGCTGGTTCCTCGAGGTTACTACCCTGAGCATTTGGTCATCACTAAATCGATTCATCTCAAGGGTATGAATAAGCCAACTTTAGATGGAGGAAACACGGGCGACGTCATTCGCATTAAATCACCAGATGTCATCATTGAAGGTTTCATTATCAGTAACAGCGGCGCTGACCTTACGGCGCAGAATGCTGGCATTTACCTAGAACCAGGCAGTGACCGTGCCATCATTCGCAATAATGTCATCAACTACACTTTATTTGGCATGTGGATTGAGAAAGTAAAAGACATTCAGGTGATCGCCAACAATATTACTGGTATGCGAGATTTAGCTTCAGCGCAGCGTGGAAATGGTATTCAGCTTTATAATAGCCATGGCGCGAAGATTCTAAATAATCATGTAAGCTTTACTCGCGATGGTATCTATGTCGATGTTTCCGACCATGCGCTATTCCGTGGCAACCGCTTGCATCATCTGCGCTATGGCTCTCATTACATGAATTCTAACTTTAACATTTGGGAGAACAATGACTCATACCTCAACCGCGGCGGATTGGCGCTGATGGAAGTTCGCCATCAAACCGTACGCAACAACCGCGCCTGGGGCAACTCGGACCATGGCATCATGCTGCGCACCATCGTAGATTCTGTAGTCGAGAACAACGTTGTGGCTGGCAATGGCCGCGGTTTCTTTATCTACGATGCTGAATATAATACTTTGCACAGCAATTTAGTCATCGCAAACCGCGTCGGAGTGCACTTGTGGGCTGGATCAATTCATAACGATGTTGAAGGCAACGACCTCATCAACAATAGAGAACAGATTAAATACGTAGCCAGCAAGGATGAGTACTGGGGGGTTAAAACCGGCAACTACTGGAGCAACTATGTCGGCTGGGATCGCGATGGTGACGGTGTGGGCGATGTGCCTTATGAAGCAAATGATTTAGTAGATCGCCTTACCTGGAGGTATCCTTCAGCTAAATTATTACTTAATAGCCCTGCAGTACAGACATTGCGACTGGCGGCCAGACAGTTTCCGCTACTGCGTGCCACCAGCATTGTCGACCAGCATCCGCGCATGTCGCCTTTTAATAAAAATTGGAGTGCTTGGCTTGAAAAATTCAGACTTGAAAAACAACGTCATTGAGGTCAAAAACGTGTTCAAGTACTACGGCCAGGTGCTTGCCGTAGATGGCGTGACGCTTACCGTACACAAGGGCGAAACGCTGGGGCTGATTGGCCATAACGGCGCTGGCAAAAGCACGCTGTTTAAAATGATGTTAGGGCTTACTCCTCCAACCACAGGTGAAATCAGTATAAACAGCACGTCGGTACATGGCAACAATTTTCGTGAACTACGCCGTTCAATTGGCTACTTACCTGAAAATGTGGTTTTCTATGATAACCTGACCGGGTTGGAAACTCTGCAATTCTTTGCATCCCTCAAGGGCTGCGAGCGAGATAAATGTTTACCGCTACTTGAGAAAGTTGGTTTGGCACATGCTGCCACTCGCCGAGTAGATGGTTATTCCAAGGGCATGCGTCAGCGGCTTGGCTTTGCTCAAGCGCTACTTGGCAAGCCGCGAATATTATTTCTTGATGAACCAACAACAGGTCTTGACCCGGAAGGTATCCGTGAGTTTTATTCTATTCTGCACGAGCTTAACTCACAGAGCGTTACGGTCGTTATCACGTCGCATATCCTGTCTGAAATTCAAGAGCGCGTGCAACGGTTGGCGGTGTTGAAGTCAGGCAAACTTCACGCGCTGGGTACAGTGCAAGAGTTACGAGAATCAGTAGATTTGCCACTGATCATTCGCGTACGGCAGCAATGTCCAGATAGTGCGTTACAAGCAATTCTGCAAGGCATTGCGCTCGACGAATTAACCATGGCAGACAATACTGCCACGATTCGTTGTCATCGTGCGCAAAAAATGGAAGTGCTGCGCCGGCTAGGGTCGCTAGGTGATGCTTTGGAAGACGTTATTGTTAAAGAGCCTACTTTGGAAGATGTGTTCCTCGGATATGCAGGATAGGGGTTAGTTCATGTTAAATATTGAAATTTCACAGATTAAAGTCATCGCTGCCAAAGAGTTTCGCGATCGCATCCGCAACCGTTGGGTAATCGCGGTGGCCATCATCTTTACAGCGTTCGCGCTGGCGATTGCCTACTTTGGCTCGGCGCAGCAAGGCGAGGTGGGGTTGCGCAACATTGAGGTGACCATTGCCAGTCTAGTCAGCTTAGTCATCTACCTTATTCCATTAATCGCCCTGATTCTAGGCTATGACGCCATCGTGGGCGAACGTGAACGTGGCTCGCTCGACTTGCTGTTATCTATGCCCATCACACGATTGGAGCTTCTGCTGGGAAAATTCCTGGGGCTTTCAGCCGCACTCGCTAGTGCCACACTGGCAGGTTTCGGGCTCGTTGGTTTGCTGTTGGCTTATCAAATCGATATCAATGCACTCTATCACTATATAGGATTCATGGTGAGCGCCATTTTGCTGGGTATGGTATTTCTCAGCCTAGCTGTCATGGTTTCGGTCATCTCTAAAGACCGAGCGCGTGCCAGTGGTGGCGCTATCTCGGTATGGTTCCTATTTGTACTAGTATATGATTTGCTTTTGCTCGGCATATTGGTACTTTCAGGTGGAAGCTTTGGTGAAGAACTATTTCCGTTGTTATTGTTGCTCAATCCTGCCGACATATTTCGCATTCTCAATATCTTTAGCATGGAAGATATTAAGGTTTTTTATGGCCTAGCCACCGTGTTTCCCACCAGCCTATCTAGCCCATGGCTGCTAGGTTCTGTGATGATTACCTGGATCATCATGCCTTTAACCGTTGCCTTATGGAGATTCAAATGACCCAAATTTCAATTAATCGCTTTACACTTTCTATCGTTTTACCGTTGACATTAGTCGCCGCACTCACCGCATGCAATAAACCCGCTGCACCTGCCGTCGCCCAAGAAATTACAGCTGGAACTTCCTGCTCCCTTGACGGAATGACCCTGGCTGATTTTCCAGGTCCTAAAGCACAAATTCACTACGCCACAGGAGAACCAGACTATTTTTGCGATACTGTAGAAATGTTTTCTATATACCTGCAACCAGAACAAAAGAAAACTATCACGGGTGTTTTTACGCAAGATATGGGTAAATCTGACTGGGAAAAGCCTCAAGGCAACTGGATAGATGCCAAACTGGCATTCTACGTATTAGGTAGCAAAAAAACAGGCTCTATGGGCCCAACGCTAGCTTCGTTTAGCAATCGGCAAGATGCAGATAAATTTGCCAAAGAATTTGGAGGGAAAGTACTTTCTTTTGATGAAGTCACACTCGATATGGTCGATTTAAGTGGCGGTGTAATTCACGATGAGCATATGTAAAATTAATTCAATATTGATATACTTTCCCCACCATAAATTGTGTTTGACAACTATTTAGAATGGCCGCTTTGGATGTTTTCATGTATCAATTGCGTGGTTTGCGCGCCCAAGGTGAGCCAGAGTAGTTTGCCGATATTGTCTGAGGCGGATTTTACCGATTCAAACACTTGCGCCAGCCAGCGGTAGTCTTTTGTGTATAAATCTAAAATTCTATCTGGGGAGAGTGATTCCCAAAGCTTGCTGAGGTGCTTAAAGTCTTTGGCAAAGGAATCTTTTTTTGCATCGGTGTTGATTGCGTTTTGAGCAGCCTCTAAACCTTCAAAGCCTTCGAGTTCTCTATCCACGCCGTAAAAATGCGAAAGGGTTGCGCGCATGGCGGCTGGCAATTGGTCACGCAACTCAGAGAGGTTGCTAATCACTTGTTTGACGCTCTCTTCATCAAACGAGAGCGCTTTGGCGGCATCGTCAAACACGCCAAAATAATCCACGATACGGCCAAATGTTTTATGAGGGAACAAGCGATTCGTGCGGCATATTGCTTGCAATAAAGTATGGTCTTAGAGTGATTTATCCAAATACATGGTTTGCAAAATAGGCGCATCAAACCCTGTTAGCAATTTGGCCGTCACAATCAAAAACTTCAGCACAGCGTTCGCCGTATTAAACTCATCCGTAATCTTCTCTTGCTGGCTTTTATCCACCGCCCATTTCTGCTTAAACTCATAATCATCATTAGCAGATGTTGAAATCACCACGCGGCTGGCTTCGGTAGGGAAATTAAGCATTACGTTTGCCTCTAGGCTCACTTCTCAATTCTGGATTGACTAGAAAAATCGTGTTTAATCTTTTCCATAATAGGATTGACTCCAGTAGGGGTACCGTTTGCTTGTAACTCAATTTGGCCATGGCTTGTTAATAATGTCACCGTGTTGGAGTGTGCAACATCACCACTGAAAGTCGATTAATTGGTATTTTGTCACAAACAGATGTTATTCGCGCCCTTTATCACTAACCGCTTTAGAGCTTGTTTCTAATAAATAAACCAAAACTCAGTGACCGCTTTGTCCCCAGATTGTGTAAAAACGCCCTGATTTAGTATAATTATACCTATCAGTTGTGCGTAAATTGGGGGTTCTAAATGAAGCGATTCATCCAAGGCGAACACCGGTCTCAAGCCATATTATTACCCGAATGTCTTGACGATTACATTACTGAAACGAACCCAGTGCGTGTCGTTGATGTGTTTGTTGATGAGCTTAATCTTGCGCAATTGGGATTTGATGGTGTGAACCCCGCCATCACTGGCAGACCCAGTTATCATCCCAGTATCCTTTTAAAAATATATATCTACGGTTATCTCAATCGTATTCAGTCTAGTCGTCGTCTTGAGCGGGAAGCACAACGCAATATTGAATTAATGTGGCTCACTCATCGACTGGCCCCTGACTTTAAAACCATCGCTAACTTTCGTTTAGAGAATGGCAAAGCCATTCGCCAGGTCTGTAAACAATTTATTGAATTATGCCGCCGTATGCATTTATTTACAGAAGCGGTAGTCGCCGTGGATGGCAGTAAATTCAAAGCGGTGAACAGTCGTGATAAGTGCTTTACCCAAGCTAAGATTAAGTTTCGTATGCAACAAGTTGAAGCGCATATTAACCAATACCTCATGGCGCTTGATACCGCAGATCAACATGAGGGTCATCAACCAGCCATCAAATCCATTCGACAGACTGAGCGCTTGGCAGAACTTAAACAGCAAATGCAAGCCTTGCAAGCCATCGAAGCACAAAGTCAATTGACGCCCGATAAGCAAGTTGTGCTCACTGACCCTGACGCACGTTTTATGGCGACCAGTAAGAGTGGCGGCGGGATGGTAGCCTACAATGTTCAAACCGCTGTTGATACGCAGAACCATTTGATTGTGGCGCATGAAGTGACCAACAATGCTAGCGACCGTAGCCAACTGACCAACATGTCGGTACAAGCGCAACAAGCGATGGGCGTGAATGAAATCACCGCCTATGCAGACAAAGGATATTTTAAGAGTGAAGAAATACTCGCGAGTACGCAAGCCGGCGTGACGCCACTGGTACCGAAACCGCTCACTTCAAATAATCGAGCTGAGGGTTTGTACGATAGAAAAGACTTTATTTACCTGGCAGATAAAGATGAATATCGTTGTCCTGCAAACCAAGCACTGATTAAACGTTATACTTCTTTTGAACAAGGCAAAGTCTTGCATACCTATTGGAGTTCTTCATGTAAAAGTTGTGCGCTTAAGTCCAAGTGTACGCCTAGCACAGAACGTCGCATTCGACGTTGGGAACACGAAGCCGTATTAGATGAAATGCAATCACGTTTAAATGCTCAGCCCGATGCCATGCTGATTCGTAAACAAACAGTGGAGCATCCGTTTGGTACCATCAAATCTTGGATGGGTGCTACGCATTTCCAGACTAGAGGTTTAGAAAAGGTCAGCACAGAAATGAGTTTGCATGTCTTGGCTTACAATCTAAAGCGTGTGATTAAGCTATTAGGTAGTGCAGCACTCATTCAAGCGATGCAAAGCGGGTGAATCCGCTGCTGAAGGGAGTATCAATTGCCTATGTGTGCGAGATGCAGTGCCATAACAGATAAAACCAACCTGAATATCCATCTATCTAGCCAAGGCTAATGCAATAAATCATGTGTAGTCGATTGATTGGGCATTCATACAACTCAATCATTTTTGCGTTTTTACACAGCCTGTCCCCGTTGCCGTCTAATATCATTAATTTTGATCAACGATAATGGGGCTTAAATGCAAGTTTGTGAATGGCTGGTTTACGCCAGTACAGTTTTTCTGTGTGAATGACAGCTTCGCGGCAATTAGACTTTAAGCCGCATAGCCGCAACTAGCCATTCGCCAATTAATGAAGTTAGGCGACTAAATCCCCTAACCGGCCAGTCGATTTCCTCCATACGGATGTTCAGCGGTTAAGGTAACCTTCCGTGCCAGATTCTGCCGCCTTAGCGAAGACTTTGTCCAAAACCAGCACCCTGTAGTGGTCGAGATAGCGCATGCAATGTTGCGCTGCGTTTCACAAGCGAAAAAGCTTGAACACATGTGGGTCATCTGCGTGATCCAGCAAAATGGCCTTCACCCTCATCTGCCATAAATGACGAAATTCAGCATGATCGTCGCTGCATGCTGTTCCGTTCAGGCATGCAGGCAGCAGTTCAGACACACGAGATGAGGAGGGAACGCCCTGCAGATTCACCGAGATACTTACAGCCTGCATGTTGTCCAGTCTTGTGAAGCGCATCTCGTTTTGGATGTCTGATTCAAACAGCAGCTTGTTTCTTCGGTCAAATCGGCCGCCGATGCCCTTGAAAGCTGCGTTATTGCCAGCACCAGTCAGCAGGTTGGCAACATTAGCAATAACGCCGCAGACCCCGTCAGTGCTTTTCTGGCGGAACTCAACCCGAACATTTCCGCGTTCCGGTAAAGCCTCACTGTATAGCGCTTTCAACGCTATGAAGGTCATCCAGTAGGCGGATGCCACAGTCGGGCAGGAGTGCCCAGCGAGTTTGATCGCGTCGATGTAGCCGTATTCGATGATGCCATCGTCAATCGCACCTAGAAACTCAGCCAATGGGTCGTATAGTTTGATTTTCGGTACATCGTTGATAAAGGCGGGGTATTTCATACTTATCCTTTTGGGTTTTATTGATAGCGGCATTTGAAACGTTATGCTGCAGGCCAATCATTGCGCAATCGACGCGCTTGTTGTGCGACCTCTGATGCTACCTTGTCTGCTTGTTCCTGATCGAAATCAGCGTGGTAGCGTTTTTTAACGCCGTATTCATGCAACTGCAAATGGTAGTCAGCAGTAACACCACGTTCAGACAAGCAATGCAGCGTGCAGGCCAGCGGACAGCCATCAAGCGCGAGAATAGGTCGCCCCGACCGCGCGATATTGACCAGATGCGGAACATTCCCTCCTACACCGGAAATGCAGGACATTTCCGCTTCTCCCTCACGGTCAAGCTTGAGCGCAATATAATTTGCTGTCTGAGCAGCGCTTGAGCATCCAGAGCAAGAATACACCAACGGTAATTTTCGATAATCCTGATGTTTAATCATGGCATTCATATGCTCCTACACATTCGAGACGTTCTGAATATTGGCTAAGATAAGCCTGTGCAATATCTGAAATGGTGACCAACTGCCCTCGCTGGAGACCTAAGTACATGATTACCCGCATGGAGTAATCGGAGAAAGTAGTGAGGAGCATAAATTCATTCCATAAAAGACGTATAAATAATATTGCTTATACAAAAATGTTGTGATACATTTAAAGTGTATTTTACATATATCTTAAACAATGTCCATGAAAAATTGCAATGAACCACTTTCACCTCTTGAAGAATCTGTTAGAGAGGTTTTGTTGCAAGTGACCGATCTGGAAGTCAGTGAAAACATTGTTGATCTCGGATTGGTGTACGGTATTGAGATTGGGAAAAATATCACAAAAGTTACTCTCACCTTAATATCTTCAACTTACCCGATGGAAGCAAGTATTTGGAGATTCAAAGAAGACGTCAGCGTTACTTAACCGATTACACATCATTGAGACATCTTAGAAACGGGAAACTAATCTTACCGATTTAAGCCTCTCTAAAATCGCGCTAAGCAAAGCAAAAAAGTTGGAATAATTGGACACTGTTTGACAGGTTATGTTCTAAGAATATTCATATCAGGTAAATGAAAAAAAAGATTTAAGGGTAAAGCTGGACAATATCGAAGTGAACCTGACACGTTACTTCATAGTGTCCATTACAAAAAATAATACATTATGAACAAAGACAACATCAAAAAATCACTGGCCCAATTTGTAGTTTTTAGGGGGTTGAGTGATGTACAGATCGAGATGCTTTATGAGTATAGCAATATACTTAGTGTAGCTTGTAATAGCTTTGTTTTTAATCGGGGAGATTCGGCACAAGGTCTTTATATACTGCTATCAGGGCAAATCAAGCTTGCTGTAGCTTCACCTCAAGGAATGGAAAAAGTTTTTAGTATAGTAACTACAGGTGAGAGTTTTGGAGAAACAGGTCTATTTCTCGAACATCAACTTCCATTTTATGCACAGGCGACAATTAATTCGCAAGTGTTACTTGTACCTGAATGCATCATGCATTCATTATTGGACAGCAATGCCAATGTAGCACGTAAGATGCAAGAAAGATTATCGATTAGCTTGCACCAACTGATTCATAATATTGAAATGCTGTCGTTTAAAACTGCGGTTCAGCGCTTCATCGATTATCTTATTCAAATCACTGCTAACTCAGCCATTGCTGACTGCGTCTTATTACCAACTAAAAAAGGGACTATTGCATCAATTCTCAATATCACCCCAGAGACTTTGTCCCGCAGTATAAAAGAATTACAGAGAAATGGACTAATTGAAGTTAGTGGTGACCGTATCACAATCACAGATTTCGTCAAGCTGCGTGAATTTAAGATGGATATTTATGCAGATACTATTTAATAAGTTATTGCAAAGGGTTTCCATTATTCATCTCGATGATTCTATCGATGTAAAAGTAGAATAGGCTACTAACGCGTCATTTGCGCATATAACAACGGCAGTTCATTAGGCAAATCTTCTGGTTTTCGTATCACTGCATAACCTCCTACACCAAACAAATGAGGTAGATACTCGTTAGCTTCACTGTCAATCGTGACGCAGAATGGTCGTAAGCCTTGCTGGCGCGCTTCGTGCAATGCCTTGCGTGTATCTTCAATGCCGTAGCGCCCTTCATAGCGATCCAAGTCATTGGGTTTGCCGTCTGTGAGCAATAGCAACAGACGTTGGCGTTGTGGTTGCGCGGCAAGTAAAGCGCTTGATTGCCTGATTGCAGCACCCATACGTGTGTAATAGCCGGTCTTAATGGCTTGAATGCGACCTCTGGCCAAACTGTCATAGCGTTCATCAAAACTCTTTAAGCGATTAAAACGCACATTACCGCGTTTTAGAGAAGAAAAACCATACATAGCAAAGCGATCACCCGTCGCTGAAAGCGCTTCAGAAAACAGAAACAAGCTATCGCGTATCACATCGATCACGCGCGCATGATCAGAGGCATAAGCATCAGTAGAGAGTGATAAATCTGCCAATAGCAAACATGCCAAATCTCGTTGCTGATTCACTTGCGCGCGATACATGCCGCGACTGTCTACATGTGCGCCGCTGAGCAAATCAGCCTCTTGCCGCACCCAAGCATCAAGGTCAATTTCTTCACCATCTTGCTGTCCTTTGAGCCAAGTTCTGGTTGGTGCCAGCGCTTGAAATTGACTACGCAAGCGCCTTGCGGTGCGCCGCAACTGTGGCGGCAATTCGCAAGGCTGAGCTTGTGGCGATACAAATTCCTGCAGACGGCAATAATCTGGCTGCATGACCTGTTTTTTATAATCCCACTCTGGCAATGGAATGCCTTCGCCTAGCGGAGTGTCGTCTTCACCTGCAGGTGGCAGATCAAGGTCAAAACGTAACTTCGCAACGCTGGTTTCGCCATCGCGCGCTACTGTCATGCTATCCATATCTTCTGCTGCAAGTGCGGCACTTTCAATATCATCTTCTTCGTCTTGCGGACGGTTTACATTGATATATTCAGTCCATGAAAACAGGCTTTCAGCGCGAAACATCATCAGAAAGCCATCTTTGCCATCAGGCATATCGGTACGTTCAGCCGAATGTTTACGGCGACTTTTTTCAGTTTTAGTATTGTCGGACTGCTCTCTTTCTGGCGCGTCGTTATTGGTAACAGCGTTGCTAGCCGCACTGACTGGCGGTGTCGGGTGAGTCCATAACGCAACAGGATGAAATGGCGTTTTTGATGGCGGCAATTCGCGGATGCTACCCGGCTTCTGTAGCGCCTGACGGATAGCGCTTTCCTGTGCGGCTTCTGTGGTTGGTAAGTTTGCCGGCGCGGGGCGCAATGGTAGTAAGGCTTCTACTAGGTGATAGTAACGTGGCGCTAAACCCGGAAAGCGTTCAAGCGTGATTTGTGTGGCGGCTTGATTGCGCACTATCCAAGGCAAATTGTCATCAACATCGGCGGCGGAAAGTGCCACCAACCATAGATACAAATCGCGATTAAGGCTGCGTTCTGAGAACAGACCAATGCGTTCAGGCAGGCGCAGCGTTTCGCCATCGCGCCAAGATAATTCAACGCGCTCGCCGCTGGTAGCAAGGCGTTGCATCCAACGGCGACGCGCACCGTGGCGTGTAGCAGGTGCAGCAGATAAGTTTAAGCCTGCATCACCGCCTAATGCGCGAAAGAAAATGGCGGCGGTTTTGCTGATTTCATCCAAACTGACGGCGGCTTCCGCATGCTGTTTATCGGCAACGCGTGTAACCAGCTTGTGCCATAATTCACCGACGTATTCTTCCATGTTAGCGGCTATTCAATTTAAGACGGCTTGTAGTAACCATGTGTAGGGAGTCTTTAAAAATTTAAGTGATTAAGCTAAGCAAGGCGCGAGCAAAAAATGATGACGAAGCATAGCGACATCACTTGAATTTTTAATTTATCTGCCGAAAGTCGCATCGATGACTTCACGTAAGGCTACCGCCGTTTCCGGGTCATCCGTTAGAGTTTCAACCAAGGCTGCACGGCAAGCCAGTGTTGGGTCGCAGCCATCTTTAATCAAAGTGGCGGCATATACCAACAGGCGTGTACTGGCGACTTCTTCCAAATCGTGGTCTCGCAATGCGCGGAAGGCATTGGCGATAGATACCAGACGTTTTGCCAGCATTGCATCAATACCTGTTTCACCGATTAGAATGGCTTCTTCTCGTGCGGCTGACGGAAAATCAAAGGCGAGTGAAATGAAACGCTGCCTTGTGGAGGGCTTCATACCTTTAAGAAAGTTTTGATAACCGGGGTTATATGACACCACCAGCATGAAAGACGACGGCGCAGCCAACAGTTCACCAGTGCGGTCTATCGGTAACATGCGGCGGTCATCAGCTAGCGGATGTAAAACAACTGTTGTGTCCTTGCGTGCTTCAACCACTTCATCTAAATAACAAATACCGCCCTCACGTACCGCGCGAGTTAACGGCCCATCGCTCCACACGGTTTGTCCGTCAACAATCAAATGACGGCCAACCAGATCAGCAGCGGTAAGATCGTCGTGGCAGGCCACGGTATAAAGTGGCAACCCAAGCTTAGCAGCCATGTGCGCCACAAAACGTGTTTTGCCGCAGCCAGTCGGCCCTTTAATTAGCAAGGGCAGATTGTTGCGCCATGCCCGCTCAAAAAGTTCGATTTCGCTGCCATGCGATTGGTAAAAAGGTAAGTTTTCCATGCTATTTCCAAAAGTACTTTCAAGACTAATAATTATCAGTCGGATAAATTCAAGCCTACATTAGCGCGATTGTATAAGCCAGTGCTATTAGGCCGCCGACAATGAAAAAATAGACTAACATGATAGCGCGCCACAAGAGTTTGGTATTGCGCAAGCCCATAAAATAATTTGCCACCAACTGGCTTTTAATCATGGTGATGGCTAACAGTGTGAGCATAACGCCCTTACCTGTCATGCCAGCTTCGCCTAGGCAAAATGTCATGATAGTCAACGCGACCAGCACTAGCCAAATGACTGTGGAAAATAGATTCGATTGCGGTTTAGCATTATCCATAACAGTCCTAGCGAATGATGTAAACCAGCGGGAATAAGATAATCCATAAAAAGTCCACCATATGCCAAAACGAGGCGCCTGTTTCAACACCGACATAATTCTGTGCACTGTAACCGCCACGGCGTGCCTTATTGATAATAAAGCCGAGAATTACCAAGCCCATCAGCACATGCATAAAATGAAAAAAGGTCAGTGACAAGTAAAACATATAAAAATTATTGGTACTCATAGTGATGTCAGCCGTATATTTGGCATTGAACTCAACCATTTTGATACAGACAAATATGCCGCCAAACAAAAAAGCACCTGTCAGCCAATGCGCACATTGTTTATTTAATCCACTTTTGATGGCAGCGACACCTCGTACTACAAAGTAACTACTGGTAATTAGCACAAGTGTATTGATAGCGCCAGAAGTGCGACTTAGTGTCAGTTGCGATGCATTAAATAACTCTACGTTTTTAGCACGAGCAAAGGCATAGGCAACAAATAGCACACCGAATGCTATCATTTCAGCAAAAATGAAAATCCAAAATGCGAAATCGCCTGGAAGATCACCTTTATGATTGAGCTGGTGCATGTTTAAGGGTTTAACTGGATAACCATTAATATCAGAAGAGTCCATTTAGTTATTCCAAATACACTAATTATGTTGAGTTATTTCTTTAGCTAATAATGCTCAGGTACATATAAAAATACAGAAAATAGAGGGGGGAGGCTGGCCTCTCCCTCTGGTGATTATTTAGTGTAATTATTCAAATGCATGGCTTTTGCCTTTAACAAAAAAGCTGCCAATGTAGAGTAACAGTCCAATCAGGAACACTAAACCAGCGCCCTCACGCGCCCAGTAAAATATTGATATTGAATCTTGCACTGCCATAAAGCTCATCGGCGTGGCTGATATACGTTGCAACCAGACTTGCACGAAACCCGCACCTGTTAAGAGCAAGGCAATAGAGAACATTGCTATCGTCATTAACCAGAATGACCACATCTCCATGATTTGCGCTCTTTCTGGATTAGCCGCACGTCCACGTAAGATAGGCATCGCATAAGAGATCATAGTTAAAACAACCAATGCATAAGCACCGTAAAATGCTAAGTGACCATGTGCTGCTGTTAATTGCGTACCGTGAGTGTAGTAGTTAATTGGTGCGAGTGTATGTAAGAAACCCCATACCCCAGCCCCTAGAAAGGCCACAACACTTGTGCCAAGTGCCCAAAGTACAGCAGCTTTATTTGGATGCTCACGACGACGTTTATTGACCATATTGAATGCAAATATTGTCATCATTAAGAATGGAATTGGCTCTAGTGCAGAGAAGATTGATCCCCACCATAACCAGTACTCAGGCGCGCCTATGTAGAAGTAGTGGTGACCCGTACCGATAATGCCTGTGACTAAAGTCATGGTGATAATTACGTATAACCATTTCTCAACCACTTCACGGTCAACACCAGTCACTTTGATTAACACGAAAGCCAACATCGCACCCAGAATCAGTTCCCATACGCCTTCAACCCAAAGATGCACCACCCACCACCAGTAAAATTTATCTTTTACAAGGTTAACCGGGTTATAGAACGAGAACAGAAAGAATACAGCCAAACCAAGCATACCAAGTGACAACACCAAACTGATGGCCGTCTTACGGCCTTTTAGCACGGTCATCACGATATTAAACAACCAAGATAAAGCAACCAACACGATCCCTACTTTAGTTGGTAGCGGTTGTTCAAGAAACTCGCGACCCATGGTGTTGAGAAGGTCGTTACCTGTCCATTTAGCCAGCGACGCATAAGGTACCAGCAAATAGCCAAGCACCGTAACCGCGCCAGCAACCAGGAATACCCAAAACGTAATAATGGCCAGTTTGGGGCTGAATAGCTCGGTTTCAGACTCTTCCGGGATTAAATAATACGATGCTCCCATAAATCCAAACAGCAACCATACAATCAGCAGATTGGTATGCACCATGCGTGCGACGTTAAAAGGAATGGCTGGAAATAGAAAATCCCCCACCACATATTGTAGCCCCATGATCAGACCAAATAGAATCTGACCTAGGAATAATGCTATTGCAGCGATGAAGTAAGGCTTCGCCACTGCTTGAGATGTGTATTTCATTTTAAAAATCTCCTGAGTTAATGGCGGATTAGCCTTCTATGTTTGGTGGCCATTTATTTGTGTTGATTTCTGAGGCATATTTTAGGAACGCAATCAAATCATCCAAATCCTTATCACTCAGATTAAATTGCGGCATTTGACGACGTCCTGGCACGCCAGTTGGTTGTCCTTTAATCCACGCTTTGATGAAATCTGGACCGCGACGTTTGTAAACATTACCTAGCTCTGGTGCAAAATAGGCACCTTCACCTAATAACGTATGACAGCCAATACAGTTGTTGGTCTCCCATAATTTTTTGCCGTGTTCAACGGCAGGCGTAATGTTCTGACTATTGTCTCGTTTTGGAAGGACCTTCATTGTATCGAAAGTGAGTGCGAGAAATAAAAGGAAGAAGAAAACTCCCCCGCCGTAAAAAACATTTCGCGCCATCAACTTGGTAAATGTTGCGCTCATAACATTGCTCTCCTCAAACAAATATGATTAATTAAACATTATAAGAACCTCATGCTCTTAAGATGTATATTACGCACATCTATTTAAATATGCAAATAATATATATCTTTAATGATTTAATATTTTATCGGAGGTGGAAAACGAAACCGCAAGCAATATTGGCTTGTCCAGCAATCCAAGCTATGCGCTGTGGGTAAACGATATGACTGTTTTGTGCTTGAGCTAACTGCGAGTATAAAAGGTGTTTTAGAAGTTAGAATTTAAGTGTGCTACACAGTAAATGTATATGGGGAAGTGTCGTTTAACATATGGATTATGAAAGGTATCAGAAGGTATCATAAAGTTAACCTTGTGCAATTAATGCTATAGACCTTGGATGTATGAGAATATGCGTTAGCGACTCTTCTTGCTGAAGCAAATCTGCTAAGGTGTACTTATCCAATACAGCAAACAATGCGACTTGCGCCTCTCGCAAGATGCCCACCAATTTGCAAGAAGGCCGTATACAACACGTTCCGTTTGTATCCAAACAGGGTAACAAGCCTGTGTCGCCTTCCGAATAACGAATCATCTCGCCAATATTGACAGCATTTGGTTCACGTACCAGTCGTAAACCACCGCCTTTGCCTCGCACTGTTTCTATATAGCCCCGCTGTGCCAAGTGGTGAACCACCTTCATCAAGTGGTTTTCTGAAATATTATATGCCTGTGCAATATCCGAAATGGTGACTAACTGGCCATGTTGAAGACCTAAGTACATCATGACTCGCATGGTGTAATCCGAGAAAGTAGTAAGGTGCATAAATTCATTTCATAAAAGATGTATAGATAATATTGCTTATATCAAAATGCTGTGATACATTTAAAGTGTATTTTACATATAGCTTAACTAAAGTCCATGAAAACTTGCTATGAACCACTTTCGCCTCTTGAACAATCTGTTCGAGAGATTTTGTTGCAAGTGATCGATCCGGAAGTCGGTGAAAACATTGTTGATCTCGGATTGGTGTACGGCATCAAGGTTGAGGGTAATGTCGCAAAAGTAAATCTCACCCTGACCTCGCAGGCATGCCCAATGGGCGAGATGCTATTAGATGATATTCATGCAAACCTAACTCGGCTACTTCAGAATGAGATGGAATTCGACATCAATTTAGTCTGGGAGCCGCCATGGAACCCTGACATGATGTCAGCCGAAGCGAAGCAGCGCTTAGGCTGGAATTAGCACTTAGACTTCTCTGATCAGATGATGAGCAACCAAAATCTTTCTGTGCCATACCGAATTCCGATGCTGGTGGTGGCGTTTATCTGCATAGCGTTTGGCATCGGTAGCGGCTTGTTGCGTTTGGGCTGGAATTTTCCATTACCATCGACCAGTCTCGTGGTCTTTCATGGCCCGCTGATGGTTTGTGGCTTTTTGGGCACTGTTATCGCTTTGGAGCGTGCCGTTGCCATCGGCCAGCGCTGGGCTTATTTGGGCCCACTCTCTGCTGCGCTAGGAGGGCTATCGCTCATTGTAGGATTACCTTGGCTCATAGGAGCGGTTCTAGTGACAATTGCAAGCGCCATTCTCTGTATTACTACGATGCAAATCTTTATCCGCCAACGCGCGATATTCACGCTAACGCTACTATTGGGCAGTATTTCATGGCTACTCGGCAATATTTTATGGCTGGGCGGGCTCAGCATCACACAAGTAGCGCCGTGGTGGATAGGATTTCTGGTGCTGACGATTGCCGGTGAACGACTTGAACTTTCGCGTTTTCTGCCGCCATCTATAAGTAGCAGGATAATCTTTATGCTTATCATCACATTACTTTTGATAGGCGCGGTATTAGCAACATTATCCAAAGATTTAAATGTTCAAGTGCTTTCAGCAGCTCTGCTTGCACTTGCCTTCTGGTTACTGAACCAGGACGTGGCAAGGCATACGATCAAACAAAAAGGATTAACCCGATTCATTGCGGCGTGTCTAATTTCAGGCTACGTCTGGCTACTGATTGGTGGCCTAGTTGGATTGCTCCCGCTACAACTAATCCCTGGCTCAAGTTATGACGCTTTCCTGCATGCAATACTTGTCGGTTTTGTATTTTCCATGATCTTCGGACACGCGCCTATTATCTTTCCAGCGGTAGCTAAGGTCAAAATTCCTTATCATCCAACCTTTTACCTGCCGCTCATTGCGTTGCATGGCTCACTCATTGTGCGAATTGCAGGTGACTTTCTGCTAGATCCGGTTTGTCGAAGTATCGGCGGAGCGCTTAATGCAATCGCACTATTATTGTTCGTGCTAAGCACGGTTAGCGCGATTATTCGCAACAAAAGGCAAAAGACTTAGCATCCACTAATTATTAACATCACTTTTACAACTCCCGCGCAAAACTTGCGCTTACTCCTTGAAAGGAAAACTCATGTCACAGCCTCATCTCCATCTGCTTCCAGAACAGATCTATCCATTCGATGCACGCGGCATTGCCAAGCGTTTTCGCCATGCAGCCATCTTCGGTGCTCTCGATGCGCTGAACAGCGGCGAGACCATGCGCTTCGTCAATGATCACGACCCACTGCCGCTACTTAATCAACTTGAACAGCGTTATGGTGCTGCCGTCAGCATTCAGTATGTGCAGCGTGAGCCCGGGCAGATCGTGATCGACTTCGTTCGCACCTAACCCGCAGGCATCATCCGTGCTGCCGTTTCAAGTCGCGGTTACCCTGCTGACATTCATCGCCGCATCCGTCCTCGCCTTGTTGCGCGGAAGTGCGGCGATCATCAGCTACCACATTATTTTCGCCATCGGGGTTATGCCCTTGATACTCGCTGCGATAGTGCATTTCGTGCCGGTGCTGGCACGCAGCAAAGGCCCCGGCAAATTTATTCGTCTGTTACCTCTCATAGCATTACTCGGTGGAATCCTGGTTACCAGTTATTTCGCTTTTCCTCAAATCTTACCTTTTGCTCACTATCTCGGCGCTGCAATCATCATCATTGCAGTCGCTAGCCTGTGGTATTGGGCCTGCCGATTAAGAAGCAGGGCGATTGGTAGGCCTCATCCCTGTCTCGATTGGTATCTAGTGGCTATGCTATGTCTGTTCATAGCAATTGCTGCCATTCTGATAGGTTACTGTATTCCTTCCCAGCGCGCCACGTTACGTCTGCTCCATCTTCACCTCAATACGCTGGGGTTCGTTGGCATCACTGCGCTCGGCACGCTGCAAGTGTTGCTGCCCACAGCAGCTCAACGGCCCGATCCCAAGGTGGCCACACGTATGCACAAACACCTTAAATGGGCAGTCGCCGGAACCGTCATTATTGCTTGTAGTGCTGCCTGGTACCCCAGCGCCGCATGGATCGGAGTGTTACTGCTGGCGATTCCACTTTTTGGCATACTCAAATCATGGCTACGACTTTATGCCAGAGACGTATTCAAGGTACATGGCACCGCGCCGGCACTCGCGGCAGCCTTATGTGGATATGTAATTACCTTGGTAATTGGCACAGCCCACGCCTATCATCAGCCTCACTTTAACCCGATTGCAACCTTCATCATTGCCTTTCTCATGCCGCTGGTGACTGGTGCGGTCAGCTACTTGCTGCCGCTGTGGCTGCGTCCGGGGCAGCAAACGCCTTGGCATCAGGCTGCCAGAAAGCATTTGGGGTTTGGCGGTGGCTTGCGAGCGTTAATTTTTATGGCGGGAGGGGTGATGGTCGGGCTTGGCCATGAAATTGGCTGGTATCTGGCAGTATTTGCCACGGGTACTTTCCTTGTCCAAACACTTCTATTGTTTATGATAGTTCGAGTATGATCTTACCCCTGTCAATCTACTGATGCTTATTGTAGCTATACATAAATTTAACCGAGGTTTTATACATTGAACTCAATTAAACCATTGGCAGCCTTCTTTGCCAGATACCAATCGACCCATACACCTGTTCGGGAAAAAATTTACGCATCACTGGCATCATTTGTTGCAATTTTGCTGCTGGTTATTTTGGTACACTATTTTTCTGTAGGCATTTCCTTCAGGCTGTTGGTATTGGCATCAATGGGCGCTTCAGCATTTCTGTTGTTCGTCGTACCACATAGCCCAATGTCGCAGCCTTGGCCGGTAATAGGCGGTCATTTATTTGCAGCTGCAATTGGAGTGGTTTGCGCCCGGTGGATACAAAGTCCGGCACTTGCAACAGCAACGGCAGTAGCGTTATCGATATTTGCTATGCACTGGTTACATTGCCTGCATCCGCCCAGTGCAGCAACAGCAATGATTGCCGTTCTAGGTGGCCCGGAAGTGCATGTTATCGGCTGGCAGTTCTGCTATGAGATGGTTGCCATCAATGTAGGCATCATGGTTTTGCTATCCATTGTGATCAACAACTTACTTCCAGGGAGGCGCTACCCACTACTACACTCGCACCACCCGCATCATGCCGAATTTATCAAAGTCAATCACACACCATACGCGGAATTAAAAGAAGAAGATTTTAAATGGGCACTTGTTCAAATGGATGGCGTCATCGACGTCAGTGCAGAGGACCTGGTTGATCTCTATGAATTTGCTGTTGAGCATGCACAAAGCCGAAAATAGACATCTGGAAAGACTAAGCACATCATGAAATTAACTAAATCTTGGCATACGTTTTCAGCCGCACCACACCGTATGTTCTTTTTTGGTGGCGTAGTGCAGTCAATATTGACACTGACATGGTGGCTGACTGACTTGGCAGGACGCTATGGAGGGCTGTATACACCGATTTCGTGGACTATTTCACCTACGGATGCACACGCCTTTCTGATGATCTATGGCTTCTTCCCATTCTTCATTTTCGGCTTTCTGATGACCACCTTTCCACGATGGATGAATGGGGAAGAAGTTGAGCGCCGCGCATACATTCCGGCTTTTATTTTGCTTACTGCAGGGTCATTACTGTTTTATGTGGGATTGATTTTTAGTTTTATATTACTGAAGATAGCGCTCATACTATTTCTGGCGGGATGGGGCATGGGGCTATATGCTTTACTGAGTGTGTATTTGCGGGCAAAGCATCCAGATAAGCGACACGCAACGATTACCTCGGTCGTGATGGTGGTCGGCTGGCTATTGGTTGCCGGATTTACCAGTGGTGAAGCGCATCTGGTCGCGATTGCCAAGGTGGGCGGTGTCTGGCTGCTTTTGCTGCCAGTATTCTTTGCAGTCAGCCACCGCATGATTCCCTTTTTCTCCGCCAGTGTGATTCCTGATTATAAAATCGTACGGCCAGACTGGGTGCTTGCGCTCATTCCTAGCTTTGCCCTAGTTCACGGGATACTTGAATTGACTGGATTACAGGCCTGGACATGGTTAGTCGATTTGCCCGTAGCCGCAAGCGCGATCTATTTAACGCGTGCATGGCGGTTGCGAGAGAGTCTTGCCGTTCCTATTCTGGGTATGCTGCACATTGGCTTCGCTTGGCTTGGTATTGCCTTGCTGCTCTTCGCAGCACAAAGCCTGACTTTACTTATGACTGGTCAACTCATCCTTGCTAAAGCCCCGCTGCATGCGCTGACAATCGGCTATTTCACCTCCATGCTACTGGCCATGGCGACACGCGTTACGCTCGGCCATTCTGGCAGAATGCTGAAGGCCGACCACCTAACCTGGGGCATCTTTATTGCCTTCCAGGCTGTTCCTTTGCTGCGCATCATATCGGAACTTCCAGGACTGGAACTCACACTGCGCAGTCATCTCTACCTATGCGCTGGGGTGATTTGGCTGGCATGCTTTGGCCTCTGGTCTTACAAATTCGCCCCTATATATTGGAACCCCAGATCAGACGGAGGCGCTGGGTGATGAGTCAAGATATGACATAAACACTAAAAAGAGGAGGTATTGTGAATATTGGCTGCACGAGCTCATTATTAGACAAATTCTTTTCTTTGTTTACCAATAATTTTCTGCCGTGATTTGGCCAGGCTCAAAGCGGCGGTGTTTTTTCAAGCCGCGTTCAATCAGCGTGTTGTTTGTGTCTTTAACCATTTGCGGATTGCCACAAAGCATTATCTGGCTATTTTCTGCATTGATTTTTATCCCAGCACGCGCTTCCAGTCGACCATCAATAATCGCCTGTGGGATGCGGCCAGTCAATGCAAAATCCGAAGTTTCGCGGCTGAGAAATGGAATGTAAGAAAATTGCCCAGGATATTTCGCCAAAATTTGCATGATTCGCTCCTGGTAAATAAGTTCGGATAAAGTCCGCACGGCATATATCAGAATCACCCGTTCGTAGTGCTGCCAAGGCTTGTCAGTCATCAGAATCGAGAGAAAGGGTCCGACGCCAGTGCCGGTCGCCATCAGCCATAGATTCTTTGCTGGTGGAACTTCATCGAGAATCATGAAGCCGTGGGCGCGTGACGCGACCAGAATGTTGTCACCAGGTTTAAGGTTGACCAAGCGGGAAGTCAGCGGCCCGTTCGGCACCTCAACATATAAGATCTCCAGTGGTCGGCTATCAGGTGGGTTCACCAAAGAATATGGGCGGCCTACCACTTCTCCATTAATTTCCAGCGCGATCTTGACGAACTGCCCAGCTTCAAATGGCTCAATATCAGACTTAATATAAAGTGAATACAGGGTTTTGCTCCACTGCTTGTGTTCAACCACTTTCCCAACATTCCAGGTGGACATAACTTACTCCATAATTCCTTACAATTTTACTCAATTATAAGCTGCTTCAAGATGAAGATGACCGATTTCAAGCTCCAAGTGCATAAAGTAATGCATGCTACTGGCAAAAATAAAAAGTATCCGCCGTAAGCAACTTTGCGGAGCGCTGAAAGCCTAGCGATTTACTTGAACAGGTATTCAGTCTCTATGTAATTTCATTACAGACTTCCTGAGTGAAGCCACTCAGATAACTGTCATTAGCTGCAGATCATAGGAATACGCTTCTGTGCCTCAATCTGGTTACGCAGATTCCTGCCAAAGATACTTCTAGCCGTTTGGTTAATATTCTTGACATTCCTAGAAACTAGGCCTAGATTTATCAGACTGGTCATTCAATTGAAACTGCACCCAGTTATTTAATTAGAAAGGCGCTTTCATGTCCCTTCCTCACGCAGCATCCGGTGAATTGATTGATGTTCGGCCACTTGGTGCGAGCCTGCGTCAGACGAGTTCAAGTACTCTGGTCAGGGCAGATCACCTTGAGGTTTTCCGGTTAGTGTTGGCTGCCGGCAAGGCGCCCCCAGACCACAAAGCATCTGGCGCGATCACAATTCAATGTCTAGAAGGGGCAGTGGAGCTTGAGGCCCACGGACGAACACAGATACTGCGTGCGGGAAGCATGGTCTACCTATCTGACGCAGAGCCACACGCGGTCAAGGCGCTGGAGGACTCCTCTCTTCTCGTCACGGTTCTGTTGAGGCGTGTATGATTCCGTTCAAGCCTAGCGCACTTCCAGACTGCCGACGAGAGTACTCAAGATCACTTCATTCTGGCACATCCGATGTCGATCGAGACGAGAATCTATTTCATTCGTTAGGCTGCGTCTTCTTGGCCACAGGCCAGTTGACCTACGGTACGGCAATTCCAGAGGCCGTTACCGCACCAAACACTATTGAAGCCTCGTTAAAAGGAGGAATGTCACGTGGAATTCAAAATCCCTTACCCACTTAAGGTGGAACATGAAGAACTACACAACATACTGAGCAAAGCGACGAAGGAACCAGGCGATCTTGGCGATGCTGCGAAGGCCGTTGCCAAGCTAATGCATCCACATTTTATCAAGGAGGAGGAATACGCACTGCCTCCACTAGGGCTGCTGCGTGATCTAGCTCAAGGCAAGATGACCCCAGATATGAAAGAAGTGCTTGCGTTGACTGATAGGCTCAAGGCGGATCTTGGCCAGATGCTTCAGGAGCACAAATCCATCGTCGCTGCATTGGGAGTGCTTTCGGCCGCAGCGAAGAAAGCAGGCAAGGTGGAATACGTGGAGTTCGCCAAAGCGCTGATGCTTCACGCGCAAACTGAAGAGGAGGTGTCCTACCCTACCGCCATACTAATAGGGGAGTACATAAGAGAAAAGCTCCAATTGTCGTAGGGCCCACGAACTGTTAGGTAGTTTTCAACCATAACTGTTGACGCTAGTTTAAAAATGACCATATAAGCGCAGTGATGCGCGTTGAATTTTGACCAGGTAAAACCAGTATTCTGCTTATTTTGTAAGCAGGAGTAAAAGAGGTGATTACCATGGTCATGTATGCCAAGATTAGAC
>JAKQIT010000116.1 GCA_029556915.1 Pseudomonadota bacterium
ATAAGGGAATCTGGTAAAAATGCTCATAAGTGATTTTCTAGTTTTTGAATACCTTGGGCGAGTTGCGGCGTCATCAATTGCGCTATTTTGCCATGTTTTGGCACAATTAGTTGCGGTGCGATTTCAAATAGTGGCAATAAAACAAATCCGCGGGTGTGCATGCGCGGGTGCGGTAGCGTGAGTTTGGCGGTATTTTGCACGATATTTTCATAAAGCAATAAGTCGCAATCCAGCACGCGCGGCGCGTTGATGTAAGGCCGCTCGCGCCCCGCGGCGTTTTCTATGGTGTGTAGTGCAGTTAATAAGGCTTCTGGCGAGAGCGTGGTTTCAATTTCAACCACGGCGTTGATAAAATCTGGCACGGATTGTTCCGTGGTTTGCGGGCAATCAATCGGCGCAGTTCTATAAAGCGATGAGCACTTGATGACGCGTGTTTTAGGAATTTTACTCAGCGCAGCAAACGCATTTTTAACTTGTAAAATGGGGTCAGCTAAATTGCTGCCTAATGCGATAAAAGCCAAGGCCATTATTGATAGTAAGTACAAATATAAGCGCCAGATAAGCGTATAAAAGTTAAGTTAGAATGCCGTCCAAAAAATAAACTCATTTGCTTGCTTCTTTCAATTCTATTTTGAAAAACATTACTTTAGAAACTCAAAGAAAAAAATAATAATGTTAATAGCCTCTCTAAAATGGCTTTTGCGGCTGTTGTCCTCAAAAACTAGGTAAAGTAAAAACAAACTGAACAAAGAAAAAAGCACCCAAGCCAATATTTTAGATATTTTCCGAGGAGTGTCGTTAATTTTACTCCCTTCTTTTTCGGCCATTATTTCTGAGAAAACTAGCAGCAAAATGACAGGTGAAGCTGCAATTACTAATATGGCAATCAAAAACCACATATTGCTATCCTTTCCGGTCCTATCTAGGTAATCAGCATTTATCCGCTCTAAAACTAAGACGCTAATACATCTACAATAGGTTTATTTGTTTTTTTACGGTTTCTTTTTCTGCGCTTGTTAGGGTTGGTGTCGGCTTGCAGCATTGCCGTGCGTGCTTCGCCTTCTGCATTGGCAAAAGCGGTCCACCATTCACCAAGTTCCATCGGTAATTCACCTGATTCACAACGCAGCAGTAAAAAATCATAGCCTGCGCGGTAGCGCGGGTGCGTAAGTAAACTAAATGGCCGCTTGCCAGCACGTTGCTCAAAGCGCGGTTGCATGGCCCAAATTTCTTTCATGGTGGCGGTGTAGCGGTTATGAATCGCCAATTTTTCAGCTTGGCTGGCAA
>JAKQIT010000117.1 GCA_029556915.1 Pseudomonadota bacterium
CCAAAAGACAACGCTAATGCGCGGCTTTCAGTGTACGCCGCCGCTTTTTTGCGAGCTTCTAGCACGGTGGTTGCAATCCCTTTTTGTGCCAGTAGCAACGCTAGCGTTGCGCCAACCGGGCCGCCACCGACAATAATGATAGGTTCACGCATTGTTTCTGACATTAGCTTTTTGCCATGATAGATTCAATATCCACCACAGTTTTAATGGCGTTTTTAGTCAGCACTTCAGCACCCGCTGTCGTCACCAACACATCGTCTTCTATACGAATGCCAATATTCCAGAGCGCTTTAGGTACATGGTCTGCTGGGCGAATATAACAGCCTGGCTCTACGGTGAGCGTCATTCCTGCTTCTAATTGACGCCACGCACCCGCTTTGTTTTTATATTCACCAGCATCGTGCACATCTAATCCCAGCCAGTGGCCGGTGCGGTGCATGTAAAACTGTTTGTAATCACCACTTTCAATCACCCCTGAAAGGCTGCCTTTGCATAGTTTTAGGTCTATAAACCCTTGGGCTAATATTTCAAGCGCAGCTTCATGCGGTGCATTCCAATGGTTTCCGGTATTTACTTTGGCAATGGCCGCAGCTTGCGCGGCTAACACCAATTCGTACGCATCTTTTTGCGCTGCACTGAACTTACCGTTAACTGGAAAAGTACGTGTGATGTCAGACGCATAGCCATCCAGCTCACAGCCCGCATCAATCAGCAACAAATCACCGTCTTTTAGCACGCAATTATTGGTGTTGTAATGCAAAGTACACGCATTGGCGCCACCCGCAATAATGCTGGTATAAGCTGGGGCTTGCGCTCCTTTGCGATAAAACTCATGCAAAAATTCGGCTTCAATTTCATATTCCATTTTGCCCGCGCGCGTTTTTTGCATGGCGCGGTTATGCGCAGCAGCGGCAATGTTGGCAGAGCGGCGCATCACATCAATTTCATAAGCAGATTTATACAGCCGCATTTCGTCCACCAGCTTACGCACGTCAAAAATTTCATCTGGCGCACTAATGCCTGTACGCGCTTGTGATTTAACTTGGTTCAACCAACCCGTCACGCGCGCGTCCCAGCTTGCATCCGCACCCAAGCTATAAAATAATTTAGTCTGATTGCCTAGTAATTTTGGCAGCATTTCATCAAGTTGATTAAAACTGTAGGCTTCATCAAAGCCAAATTCCGCTTTAGCAGCCTCCGCGCCGTAACGAAAGCCATCCCAAATTTCGCGCTCCATGTCTTTATCGCGACAAAATAAAATGCTTTTATTCTCATTACCTGCCACTAAAACCAGCAAAGCCTCAGGCTCTTTAAAGCCGGTGAGGTAATAAAAATAACTGTCGAATCGGTAAGGATAATGGCTGTCGCGGTTGCGGATTGCCTCAGCCGCAGTGGGGATAATGGCAACCCCTTCAACCATTTGTGCAATGAGTTGTTGCCGTCTTGATTTAAATTCTGCTAAAGC
>JAKQIT010000120.1 GCA_029556915.1 Pseudomonadota bacterium
TTGTTTTGCGGCCAGCATATCTTGAATAATATCGCTGCTATGGATGATTTCATTGATTTGCACTTGCACATTTAAAGCGCAAACTTTATCGACAAAATTAACATTGCTTGAATCGCGCTGAGCTTCAATGGTTTTTTCCAATCGCACCGCCGGGCGAATTAAATTAATAATTTCGCCAATATGGCCTTCTCTAAAATTATCACACGCTGCTTTTACCGCGCCACAATCGGTATGCCCCAGCACCACAATCAGCTTGCTGCCCAAATACTTTGAGCTAAATTCAATACTACCAATCACTTTGTCTGAAGCAATATTGCCCGCCAAACGTACACTGAAAATATCCCCCAACGCTTGGTCAAACAGCATTTCCACTGGCGCGCGCGAATCGCTGCAACTAAGCACTGAAACAAAAGGATGTTGCCGGTCTTTGGTAATACTCACCAAACGCATCAAGTCTTTATTGGCCGTTAAGCTGTTGGTAAAGCGATGATTGCCTTCAATCAAAATATCTAAGGCTTCTTGCGGCGACATTTTGTCACGGTTGAGTAGTGGGTGCTTGTACATATGTGCGGCCTAAAATGAAAATGAAAATGTACCAAGAATTATACCTGAACCCCTCATTTGCACTAAAAATCTCAGGTAAACAAACTAAGGACACATCAACTAAACACCAAGCAAAAATATTGCCGATAAAAAAATACTGCCCTGCAAGCCTCTATTTACAAGGCTTGCAGGGCAGCGATAAAGGTTGTAGTTTAAAAATGTACTTTAGAACATCCATTGTGCACGCATAATGAGCGCTTTTTCGTCATCCACACGTTTTTGGTTGAGTACTACGCCACCCGTTGCGCCGCCAATCACGTCGTTGAAATCTGTCATTACATAGTTAAGCATTAAACGTGTGTTTGCAGTAGGCAAGAACTTGAGGCCCAAAGTCCAAGCTTCAGCTTTGGCAAAGCCTTTTGCTTTGGTTGTGATGCCTGCATCGTTTGTTGTGCCTTGCGCAATACCCACCGTGTTGTAGTCAGACGCATCAAACTCACTATAGCGAGCGCCAACTTCCCATAAGCCGCCCTTAAATGTGCTTGGGTCAAAATCGTTTTTAGGTTTTAGGCCACCAAACACGCCATTTTTGTAGGAATCTGCATACGCTTCACCTGTAATTGACCATAACGCTTCGGCATACCAGTTTTCAGTGTCCAAATCATAGCTTCGCACCAATGTCTTAAAGTCATTATTGAGTTGCATCCATTCTGCTTGCACTTTAAATGGCCCGTAAGCCACCGCGCCTTCTAGGCCAGCACGGCTTCTATCAATTGCGCTAAATGCAGCATTACCCAAAACGGGAGAGGTATAAAACGTTGCACCACGTGCTTCAGTACGACCATTCACACCCACCGTGCCTTGTGGTAAATCGCCCTGCGAGAATGATGCCCCTGCATGTAACACCATTTCTTTGTTTTCCATCATTTCTGCAAAGTTGGCTGTTACGCGGCCAATAATATCTTTACCATCTTCACGTATATCTGACTCAGCATTCTTTGCGCTTCCGTTTGAAGCGGCCAAGGCGTAAGTCACCCCTTTAAATGGCGAGCCATGTACCATCAATCCAATTTCCTTTGCGGGCGCTAACGCATTGACGTAAGAGCGCTCCATAAAGTCAATATTGTTTGAGCTGGTCAATTCTTCCAAATTCATCGGCATTTTGAATTGACCAAAGCGGAATTGCACTGGTTTCCACCAGGCCACGTTTAAATAACCCACATCTAGTGTTGAGCTGTTAGCTAAGTCAGCAACCACTTCAGCTTCGTAATAGTCTTTCCAAGCCGCTTTAAAGCCTATGCGTGCGCGGCGAATATCAAAAGTATCAGTCACGCCATTAGAGTTAGCAATTGAATTGCCCACCCCGACTACCGGTGTATTTCTAGCGTTATCATTGTGATCAAAAAAGCGGTAATCCGCATGTACGCGGCCATTGATAGCCGCTTTAAATTTTCCATCGCCGCTTTCAAAGCTTAACCCGTCTTTGTATTTAGCGGATACTGCGCTGGCTTTTTTCGCTTCTGCTGCCTCTTTTTCGCCTGTGCGGCCTTTCAGTAACAGCGCGCCCTCTTCTTCGGTTAACACACCTTTGGCAACGAGTGCATTGACGATGTCATCCGTACTGTCCGCCATGGCATTACCTCCAAAACTTAATAGAAATGCACTGGTCAGTGCGGTCGCCGCAAAATTGCGTAAAGTCATATTCATATCAATTCTCCCTATATTTATCGTTTGTATCAATTTTCAACATCATCATTTTGATGCACTAATGTTACATATTCATGACAGTAATCCAAAAGTATTATTCGTTATACATAATAATTATTAGCAATAAAAAACCGCCCTAAGGCGGCTTTGTAATTCAAGTGATTATTCTTCTACGTTAATATGCCGCACATCTTTACCTTTCACCATATACACCACATATTCTGAAATATTTTTGGCGTGGTCGCCAATGCGCTCAATGGCTTTTGCAACAAACAATACTTCAAGCGTCATAGAAATCGTACGTGGATCTTCCAACATAAAGGTAATCATCTGGCGAATCGCGGCTTGATATTGCTCATCGACTTTTTCATCCATCTGGGCAATTTCTTGCACTTTGGTTTCATCTGAGCGTGCAAACGCATTCAGCGCCATGCGCAGCATGGTTTGTGTCACGGTTGACATGGCTTTCACATCAGAAAACTTGGTGGACCACGCGCGGTTTGCCTCATGAATACTAATCGCAAAACGTGCAATTTTTGAGGCTTCATCACCAATTCGCTCAAGGTCGGTAATGGTTTTAATCATCATAAGAATCATGCGCAAATCCCCTGCTGCCGGCTGGCGGCGGGCAATAATCGTGCTGCAATCTTCATCAATCTGCACTTCAAGCGCATTCACTTGATGGTCTTTTTTCACCACCGTTTGGGCCAGTGTTGGGTTTGATTCCACCAGCGCTTTCATTGCATCGGCAATTTGTTTTTCAACCAAGCCGCCCATTTCGAGCACTTTGGCGCGCACGCTTTCTAACTCGGCATCGTATTGCTTAAATATATGTTCTGAACTCATGGTGTTTCCTTAAATAATCTTCAAAATTTTGCAGTTAAATTAACCAAACTTACCAGTGATGTAATCTTCGGTTTCTTTGCGTGTTGGACGGGTGAAAATTTGGTTGGTGTCGCCATATTCCATCAACTCACCTAAATACATGTAGGCGGTGTAGTCTGAAACGCGCGCGGCTTGCTGCATATTATGGGTGACCACTAATATAGTGAGTTTTTCTTTGAGCTCACTCATTAATTCTTCAATATTAGCTGTGGCTATTGGGTCTAGCGCAGAGGTTGGCTCATCAAACAGCATAATTTCAGGGTCAGTCGCCAAAGCGCGGGCAATACACAAGCGCTGTTGTTGGCCGCCGGATAGATTAAACGCTAAATCTTGCAAACGGTCTTTGACTTCATTCCATAATGCTGCGCCTTTAAGGGCCTCTTCCACTTTGTCATCAATGGTGCGCTTATTTTTTTCATCGCGCACACGCAAGCCATAAGCCACATTCTCATAAATGGTTTTGGGAAATGGGTTTGGCTTTTGAAACACCATGCTGATGCGCATGCGTACTTCAATCGGGTCAACGCCTGCTTCTAGAATATTCGTGTTATCCGGATGCATCACAATCTGGCCTTGGTATTTATTGCCAGGATATAAATCATGCATACGGTTAAAGCAGCGTAAAAAAGTAGATTTTCCGCAACCTGATGGGCCGATGAGCGCGGTGATTTTTTTCTCATAAAGCGGCATGTTGATGCTTTTTAATGCCTGATTACCATTGCTGTAAAAGAAGTTTAAATCGCGTGCTTCTGCTTTGATTGGGGTTGTTATGTTTACCATGTAAGTGATT
>JAKQIT010000103.1 GCA_029556915.1 Pseudomonadota bacterium
GCTCAGTGCCGCTGATTTGGGATGGCCATACCAATGACGGCACGATTGCAGCCAATGGCACCTATCAATTTGACATTAACGCTACCGTTGGCGGGCAACCTGTACAAGCCACTCGCCTGAGCTTTGCTGAAGTAAAAAGCATATCAAACAGTAGCAATGGCGTGACCTTGAATTTAAGCAACTTAAGCTCAGTGAGCACCAGTGAAGTCAAAGAGATCTTTTAAAGTTTTTTAACATATTTTTACCAACATAATTTAGCGGTTTATCGAATTAAAGATTAGGAGAATCACATGAGTTTTCAACAAGGTTTAAGTGGATTAAATGCAGCATCTAAAACACTAGAAGTGATTGGCAACAACGTTTCTAACGCCAACACCGTTGGTTTTAAACAATCTCGCGCAGAGTTTGCCGATGTTTACGCCAACTCACTCACAGGAGGCGGTGCGTCGCAAATCGGTATTGGTACTAAGCTTGCCAATGTGTCTCAACAGTACACTCAAGGTAACATTACCAGCACAAGTAATACATTAGATATCGCCATCAACGGCGGTGGTTTTTTCCGCATGAGTAATAATGGTGCAGTGACCTATTCACGTAATGGTCAATTTCAAATGGATAAATTCGGTTACATTGTAGATGCCGAAAATAAACGTTTGACTGGCTACACGGCAGATGCCAATGGGGTACTTTCAACTGGCGCGCCTTCTGAAATCAACATCAACACTGCTGATTTGCAACCTTCTGCGAGTACAGAATATAAGGGGGTAGTGAATCTTGATTCAAGAAAAACCGCCCTACCCGCTGCTGGCTTTGATCCATCTGACCCAACAACCTATCATAATTCAACCGCTGTGACGGTGTTTGACAGCTTAGGCAACGAACATACCGTGCAGAACTTTTTTGTTAAAACCGCACCTGGCACATGGAGCGTATTTTCAACTGCTGACGGTATTTCAACACCAGCTCTGCCAGCCGCAACCGCGGCCATGACATTTTCTGGCACTGGTGTAGCACCTACCATAGCACCTGCAACCCCTACTGTTAACTTTGTACCAACCACAGGGGCCAATGCAGTCGCATTAACCATGGATTTCGCAGGCAGCACGCAATTCGGTTCTAACTTTAGCATCAACAGTCTTTCACAAGACGGTTTTACTTCTGGCCGATTAGCCAGCTTTAATACGGGTAAAGATGGCACCGTTGTGGGCCGATACACTAATGGCCAATCAAAAACATTGGGGCAAGTGGTGCTCGCTAATTTTGTAAACCCAAATGGCTTGCAATCATTGGGTGGCAACGCATGGGTCGAAAGTGCAGACTCTGGCGTTCCCCTGATTGGCACACCTAATACTGGCTCTATGGGAGTGTTGCAATCGTCTGCGGTTGAAGATTCTAACGTTGACCTGACGGCTGAATTAGTCAACATGATTACGGCACAACGCGTGTATCAAGCCAATGCACAAACCATTAAAACACAAGACCAAGTACTGCAAACACTGGTGAATCTACGCTAATTATCCATCATTTACTAAATGTACTTACTTGACAGCATGTTAGGAGTGTTCGTATGGACCGCATGATTTATACGGCGATGACTGGCGCAAAACATATACTTGAACAGCAAGCCACAACTGCACATAATCTTGCAAACGTCACTTCTACTGGCTTTAAGGCACAGGTAGATTCTTTTCGCGCTGTGCCAGTGTTGAGCACAGGATTGCCTACGCGTGCATTTGTGGTGGACGCAACGGTGGGTGCGGACTTTAACCCTGGCGCACTTCAGCAAACTGGCCGAGATCTGGATGTGGCGGTGCATGGTAATGGCTGGTTAGTTGTACAGCGTGCTGATGGTTCAGAAGGTTACACGCGAAACGGTTCACTTAAAATCAGTGAAAATGGCGTGCTACAAACAGCCAATGGCTTAACGGTCATGGGCGATGGCGGCCCCATAAGCATTCCACCAGATATTACGATTTCTATTGGTAAAGACGGTACGATTTCTTCAGTCTCAAATTCAACTCTACCTGGCCCCTCCAACGCACTTGGCCGATTAAAACTGGTGAATCCAGAAGAATCTAATTTAAAGCGCGCAGATGATGGTTTATTTGTCACCAAAAATGGCACACCTGCAGAAGCGGATGCCAACGTTCAGGTGGTGAATGGTGCATTAGAAAGTAGCAATGTCAATGTGGTGGATGCGATGGTAACGATGATTAGCCTTGCGCGCCAATTTGAAATGCAAATGAAATTAGTACAGAGCGCTGAGAATAACGCCAATAAAGCCAGTCAACTCCTCAATATGAGTTGAGTGCGCTTACGTTAATATGCACTTAATGACAGATTTCT
>JAKQIT010000148.1 GCA_029556915.1 Pseudomonadota bacterium
CTGTTTGAAGTTCAGCCAGCACGTCACACGTTCCTGTTACAACCTATTAAACCGAAGCCAATGACAGTCAAACGTTATTTTGCATTACAAGCAAAAGACTATAAACTACGGCAGCTGGTCAGCAATGAACGAAAAACGCTAATAGCTTAAAAATCAGTATGCATAAAAAAAAATGATACAACAGAACGTGTCAACACTGAATAAGCACAACAGCTATTGCAGTGACTTGGATTGTTTTTTTTTGGAAGTGGATGTTTTTAAAAAACCACTGTTTGTTGAAACAGAAACGTGCTGATGAAAGTTAGATTAATGAAGAACAGACGCAGAATTTCACGTCGGTTCGCAACTTAAAAAATTTAAACCGCCTGGCAGCAGGCATAAACCATAAACGAATGAATGACCAGCCAGATATATACCAGGTAGCAGAAGCCTACGTGATAGCTGCGGCAATGAACAACTATATTAAAACATTCACCACTGGTTACAGCGGCAGCCGTGACGCAACCGAATACCAGGCAGCAATGCAATTCTTCACATCAGTGTATAAAAAATACCACCTTATAGCACAGACGCCAGTTGAATATGATGCACTCGGCTATCTGACAGTTAAACGTGACGTGCGACGTGGCAAATATGACATGAATTAATTTTTTTTGTCAATGAAAAAAAGTATAATAATTGTGTAAGTAACCTATTAATAAACGTATTATGAAAGCAGATGAAATTTCAGACGGTGCACGTGAATTAAGAAACAACTATCAGCGTGCCTGGCGGCGCAAAAATCCGCACAAACTGCGTCAGTATCATATAGCATACTGGCAGCGATTGTATGAACGGCAGCAGCCAGAGCCACGAATAAAAACGGCTGACCAATTCCTTGCGCTTTTGCCTGTTCCATGGAGCACCCTATTCCATAAGGTTACCCCCACGGGGGGCAACCTTTTAGAACTAATGATGCCACGGTGATTTGTAAAAAACAATTTTAACAAGTGGATTAATTACTATAAAACAAAAGGATATGTTTAAAAAAGGTCACAGCGGCAATCCGCAGGGACGTCCACGATCTGCGCTGAATAAGGTTGCACGTCCGTTAAAAATGCAGATCAGTGATTTTCTGAATGAACGGTTCACCGAATTGCCTGGTATCTGGCAGAAGCTGACGCCACAACAGCGAATTAAGATGTTCACTGAACTATTGCCGTTTGTGCTGCCGAAGGTCAGCAGTATTGATCTGGATATTAACCTGGCGCAGCTGTCGGATTATGATTTAGACCGAATAATTGATAAACTATTGAATAATGAACAAAAAAAACTTGACTGAACTGCTGGGATATGAGCCTGGCGCAGAATTGAAGCGAATGATTTTAGACGACGTAAAAACGTCTGGTCTGTCAATTGAAGAGTGTGCAGATAAATATGCGATGCCGCCGCAGTTTATCGTTGGCCGTGGCAGCACCTTTGAATACAACGGTGAAACAATGACCTCCGAAGAGTTTCAACGGCGGTTCCCTTATAGAAGATTCGTTATAATACGGACACGAGAATAATTAACAATTCATACAATGACAGACGGTATACAAAAGACACATTTAGGGCGGCATTTCCATATCGTAAAATTATAATAATCAAAACAGATGACTAAAAAAATACTATTGTACACTGACAGCGGCAAGGCCGTGGATCTGCAAATGAAGGTTACCGAAATAAAAGACCAGTGCAACGAATTAATAAACATATACCAGGCGTTTAGCGGTGACCTGGTACAGACTATTGAACACTGGCACGGACTTGTAACGGATCCTGTTAAATACTTTGATGATTACCTAATCAGGACCGTTAAATTAAACATTGGTGGCGGTCGCGCAATTAATACAGAACAATTAGCACTGTTGGCCGGATACGATCGCGCTAACTTTGCCGCAGCTGTGACCGGTATGCCGGTCGATATAATAAATTGTGAGCCGTGCAAAAAGATAATAAGACGCCGCACGAAACCGGCAGTCAGTCGCAGCAGTTATAATTTATACGCTGATTTGCTGACGTTCGCAAATGGCATTTTTAACGTGGACCGGCCAGCACTTGAAAATTATTGTCAAAGGTTTTCATATTATGCCGAAGGTCCTGCGCAGCTGCAGCGACTGAAACACTGGAATGACTTAAAAGACAGTTTACAGGCGCATTTAAACGCCGGTCATATCGGTCCGGCAGGCGCGCAGATAATAGCAGACTTTTGCAAACTGCGATTTGTAAACTTAAAATTTCACCTGGATGATCTGACCGTAAGAAATGACGTTATGAAACAACAGACTAATATACCAGCCTAATGAAGACAATACACATAAAAAAAACAAAGTTCGGTTTTCAGCACTGTTTAGAACCTTACAGCAGCGCGCCAACGTGGCGATATTTCGGGCCGGACGTAAAAACTGCCGACGATATGCGCCGTTACTTTGAAACCGGCAGACACTCAAACGACGCGCGCGACAGTCTGCGCGATATAAATTTATTCTTTGT
>JAKQIT010000156.1 GCA_029556915.1 Pseudomonadota bacterium
ACGATCCAAGAACTCATACATACGTTCACGACGTAGAGTTACTTTACAACCAACTGGATAATCATCACGGATTTTAAATGCAGCCACTGATTTTTTAGCTTTAGTTACAATTGCTTTTTGACCAGCAATTTTTTCCATATCGCCAACAGCATGCTCCATCACTTTTTTATCTGCAACAGCTTCGCCAACACCCATGTTTAGAGTGATTTTTTCAATACGAGGCACCTGCATTACTGAAGTGTAGCCAAATTGCTCAGTCATTGATTTAACAACAGAGTCTTTATAAAAGTCTTTTAAACGCGCCATAATTCTTCCTATGCGTCCACTGCTTCATCATTAGATTTGAATACGCGAATTTTGCGACCATCATCCAATGTTTTGAAGCCTACGCGATCACCTTTTTGGGTCGCACTGTTAAATAAAGCAACGTTAGAAATGTCAATCGGCATTTCTTTTGCAATAATACCGCCAGCAATACCTTTCATCGGGTTAGCTTTTGCATGCTTCTTAACGATGTTAAGACCTTCAACAATAACATGACCAGATTCAAGAATACTAATTACCGTACCTTGCTTACCTTTGTCTTTACCTGTATTTAAGATGACTTGATCACCCTTACGAATTTTGTTCATGTGAGCTCCTACAACACTTCTGGCGCTAATGAAACGATTTTCATGAATTTTTCTGTACGTAATTCACGTGTTACTGGGCCGAAAATACGGGTACCAATCGGTTCTAGCTTATTATTTAACAGTACCGCAGCATTGCCATCGAACTTAACCAAAGAACCGTCTGGGCGACGAACACCTTTAGCAGTACGCACAACTACCGCGCTGTAAACTTCGCCTTTTTTAACGCGACCACGTGGCGCAGCATCTTTGATGCTCACCTTAATGATGTCGCCAATTCCAGCGTAACGACGCTTAGAGCCACCTAACACCTTGATGCATTGCACAGAGCGCGCACCGGTGTTATCGGCAACTTCTAGCCGAGATTGCATTTGAATCATGAGAATAATCTCCAACTTAATCCGTTAAACCAACACCAGCCATTTTTAATCAAAAGACTAACTTTCAATTAACACGGCCGATAGACCCGGTCAGTATTGGGGCGAGAGCTTATGGCTCGCCTAAATAGCCAAACATTATAACTTGCATTGCATAGTTACGCAATCATTATTGCTAATAATTACGTAACTACGACTTTTTTACTTAAGCAGCTTTAACTACCCAGGTTTTTGTTTTTGAAAGTGGACGGCTTTCAACGATCGTTACTACGTCACCTTCTTTACAGCTGTTAGTTTCATCATGTGCATGAAACTTTTTAGATTGGCGAACAACTTTACCAATCAATGGATGTTTAACTTTACGTTCAACCAAAACTGTAACAGTTTTGTCCATTTTGTCGCTAACAACGCGGCCAGTTAAGCTGCGTACTACTTTTGTCGTTTCAGTCATCATTACGCCTGCTTCGCTTTCTCAGCCAATACAAGCTTAACGCGCGCTACATCTTTGCGTACTTTACCTAGCTGATCTACTTTAGATAATTGCTGAGTTGCAACTTGCATACGAAGTGAAAATTGCGCACGACGCAATTCAATCAATTCTGCATTTAGCTCTTCAACGCTTTTTGCTCTTAAATCGGTTGCTTTCATATTAGCGTACCTTCCTTAACTGCCGATTTGACGAGTCATGAATGTCGTTTCAATTGGCAACTTAGCAGCTGCCAAACGGAACGCTTCACGTGCGAGCTCTTCGCTCACGCCGTCCATCTCGTATAACATTTTACCTGGTTGGATTTGAGCTACGTAGTACTCTGTACTACCTTTACCGTTACCCATACGCACTTCAGCAGGTTTTTTAGAAATTGGCTGATCTGGGAAAATGCGAATCCATACACGACCACCACGTTTAATGTGACGTGTCATAACGCGACGCGCAGCTTCAATTTGACGTGCAGTTAAACGGCCACGGCCTACTGCTTTCAAACCAAAATCACCAAAACTTACTTTATTACCCGTAGTTGCAATGCCTTTATTACGGCCTTTTTGCATCTTACGATATTTTTGTCTAGACGGTTGTAGCATCTTTAGCCCTCGGCTTTCTTACTTTTTTCTCTGGCTCAGTAGCAGGTGCAACTGGTGCAGTAATTGCACCAATAGGCGCCTGAACATTTGCAGGGAATATTTCCCCTTTAAATACCCACACTTTGATACCAATGATGCCATAGGTAGTTGAGGCTTCAGCCACGCCGTAGTCAATATCAGCACGCAATGTATGAAGCGGCACACGACCTTCGCGATACCATTCCGTACGCGCAATTTCTATACCATTCAAGCGACCTGAACTCATGATTTTAATACCTTGAGCACCTAAACGCATTGCATTTTGCATCGCACGCTTCATCGCACGACGAAACATCACACGTTTTTCTAATTGCTGCGCGATTGATTGCGCAATCAATGTTGCATCAATTTCAGGCTTACGAACCTCTTCAATATTTAAATGAACTGGTACGCCCATTAAACCTTGCAAAGTTGACCGTAAAGACTCAATATCTTCGCCCTTTTTTCCAATGACAACACCTGGGCGCGCACTGTAGATAGTAATTTTAGCGTTCTTAGCAGGACGCTCAATTAATATCCTACTAACAGCTGCGGCAGCTAATTTTTTATTTAAAAATTCGCGCACTTTAATGTCACCCTGCAACATTGCAGGAAAGTTTTTACTATTGGCATACCAGCGTGAGGCCCAATTTTTTTGGACACTCAAGCGGAAGCCGATTGGATGTATTTTTTGTCCCATATTAAGCCCTTGAATCGCTTACTGTCACATGAATGTGGCAAGTTGGTTTAGTAATACGACCCGCACGACCTTTTGCCCGCGGACGAATACGTTTAAGCACAATACCTTTATCAACATAAATTGAAGACACCTTCAACTCATCAATATCGGCACCATTATTGTGTTCAGCATTAGCAATCGCAGATTCAACTACTTTCTTAATAATCTCAGCGCCTTTTTTAGGCGTGAAATTTAAAATATTAAGTGCGTGATCCACTTTCTTGCCACGAACAAGGTCTGCCACCAATCTAGCTTTTTGCGGAGAAAGATGAACACCTTTTAAAATTGCAGATACTTGCATGTTCAACCCCTACTTCTTAGCTTTTTTGTCAGCCGCATGACCTTTGAATGTACGCGTTAGCGCAAATTCACCTAGCTTGTGACCAACCATGTTTTCAGAAATCAACACTGGAATGTGTTGCTTACCATTGTGAATTGCAATAGTAAGACCGATAAAATCCGGGAATATTGTAGAACGACGTGACCAAGTTTTAATTGGTTTGCGATCGCGTGCTGCAGCTGCAACTTCTACTTTTTTCGCCAAATGACCATCAATAAATGGACCTTTTTTAAGTGAACGTGCCATAAATTACCTTACGCCTCTCGGACGACGACTAATACGCATATTATCTGTACGTTTACTACTACGAGTACGATAACCTTTAGTTTTAACACCCCATGGACTTACTGGGTTCATACCAGCAGCTGTACGACCCTCACCACCACCGTGCGGGTGATCAACCGGGTTCATTACTACACCACGCACAGTTGGACGAACACCGCGCCAACGCATAGCACCAGCTTTACCAATTGAACGCAGTGAATGCTCTTCGTTACCCACTTCACCTAAGGTAGCCATGCAATCAACATGTACGCGACGAACTTCACCGGAGCGCAAACGTAACTGCGCATAAGCACCTTCACGCGCTAGCAACTGAACTGATGTGCCAGCTGAACGAGCAATTTGTGCACCTTTACCAGGTTGCAGTTCTATGCAGTGAATCGTGCTACCAACAGGAATATTACGCAGCGGCATCGCGTTGCCAACTTTAATTGGCGCTTCGGAACCACTTAACAATTCCATACCTGCAGAGACACCACGTGGTGCAATAATGTAACGACGCTCACCGTCCGCATAGCAAAGTAACGCTATATGTGCAGTACGATTAGGATCGTACTCAATATGCTCTACCTTAGCAGGAATTCCCGTTTTATTACGACGGAAATCTATCAATCGATAATGCTGCTTATGACCACCGCCTTGATGACGGGTTGTAATATGACCGTTATTATTACGGCCAGCATTTTTGCTCTGACTTTCCAACAGCGGTGCGTGTGGCTTACCCTTGTAAAGATCAGGCGTTACCACCTTCAATACACCACGACGACCCGGGGACGTTGGCTTGACTTTAACTAATGCCATCTCATCTCTCCTTATTCAGCCGCTGCGAAGTTAATTTCTTGACCTGGTTTCAAGCAAACAATCGCTTTTTTCCAGTCATTACGCTTGCCCATAGTTCTGCCAGCGCGCTTAGTTTTTCCACCCACATTGATTGTTGCCACTTTATCAACCTCAACTTTAAAAATAAGCTCAACAGCAGCTTTAATTTCTGGTTTGGTTGCATCTGTACGCACAATAAATGCAATTTGTTGATGCTTATCTGCAATATAAGTGGCTTTCTCCGTAATTTGAGGAGCCAATATTACTTGCAACAAGCGATCTTGAGTTTTAGTCGCCGCGGTAATCATGCCAACATCTCCTCAAGTTTTTTCACGGCAGCAGCTGTCGCCACAACGTTTGGAAAACGCACCAAACTAACAGGATCAGCGAACTGCGCCTCAACCACCATTACATTTGTTAGATTGCGTGAAGATAAGTATAAATTTTCATTAAAGCTATCAGTTAACACCAAAACACCCTCTGTGTAACCCATACCCTTAATTTTTTCAGCAAGCGCTTTGGTTTTTGGGGTAGTTACAGCAAACTCTTCAACAACGCTCAAACGATCCTGTCTAACCAATTCAGAAAGAATTGTTTGCATACCAGCACGATAAGCCTTACGGTTTACTTTATGGCTGAAATTTTCGTTAGGTGAGTTTGGAAATGCGCGTCCGCCTCCACGCCAGATTGGGCTTGACGTCATACCTGAACGCGCGTTACCCGTACCTTTTTGCGCATATGGTTTATGCGTTGTATGTGCCACTGTGTCGCGACCTTTTTGCGCACGTGTTGCAGTACGTGCATTTGCCATATACGCAACAACCACTTGATGTACTAAAGCCTCATTAAACTCACGACCAAAAGTATCATCAGAAACAGTTAGACCCTTCTTAGCAGCCTTACCATTTACATCCACTAATTTGAGCTCCATCATTTAACCCCCTTCACTTTAATGGCTGGACGCACAACAACGTCGCCACCTTTTGAACCAGGGATTGCACCTTTAATCAACAATAGATTACGTTCCACATCCACACGAACAACCTCTAAATTTTGGGTTGTTACTTTAACTGCACCCAAGTGGCCTGGCATACGCTTACCAGGGAATACTCTACCTGGATCTTGCGCCATACCAATTGAACCTGGCACATTATGTGAACGAGAGTTACCGTGAGATGCACGGTTTGAACTGAAATGGTGGCGCTTAATTGCACCCGCAAAGCCCTTACCCATTGAAGTGCCAGTCACGTCAACCATTTGACCCGCTTGGAAAATATCAACAGTAATATTTGCACCTGCAGTGTAATTGGCCACAACCTCACCAGGCACTGAAAATTCATGTATGCCAGCACCAGCAGCTGAACCTGACTTAGCATAATGCCCAGTCAGCGCTTTATTGATGCGGCTAGCACGACGTTCGCCGTAAGCAACTTGAAGGCCTGTATAGCCATCGCTCTCGACAGTCTTGATCTGTGTCACACGGTTAGGTACAACCTCTAACACCGTTACCGGAATGCTTGCGCCTTCCTCAGTAAAGATGCGGGTCATACCGACCTTGCGACCAATAAGCCCTAAGCCCATGATCGATTCCTTATTTATTAGTTAAAAAAGCCGATTACAATTGACCGACTTCCATGAAAGAGGCGCGATTATACCGAACCTCTGATTTTTTTACAACAGTTAATTACAACTTAATCTCTACATCCACACCAGCTGGCAAATCCAACTTCATCAAAGCATCCACTGTTTTGTCGGTTGGATCAACAATATCCATCAAACGTTGGTGTGTACGAATTTCAAATTGATCACGTGATGTTTTGTTCACGTGTGGTGAACGCAAAATATCAAAACGTTCAATGCGTGTTGGTAATGGCACAGGACCTTTTACCACAGCACCAGTACGTTTAGCAGTTTCAACAATCTCTTGAGCAGATTGATCAATCAAGCGATAGTCAAATGCTTTTAAGCGAATACGAATTTTTTGAGCAGCCATGTTTTTTCCTTTAAAGAGCGAAACGGCAGACTTCAGTCTGCCGCTTTAATTAAACTACAAATTACTCGATGATTTTAGCCACCACACCAGCACCCACAGTACGGCCACCTTCACGAATCGCAAAGCGTAAACCTTCTT
This sequence comes from Pseudomonadota bacterium, assembly GCA_029556915.1. Lineage (GTDB taxonomy): Bacteria > Pseudomonadota > Gammaproteobacteria > Burkholderiales > Methylophilaceae > Methylotenera. The sequence goes on from JAKQIT010000156.1 coordinate 6,416, forward strand.
CCATCGCAATCGGGGCAATCAATGTCACTGTTATTGATACGTTATC
>JAKQIT010000157.1 GCA_029556915.1 Pseudomonadota bacterium
GATAACGTATCAATAACAGTGACATTGATTGCCCCGATTGCGATGGAAGAAGGTTTACGCTTTGCGATTCGTGAAGGTGGCCGTACTGTGGGTGCTGGTGTGGTGGCTAAAATCATCGAGTAATTTGTAGTTTAATTAAAGAAAGCTACGCTAACAACCCAGCGTAGCTTTTGTAGTTTTAGCGTTAAATAGGCCAATAGCTCAATTGGTAGAGTATCGGTCTCCAAAACCGAGGGTTGGGGGTTCGAGACCCTCTTGGCCTGCCAGTTTAAAAAAGTGAAGTAAGCGATAGTTGTGAGCGGTAAAACTTCTAGTTAATTTTAAGTAAATTATGGTCAACAAAATAAAGTTGTTGGTAGCGTTTTTGCTGCTCGTCGCAGGGATTGCGGGATTTTATATCCTTGCAGAGGCTGAAAAGCCAATGATATTGCGAATACTGGCAGTCTTGGCTGGTCTAGCGATGGCTGCAGGTGTGTTGTGGACAACCCCGACGGGGCAAAAGTCACTTAACTTTGTGGGTGAGTCTGTTGCCGAAGCGCGCAAGGTGGTATGGCCAACACGTAAAGAGACGATTCAAACTACGATGGTTGTATTTGTCTTGGCAGTGGTGATGGCAATCATCTTGGGTTTAATTGATGTGGTTTTTGCATATATGGTGAAATGGTTAATGGGAGGCGCGTCATGAGCATGAAGTGGTATGCAGTGCAAGCCTTTTCTGGCTTCGAAAAGTCGGTGCAAAAGTCACTTGAAGAGCGCGTAGTGCGTAACGGACTTCAAGATCAATTCGGTCAAATATTGGTGCCAATTGAAGAAGTGGTCGAGATGAAGGCGGGTCAGAAAAAGATATCTGAGCGCAAACTTTACCCCGGTTATGTTTTAGTGCAAATGTCGATGACTGATGAAAGTTGGCATTTGGTTAAAAGTACCCCACGTGTAACAGCTTTTATAGGCGGGAGTGCGCAGAGACCTACGCCAATAAGAGATAAGGAAGTGGATATTATTTTGCAGCGTATTGACGATAGCAAAAGTAATCCACTACAAAAACTCACCTTTGAAAAAGGTGAGTCAGTTCGAATTATTGATGGTCCATTTAAAGATTTCTCTGGAAATGTTGAAGATGTTAATTACGAGAAAAGTAAGTTGCATGTTTCAGTGGTAATTTTTGGTCGTTCAACACCTGTTGAATTAGAGTTCAGTCAAATCGAAAAAGAGATTTAGTAGTATTTTTATTTAACGGGGAGCTAATTTTTTAGTGCTTGCACCCATTTTAGGAGTTATACCATGGCAAAAAAAGTCATTGGCTACATTAAGCTGCAAATTCCTGCAGGTAAAGCCAACCCAAGTCCTCCAGTTGGTCCAGCATTGGGTCAGCGTGGTTTGAATATTATGGAGTTTTGTAAAGCATTTAATGCTGCAACGCAAGGCGTTGAGCCTGGCTTGCCAATTCCAGTGGTGATTACAGCATTTGCTGATAAGAGCTTTACATTTGTGATGAAATCGCCTCCAGCAACTATTTTAATCAAAAAAGCAGCTGGCATCACAAAGGGTTCAGCACGACCACATACTGATAAAGTCGGTAAAATTACACGCGCACAAGCTGAAGAAATCGTTAAAACAAAACAGGCTGATTTATCTGCGGCTGATATGGATGCTGCAGTTCGTACTATTGCAGGTAGCGCACGCAGTATGGGTATTGAAGTGGAGGGTGTATAGCATGGCTAAAAGAATTGATGCGCTTCGCGCAAAAGTGGATCGTAATAAACTATATACTGTAGCTGAGTGCTTAACTTTAGTTAAAGAAAATGCAACTGCAAAATTTAATGAGTCGATTGATGCGGTAGTTAACTTGGGTATTGATGCACGTAAATCGGATCAATTAGTTCGTGGCGCTATCGTATTGCCAAATGGCACTGGTAAGACAACGAGGGTTGCTGTATTCGCGCAGGGTGCTCAAGCTGAAGCTGCTAAGGCGGCAGGAGCTGATATAGTAGGTTTTGAAGATTTGGCTGAGCAAATTAAAGCAGGCCAGATGGACTTTGATGTAGTGATTGCTACACCTGATGCAATGCGAATTGTCGGTACATTAGGCCAGGTATTGGGACCACGTGGTTTAATGCCAAACCCAAAAGTTGGTACGGTGACTCCAGATGCGGCAACCGCAGTTAAAAATGCGAAAGCAGGTCAAGTGCAATATCGTACTGATAAAGGAGGTATTGTACACTGTACCATAGGTCGTGCTTCATTTACTGTTGAGCAATTGCAAGGTAATTTGTTGGCATTAGTTGATGCTTTAAATAAAGCTAAACCAGCGGCATCAAAAGGCGTTTATCTTAAAAAATTGTCAGTATCAAGCACAATGGGTGCTGGCGTAAGAGTTGATCAAGCAAGCTTAACCGCATAAGTTTGCACAATAGAATGACGGATTAAGTGAGTGTAAATGACTTAATCTGCAAAGGGCTTTGGGTTCGGTAGTTTAACTCTTTAGTTTTTAAGTTACCGAAGTTATCAAAGACCGTAGGTGCTCTAATGAGCTTAATGTAAGTAGCTATGAAATGGGTGATTGGGAAGTGTTACTCACAATCCTCTGTTTTTTAGTTTCAGAATCCTACGCAGATGGCGTATCCCTAAATTGGAAATAATACTCCTTTTGAATGATCGCCGTAAAAGTGGTTTTTAGTAATAGCGTATCAATTGCTAAAAACATATTCTGTTTAGCAATAAGCAGAGATTTTAACGGAAGGAGAACGGACTTTGAGTCTAAATCTTACAGAAAAAAAAGCAGTAGTTGCTGAAGTAAGCGCGCAAGTTGAAAAGGCGCAGGCAATTGTGCTAGCTGAGTATCGTGGTATGGGCGTGGCTGACATGACTGTATTGCGTGCAGAAGCAAGAAAATCTGGTGTGTATTTGCGTGTTCTTAAAAATACGCTAGTACGTCGTGCTGTTGATGGCACACCATTTTCTGCTTTAGCAGATAGCATGGTTGGCCCATTGGTTTTTGGTATTTCAGAAGACCCAGTGGCAGCCGCAAAAGTATTAAACAACTTTGCTAAAACAAATGATAAGTTTGTGATTAAAGCAGGTGCGATCCCTAATCAAGTGATGGATGTTGCCGGTGTGCAAGCTCTAGCATCTACATTGGGTCGTGAAGAGTTGCTTGCTAAATTTGCCCGCACACTCAATGAGGTGCCAACGAAATTCGCACGCGCTATCGCTGCTATTCGTGACGCTAAAGAGGCTGCTTAAGCTTTCACACTACATATTTTCAGAATTTAATTTAAAGGAACATTCAAAATGGCAATTTCAAACGCAGATATTTTAGAAGCAGTAGGTAGCATGTCAGTTATGGAGCTGACTGCATTCATTAAGGAAATTGAAGAAAAATTTGGCGTATCAGCCGCAGCCGTGGCTGTAGCTGCTGCTGGTGGTGCTGGTGCTCCAGCTGCAGCGGTAGCTGAACAAACTGAGTTTACTGTGATGTTGACAAATGCCGGCGAACAAAAAGTTGGCGTAATTAAAGCTGTTCGTGAAATTACAGGATTAGGCTTGAAAGAAGCTAAAGATTTAGTTGATGGTGCACCAAAAGCAGTTAAAGAAGGTGTAAGTAAAGCTGATGCTGATGCAGCTTTGAAGAAATTGATTGAAGCTGGTGCAACCGGCGAACTCAAATAATTCATACAGAAGGTAACATGAATTAGGCTGACGGGAAACCGTCAGCTTTCGTCGTTTATATTGGCGACAAAATTGTAACAAAGTGTAATGTATTTATTTCAATAACCTGAAGTTAGAAATAAAAGCGATTTAATTTAGATACTTGCAATCCGGCTGCATGGTTTCTTAAGTGCTTTAATTTCTGCCCTCATACTATAGGAGATGCAATGAGCTATTCCTTCACCGAAAAAAAACGCCTTCGCAAAAGTTTTGCTAAACGTGAAAGCGTGCAAGAAGTTCCATACTTGCTTGCTATGCAATTAGAGTCTTACAAAGCTTTTCTGCAAGCAGACATTCCAGCAGATAAACGCACTGAAGACGGCTTGCAATCAACATTCAGTTCAATTTTCCCAATTGTTAGTCACTCAGGTAATGCGCGTCTAGACTATGTGAGCTATCAATTAGGCGTTGAGCCGTTTGATGTAAAAGAGTGTCAACAACGTGGCTTAACTTACGCGGCACCATTGCGTGTTAAGGTTCGTCTAACAATTATGGATAAAGAGGCTTCAAAACCAACGGTTAAAGAAGTGAAAGAGCAAGAAGTTTACATGGGCGAGTTGCCTTTAATGACGGAAAACGGCTCGTTTGTCATTAATGGGACTGAGCGCGTGATTGTTTCTCAATTGCACCGTAGCCCAGGCGTATTCTTTGAGCATGATCGTGGCAAAACGCATAGCTCAGGTAAATTATTATTTTCAGCCCGTATCATTCCTTACCGCGGTTCATGGTTGGATTTTGAATTTGATCCCAAAGATTACCTATACTTCCGTATTGACCGTCGTCGTAAGATGCCGGTGACAACGCTACTTAAAGCCCTTGGGTACACATCAGAGCAAATTATTAATACATTTTTTGACTTTGATACATTTTACATTGGCCCTAAAGGAGTAGAGTTTGCCTTAGTGCCTGATCGTCTTCGTGGTGAAGTGGCTAAATTCGACATTTTAGCTAAAGATGGTTCAGTGTTAGTTGCGAAAGATAAGCGAATTACGGTTAAACATATCCGTGATATGGAAAAAGCTGGTGTAAATAAAATTGTTGTGCCACAGGACTTTGTTTTGGGTCGCTCAATAGCTAACAATATTGTCGATCAAGAGTCCGGCGAGGTTATTGCAAATGCAAATGACGAGATAACAGAGTCTCTGCTTGGAAAATTAGTTGAAGCAAAAATTACCCAAATTAGTACACTCTATACTAACGACTTAGATCACGGAGATTATATTTCACAAACACTTCGCATTGACGAAATTCCAGATCAATATAGTGCACGCGTTGCGATTTATCGCATGATGCGCCCAGGCGAGCCGCCAACTGAAGAGTCAGTGGAAGCCCTATTTCAAGGTTTATTTTTCAATGAAGACCGCTATGACCTATCGCGCGTGGGTCGCATGAAGTTTAATCGGCGTGTATTCCCAACTAAAGCGGAAGAGCGTCAATCTAGCTGGATGCGTAGATTTTATGAAACCGTAGGCGCTCGTGGTGATGAAGGATCCTACATTTTATCAAATGATGATATTTTGGCCGTCATTGGTGTTTTGTTAGAGTTACGTAATGGCCGAGGAGAAATTGATGATATTGACCACTTAGGTAATCGTCGCATTCGTTCGGTGGGTGAGTTGGCTGAGAACCAATTCCGTACAGGTTTGGTGCGAGTTGAACGCGCTGTTAAAGAGCGATTAAGTCAAGCGGAATCTGATAACTTGATGCCGCATGACTTAATCAATGCAAAGCCAGTGTCAAGTGCAATTCGCGAATTCTTTGGCTCAAGCCAGTTATCGCAGTTTATGGATCAAACTAATCCGTTATCTGAAATTACGCACAAACGCCGTATTTCTGCCCTAGGCCCAGGTGGTCTAACACGTGAACGCGCAGGCTTTGAGGTGCGTGACGTGCATACTACACATTATGGTCGTGTATGTCCGATTGAAACACCGGAAGGTCCAAACATTGGTTTGATTAACTCACTTGCGTTATATGCACGCACTAACGAATATGGATTCTTGGAAACGCCATATCGTCGTGTAGAAGGTAATAAAGTGTCTGATACGATTGACTACTTGTCTGCAATTGAAGAAAGTCAATATATGATTGCTCAGGCAAACACTGATTTAGATGTTAAATCAATGTTCGTTGATGATTTAATTTCATCAAGACACCATAATGAGTTTACGATGACTCAGCCTGAACGTGTGCAGTACATGGACGTGGCACCTGGTCAAATTGTGTCTGTTGCGGCCTCATTGATTCCATTCTTGGAGCATGATGACGCGAACCGCGCATTGATGGGTGCCAACATGCAACGTCAGGCAGTGCCTTGTTTACGCGCCGAAAAAGCTGTGGTAGGAACAGGGATTGAGCGTACGGTCGCGGTTGACTCAGGTACAACTGTACAGGCGCGTCGTGGCGGTGTGGTCGACTATGTTGATTCAGGTCGTATTGTTATTCGTGTTAACGATGACGAGGCCAAAGATGGCGAAGTTGGTGTTGATATTTACAACCTAACCAAATATACACGTTCTAACCAAAATACCAACATTAATCAACGTCCACTGGTTCGCGTAGGCGACAAGTTGGCGCGTGGCGATGTAATTGCTGATGGTGCATCAACTGATATGGGTGAGTTGGCTTTAGGTCAGAACATGCTGGTAGGCTTTATGCCTTGGAACGGTTATAACTACGAAGACTCTATTTTGATTTCAGAGCGTGTGGTAGCGGATGACCGTTACACTTCAATTCATATTGAAGAGCTGACTGTCGTTGCACGCGATACGAAATTAGGTCCTGAAGAAATTACACAGGATATTTCAAACTTAAGTGAACGCATGTTAGGCCGTCTAGATGAAGTAGGTATTATTCACATTGGCGCCGAGGTTGAAGCTGGTGATGTTTTGGTAGGTAAGGTTACGCCAAAAGGTGAAACACAACTTACACCAGAAGAAAAACTGTTGCGCGCTATTTTTGGTGAAAAAGCTTCAGATGTTAAAGATACCTCATTGCGCGTGCCATCTGGGATGAGCGGTACAGTGATTGATGTACAGGTGTTTACGCGCGAAGGTTTAGACCGTGATGCACGTGCACAGCAAATTATCGATGATCAATTAGCGCACTACAAGACTGATTTGGCTGACCAAATGCGTATTGTTGAAGACGATGCGTTTGGTCGTATTCGTCGCTTAATTGAAGGTAAAGTGGCGACTGGCGGCCCTAACAAGTTGAAAAAAGGCGATACATTGACTGCTGAGTATCTAGCAACAGTGGGTCGTTATGATTGGTTTGATATTCGCTTAAGTGATGAAGAAACTGCTCGCCAATTAGAGCAACTGAAAGATGGCTTAGCGCAAGCACGTGTTGGTTTCGATAGCAAATTTGAAGAGAAGAAACGTAAGCTCACACAAGGTGATGAGTTGCCAGCTGGCGTACAAAAAATGGTTAAAGTGTATTTAGCTGTTAAACGTCGCATACAGCCTGGCGATAAAATGGCGGGTCGTCATGGTAATAAAGGTGTGATTTCAAAAATTTGCCCAGTCGAAGACATGCCGCACATGGCGGATGGCACTCCAATGGATATTGTATTGAATCCATTAGGTGTTCCATCACGTATGAACATTGGTCAAATTTTAGAGGTGCACTTAGGCTGGGCTGCTAAAGGCTTAGGATGGCGTATCGAAGAGATGCTAGAAGCTGAAGCTAATGTTGGAGAGTTACGCAAGTTCTTGGAGCAAGTTTACAACGACAGCACTGGTAAAAAAGAAGACATCAAGTCATTTACTGATGCTGAAATTATAGAGTTGGCTCATAACCTCAAAAATGGAGTACCGTTTGCAACCCCCGTATTTGATGGAGCAGCTGAGACAGATATTAAGGCTATGCTTGATTTAGCATTCCCAGATGATGCATCGCGTACTAAACAGTTGCAATTCCATGCAGGTAAAACACAAGTTACATTGTTTGATGGTCGTACAGGTGATGCATTTGAGCGTCCGGTTACAGTTGGCTATATGCACGTATTGAAATTACACCATTTGGTAGATGACAAAATGCATGCACGTTCAACAGGTCCTTACTCACTCGTTACACAACAACCATTGGGCGGTAAAGCGCAATTCGGTGGTCAGCGTTTCGGTGAGATGGAGGTTTGGGCGCTTGAAGCTTATGGTGCTTCCTATACCTTGCAAGAAATGTTGACTGTGAAGTCCGATGACGTCACAGGCCGTACAAAAGTATATGAAAACATTGTTAAAGGCGAACACAAAATTGACGCCGGTATGCCTGAGTCATTTAATGTGTTAGTGAAAGAAATTCGTTCACTTGCTATCGACATTGACCTAGACAGAAACTAAGGAGAACAGACTTGAAAGCTCTATTAGACTTATTTAAACAGGTAACCCAAGAAGAAGAGTTTGACGCGATTAAGATTGCGCTTGCTTCTCCTGAGAAAATCCGTGCTTGGTCATATGGCGAAGTAAAAAAGCCAGAAACCATTAACTATCGTACTTTCAAACCAGAGCGTGATGGTTTGTTTTGTGCAAAAATCTTTGGCCCCATAAAGGATTATGAGTGCCTATGCGGGAAATACAAACGCTTAAAACACCGTGGTGTTATTTGTGAAAAATGTGGTGTTGAGGTGACTTTATCTAAAGTGCGTCGTGAGCGTATGGGTCACATCGACCTAGCTTCACCAGTGGCGCACATTTGGTTCTTGAAATCATTACCAAGTCGCCTAGGTATGGTACTAGATATCGCTCTACGTGATATTGAACGCGTGTTGTATTTTGAAGCATTCATCGTAGTTGACCCAGGTATGACACCGCTCACACGTGGTCAGTTATTGACTGAAGATGACTACTTGGCAAAAGTAGAAGAGTACGGTGATGAGTTCAACGCGGTTATGGGTGCAGAAGCTGTGCGGGAATTGTTGCGCACGATGGATATTGAGCGTGAGGTCACTACACTACGCTCTGACTTGGCCGCAACAGGCTCAGAAGCCAAAATCAAAAAAATTGCTAAGCGCTTAAAGGTGCTTGAAGCTTTCCAAAAATCCGGCATTAAACCAGAGTGGATGATTCTGGAAATCTTGCCAGTATTGCCACCAGAGCTGCGTCCATTGGTGCCACTGGATGGTGGACGTTTCGCAACTTCTGACTTGAATGATTTGTATCGCCGTGTGATTAACCGTAACAATCGTTTAAAACGTTTGTTAGAGTTGAAAGCACCAGAAATTATTGTACGTAACGAAAAACGTATGTTGCAAGAAGCGGTGGATTCACTATTAGACAACGGTCGTCGCGGCAAAGTGATGACTGGTGCGAATAAGCGTCCATTGAAATCATTGGCTGACATGATCAAAGGTAAAGGCGGTCGTTTCCGTCAAAACTTGCTCGGTAAGCGTGTGGACTATTCTGGTCGTTCAGTGATTGTGGTTGGCCCACAATTGAAATTACACCAGTGCGGTTTGCCTAAGAAAATGGCTCTTGAGTTGTTCAAGCCATTTATTTTCCACAAATTGGAAGTATTAGGCTTGGCAACAACGATTAAAGCAGCGAAGAAAAAAGTTGAAGAAGAAGGACCAGAAGTATGGGATATTCTTGAGGATGTCATCCGCGAGCATCCAGTGCTTTTAAACCGTGCGCCTACATTGCACCGTTTAGGTATTCAAGCTTTTGAGCCTATTTTAATTGAAGGTAAAGCAATTCAGTTACATCCGCTTGTTTGTTCAGCGTTCAACGCCGACTTTGACGGTGACCAAATGGCGGTTCACGTGCCATTGAGCTTAGAAGCGCAAATGGAAGCGCGCACATTGATGTTGGCTTCAAATAACGTGCTGTCACCAGCAAACGGTGAGCCAATTATTGTACCTTCTCAAGATATTGTGTTGGGTCTTTATTACATGACAAGGGAACGTGTTGCCGCGCGTGGTGAGGGCATGCGTTTTTCCGATGTAAAAGAAGTGCAACGTGCATTTGACCTAGGATTAATTGACATTCATGCCAAAGTGACTGTAAGAATCAAGGAATACGAGTTGGATTTAAACGGTGTTAAAACTGAAAAAATCAGCCGATATGAAACAACAGTTGGTCGCGCGTTATTGTCACAAATCTTGCCAGCTGGCTTGGCTTATAGCAATCTTGATAAGGCATTGAAAAAGAAAGAGATTTCTAAATTAATCAATGCTTCATTCCGAAAAGTTGGGATTCGCGAAACAGTTATTTTCGCTGACAAATTAAAAGATGCTGGCTACTCTTATGCAACTAAAGCAGGGATCTCTATTAGCATCAATGATATGTTGGTGCCTAAAGAAAAAGGTGCTTTAATTGTTGCAGCAGATGCTGAAGTGAAAGAAATTGAGGATCAATACGTATCTGGCTTGGTGACGCAAGGTGAGCGTTACAATAAAGTGGTGGATATTTGGGGTCGGGCCAGTGACAAAGTGGCTGATGCCATGATGAAGCAGCTTAAAGAAGAAGATGTCTTTGGTATAGATGGCAAACAAGTCAAAGACAAAGCGGGTAAAGTCTTACGTCAAGAGTCTTTCAATGCCATCTACATGATGGCGGATTCAGGTGCGCGTGGTTCTGCGGCGCAGATTCGTCAGTTAGCTGGTATGCGCGGCTTGATGGCTAAACCAGATGGCTCGATTATTGAAACACCGATTAAAGCCAATTTCCGTGATGGTTTAAATGTTTTGCAATACTTTATTTCTACACATGGCGCACGTAAGGGCCTGGCTGATACTGCATTGAAAACAGCAAACTCAGGTTACTTAACCCGCCGTTTGGTAGATGTGACGCAAGACTTGGTCGTAACTGAGCATGACTGTGGCACCAGCGACGGTTTGGTGACAAAAGCCTTAGTAAAAGGTGGGGAAGTGATAGAGCCATTGCATGACCGTATATTAGGTCGTACTGCGGCGCTTGATGTCATTAACCCTGAAACTCAGGAAGTGGTTTACCCAGCGGGAACATTACTTACAGAGGATGAAGTTGAGCATATTGATGAATTAGGCATTGATGAAGTGAAAGTGCGTACTGCCCTCACTTGCGATACGCGTTATGGTATCTGTGCAAAATGTTATGGTCGTGACTTAGGTCGCGGTAAATTGATTAGCCAAGGTGAATCAGTTGGTGTAATTGCTGCGCAGTCAATTGGTGAACCAGGCACACAGTTGACGATGCGTACGTTCCACATCGGCGGTGCGGCATCTCGTGCAGCTTCAGTTTCACAAGTTGAAGGTAAGTCTAACGGTGTGTTGAACTTCACTTCTACAATGCGTTATGTAACTAATGCGCGTAACGAGCAAGTGGTTATTTCACGTAATGGTGAGGTGATTATTGCTGATGAAAATGGCCGTGAGCGTGAGCGTCATAAAGTGCCATACGGTGCAACTTTGCAGATTACTGATGGTAAAACAGTTAAAGCGGGTCAAGCGATTGCAACATGGGATCCACATACCCGCCCAATTATTACCGAATACGCAGGTCAAATTAAATTTGAAAACGTGGAAGAAGGTATCACAGTTGCCAAACAAATTGATGATGTAACTGGTTTGTCATCATTGGTCGTGATTGATCCTAAACAACGTGCAGGTCAAACTAAAGGCTTGCGTCCACAAGTGAAGTTGTTGGATAGTAACGGTGTGGAAGTTAAGATTGCTGGTTCGGAGCAGTCAGTCAATACGACATTCCAGTTAGGCTGCATTATTACTGTTAAAGATGGTCAAGAGGTTGGTGTTGGTGAAGTGTTGGCGCGTATTCCACAAGAGTCATCTAAAACGCGTGATATTACAGGTGGTTTGCCGCGTGTTGCTGAGTTATTTGAAGCGCGCTCACCTAAAGATGCGGGTATGTTAGCAGAAACAACTGGTACCATTTCTTTTGGTAAAGACACTAAAGGTAAACAACGCTTAGTGATTACTGATTTGGATGGTGTTGCAAGTGAGTTCTTGATTCCAAAAGATAAGCACGTGACGGCACATGATGGTCAAGTGGTCACTAAAGGTGAAACTATCGTTGATGGTCCAGCAGACCCACAAGATATATTACGCCTACAAGGTCGTGAAGCCCTAGCGCGCTATATTATTGATGAAGTGCAAGACGTGTATCGATTACAAGGCGTGAAGATTAACGATAAACATATTGAAGTGATTGTGCGTCAAATGTTGCGTCGTGTACGCGTGACCGATGCGGGCGATACAAGCTTCATTATGGGTGAGCAGGTTGAACGTGCAGACTTATTGGCTGAGAATGAGGTGGTGATTGCACAAGATAAGCGTCCAGCAAGTTTTGAGTATGTATTACTGGGCATTACAAAAGCTTCACTATCAACCGACTCATTCATTTCTGCAGCATCGTTCCAAGAAACCACACGTGTGCTGACAGAGGCTGCAATTTTAGGTAAACGTGATGATTTACGTGGGTTGAAAGAGAACGTCATCGTTGGCCGATTGATTCCAGCTGGTACAGGTTTGGCATACCATGAAGCACGTAAACGCGCTGCAGTGCCCGCTAACGCATCAGCAGAAGTGGCTGCAGAATCCTTGTTTTCAGACTCGATAGCTGAAACCAGTGAAGATGCTGCAGAAGTTGGTGAAGTGACTGGGGAAATTGCGGCTGAGTAGGTCAAGTGTGAATTTAAGCCTTGACAACTTGCGTGAGGCTAAATAGAATGCTTGGTTTTTTAGAATAGCCTTATTGTAAATGACATTAGGGCTATCTTTTGATTGTAGATATTATTTTATAAAGGTTATAGGCAATGCCAACCATCAATCAGTTAATACGTAAGCCACGCGAGAAAGTGGTAACAAAAAGTAAAGTGCCTGCGCTAGAAGCTTGTCCTCAAAGACGTGGAGTTTGTACGCGTGTATATACTACAACACCAAAAAAACCTAACTCAGCCTTGCGTAAAGTGGCTAAGGTTCGCCTCACAAATGGCTATGAAGTTATTAGCTATATCGGTGGTGAAGGCCATAACCTGCAAGAGCACAGTGTGGTGTTATTGCGTGGCGGTCGTGTTAAGGACTTGCCAGGTGTGCGTTACCATATGGTGCGTGGCAGTCTGGATACGGCTGGTGTTAAGGATCGTAAACAATCGCGTTCTAAATACGGTGCTAAACGCCCTAAAGAGGCTAAAGCTAAGTAATTTAATTTTAAGCGGCTAACCAAATGCCCTGCCATAGAAGTAGCTGGCAAAACATAAATGATAAAAGAGAGTAGATAAACAATGCCAAGACGTAGAGAAGTTCCCAAGCGTAATATTCTTCCAGATCCAAAATTTGGAAGTACAGAAGTGTCAAAATTCGTTAATGTATTAATGACAGGCGGTAAAAAATCTGTTGCAGAACGTATTTTATATGGCGCATTTGATCAAGTCGCAAGCAAAACAAGTAAAGATGCTTTAGAGGTGTTTACATTAGCGCTTCAAAATTTGCGCCCATTGGTTGAGGTTAAAAGTCGCCGTGTAGGTGGTGCAAACTACCAAGTACCTGTTGAAGTGCGTCCTAGTCGTCGTAGTGCTCTAGCAATGCGTTGGTTGCGTGACGCAGCTCGCAAACGTGGCGAAAAGTCAATGGGCTTGCGCTTGGCGGCTGAGTTGGTGGAAGCTTCTGAAGGTCGTGGAGCTGCGATGAAAAAGCGTGAAGAGGTTCACCGTATGGCGGAAGCAAACAAAGCATTCTCACATTTCCGATTTTAAGCAATAGGTGATTTGACCTTAATCAGGCCAAGTCATCTTAAATTAAACTGTTCTTTAAGATTTTTAAGTAAAGGTAATCAACGTGGCTCGTCAAACCCCAATCAATCGCTATCGTAATATTGGTATTTCTGCTCACATTGACGCAGGTAAAACTACGACAACTGAACGTATTTTATTTTACACAGGCGTTAACCATAAAATCGGTGAAGTGCATGATGGTGCTGCAACGATGGACTGGATGGAGCAAGAGCAAGAGCGCGGTATTACCATTACTTCTGCAGCTACTACTTGTTTCTGGAAGGGTATGGCGGGTCAATTTGATCAGCACCGTATCAATATTATTGATACCCCAGGCCACGTAGACTTTACAATCGAAGTGGAGCGTTCAATGCGAGTGCTCGATGGCGCATGTATGGTATACTGTGCAGTGGGTGGTGTGCAGCCTCAATCAGAAACTGTTTGGCGTCAAGCTAACAAATATAAAGTACCTCGTTTAGCGTTCGTTAATAAAATGGACCGCGCTGGTGCTAACTTTTTCAAAGTGTACGATCAAATGCGTGCACGTCTAAAGGCAAATCCTGTCCCACTGCAAGTGCCAATTGGTGCAGAAGATAAATTTGAGGGTGTTGTAGATTTAATCAAAATGAAAGCTATCTATTGGGATGAAGCGTCTCAAGGTATGAAGTTTGATTATCGTGATATTCCATCTGACTTAAAGGCTGATTGTGAAAAATGGCGCTCAAATATGGTGGAAGCGGCAGCAGAGGCTAATGAAGAGTTGATGGATAGATACCTTGAAGAGGGTGAGTTGTCCGAAGCTGATATCCTTTTGGGGTTACGTACTCGTACAATAGCTTCAGAAATCGTGCCCATGATGTGCGGTTCTGCATTCAAAAACAAAGGTGTTCAAGCGATGTTGGATAAGGTGATTGAGTTGATGCCTGCTCCTACAGATATTCCTGACACTAAAGCTGAAGACGGTGATGGTAAAGAAATTCGTTTAAAAGCATCTGATGATGAAAAATTTTCAGCTTTAGCATTCAAAATCATGACTGATCCATTTGTAGGTCAGTTGATTTTCTTCCGAGTTTATTCTGGTGTCGTAAATGCTGGAGATACTGTTTATAATCCAATTAAAGGCAAAAAAGAGCGTATCGGACGAATTGTGCAGATGCATGCGAATACGCGTGAGCCTATCGAAGAGGTTCGTGCAGGTGACATCGCGGCGGCGGTAGGTTTAAAAGAAGCAACAACTGGTGACACATTATGTGCCTTAAATACGGAAATTATCTTAGAGCGCATGGTTTTCCCTGAACCGGTAATTCACGTTGCGGTTGAGCCAAAAACAAAAGCCGACCAAGAGAAAATGGGGATAGCTTTAAACCGTTTAGCCCAAGAAGACCCTTCATTCCGTGTTAAAACAGATGAAGAAACCAATCAAACCATTATTTCAGGTATGGGTGAGCTGCATCTTGAGATTTTAGTTGATCGTATGAAGCGTGAATTTGGTGTCGAAGCTAATGTGGGTGCGCCACAAGTGGCTTATCGTGAAGCGATTAAGAAATCTGTTGAGGTTGAGGGTAAGTTTGTTAAGCAGTCTGGTGGTAAAGGTCAGTATGGTCACGTGTGGTTGAAAATGGAGCCCAACGAGCCGGGTAAAGGGTATGAGTTTATCGACGCGATTAAGGGCGGCACAGTTCCTCGCGAGTTTATCCCAGCAGTGGATAAGGGTTTGCGTGAAACAATACCTGCAGGTATTTTAGCTGGCTTCCCAGTGGTTGATGTTAAGGTTACGTTGTTTGATGGTTCATATCATGACGTGGACTCTAATGAAAACGCTTTCAAAATGGCGGCTTCTATTGGCTTTAAAGATGGTATGCGTAAAGCGGATCCTATCCTGCTCGAGCCAATGATGGCGGTTGAGGTGGAAACACCTGAAGACTACATGGGTGATGTGATGGGTGACTTGTCTTCACGTCGCGGTATGATTCAAGGGATGGATGATAGTGCTTCAGGTAAAATTATTCGCGCTGAAGTGCCATTGGCAGAAATGTTCGGTTACTCAACAGTAGTGCGCTCACTTTCTCAAGGCCGCGCTAGTTACAGTATGGAATTCAAGCACTATACCGAAGCTCCAAGAAATGTAGCTGACGCAATTATCAATAAAAAATAAACAGTTAACTCTAGATTAGATAAGGACTAAAGCAATGGCAAAAGGCAAATTCGAACGGACCAAACCGCACGTTAACGTAGGCACGATTGGCCACGTTGACCACGGCAAGACAACATTAACGGCAGCGATTACGACGGTATTGACTAAAAAATTTGGCGGTGA
>JAKQIT010000002.1 GCA_029556915.1 Pseudomonadota bacterium
GAAGATGAAAATCAGCAAACGTGGGAAGAGTTAAATATTGAAGCGCTTGTGCAGCATCAAGACTTTATTCAACCAACGATATAGCATTTTTTGAACTTGTGTAGCGAGATTAAAGTTGTAATTTAGTACTTAAGCATCTGATTTTAATAAACAAAATTTTAATTATAAAAAATTATAATTTTATGGATTGGGGTAAAAAATGGCGTTAAATCTAGCGGTTGTAAAAAGCTTGCCACAGTTACTTGGAGGGTTTTTTAGTAAGCTAACTAGCAAAAAAGCGAGCGCTTCAAGTTCTGAAACGGTAGGTTCTGGCTTAAAACAGCTTTACTTGCAAATTGCGGCGTTTATCATTTTTGCGGCACTGAGTTTTTGGGTGATTAATCAGGTGCGTGTGAACGGTCCAGTGTATAACACGTTACATGACTTTGACACGTTGGTTGCCGACACGGTGCCGCCACCGCTATACCCTGTAGATGCGTTTGCCGCGTATAACGAAGCCTATGTGGCATCATCCAATTTTAATAATGATAAACGGGATAAAGCACTGGCAAAGGCAGCAAGGTTTGAGTCTTTATTTAGAGAGCGTTCTGCTTACTGGCAAGAAAATATTGAAAATCCTGAATTAAAAGGCGCGTTGCTCGCTTCGATTAAAGCAGGTGAAAACTTTTTCTTGGTAGCAAAAAATCGCTTTATTCCTTCTTTGCCCTTGGGTACGGTAGCGGCTTCGGCTCCGCTTTCAGAGTTGACAGCTGCGTTTGAAGTAACCAACCAAACAGGTAACACGCTGCGTGAAGCAGTGGCTAGTGAAAACACCAAACTGCTCGAATCACAAACAAACTTTATTCAGCTTGTGCTGGCGGGTTTGTTGCTGTTGGGTTTAACTTTATTAGCGTTGATGTACTTTTTTGGTAAAAAGCAAGCAACGCAGGCGATGAAACTTACCGAACAGCTTGCAAAAGATGGTCAGGAGAACCAAGAGGCTGTTCTACAGTTACTTGATGAAATGGGTGATTTATCTGATGGTGACTTAAGTGTAAAAGCACAGGTTAAAGATAACATTACTGGCGCGATTGCAGACTCAATTAACTACACGATTGATAATTTACGGGACTTGGTGCTGGAGATTAACCGAGCGACGGAGCAGGTGACCTCAGCGACAGAAGTTGCGCAAGAAACATCAACCAAGTTGTTAAGCGCTGCTGAAACGCAGTCAGAGCAAATTTTGCAAACGACAGATGCGGTGACAGACATGACACGCTCTATTTTGCAGGTTTCTAACAACGCGACGCAGGCGTCTGAAGTGGCGCAACGCTCACTGGAAGCCGCAAACCAAGGTTCGCAAGCGGTGCAAAATACCATTGCGGGGATGAACGATATTCGTACACAAATTCAAGA
>JAKQIT010000028.1 GCA_029556915.1 Pseudomonadota bacterium
CGTGTAAAACGCTTTGCTAAAGTTGCGGGTGAAATGGTGTCGCTAGAAGTGGTTGAACATATTGCCAACACGGCCGCACCAGAACACCAACACGCGGCCAGCACGCAAGAGGATGCAGGGCGCGGTGAAAATATCATTTTATTTACCACAGACCCAGAATTAAAACGTGAAGACTTGCAAATTGTGGCTAAAAATACAGGTTCGCCTGAAATTGCCATCGCCCGCAAAATTGTCCGCGTAGAAGAAATTCCAGTATTGGGTACGGGTAAAACCGATTATGTGACGCTTAAACAAATGGCGGAAGCAGCGTGAAAAATGAAAGTTGATGAAGAAAATCATGAGGTTAATCTCAAAGCTCCATTTTGGAAAAGTAATGTTTTTTGGATAACTTATCCAATATGGGGAACGATACTAACCATGGGATTGGTAGGCTATTTAGAAAGTATTCACATTAACCCAACTTTGCTAGGCTACGCGGGAATATTATTGCTACCACTAAGCTTAATGCCAATTGTTAATCAAGAACAGAATATATTTGTCATTTTGATTGAGTGCATTGCATACATAATTCTAATGGCTATTCCTGTATTCATGTTGGGCTGGGTATCGCTATGCATGTTTCAACCACATTGTAGTTAAATGTGAAAAAAATCATACACATTACTTTGTGTTTATTGCTCTTGCCAGTAACAATTGGTGCTTGGGTAAGGCAGCCTTTTAGCCATGAAATTGGTCAAATAAGGTCAGCCAATATACCTAAAGCCGACTCGGACAGACTAAAAGCAGATGTTGAAAAACTCTCAGTAGCTTATGCAACGCGCCACTTTGGCGATGTAAAAACGCTGGATTTAGCCGCAAATTATATTCAGGCAGAATTCAAAAAAACAACTGAGCGCGTAGAAATACAAAGTTATCAAGTTGATAGCGAAAAGTTTCATAACATCATTGCCCATTTTGGGCCAAAAATTGACTACACCGCCACTTATGAAAACGGTCCACCCAAGCCCATCATTATTGGCGCGCATTATGATGTGCATGAAGACACCATGGGGGCGGATGATAACGCCAGCGGCGTGGCGGGCTTGCTAGAATTAGCGCGAATTTTTGCCAAAAAACCACCCACCATACCTGTGAAAATTGTGGCTTATACTTTAGAAGAGCCGCCTAATTTTAGAACCGATAGCATGGGCAGTCGCCAACATGCGGCTAGCCTAATGCAGGCTGTCATACAGCCTGAGTTGGTGATGGTATTAGAAATGATTGGTTACTATAACGAAGCTGAAAATAGCCAAGAATACCCAGTCAGTTTGCTCAAATGGTTTTACCCCACACGCGGCGATTATATTGGCGTTGTTGGGCGTTTTTCAGCCGCACCCACCAATAAAATG
>JAKQIT010000035.1 GCA_029556915.1 Pseudomonadota bacterium
GCCTGCCTACACATCAGCCGTGGCAGCGGTAGCCTTGCCTGTCATTCAAGCCAGCCGTGGCCGTGCTTTTGTGTTGTGCACATCGCTTAAAGCTATGCGTGAAATACATGCTTTACTTAAAGAGGCATTTTCAGAAAATGGTATGGAATACCCGCTTCTTTTGCAAGGCGACACCACGCGCACCGAGTTGCTAGAGCGCTTTCGTAACCATGGTAACGCCGTGCTAGTGGGCAGCCAAAGTTTTTGGGAAGGCGTGGATGTGCGCGGCGAAGCGCTCAGCGTAGTGATTATTGATAAGTTACCTTTTGCCCCACCCGATGACCCCGTACTTTCTGCTCGCATTGATAAAATGAATGCCGAAGGCAAAAACGCATTTATGGAATATCAGCTGCCTTATTCAGTGATTACGCTCAAACAGGGCGCAGGGCGATTGATACGCGATGAAAATGATAAAGGCGTGCTGGTGATTTGCGACCCACGTTTAATTACTAAGCCTTATGGCAGAAGGATATGGCAGAGTTTGCCGCCGTTTAAGCGGACGCGGGACTTGGTCGATGTAGAGGCGTTTTTTTAGAAGTAATTTTGGAAGTACTGAAGTTTTTAAAAAGTTATCAAAAAAGTAGAAGCTTTATTATTTATCCTGCGTAGTTTATTACTTAAATTGATTGTTTGATAGCTAAAGGAAAAGTTACCATAACTAATTGATAGATTAGCTATTTATTTAATAAATTTATCTTGTATTTCTTATAACAAAGTGTAGTATTTGTTGTTCGATACAAATGTAAATTTGTATATTTAACAATCTTTCAAGGAGGAGTCAAGGAATGAACATACTTAAAAAGTCTATAGTTCTAGTGTTGCCCTTTGTATTTAGCTTGACGAGTGGTATAGCAAATGCTGCATTTAGTGATGATTATGCCGTAGCTAATTGGCTGAAAACTTTAGATGGAGGTTCGATTAACACTGGTGGTGCTCCATTGTTTGTGTCTTTGGTTAGTTCGGATGTTGGTTCACTTTTGGCTTCAAATCAAGATTTTACTATTGCTGCTGTTGCAGAAAGTAATATTAGTTTTGATTGGAACTTCCTAACGTCCGATATTAATGGGTCTTTTTATGATCCATTTGGTTTTTTACTGAATGGAAATTTCACACAACTAACTACTGATGGTCTTTTCGACCCTCAGTCAGGCACTTTTACTCAACATGTGAATGCTGGCGACGTGTTTGGTTTTAGAGCGAGAGCTACAGACTCGCAATTGGGTTTTGCCGTCACTAGAGTTTCAAACTTTAATGTAACTGCAGTGCCAGAACCAGAAACCTATGCGATGATGCTTGCTGGCTTAGGTTTAATTGGATTTATGAGTCGTCGCAACAGTAAACAAAGTTAGTAAATATTATTTCGTTCAAGTTAGCAAGATGTGCAATCGTTCCATGATTGCACATCTTGTTTTTTTAATTTTAGCTTAATCTAAGTTTCCATAAAACGATAAGTTGTAGTCGCTAGCTTTAATGTAAGCTGGTAATCTCAAGATGATATTAATCCCCGAAACCGAGTACCAACTCACCGCTATTCGTTCACAAGGCGCGGGTGGGCAAAATGTGAATAAGGTTTCATCGGCTATTCATCTGCGGTTTGATATTGCTGCTTCAAGTTTGAGTGATTGGCTTAAAACGCGTTTGTTGCACAGTAAAGATAACCGCATTACGGCAGAAGGCGTGTTGGTGCTTAAAGCGCAGCAATATCGCACGCAAGAGGCGAATAAAAAAGATGCGATTAAACGCTTGCATGAGATAGTAAACGCGGCTAACCAGGTGAAGCCAACGCGTTATGCTACACGCCCAAGTTTTGGTGCAAAGCAGCGCAGGTTAGAAAGTAAAACGCAGCGCGGGCAAATTAAGCAAACGCGCGGCCGCTTAAATTATGGCAAAATAGCGGCTGAATAATTTAGGTTTATCTTTAAGATTTGAACATCCTCGCCTTTGACACCTCCACCGAATATTTGTCGCTTGCCATACAAAAAGGCAGTGAAGTGTTTACGTTTGACATCAACGCGGGCCAAACGCATTCACAAATTATTTTGCCGCAAATTCAGGCCTTATTAACTGAAGCCAAACTCGCACTGAGTGATTTGCAAGGCATCGCTTTTGGTGCAGGGCCAGGTTCATTTACGGGTGTACGCATTGCAGCCGGTGTGGCGCAGGGTTTGGGTTTTGGTGCGAACTTGCCCGTGGTAGATATTTGTACTTTACTGGCCTTGGCCGAGGCCAGCGGGGCGGGTAAAGTGATTGCCTGCTTAGATGCACGGATGGGTGAGGTATATCATGCGGTGTATGAAAAAACGCATGATGCTTGGCAAGTGGTTTTGGCCCCCGGACTTTATAAACCTACCGAGGTGCCGCCTGTTCAAGGTGGCGGCTGGGTAGGCGCGGGCAGTGGCTGGCAAGCGTATTCAGAACAATTAAGTTTGGTATATGGCAAACAATTGCACGCGGTGCAGCCACAAGCTTTACCGACTGCCGCCGCAATTTTGGCGTTGGCAAAACCGATTGTTGTCAGTGGAAATGCCAAATCAGCGGGTGAAGCCATGCCAATTTATATTCGAAACCGCGTGGCCTTAAAATCGGCTGAGCGCGAACAAGGCATAAAACTATGAGTGCCATGCTGCAAAGCCAGCCGCAGCCGAGCGTGACATTGCGCCCCATGCAGCAGAGCGACTTAGATGCGATTATGCAAATAGAGCCGCAAATTTACCCTTACCCGTGGTCGCGCGGAAATTTTAGCGACTCGTTGAATTCAGGCTATAGCGCTTGGGTAATGCAAGCGCAAGAAAAAATTATCGGCTACGCTTTGCTGATGATGGTGCTGGATGAAGCGCATTTACTAAATTTGAGCGTTGCAAAAAGTCACCAAAAAATGGGTTTGGGTCGTTACCTGCTGGCGCACATGATTTCTGTTGCAAAAAAATATAAGGCAGCGAATATGTTTTTAGAAGTGCGGCCAAGCAACGTTTCCGCCATCGCTTTATATGAAAGTGTCGGTTTTAATGAAATGGCTATCCGCCGCGGCTATTATCCGGCTGACCCCAAGCAATTTAAATCGGGCCGCGAAGATGCGGTTTTGATGGGCTTGGCAATATGAGGTTCAGATGATGAGTGCGCTAACCCGTGAAGATGAGGGATATACTGAAGCCCAAAAAAGGTATTATACTTCTTTGGGGTTCAAGC
>JAKQIT010000083.1 GCA_029556915.1 Pseudomonadota bacterium
GATTTTAATAAAATATTCATATAAATTTAATTATGCGACACCTAACCTTCAGAAAATTAACGAATTTGAACTAGAAAACCATTTGCAGAATAGTGAGTGTATTTACTCACATTGTGCAGTTTATCTGCACAATAATTCAAAGCAATACTTTCTGTAGCCTCTTTACTTGGTGCCCCCACTTCCAAGCACGGTATATCTTCCTTGTGCAGTCGCAATGCACCATTATGAGCTGAAGTTTAATTATCACTTTCTATGATAAGTATGCTTGGCCTAATAGTGTCACACAACCCTACCAAAGTAGGGTATAGTAAATTTGACAATTTGTTATGATGGCTAGTACAACATTCAAAAGGGTTAGTTATGAATTTTGAGAATATGACAGAGAAAGATATATTGGATATTGCCAATCCAATCATGGACAACTTGATGGATGCCTCCACCCATATCGACCACGCAAGGCATGTTCAGGACTTTACTGAACGGCTGAGAAATATAGTCACGCCAGATTATCTTGAATATGTATGCCGGCAATATCAGTCTGAAAAAGGATGTTTTTCTAATCGAACCCCCATTGCAGTTTTTAAGCGCCCAGATTCAGCGGCAATCATATGGAAGCAGTCTTTTACTAAAGCGCATGGTGAGTTTGTTGCAGAAATGGTACTTGTGCGAACAAACGGCAGATACTTAGTTGACCATGCCATGGTCTTTTGAAAACTGGTCTAATTTAGGAATCAAATTGGGAACTGCAAAAGCGCGCCGTCACTTCCTTGTTTCATACTTTTTCCAAAGTTAATTCTATCGTTTATTGCTGACTTCCTTTGAGCTACCCTGCAAGCCATACTCAATGGGTTCTCTTCTGCTTAGTTTATGCGCTTCTCCATTTTCTGTCACTGCTTTTTCTGTGCCTATATCGTATAGCTAACCAGCGCTGCGCAGCTTTATCGCTTTGCGGCTAAATCCCTATCGACCCAAATGTTATGCATCTTCACTTCTTACCTCACCCTTGCCGCTCTTTCCTTCATATTCGCCTCCTCAATCTCCGCTAGGGTTGACCCTCTCGCAGCACCCATCTGCCTAATTTTTGGTCCCCATTTTTCTACAAAGTACTTCGCTTCTTTTTCATAATTGCCTTGGTTAATATAATTTGAGGCTGGCTCACTTGAGCGTTCAATGCGCTTGGTAGTTTTTTTATAGCGAACCGTTTGTTCAGGGCTAGGCACATGACCATTAAGAAAATCCAAGTGCGTGTCAGTCACTTTGATGGGCTTAATCCTAGTAAGCAGCGAACAACGGTCTGCGCCCCATTTGGTCTCACACATTTTCATGACAGCCATCATTGCAACATCAGCATCTATATCCGACGCTACCCCAGCAACCATACCATCTACCATTGCGATAGCCATTCCCAGATTTTTGCCGCTGACAGCCACTGTGCAACCTTTTTTCATTGCTTTGTTGCAGTACTCAAGTGCACGTTCTTTGGCAAAGGCTTCCGAAGTATTGCTATCCCATATAGCCCAGTAATCATTGGCATCCGGATGCCAAGCCAATGCGCTATAACTGTCAACCACTGTGGTTCCAGCAGCCTTTGGCTTCCATTTGTTATACTCTTTATCCACCGCTTCTTGATGCTGATTCTTTTCTCTCTGAACTTGATCTTTATAGTCTCTATACCCATCTGTAGGCACCCCCGCAGGGGCGCAACCTATCACGCCTTGACCGCCAATTTCATACATACCCGGAGGACAGTTACCCTCTGCCAGTGCTAAACTGGACATCAACAATAAAAACATCATTAAAAATTTGGGTAATAACACGTTTAACTTCATCATCAACTCCTTCATTCATTCACTTTTGTTAAGTTAAAAAACAATCATTTTTGCTTAGTAAAAAACAACACTTCCAGTGCGATGCCCTGCAAGCCAGTATCCATGCGGCTCTCAGGGCAACATTTTTTGTACGCAGCATATTTTGGCTTGCTAACAACTTCTAATCACGGCGTTTTACAGTCATCTTTTTCACTTCATGCCAAATAATATTCTCAAGTTTCATTTTCTGTTGTTGTAATAAACAACAGCTAAAAATTAGCATTGCTACAAGCTGTATGCGCAACTTTGCACTCTTTATGCGCTTGCTTACATTTCTCTTGTGATATGGTCATGGCATCTTGCACCGTAGGCGCAAAGAAATAAGCCATGCCGTTATCTTTAGCGGCAATTGAAATTGAAAGACATTGATTCGGCACGGTTTCCACCACTTCACAGTCTTTTGTGCCATCGCTTTTGCACATATCAAGTGCCGCTTTTTGTGCTTCTTTCATGGTTTTTTTCATGCTGGAAACGCCCATAAATTTGAGCTCTTTATCGTTTACCAGTACTTTTTTCTTGTCTATAGCAATCGCACCCCAGTGCGTATCTTTATGCGCCATAGGTGGAGTGGGGTCGTATGTGATGTCACCTTGCCCATGTTGCTGGGAATGATGATAGTCACTATCGCGCCTAGCGGCTTCATCGCGTTGCTGATGCTGGCAATCTTGAGCGCTTGTGCCATAGCCACAAGCAACCGCTGAATATGGCCAACTCAATGAAATCAACAACGTAATGGCTAACTCAGACATGCGTTTACAAAATTGTATTTTCATCATATTTTCCCTTTTAATTTTACTTTTTAAACATTAGCTAAGTAACGAGTGACTAAACAAAATGTTTGCTAAAAACAAAAACGGCCAATGCGCCTAACAATAATCCATACCATTCCATCGGTATCCAAAATAGGGTGTGCTTATTTTTTAGCAACACTTCTTGCTTGATTTCAGGGTCTATGAGCACTTTACCTTTTGCACCATTGAGCTTTTTGCCCACCAGCCAAACCGCAATGGCTGAAACAACCAGCACTAACTCATTGCCATAAGTAAACGTATTTGATTTATCGAGCAAACTGAGTAATACCAATAAAACAAACGGAATCAACGCCGCTAAAAATCCAAAACCCTGCCATATAATCATTTCATATCCTTTCTTAGTAATGGGGCCTCTATCAATGCATTGATAGAAGCCCCCTGATTAAATTTCGTTGTCAAACAACTTATCAAAACTGGCAGAATGATTAGTAAATTGCACATCACGCAAATGCAAAATCCCTTTGGTTTTTTCATAAGTAATATTGGCAATCATCAATTTTCCGGCGGAATCTTCAATTAAATAAATACGCCTAAAAATGACCTTGCCAAAATCAACAGACTTGACCAAATGCAAAGCGACAGCACTTTCACCACCTAGCCATTGCTTTACTAAGTTGGTCAATCCTTCCAGTTCTGATGAATTACTTTCACCTTGTGGATGATGTTTTTTTAACAAGGTATTCAGGCAAGCAATCGGCGCTTTGTCTTCTTTTAAGCAGGCTTCCATGCCCTTTTCAAATTGTGGAATGCTGGCAATCGGCTCTAGTGCGCTGGCTGAGCTCGCAATAGCGGCTAGGTAGATTGCGATAATAATGGTTATATTTTTGTGTTTCATGTTATTCACTTTCAATTAATTTGAGCGACTACTTTCAGGCTTTAGCGTGGCATACAACGCTGCGCGCATATCGTCAGCGAGTGTTGCCACCCCTTTAATCACGCCTAGGCCACCGTTTTTCCAATGCGCTTTGAAAGCTGCGAGGTTCTCTTGCTGGTTTAGACTTTTTGCCTGAATATCAAGGACCACTTCTGTACCCCCTTCAATAAGCGCAGCAGAACTGAGAAGTTTGACGACCGGGCCAAGCTCCCGAACCACGATGACCAGCAGCTTAGTGGGCTTTGTTTCTAAAGATAATGCGAGTTGCCGAATTTCATTTTCTGATAGCTCAATAGCTGGGCGGCCTTCTATGGTGCGCAAAATCTGTACTTGTGAATAGCAGCCAGACTGTGCAAAGAATTGCTCGATGCCTTGCTGAGCAGCCGCTTCACGCTGAGTAATATCTTTTTGGTCAGCGCGCCACTGCGTCCCCCAAAGCACAAGTGCTGAGATGTGTTCACTTTTGGCCTCACATAATGCCTGCGTTGGGGCAGCGCCTGATGTCTCAAACTTTGTGCTGGCACAACCAGTGAGGCTGGCAAGCAAGATAACAACAAAGATGATTGAACGATGTATTAGCATTTCAGAGGCTCCTATCAAAATGGATTAATACCAAATATATGTTGTTGATATTCATGTTATTTTCTCTCATTTGCATTTATTCCTTGCTTTTAGCAACTTCAATATTTTGTATAAACAGTGAGTCGTCCTGCGCGGAAAGCGACTTTTCAACTTGAGTTCCTAGGTCGCGCAGCACAACTTTTTCTCCATAACGGCAGAAGCCCACAACTTTTCCACTTTTTTCTGTTAGTTCCATGCACCAGTGAGGTAACAGTGTTGCCAAAGGATTGTGAGACTCCCAACCAGCTTTATTTTCATTTAACCAACCTTCAACAAATTGTATTTGGCTAGGCGATAACACCATCACCATTGGCCCTGGTTGCCCAACCATAGCTGTATTGTTATTATAAAAAAACATTCTCGCACTCATGATTTCAATGGGCTCAACGTCATGGCATCCTGCAACTAGCAACGTTGCAAATAAAATACAAAGTTTGCTTAGATGTTCCAGTTTCATATTTTCAAAGCCCAACTATTGAATAATCTTCAGGCATGATTAGCACTTTTACGTGTTTTAGCAGCATACAAATATGCTGGCAGCGCACAAGATAAGCCTATGCCTAAATTGAGCGCAATAAATAGCCACGGCTTTGGCGCATTACGCTTTTTTAATTGTTGAAACATCAATATCCAAAACACGAATGAAGATAAGAGCAGGTCTGCACTAAATCCGCCTGCTGCACCGTTCACAAAAAGTGCTGAAATAAAAGCTGGAATATCTAAACCATTTAACTGTATGAACTGAAAAAAGAATAAACACGGAATAATGGCACCAATGATTGCCATCGCTAAATAAATTGTCTTCATGTCGTTTCCTTTTAATTGGTTTCAAAGTGTGCTTAATTGCACTTAGTACTTTACTTGCACCCTAAAAGTCAGCGTGGTTTTGCCCTCGGCTGGCACGTCAATTTTCCACACAGCCAAGTTACTGCTGGCCTTGGTGTGCGGGTGATTTTCATTCAGTATTTTCCAATCGCCGCCAATGGGTTCTTGCACGGTGACAGTCACTTTGTCTTTTTTGGCGTTTTTAAGGGTGTATTCAAAAGCACTTTCATAAAGTTGGTTTTGCTTGTTTGGGCGCGGCAGAATTTTAAAATCGGTTTGTTTTTTATCAGCAGTTACATCAAATGCTTCGCCTAGCTTTAGGCGTACTTTCTCATTTTTGGGCGAGTGACCAACATGGTCTTCGCCTACAAATTGCGCGTTACCTGTGCTATCTTTTTTATAGACTCGCATCACGCCCTCTGGCAAAGGTACGCCAAGCTTGCTGGCTTCTTTGTTGTCAAACTCCACAAACACGCTGACTTTGAGTTTTTCACCTATCACGCCATATTGTTGTAAATAGTAATTTTGATTACCGTAAAGCAGCATCTCTTTACGCACAGGCACACTACCCGCCGAGAGCAATGCCACTTGCTTGGTTTGATTTTCTGCAATCGTGGTTGGGCGGTCTAGCGTGTATAAGTGATATTCAAGCAGCGTTTCTTCTGCCATATCAACTTGCGTAATCGGCGCGGCAACCACCCCCGTGTTTCTGGGGCGTCTCTGTAAATAGTCTAAGGTGTTGGGTTGCACGCGATTAACATCGCCCGCTACCAATTGCAACTTGGCATTTTTATAACTTGCCCCGCTGGTGTTAGTAAGAGTGACCCAGCCGGATAAATCAAGCGCGTCTTCTTTATTATTCAACTCAGCTACGTAATCGGCCTTCCAAGCCAGCCCACCTGTTAAATAGCTGAGTTCTACGGTTTGGTCGGCTGCACCCTGATTATTGATTTGCGTTACTAAAGTTGGGCGGTCGCGCAAATTTGCCGGCACATCATCAAACACAATACGGCTGGCGGCAACGTTGGTTTCTATGCGGTTGCCGACTTTTAGCACTACGCCTTTATTGGCAGATAACACCGTCGCTTGTTCGCTGTTTTCCGCGCCGGTGGTGGGGTGCGTTTTAATGAGACTGACGGTTTTGCCGACATATTTTTCAAGCAATTTTTCCGGCGTCAGCAAGTCAAAATCAAAATTTTGTTCTAGCAAAGTCAAGCTATTGGGCGCACTAATGCTACGTAACAAGGCGGTTTCAGGCCGAATTTGCGCACTCACATCGCGCAGTGCCAGTGTATTGTTACCATTTTTCAGTTGCACCTTGCGCGTATCTTTCACCAAGGCCAAATTGCTGTTATAAATGGTTACCGCAACACTTTGCTGGTCACTTAATGTGCTTCTGGCTTCATCTTTCACGCTGGCATTTTCAGCGGCAAAGCAACTACTTGCTAGCGCGGGTAACGTTGCCAACAAAATCAGCTTTTGTTTTAGTAGCATAAATAGTCCTTTTAAATAGAATCTAACTGGGTTTAGTTTGGGCAACTCAAGTATTCAGTCAGCACTTTCTTCCAAGTTTCCGGTGCATCAAAATCTTTTTCCAAAGCATTTTCGTAAGGATTGCCGGTAAAAGCCTTCATCCCGTGCAAAATCATGTATTCAGGGTAATAATTCGGCATCCCGATTTTTTTCACGCTCGCGCAAATCGCATTTAATGTTTCTGGCTTGGTCATCCTCAGTTGTTGCACTTGCGAAAATTTATTCTGCTTGTCTTCAGGCACGGCTGCAAACGTCTGCGAAATCAGCGCACTTTTGGCTTGGCCTGCGGTTTTATCCGCCACTCTTGCTGCGTCAAACTTGCTATATGCCCCAGCGATTGCAAACAAATCCACTGCATCTTCAAAATTATTTTGTTCCACACACTGACCAACCCCTTTAAAAATATCCGCAGGTGTATCAGTATTTTTTACTTGAGGAAGTGGCACACAAGCAAGTGGATGTGTACTGGCAAGGTTTCCTTCGGTATATAAATGCGTAATATCCGTAGCCTCAGTAGCTTGCAGTTGCATTGGCAACAGTCCACTTGAAAACGCCAAAAAACTGAGCATCATTACTTTAAATTTCATATATAAAAATCATCATCTTCCTACACACTGCTCGCCAAGCCTGATTCTATGCGGCTTGCAGAGGTGTGATTTTCTTTCGGGCATTTTTTGTGTTGAAAAAGGCATTTAACTTAATCACAAACACCATCAAATATCGCGTTATCGCCTATGGTGCATATACCCGTTTTTTCACCATCTTTCACCCATAAAAACCGACAATTGCCTAAATTTGTGCCTACACAAGATTCCATTTCTGGGCGGCCTGCGCAGCGTTCATCTTCTTTATAGCAAACATCGGCATCGGGGGCGTGAAAAGGCTGCCAACCTGCTTGCAACATTTTTTGGCGGATGCTGGTATAGCTTTCATTTTCTTGCATGTTCGGCAAACTGCTTGGTTTCATGGTTTTTGCTGGGGTTTTACATGCGTTGATTTTGATATTGGCGTTATTTTTTACTGCTAACAAAGTGGCTGTATCAAAGCCATCGCTTTCTTCCAAATACACTTGGTAATTTTTAACCTTTACCGTGGCAGTGCCTGAAACCCGGCAATGATTTTTGCCAAGCGAAATGCCTAGTAGCTTTTGCGCTTTTGCTGTGTTGGTAAAGCAAAACCAAGCTAAGCGTTTGTCTGATTTTGGTCTCGGCAAAAGTTTAGCCGATGTCGGATTGGGGTAAAAACATACCTCGCCCACTAACATTTCAAAAGCCTCAGCATCCGTGCCAGATTCATAGCGACCTGTGAGCGTTAAGTTAGATTCAGCCAGTGCCACAGTGCTGAAAGCGAGTAATAGGCAAGTAAAAATACTATTCATCGTTGGCGGACGAGTAGCAAATTCAATGCGTTTTGTACTTTTCTGACTCATGGCTATAAAGCTCATCATGCCCTCTTCCTTTTATATTTCTGAGAATTTCTTTCTTGTTGCCGCACATTTGAGATAGACACCATCACCTTTCTAATCCCCACCTTGCTTTATTTAGCGCACCCGTACTGGTAGGCTACAGGCTGAATAGTAGATGCGACAATTTATTGTCTCTTTCGAACACAAATCTACAGCCCGTTGTTCTACTTCATGTAAATCAGGACCTCTAGCCACAATGTTGTTAGTATCTCCCCAAGCCAATGCGGCGCACTGGTTGTAATAGGGAGGTTTAAGTTTGCACGCTTCTTTTCCAGCATTACGCCTACATTCAGCAAGTGCCTCTTGTGCCGCTTGCTCTTTGCTTTTTTTAGAAACAGAAACCCCAAATGCACCATTAGCAGTGGCTATGGCTCCCCAGCGATCTTCCCATTCTTCTTGCTCTTCTTGCGGGGCATTTTCTTCAGATTGATTGCTAATTCCACCATCCATAGGTGCGCAACCATGCCAGCCTGCAGCATCACCGCCTATGGGATAATAACCTGGCGGACAATTACCCTCGGCGTAGGAAATTTTGCTAAAAAACATTAGCGCAGTTAAAAGTAGTAAATAAAATTTTTGCATGTTGTTAGTCCTAAAATGTGTTTCTCAAAAAGCTTATAAACTTGAGATAACTTGAACAAAAATTGCATGAGAATGTGAGCCAATTACTGACACTCGGCTTTTTTCAACCCACCTTCGTGCACCATATCTAAGTTCATATCTATATCAACGACTCGATACTGCGGTTTATTACCTCCCACGCGCAATTTGAAAGTGACATCACAATGTAGTAAATGACCAACCTGCTGTTCTCCTACTTTGTTACCATTGCCATCCAGCACATTGGCGGTACCACGGTCATCTTTGCTGTAGCGATAAAGTAGTAAACGCAAGTCACCATGTGTTGATGCAGTGGTTGGTACACCGCGTACATCCACCAATTGTTCCTCGGTCAACCCCTTAAATGTGCTGTAATATTTGCTTCCTTTCTTTTTAAAGTTGCTAGCTATCTCTTGCTGAAATTGCGTTTCAGCGTCCATGCCTTTTAGTTGGCTTTCAATTCCTGCAGTCATCGTATCTATCTGCCCTGCTGCTTTTTGATTTTCTGCTTGCACTAGTTTGTTGCGGGCGATGTGCGCTTGGTAAATTTCTTCTTCTTTGGGCGTGCGTTTGTCCGTAAATGGTGGGCGTGACCCGTCTGCCCAAAAAGTTTTCCAAGTAAAGTTATCCACTTCCGGTTCAGCGCGAGTCCCACCCCATTCGCCCACCATCGCTAAGCCCAATGCCTGCATTCTCGGCTGAGCGCCTTCGCCAGATTTTCTGCTCTCGGTTAAATCATCTTTCCCAGCTTGCCGCCAGGTATCTTCTTCACACGCCACAAAATGGGCGCGATCCAGCCAATTATTGGGCACCGCTTGCCATTCGGCGCGACTGCTTTTATGTGGCACATTGTTGCGTGCAATCGCCTCTGCCTCTTTGATAAAATACTGGCGCTTACCGCAGTCAAACACCAGATACATGCGCATAAATGCAGGAGATTTAGGATTCTCGAACACCTGCAGAACTTCCAGTTCAACTTGCTTGAGCGCTTTTATCCGTGCGTCTATGGTTTTGGGGTTAGCGTCACGCATGATTTCATTGGTCTTTGCGCCCGGGTCGGTGCGATCAAACATCCAACCCTCATATGCGTAATACATCACACGATTAGGCTTGTTACCGGTTTGGCCGATATGTATCCAAAAAAAGGCGTAACTGGTACTTGAAAAAAATGCCGCTACCAGCAAGATAATGAGACGAATGAACGTATTTTTGCGGGGTTTTATCATTTTCTATTTTCCATTCAGGCAGTTCAGTAGCGCATCCTTGGCTTGATGACCACCGCCATCCCACTCCAACTGAAAGATATTTTTTCCGTCTAAGCTAATACTGACTTTTTCTGCCTGCTGAATGACGGCAATGGTGGCCTTAATATCGGTGGAAATTAAAATCGCACTAGGCGCTCCGCCTTGTGCCGGAATATGCCCGGCAGGCACGGTTTGTGCAGGTTCGCCGTCGGTTTCCAACTTGATTTTGACTTCTGTCGGTGATTTGGCTGACGGAACGTTTGGCCCGATAAACACGAGCGAACCTTTATCGCCCACATCAGGCCGCGGCCCGCGATAAGCAATAGAACTATTATGCGCAACATCAAAATAAATCACGGAGCACGTGCTATCCTCTTTGCCACGTGCCAACACCCATGCGCCGTTTTTTCCCTTAAAAATAACGTTCAAATCCTGTCCGGCTTCGGTGGATTGTTTCATCAAACTATCCATATCAAAACCATCGTCTTGCGTCGGTTCGGCGGGTTTTGCAGCTTCTGTTTTCTGAACCGTTTGTTGCTGCACTTGCTTGGTCGGTAGTTTTTTCTTTTTGCTCACCACTTGCTCGGCAACCGCCAGATTTGTCGCCAACAGCAAAGTACAACAACACGCTAAAGTAGTTTTGTATCGCATAAGTTATCCTGATTCAAAGTAAGAAGTTAATTGCCGTCATGTTCACAATGTTAATTTCTTAGTGCGTATTATCTGGCGGATTTGTTAAACCAACTCAAGTCTCGGCACCCGCCATTTTCAGCAAACAGGCGGTAATCCACTGCGCGAAATTCGGCTTTTTTAGCACCGCCTTGGCGCAATTCGATTTGGATTTCGCAAGTCACAATAGTATTCGTACCAATATGTTCGCCGTTATTATTGACGGTATACCCAACACCATCTATTGCATATTGATTGAAATAAGTGAGATAGCGT
This sequence comes from Pseudomonadota bacterium, assembly GCA_029556915.1. GTDB lineage: Bacteria > Pseudomonadota > Gammaproteobacteria > Burkholderiales > Methylophilaceae > Methylotenera. Next base: position 10,788 of record JAKQIT010000083.1, read on the forward strand.
GCATTTGGTGCATTGGATTTTCCGGTTGATGGCGCAGCTTCAAAAGCACCGTTTGGTGAGTCTGCTTGTCGGATAATTTCACTTTCAGTCAAACCCAACAACCACTTTAATTGTTTACCGTGTTTATGCGTATTTTTGGCAATCTCGGCTTTAAACTTTTTTTCTTCCTGCATATTGCCAAGTTCGCCCTGCGCCATCGCCGTTCTCTTAGCCAAATCTTCTTTCGCCTGCGCCAATGAAGCATCTATTTTGTCGTGGTAGGCTTTGGCTTCTTTTTCATTCAGCGTTCTATCAGCATATTTTGGGCGGTTGCCGTCACTTAGCATGGTTTGCCAAACTTTATCCACCGTTTCCAGCCGATCTGGCTCGCCAATATAAAAAATACCCAGTTTATCCAGTGCACGAAAATCTTGCCCACCCGAGCTTGCGGCGACTTGATTCGATGCTTTTCTGACGCGCTCTTGCTCGCAGGCGATTTCAGCCGCTGCCATCGGCCAAGCAGACTTGGCCGCAGTATAGAGCTGCCAATTTTGGGTAGGGAATTTTTCGCTGCCATCGCGCAGCATGGCGTGCGACATGGTAATGCGGTATTGCTTTTGATGGCATTGAAACTCTACTGTCATATCGGTGCTTTCCGGTGCTGTTTTTCCTTCGTACACTGCTATCACGCGCATTTCCACTTGTTTTTGTTGCCTGAGAAGTTGTTCAAACTCTGCATCGCTTTGGGCATTAACTGCCGCACCTAAGCCTGATGAGCGGTCGTAAATATTTAAAAATTCTGCCACATAGACTGTCCGCGATGGCTTTTTGCCTTCGGAATAAATTATGCCGCGCGGATTAGCCAAGCAAACGCTTGCGTTACCAAGTAAGGTAATTAAGAAAATAATTGAAAAGCGTTTTTTTAGCACGGCTGATCTATTCAGAGTAATTAAGTAGGTATTATCTGAGTTTGGAAATCGTATTAGAACCCTACCAAGGTAGGGTGTGCGCGCAAAAATCTGCTAGAGAAAAACTCGATTTTTTAAGTGTTTTCATATCAAATCTTTTCACCAGCCCGCCAAGCCAGTCTGCAAGCGGCTTACAGAGGCATAAAAATCTCTCGGGGAATTTTTAGTGTGTTTTACCAGTATATTTTAACGACCGATAGCAGAGAGATATCTCTTTTAAACTAATCCAAATTGGTTCTTTTAGTTGGTTTGCAAAGCGGATTTTTCTTGTACATGTCTGCCTGAATCATTTCTGCCGTGGGCGCTAAAATAAGCGTCAAAATTGGCTCTTTTAAAGGTACTAACAACATTCCTGCGCTACCAGATTTAGGTTGACCGACTTTGCCCATATCCCATTTGGCGTATTTTTCACGTAAATCTTGAATCAGTTGATCAGACTCACCGCGTGACTCCAACCCTTTGTATGCGCGGCTAATCCCTTTGACCAGCCATTTCATCTCGCCTGTTTTATTCGGCCACAGTGCAATTTGTATGTTGGTTTTATGTCCACTCTCGGACACATAAGCCCCTTCTAACTGGTTATATGGGTGACAAGCAACCTTGATTTTGGCAATCTCATCTAACGAATTTTCATCAAATTCTGCCAACATCAAAAAGGCAGGGGGCTGCGTTCCTTGAAAACCGCCGTACATCTCAGCTCGGTCCGCCTGTTTTCTCTTGCTGACTCTTTCGACGCGTGATGGGTTGACAGGCTGAAACTTAATGCCGCGCAATTTATCCAGTCCGTCGCCAATGCAAATTTCTTTTACACAAGGCATATCTGCCGCCAATAAGGATTCTGAAAATGCCATGCTACTTGCCAGTGCGAATAGCAAAATGACCTTAAATATTTCTTCAAAATAGTGGGTGAATATTGCGTTTTTCATACTAGCTTTCTTAAGCTAAACATTTGTTAAAGTAAAAGGCCATCGTCAATCGATGGTTGAATTAACTAAAATAATTAAAGCAATTACATGGTTTTTTAGCGGTTAAATTTAAGGTTTTTTTACTAATAATTTATCTACCCAGCCCTCGCCTTCAGCAGTGGAAACTTTGTACAAACCCTCTTTTTCCTCGCCCATAAAAATCATTTCATCTGATTTTGATATCGTCCCTAGACTGGGAGATTTTTTACTCGGATCACGCATTAACTTGAGTTTTGCAAGCTTGCTTTGCAGTAAATCGCCTGATTTAATTTCGAGTGATTGTGCAGGTTCTTGTGCGTCAGATTTTTTGTCGGGGGTAATCTGCTTGCCAAGTTCACTGGCTTCTTTTACTGTATTTGAAGTTTCTGAAATCGTGCCACGCAATTCACGCAAACCATCAAATACACCTGCATAAGCCATTTCGTTAGAAAACAGTGCCATAATTATCAGTATGAATTTCATCATTTATCTCCATTAATGCTTAAAAAATTAGTTTTATTTCCTCAAGAGTAACGCTGCACACGAACTTCGCCAGAAGTATCTGATCACGCAATATTCTCGATAATTATCAAGATAACTTTATCAATTGAGAACCCTACTGACGTAGGGTGTTGGGTTGTTGTAAATTTGCTATCATTAACAATAAGTTGAGTTAAACTGAGAGAAACTTCGTGACCATTAATAAAACTGCTCTTGTTATAGATGATCATCCGCTAGTGGCGCGTGGCATTGCAGCATTTTTAAAATCACATTGTGGGTTTGATGAAGTGTTCGCCGTCAATAACCCTGATGAGCTCTGGGGCACCATTAACTTAGAAAGCCCGCCAGCCATGATTTTGCTAGACTTTTGGCTACCAGATGGCACCTCACTTAAACTGCTAAATACGCTAAAAATAAAATGCCCTTATACGCCAATTTTGGTGGTTAGTGCTGATGACGATGTGGCTGTACAAAGAAAGGTGCAAAACGCTGGTGCTCAGGGCTTTATTCTGAAACATGAAACAACAGATGTTTTTATGCAGGCTGTAGCTAGATTATTAGAAGGAAAAGTTTGGTTTACCAACCACTCAAGTATGCAAAATCATCAACCTAAAGAGTTGGCAGTAACTCCTCTTGAACTTGGGTTAACCGTGCGCCAAGGTGAAATACTTGCCATGGTAGTTAAGGGAATGCCCAATAAACGCATCGCGCAACTTCTATCGTTATCTGAGCAAACTGTGAAGGAACATGTCAGCGGCATCTTAAGTAGATTAGGTGTAAGCAATAGAGTAGAGGCCATTACCTTGCTACGCGGCAGACGTCTGGAATTGCATGCCCAATAATACCATTTCAAAATCTAATTATAGGCAACTCCAATTCAATGATCTTAGCAAAGATGGTCAATTGCGATTGTTTGAATTAGCATTTCCTTCATTAGTATTTGGTATAAGCTCAATCCCTTTATGTGCCATTGCTTTTGCAATATGGGCGTACACTTTAAATGTGGATATTACAGGGTTGTTGCTATGGGGACTGATCTATTTAATTGCTACTATCGGTATTCGCTTACTTCATAATGCCTATCAAATTGATATTAAGAAGGACAATTACGACTTTATAGTTTCAAGATGGCTACCTGCAATTAAGAGCGTGTCTTTCTTACACGGTATTGGTTTAACTATACCGTTTTTTATTTTAACTGATAAAGTGCCTTTTGAATTTAATCTACTTTATTTGGTGACAGTTGCTGCAATAATTGCTGCTTTTGCTACCCATCTCACCCCTATTCTAATCGCGTTTCTCTATCTTTTTATTCCATGTTGGAGTACTTGCCTTTTATTAATGCCATGGACATTCCCGCATCATTGGGGAATATTATTTTTTCTTGCGATAATTTATGCTGCTTCAATGTATAAGCACGCCCTCTTGGGGCATCAATTTTTTCTAAAGCAAATTGTGCTTGAAGATGAAGGAATCAAATTAGCCGAGAATTATCGAATTGCAAATGTTGAAGCTGAGGCGGCATTAAAAGCCAAAAACCAATTTCTAATTACTGCCAGCCACGATTTACGCCAACCTGTTCACGCAATGGGGTTTTTAATTGAATCTATCTCGCATCGTAACCAAGATAGCAGCTTATTGCCTGCCCTAAAAGACCTAAAGCAAAGTGTTCGCTCGGTGACGCAGATGTTCAATTCATTGCTAGACCTATCTAAAATTGAGTCAGGCAATATTGAGTTACATGCTGAAAATATCTTTTTAGATGTACTCATCCAAGAAATTGCCATGGTGTTTACAGAAGAAGCGCGCGCAAAAAATCTTGTAATTCGCCTGAAATTTGGTGGCGACAACGCCATCGTTAGTACAGATAGTACCTTACTACGTCAATCTATAACGAATTTAATGCACAATGCTCTACGCTTCACTAAGCATGGTGGCATACTTCTAGCAATTCGTAAAAGAAATACAGATTGGCAGATTGATGTTTGGGACACAGGTATCGGTGTTGCAAATGACGACCAAGACCGCATATATTCTCCTTTTTTTCGTAGCGAACACGCTTGGCATATTGATAGTGCTGGTCATGGATTAGGGCTTGCAGTTGTGGCTCGCTGTTGTGCAATCATGAAAATTCAATATGGTTTTCGTTCTCGGCAGGCGCGTGGCTCACACTTTTGGATGCGACTACCATCAGTGGTGCAGCATTTACAAACAGTGCAAATCGACAATCAAATCAAGTCTGAAAGAACATATGACGCAAGACCAAGCCTTACGGGTACTTGTTTGATAGTAGATGATGACCCACAGGTAATCAACGCATTGCATTCTCTGTTATCGGCTTGGGGTGTGGAAGTGCAATGCGTAGAATCAGGCAAACAAGCATTGGCTGTTCTAGATAGCGGTTTTATTCCTAAAGCAATTCTTTGTGACCAACGATTGCGGACTGGTGAAAGTGGCTTTGATGTTTTACGTGAATTATTAAACCTTTACCCTGAGGCCAATGGTGCGATGGTTAGTGGTGAGTTCAACTCACCTGAACTAATACAAGCTGAAAATGAAGGTTACCTCGTGCTACACAAACCGTTGGAACCAAACCAGCTGTATTTAGTGCTATCAAGTTGGCTAAAGGCTACTAATTTAAATGAGATATAGTTAATTAGATTGGAGTAAAGATGCTTGGGAGTCGTCGCCAAAATACCCATTATTCTTCTCTAAAGTTCAGTGACCTTAGTGAGAATGGTCAGTTGAGGCTGCTAGATTTAGCGTTTCAGCCTTTTGTGTTGGCCATATCCACAGTGCCGTTTTTTGCCTTTTCATTTGTCATTTGGGCTTATCAGTTAGGGGTCGATATTACTATACTGCTGGCTTGGGGAAGCTTTTACATACTCCTAGCTGTTGTAACTCATAAGTTCTACTCTTCGTATAAGAAATATCGCAATAAAAACAACCATACTTTCACGATAGCAAAATGGATACCTGTCATCAATGGGGTTGCCCTAGCGCATGGCATTGCCATGACATTACCTTTTTTAATTTTGATGAATAAAGTCACATTTGAATTTAATATTGTTTACCTACTATCCGTTGCTGTTGGCAATTTTGCGTTTGCCGCACATTTATCTGCCATACCCAAAGCGTTTTATTGCACATTTATTCCATGCCTGTTATTGATTTTACTGTTGATGCCTTGGACGTTTACGAACCATTGGGTGATTCTAAATTTTTTCTGCATTGTTTATTCTGTTTTTATCATTGAGTTTGTTAGAGTTTTGCATCAGTTTTTTCTAAGGCAGATGATGCTAGAAGATGAGAGTTTGAAGTTGGCCGAAAATTACCGGCTGGCTAAAATTGAGGCCGAACAAGCCCTAAAAGATAAAAATCAATTTCTCACCACAGCCAGCCACGATTTACGCCAGCCTGTACATGCAATGGGTTTTTTAATTGAATCTATTGCACGACGAAACGAAGACAACGCCATAGAACCAGCCCTAAAAGATTTAAAACAAAGCGTACGCTCTGTTAACCAAATGTTTAGCTCACTGCTTGATTTATCGAAAATTGAATCAGGTAATGTTGAACTACGCCTAGGTAATGTATATTTAGATGCACTCATACAAGAAATTGCCACCGTGTTTACTGAAGAAGCACGTGCAAAAAACCTAGAAATCCGTATCCGGACAAGCGGAGACAATGCTATCGCTCGTGTAGATGGCATATTGCTACATCAATCAATTATGAATTTAATGCATAACGCTTTGCGCTATACCAAACAAGGTGGCGTGTTAATTGCGGTAAGAAAACGCAGTAAAGATTGGCAAATAGATGTATGGGACACAGGTATTGGTGTAGCGATTGAAGACCAAAACCAAATTTACTCGCCGTTTTATCGAAACGAACATGCTTGGAGGATAGATACTGCAGGTCATGGTTTAGGGCTATCAGTAGTAGCGCGCTGTTGTAAAATGATGGGCTGCCACTATGGATTTAGCTCTCGATTAAATCGTGGCTCACATTTCTGGTTACGAGTACCATCTTTAACGGGGCACTTGTCATCTGTGCGCATTGTCAATGAAACAAAGCATCAAGAAAATGAATTAGATAACATACAACTCACTGGTACTTGTTTGATTGTAGATGATGACCCGCAGGTCGCAACCGCGTGGGAGTCATTACTCAGCACTTGGGGCGTAGAGGTGCAATGTGTTGAATCTGGTAAAGAGGCATTAGAAGTCATCGCTAAGGGATTTAATCCAAGGGGCATTCTATGTGACCAGCGTTTACGTGCAGGTGAAAGTGGTTTTGATGTGTTGCGCGCTCTATTAGACAAATGCCCCGCTGCCAGTGGCGCAATGATAAGCGGCGAGTTTAATTCCCCTGAACTTAAACTCGCTGAAAGTGAGGGTTATCTTGTAATGCACAAACCGTTGGAACCAAATCAACTGTTTATAGTGCTATCCAGTTGGCTAAAAGCTACTTAATTAAAATTAGCATCTGCACTTTTTTCGGCAATTCAAAATGTCGTAGTTAATGCTTAGTGCTTCGCCCAAATTTACGCTGTAAGTTGGATTGCTGATATGCATGAATGCTGGCAGTTTTGTTGACCAAAAATACCTAAAAATTTCTTATAAAAATCCACATCTTCCTAACAGCGCCTCTGTAAGCCAGTATCCATGAGGCTTCCAGAGGCATGAAAATCTCTCGGGGGTTTTTAGCTTGGTAAATTTTAAGATTTAGCGCTTTTAATTTATGTTAAAAATTCAGCCTACCGCAATACAATTTTTGCTAAGTTAAAAAATGTAAATTTTTTGACGGCGATGTCAGTATTACATCACACCATCTTCTTTCAAAAGTTTAAATACTATCTAACCAATTGTTTTATATGGTTAATATTTTAATTTTTCACTGGCATTAAATTTGCTTAGTGTTAAACAAAAGTGAAAACACAACGGTATTCAGTAAATCAAGCGGTTGTGTCTATGGTTAACATTAACTGAAGATTGTATAAATGAAAAATGATAGATTAGGGTTATTGATGATTTCTGCGTCGCTACTTGTGATTGCGATAGTGAGCGGTCTGCTGTATCAACATCAGATTCAGCAACACCAAGAGAAAACGCGCGTGCATGGCGTGGCGTTGAGTCGCGCCCTATCTAATGCAGATTATACGCAATTGGTTGCTGGCAAAGATAAAGCAAGCTTGGTGCGCAATCTTGTGAATGTGCAAGATAACGAAGATTTTGCTTACGGTGTAATTGTCAATACCGCTGGCGATAAATTAAACGAAGTGACGTCAGCGGGCAGCATTGCACCACCAGCAACCATGCCTAATGAACCCTACGCTTGGTTTGGCGAGCACCAATTAAAATCACCCGGCGATGGACGCGAGATTAGAGAGTTTTTTGCGCCATTGATGAAAGATGGTCAGTTGGTTGGCTTTGCCAGAGCAGGCTATTACAGCCAACCCAAAAATTTAATCAGCAATCAAATTTCTAGCTTTGCACTGCTAGCTTTACCCATTTTTTTACTCACTACGCTTTCTTACTTTCTGATTCGTCGCGAAATGAAACCGCTTAAGCAATTAAGTGAGAAAATGGAACAAGCCTCTTTGTCATATGGTGTGCAAGCCACATCCATATCAAGCAATGCTGGGCTAGGTGATTTTATTCAACGTTTTGACCAGTTTATTCAGCTCATTCAATCTAGAGTGCAGAAAATGGACATGGAGTCTGTTTCAACCCAGACCACCACTCATCTGCTGACGTATAAACAAGAAAAGGCCGAGTCAGCGCTCAATGCGATTCCAGATGCAGTTTTGGTGATAGACCAATCAGGCATACCTACCTTTGCAAACCAAAAAATTGAGCCGATTTTAGGCATTAGCCGTGAGGCGATGATTGGCAAACAGCCGCAAGAATGGTGTAAAAATAAAGAAGTGTTGGCTTTTTTAACGCGCTTTAAAAATGCCAACAATGCTAAAGGTGCAGTGAGCATTGAATTTTCACCAGAAGATGCAGCAAACCGTAAAGTTTTGGTTTCCGCCCTACCGCTATTTTCTCCACGTGATCAAAATACTTTGTTTGGCATGCTAGTGGTGTTTCGTGATGTTAGTAAAGAGCATTTGGCTAAACAAGCTGGCGTGGAATTTGTTTCGCATGTTTCTCACGAGCTTAAAACCCCATTAAACACACTATCAGCTTATAGCGAACTATTGCTTGATTACAACACGCTTGCAGAATCTGACCGCGTAAATGCCGTGAACGTGATTCATAGCGAAGTGGAACGCATGAGCGGACTTATCAGCAATTTATTGAGCATTTCAAAAATGGAAACAGGCACGCTGCAACTCAGCCGCAAACGAGTCAAACTGCAAGATTTATTGCAAGACGCTTTTGACAATATGCAAAACAGCGCCTTGGGCAAAAATATCAAACTAGCACTTAATATTTCTCCTGAAGTAGGTTCGGTAAGGTTAGATAAAGAAATGTTCCGGATTGCGATAGATAATTTACTCAGCAATGCCATTAAATACAGCAATGTGGGCGGCAGCGTTACGGTAAGCGCACATGTGATGGATGACGAGCAAATCCAAATTAGCGTAAAAGATCAAGGAATTGGAATTTCTGCCGAAGATACTGAAAAGGTGTTTAATAAATACTACCGTGCAAATAACCAAGAAACTGCCATGAGAAGTGGCCATGGACTTGGTTTATATCTAGCAAAACAAATTGTTGAGCTTCACCACGGGTCTATCAAAGTGAATAGTGAACTCGGCCATGGCACAGAATTTATCATCACCATTAAGGCGCAACAAGTTCAATTAGAGGAGCTGCAAGCAGCATGAAACGCATATTAATTGTGGATGATGAACCGCACATGACGCATGTGCTAAAACTTTACCTGCAACGCGCAGGTTATGATGTTGAAACGGTACCCAATGGTGAGGTTGCTTTAGCTTCTGTGTTAAAGGCTGCGCCAGATGCAATGGTCACAGACATACAAATGCCTGTCATGACGGGTAAAGATTTATGCCTGTCCATTGAAGCGCAATATCCGCAGCGAAAATTCCCCATTTATGTGATGACCTCAATGACAGATCGTGAGCATCGTGATTGGACACAAAAAATTGATAACCTTAAGTTTTTAGAAAAACCGCTCAGCATGCGTGCTCTTACGCAAGCGCTTGCAGCGCACTTTTCAACCATAAATGCAGATACCTTAAATACTGATGGAGGTGTCGCCCATGGCTAATCCCATTTTTGAACAGATAGATTTCAAGCGCGTACATCGTTGGCTGAATCGTGCTATTGGTGCTGAAATTGATTTTATGGTATTTGATAAAGACGGCAATGCAGTGTGGGATAACGCTAACAAGCATGCTAGTGAAATTGGGCAAGTAATCGCCAAAACTGGCAATCCGCTTCAAGGTATGCATCGTCATGATTTGAGCGCAAACAAGACCGCGTTATATCAATCACTTGGCTTTATAGGCGATGGTTGTATTGGCTGGGTCGCGGTCATTGTGGATTATTTTAAAAAGAACGATGCGCCGGTTAAGATAGACCAAATTGCTGAAGTGTTAGACGATGTCGTGGCAGGCATCTTCGATGAATACAAGCACAAAGCCGACCTAGAAATGATGACCGATGAGCTAGGCGCACGTTATGAAGAGTTACACTTGGTTTATGCGGTAGATAGTCATGTGCAAGCTCATAGTGGTGAAAATGCACAAGTTTTTCAAAGTTTATTGCAATCCACCACCGAGCATCTTAATGTAGATGTTGTTGCTTTTGTCAGACCTTCAAAGGATGTTTGCCAATATGCAACAAATTTAAGTCAGGAAATTCATAATTTAGATTTAGTGTTAATTGAGACGCGTGGCGATTTATATCGTTTTATTCAAGCCTCCAGCGAAACGATAGTTATGAATGCTGAAGATGATCCTCGCCGCGCATATATCTTTACAGACATGCCATATAAAGTGATTGGATGCCCAGTTTTAACTGACGGCAAAGTGGATGCTTTAGTGGTGTTGCTCAATCATCAAAACAAACCAGACTTTACAAACAGTGATCGCAAACTAGCTGAAGTGCTAGCAAATCAGCTATCAAGTTTAAGCAATACCTACCAATTACTTGAAAGTATGCATGAGTTTAATCAGCAACTTGCAAGAACGCTGATAGAAGCCGTGGAAGCTAAAGACCCTTACACCCGTGGCCACAGTGAGCGCGTGCATCATTTGTCGATGGAAATTGGCAAGGCAATGGGTTTGCCGCCAGAAGAGTTAGAGGATTTACATTGGGGTTCATTGCTGCATGATGTAGGAAAAATTGGCATTCCAGATGCAGTGTTATGCAAACCCAGCCGCCTGACTAAAGATGAATACACCTTTATTATGGTGCACCCTGAGCGTAGCTATGAAATATTACGGCATGTTAAACACCTTGATAAAGCTATCTTAGGCGCACGCCATCACCAAGAAATGTACGACGGAAAAGGCTATCCACATGGCTTAAAAGGCGAGCGTATTCCCCTGCATGGTCGCATTATTGCGGTTGCAGACACTTACGACTCTATCACAAGCTCACGCGCCTATCGCGCTGGTAGAAGCCATGAAGTTGCGATGAAGGAGATTGAAAGAGTTGCAGGTACGCAGCTTGACCCAGCCATCGTGGAAATTTTTAAAAAGATGGTTGCCGTAGAGCCTGAATGGCTGAAGCACTTTAATATCAAGCGCGAGAAACTTGCAGCATAATGGCCGAAGATATTACACATAGCGTGATTGGCACGATGACGTATCTTGCTCCAGTAGGGTCTCTATTGGATGAGGCGCCCTGCATTGCCCTTGAAAACGCCATTTCAGGTTGCATTCAACGCAACCAAAACCAACTCGTTTTAGATTTAGAGGGCGTGACTATTTTGGGCAGTCGTGCACTTGAAATTATTCAAGATTCAAATGAGAAATTGTTGCACAGTGGTGGTTTTTTAAAATACGTTAATCCATCAGCCCTAGTAAAAGATATTTTAATCGTCACTGGTTTAGGTGATCAAACTGCCCTTAGCACATCTAGTTTTGGGCAAATATTTTCTGTAGGTGAAGATTTTTCAACAATGCCAAGTATGAAGCTTGGTGACATTTTGCTAGAAATGGGAGTTGCAACAGACGAATTGGTTGCTGCAGCCATGAGTATGCAATCTAAGAGCCATAAACGTATAGGTAAAATTTTAGTTGAAAATGGTTCAATTTCTGAAAATGATCTGCTTAAGGCATTGAGCAGGCAGTTAAGGATTCCACATATTTCAATGCGACCTGGTCTTTATGAAAGCACCGCAGCGCATTTAATCCCGAGAGAAATTACGCGCCGCTTAGAAGTTTTACCCATGTTTAAAGTACATGACACCTTAACTTTAGCTACGATGGATCCACATGCAATACCCGCATTGGATGAAGTGCAAGATATTTCAGGATGTAAACTAAGACTTGTTTTAGCTAATCGTGAAGAAATCTTAAAGCATCAAATTGAAGCTTACAGCGACAATGCGTTTAGCGCTGAACTGGTTGAGAACCTGGCAACTGATATTGAATTAGTTGAACAGGCTCAAGCAGATTACACACAAATTGATGAAATGGCGGGTGGTAGCCCAGTTATCAATTTGGTTAATGGCCTGATTCAACGCGCTGTTCGTGATGGCGCGAGTGACATACATATTGAAAGTGGACGTAATCGATCTTTTGTGCGTTTTCGTATTGACGGCGTGCTGTATGAAGTGCTTTCCACCCGTGCAGATTTACACCCAGCCATTGTCTCTCGTTTAAAAGTGATGGCAAATTTAGATATTGCTGAAAGACGCCTACCACAAGATGGCCGCATGCAAGTAACAACGCAGGGGCGCAGCGTTGATTTACGTTTTAGTTCCTTGTCTGGTATCTACGGTGAAAAAGTAGTGCTTAGGGTGCTGGATAAAAATAACTCTATTCTTGATGTTGAAAAGCTCGGAATGAGTAGCTCAAACCTGACTAGGTTAAAAAAATTACTTGGTCGAAGCCATGGCTTAATATTAGTCACTGGGCCTACCGGGAGTGGTAAAACCACAACGCTTTATGCGTCAATTAACCAATTAAAAAGTATAGAAAAAAACATTGTCACGATTGAAGACCCAGTTGAATATCAGCTTGATATTATCAATCAGAACCAAGTGAACGAGGCGATAGGTTTACCTTTTGCCAAAATGCTGAAGCATGTTTTGCGACAAGACCCAGACATTATTATGGTAGGTGAAATTCGTGATCGTGAAACTGCCGAAATTGCTGTTCAGGCTGCGCTTACAGGACACTTGGTTCTTTCAACGTTACATACTAATGACGCAGTTGGTGCACTTTCCCGCATGACTGACATGGGGGTAGAGCCTTATTTACTTTCATCTGCACTCGCAGGGGTTGTAGCGCAAAGGTTGGTAAGAGGTGTTTGCCCTGTGTGCAAAACTACTTACCTGCCTCCACCAGAGTTAGTGACCAAGTATCAGTGGCCTGAAACTGCCAGATTGACTAAAGGTCGAGGTTGTTCTGCTTGTTATGATTCAGGCTACCGTGGTCGTTTGGGTATCCATGAAATTATTGAATCAAGTGATGGCTTACAACAACTCATGGCTAAAAATCCAACCAAAGCCGAGCTGCAAGCGTTTACCGCAGCAGAAGGTTATCCAACATTGTTTGATGATGGTATGCAACGCGCCCTAGAGGGTCGCACCACAATAGAGGAAGTTGCTCGCGTTATACATGCGGGCTAGTGCAATATGGCTATTAATATCAAACCAGTTTCAGATAACAGCCCAAGTAAGGTCTCTGCCCCAGTAAATAAGGCTAAGCAAAATTTTTGGGGTGCAGAAATTCGATTGGGGGCTGCTAAGATTAGCCTTGAGCAGCGCATGGTATTTACCGAACGCTTATCACTTCTGTTAGAAACAGGTGTTAGCCTGCTTGAAGCACTAAAAGCGATGCAATTGCAAACAGAAGAAGTTTTGCTGGCCGAAATTATAGGATCGTTGATTGACACTATTAGCGAAGGAAAGAGTTTTTCTAGCGCATTAGAAAAACATCCAGAGATGTTTTCAACAACCTATATCAGCTTGGTGTTTGCTGCAGAAGAAGGTGGTTTTCTTCCAAAAGTTTTAAATCAACTACTCAACATGGATGAAAAGAATAGCCAACTGCGTAGCAATATTATTTCAGCATTATCTTACCCAGCATTTTTAATTGTTTTTTCAGTTGCAGTTGTAGTGTTTGTGTTAGTGGTGATATTTCCTAAGTTTGAAGATTTGTTTGCATCAATTCATGATCAACTTCCAGTTTCGACCATTTTCCTTATGGCAACATCTGCATTTGTGCGTCACTACTGGGTATTTATCATCATTGGCTTAAGTGCAACTATTTGGCTGGCAATTATTTGGATGAAGAGCACAGCGGGCAAGCTAGCTTTCGATCAATTTAAAATGCGTGCGCCCTTTATTAAAGACATTTACACGCAAATATACTTAAGTCAGACCCTAGGTGTTTTAGGTTTATCTTTATCAAACGGAGTTCCCATAACAACAGCGCTTAAAGCTAGCCAAGGGGTAGTTAAAAATTTAATTTTTATCAGATTTTTAGATGATATTCGTAATCATGTAAACGAGGGCCGTGGAATAGCAATAGGATTTACTAACGCCTCTATTGTTCCACCCATGGTACGTCAGATGGTATCGACAGGTGAACAAACCGGTAATCTAGGAATGGTGATGACACGTGTTGCTGATTTTTACGAGCGAGAACTGACTAAACGCATTGCGCTTTTATCTAAATCAATCGAGCCTATCATGTTGATTGTAATGGGTGTAGTAGTAGGCTTAATTGTGATATCGCTCATTTTACCCATATTTAAGTTATCACGGTCAGTGCACTAACTACCCTACTCATTTCATTTGGAGAAAACTATGCTTACACATTTAGACTCAGCTCAAGAAATTGCAATTTCAACCGTTATAAATACTATCAATGAACCAAGAAAGGTAACAAAAATGTACGCATTAACTAAACAACCAATCAAGCTACTACAACGTGGCTTTACACTCGTAGAATTGTTAATTGTTGTGATTATTCTGGCAATCTTAGCGGCTATTGTGATTCCACAATTTTCTAGCTCAACTGTTGATGCGCAAGAAGCTGCGCTAGACTCTAATTTAAATGCTTTACGATCAGCTATTGAACTTTACAAAGCCCAACATAATGGCAAATATCCTGGTCAAGTTGCAGCTACCGGCGCCACCTGTTCAGTTGGTGCTGCAGGTACGGGTGCAGTAGATACTTCTCTAGCGGTGATTAGTCAATTAACCTTGTACAGTGATGCTTCAGGAAAAACTTGTACAGGCGCAGCGACACAAACTACACTTGGTCCCTACCTACGCAAAGGCTTTCCAGCAGACTCTATCACTAACAGTGCTGCTATTGCTATTCAGTTAACAGGTGCGGCACTTGCCCCTTCAGCAGCAACTGGCGGTTGGGCTTATGATAATAAAACTGGCCAAATTGTGATGAACAGCAATGCGTTAGATAGCAAAGGTGTTGCCTACTCAAGCCACTAAGCTTTACTTAAGCATTAAATTAACTAATTATGAATAAAATCATATCCAGTGGTTTTACGCTACTGGAAATGCTAGTTGTAGTTATTATCTTAGGGGTCGTTGCAACGGTGACGCTCCCCTTGCTAAATTCAAACGATCCACAAAAACTGCAAGTTGCTGCTGAAGAGTCGGCTAACGCGCTTCGGTTTGCCCTGAGCGAAGCTAAACGCACTGGCGGCTATATTTTAGTTGATGGTAAATCAACAACTGGTCATCTTAAACTTTACTACTCAAATAGTAGCGGCAACTTGAATACAGCAATTTTAGACCCACTCACTAAACGTGCCTTAGATATTAATGTAGCGACTGGTGCGTTTACAAGTGGCGTAACATTGACCCCGCAGTTTATGGCTGGAGGTTCAGCCAAAAAAAAATTATTAATTGGTCCTGGAATAACGCAAATGCAAGGGTTTGATAGTGCAACAGAAGGGATTTTACAGGCCAATAGCGGCGTGTTACTTAACTTAGGTTCACAAAGTGTAATGGTTAAGATTGATCAAACTTCTGGGTTAGTAACATTACCCTAATGTACTAAAATGCAAAAGTCTCTTAATTTTCAACTGCATTATCAACGGGGGGGTTCGTATGTCGAAGTATTGCTCTCGGTTGTTTTGCTTGTGATATTGCTTGTGCCTGCCATGCAAGCACTAAATGTGGGGATTTCTGGCGGATCTAAAAATCTAGCCACAAAACAACTCTCACTTAGTAGCAAAATGGAAGAAGTGTTAAGCAAACCTTATAAACAATTGTATGAAATTACCAGCTTGACAGGTGGTAATACACTGACTTCAATCAGTACCAGCCTTTCAGATGCTTCAGGCTTAGTTGATCGCCGAGTTGTGGTGCTATATCGGTACGACCCCGCAACAAACACGTTAAGCAGCACGGATACTGGCGTGCTATACGTGAGCGTTTATTATCAAGGTGATGGCAATGCAAGCGCATTGAATACATTAGTGGGACGATGGTGGTAAACATGCGGCCAATCTCAAGTCAACGTGGCATGACACTTATTGAGCTTGTGCTTGCGATGGCAATTAGCGCCTTTATTATGGCTGCGCTAAACGGTGTTGTAAAACTCGGGCTAGATGCACAAACGGCTGGTCGTGGTAGTAACGAGCTAGCATATCAGGGGCGATTCGCACTTGAGCGCATCAATGATTTGGCTCGTAACCTACCCCCCAAAATCCTATTGACTCCTACTGCAAATACCACAGGCGACTGGTTTGCACCAGCAGGTTGCACAGGTGCGTCTTGTGTGATGTATTGTCGCAATACCAGTAATCAGCTGATTGAAACCACTACAGCCGATACAACTTGCTCAGGTACTGCTGTTATTGCTAATAGCGTCAGTGCATTTTCTGCTACGCTGCCCAGCGATATGGGCGCAGTAGACAGATCTGTTGCAGGAATAAATATCACGTTAAGCGACAGCAACAATAATTCAATAAATCTTACTTTAACTATGCGCTTAGGCGGAGGCGAACTTTGAAGTACTCTCTGACCAAGTTAGCAGGTTTTACTCTGTTGCCAGTGGTATTGGCAATGAGTTTGATTGCGGCAATCGCATTTTTGCTCAACCGTGACAATGGCATGAATGTCAATATGATCTCCAAGCAAATGGACGCTGACCGCGCTAGGTATGCTGCTGAGGCAGGTTTGCAGGTAATCAATGCAAAAGTACAGAGTTTTAGTTGTGCAGGTGGCTACCCCGTCATTGGCACGCCTGTCACTAACAATAATTTTGGTGGAGCAAGTTACTCAGCCTATGCAACCAGTGCTTCGGGAAATACTACAAGTTTAGTATCTGTTGGCTCTTATAACGGTACAGATGTGACACTGACACGCAACAACATCTATGTTTACCAAAGCTCCCCCAATACCTATACGCTTCAGCCAGATGGGGTTGCGGGCAAGGATACCTACATTGACTCAACTACCGCTACGACAAACTATGGTGCAGTTAGCACCTTAAAGTTGAGTGATGATAAGAACATGCTTTTTAAGTTTGACCTGTCAGCTTTTCCTGCTGGGAGTCGCCCTATTTCCGCTAAGTTCTCGATTAAACAAAACGGTGCACTACTTAGCTCATCAAACTTATACCGTATGACAAGTGACTGGGTAGAAGGAACTGGCGTTAGCAGCCCTTTAGATGGCGCCACTTGGGGCAGCAAAAACGGCAGCGCCGCTTGGGTCGTGCCAGGGGGCGATTATCATCCAGTACAACTTAATAACACTGCCGTTGTTAACGCTTTTGGCTCATGGGCGGAATTTGACGCAACAAACATCGTAGCGGCTTGGCTAAGTGGGCAATATCCCAACTATGGTGTCATTGCTAAATCGAATGCAAGTAATTCACCAACATTTATCAGTAGTGATAGTAGCTCAGCGGCAGACCGCCCCAAGATGGTTATTGATTATCTTGTGCCATGCGGCACAACTGGTCCAACTGATCCTCCTCCGATTAATGATGTTACTTTAAACCCCACTGCTGATAGCTTTAATGATAGTGGCGCAATATTGGCTAATAATGGAACAGCGAATACACTAAAAGTTTATTACACGCCAACACGTGAAAACCGCATTCTGATGCAATTTGACACCAGCGGCATTCCATCAGGAGTCACAATTCAAAGTGCAAAGCTCAGAACTTATGTCAGCACTGTGGGCAGTGCAACCAGCAACACCAAAGCTATCTGGGCGAATGCCGTGAATCAAGCATGGGTAGAAGGCGCTGGAAATAACACCAACAAAAACTGCCCAACGGTAACAGCTGGCACCAGCTGGAGCTATAAAACGGGTTGCACAAACTGGGCTTCAAACATTCACCCCCCAAATATGCCAGAAACTTGGACAAGTGAAACTGGAATGAAAACGCCAAGAACAGCCCATATTGTTGCTACCATTAACAATAAAATATATGCCATTGGTGGTCAAGTTGCCACTACAGGTGCAGCATCTAACGCGGTTGAAGAATATGACCCAGTTACCAAGATTTGGACAACAAAGTCGAGCATTAATTTTACCGCACGATCAAACGCATCAGCCGTTGTGCTGAACAATAAAATTTATGTCATTGGAGGTACAACTGATGGTAATAATCCAGTCACAAAAAATGAAATGTACGACCCTGCTACCAACACATGGACAGCAAAAAAGGTAATGCCTATTGCTAAAATGTATATGGCGGCGGCAGTTGCGAATGGAATTATTTATACAGTCGGTGGGGCAACTAGCACAACAGCGGCTTCAAACACTGTACATGCTTACGACCCTGCAAGTGATTCATGGTTAACAAAAGCACCTATTACAAATACCACACTCACCAATATGGTAACTAAACGTGCTTGGCCTGTAGCGCACGGGGTTAATGGCAAAATATTTGTGTTTGGTGGTATGTCTAATCTTATGTCATTAACATCCGTTAGTTCAACTGAATTTTATGATCCAACAACAAATACATGGGGATCTAAACTCGCGCTACCCGTTACTGCAGACTCGATGTCTTCAGCCGCTATTGGTAACAAAATTTATTTAATTAGCGGTTATCAGAATGGTGCATTGAGCAATGCCGTAAGAGTGTATGACACATTGAGTAATACTTACAAATCATTAATGGCAATTCCCGTTGCTAGTAACCAACCTGCTGCCAGCGTGATAGGTGGAAAAATTTATAGTTTAGGTGGTGATAGCGCTACATCCACAGTTTTAGCTAATCATTATTTGTATGACCCTGGAACACCTACGCCTGTTGCTACAGCTTCTGATGAAGCCACTTCTAGCTTGCCTTTAGCTGCTAATTTTTCCAGTGGTTGGATTAATTTTGATTTAAAACTGTTGGTGCAAGAATGGGTAGATGGTGTGCGCCCCAATAATGGCGTGGTACTTTACACAGAAGTAGCTGATCAGTTCAGTATTAACAGTCGTGAGAATAGCAGTAAAAATCCCCAGCTAATCGTCACATACCAATAATAACTAATCGTTTACTATCTGAATAAATTCCTAGAGTCCGAGCATGAATACTGTTGTCAACAACACAATTGAAACCAAATTTAAAGCGTGGCTATCTTCGCTGTTATATGGGGAATTTAGTCGCCAATATTACATAGGTTTAGACATCGGTTTTGACCGACTTAATTTGGTGCAAATGCAAAGTAAAGCTGATGGTGTGCAGCTACGAGCTATTGCTAGTATCCCATTTAAAAGTAGTCGTGAGGCACTATTAAGCAATCCAAAAGAACTCAAATTATTGTTAAACCAAGCATTTGCAACACACCCATTTAAAGGTAGGAAAGTGGTTTCTTGCCTACCTGCTGAGCATATCAAAATTATCACCATCGCATATAAGCCGCTAGATGGGCAGACTGAAGATGAAGCTGTCGTTGTTGAGCTACGAGAACGATATAAAAGTGAATTAGATAACCTAGTGGTAGATTTTATGTCATTGCGTCAAGAAGAAACTGACGCTAGCAAACGCGACGCTTTAGTAGCATTAGCGCCCCGTGACAAAGTCTTGGCGTATTTAGACTTATTAACGGAAGCTGGGTTAAGTGTTGAAGCTCTTGATATTGGGCCAGCCGCTTTAACGAGATTGGTATGCCATACAGGGGCAAAGCTCGTACCAGACTTTCCCAACTTGCCGAATGTTTTGTTAATCAACTTTGGCACAGAGTCTAGCTTTTTAACCATTATTTGGGGTAGAAGGCTGATGTTGGATCGGCCAGTAGAGTTCTCAGAGCACCGCATTTTTTCTCGTTTAAAACAAGCGTTAGATATGCCCGAGGACTTAATGATTAGCTTGCTATATGACGAAAATACAAGCGCAAGAAATAATCAATCTTATTCGCTTGAGGTTAAAAAAATGGTGACTGACATTCTCACCCCAGAAATCAATTTGTTACTACAAGAAATCAACAAAACACTGGTGTATATGGCATCAAAAACACGGGGTAAATCAATTGATCAAATTTATCTCACAGGTCGTGTTTCTCGCTATTCAGGCATTGTGCAATTACTTAGAGAGCAACTCAATGTCAAAGTGGAAATTCTTGACCCCGTTGAGATATTTACCGCAAATAAAAGCAAAATAAACAGTGCGCATTTAGGCACGATGCCTGGCATGGCGCTTACAGCAGGGCTAGCACTTAGGGGGTTGCCAGAACGTGGGTAATATTAATCTTATTCCTGATGATTATCGCCAAGACATAGGCTTGCGCAGATTGTTACGCAATTTCATGTTAGTTTGTGTAATGGCAATTGTTGGCGTTTTATCTGCTAAGGCATTATTAAGCTATTTAACTTGGCGCGAAAATGCTCAAGTTGTCATTCTTGAGCAACGTGAACAAGCGAGTGAGCAAACAAAATTTAAAGCTGAAGAATATCGACAAAAAATACAAATGACCGAGCAACAGTTGGCCGCACTCAATATTTTACGTGGGGGTGACCAAGTGCTGGTTTTATTGCAAGCCGTTGACAAGGCTTATAGTGAATGCATTTGGTTTGATCGTTTGCATTTTATGCGTGGCAATACAAAATCCGCTTCAGAAACTTCAACGCAGAATGAAAGCACAAGCGTAGTTGCTTCGCCAGATAGTCAGGCAAGCACGACAGATATTGAAATCAATAATGCAGTAGAAATCGTTGGCCATGCTTTGAGCCATTCGACACTTGCTGATTTTATGAAAAAACTTGGTAATGCTACTCATGTGGCTGATTTGCGCTTAATCGACACTGGCACAAGGAGCTACACCACGGTAGAGGTGGTGGACTTTAATATGGCCTTGCAATTAAACAACAAAGGTCAGGTCAGCCCATGATGAATAAATTAGTGTTGGCATTGAGTAAGCTCAATCGACATTTAGTTATCGGGGTCATGCTATTTGTTATTGGGCTAATTGTGCTCGAGGGTTGGATGTTGCTAATACGCAAGCCATATGCTGAGTACAAGCGTATTGTAGAAACTAGAGAATCTTTAGCGTTAGCGTTGCACCAGCACCCTGATCAGGCTAGCGAAATGAGCCACTTAGCCAATCAGCTTAAGCAGCTCACAGATAAATTAACGAGCGAATTAACGTTTCCCGCTTCAGATGACAAAGTGGCTGCATCATTTATGGCCTCCCTAGACCAATCAGCAAAAGTGCATGGTGTTTCACTGTTTAGTGTTAAGCCTAAAGATCAAAAAACTGTTTCAGTATTTGAAGAAATGTCTTTTGAAGTTAGTGCTAAAGGCTCTTATCTTCCGCTTTCTGAATGGATGCTTGATTTTACAAACACTTTAGGAAACAACGCAACAGTGACTGAATTTGACATGAAAACGGTAGAAGAAGGTAAGCAAGTGCTATTGACACTGAATATCGCGCTTTATCGACCATTAAAACTTGGAGAAACTACGCGATGATTTTGTATCTCCGTTATGTGGCTATTTTGCTCTCAGTTTGTCTAAATCCGCTTGTGTTTGCAGAGGGTATATTGCACAACGATCCTTTTACACGCCCATTGATAAACACTTCGCCTGTCAGCAACGCACAAGGTTTGGCAGAAACGGTTGAAGAAGCACCTTGGAATCCGCAACTTAGTGCAGTGATGGTGGCGGGTAAAAACTCATTAGTGACTGTCGATGGTGTCACACTAAAATTGGGCGAAGAGAAAGACGGCTATAAACTCATAGAGATAAAAGACCATCAAGCCACATTTAAAAAAGGTAAAAAACGTGTCGTTTTAGAAATGCCGGTGATGACGATGCGACAAAATAAAGAACGAGGTGCTGAATGAAAATGTTTAGGGTAACGGTTTTTACCATATGGATTGTTGGCGTATTAATTACTAGCCAAATGGCACGTGCAGTTGAAGCCAGCAAAAATGAAACGATAGATGAAAAAATTACACTTAATTTTCATGAATCCTCGATTCAAGAGGTATTTGACGTGCTTTCACGCAAAGACAAAGTCAATATCATACTTGGTAAAGGCGTGACGGGTGTAGTGTCAGTGAATCTTTATAACATTACGGTTAAGGAGGCGATTTATCGCGTAGCAGAATCTGCTGGATACGCGGTAGAGTATCGTAATGGCGACTATGTGATTTTAGACCATAAAGAGGCAGGTCTTGAGCATCCTAACGGATTATTACAACTTAGAACCTTTAAAGTGCAATATTCTGACCCCAAGCAAGTAGCTGATATTTTAAGTAAATACGTTTCTCGTTATGGCAAAGTGACGCCTTTAAATGACAGAAAAATGGTTGTTGTTGAAGATACACCAGCATTTGTCGAGCGCACGGCTAAGCTACTGTTAGAGTTAGATGCACAACCAAAACAGATTTTAATTGAGGCCAAAGTGCTTGAAGTAACACTGGATGATGGTGAAATATATGGAGTAGATTGGAGCCATATTTTTGGCTCAACCACCACCATAGGCACAAATGGCTTAGCTACAGGCAATGCCGTGAATGGCCCAAGACAAGCAGGGTTTTTCTTTGGGCTAGCCAATAAAAATTTAGAGTTGTTTCTTGAAGCACAATCAACCAGAAACAGAGTAAAAACACTTTCTACCCCAAAATTGCTGGCTATGGAAAATCAAGAAGCGCGAGTTTCAATTGGTGATAGCACAGGTTTTAAAGTGACCACCACAATTAATCAAGTCACCACGGAAAGTATCCAGTTTTTAGAGTCAGGCGTTATTTTGCGTGTCACTCCATCGGTTGACCAACAAGGTAAAATCTTACTCAAAGTGCACCCTGAGGTGAGCTCGGCTTCACTCAATGCTGGCATTCCATCTAAAAAAAGCACAGAGGTCACCACCGAGTTATTGAGCGAGGATGGTCAAGCTGTATTTATTGGCGGGCTAATTAAAAAAATCAGTCGTAAAGATAAAACTGGGGTACCTATATTGGGCGACATTCCAGGCGTTGGGCGGTTGTTCTCGAGCACCACGGAATCAGTCAACAATACTGAAACGGTGATTATTATCACCCCAAGAATCATTCAAAATGCAAGCGCAACAAATGACCTGAGCGCAGAAAAAACAGAGCAGATAGAAGAAGAAAATTCACTAATTTTAGACCACCAGTTAAATCTAGAATCCACCGAACTTAGTGATAAGTTGGAGACGAGCACGAATTGATTTAGTTTGAACCCATAAACTGAATTACTCTTAACTTAATTTGAGAAATCACTTATCAAAAAGGGTTCAAATTGCTCAATAGGCAATGGTTTGCTAAAAAAATAACCTTGATAACGGTTACAACCACTTTGCTTCAAAAATTGTAATTGGTCTTCTGTTTCAACACCTTCAGCCATGACTTGAAGATCCAAACTATGCGCCATACTGATAATGGTCGTAACCAACGCCTTATCATTACTGTCAGTCGCAATATCTCTAACAAAGGTCCGGTCAATTTTTAATTGATACAAGGGCAATTTTTTAAGGTACTGTAATGAAGAGTATCCTGTGCCAAAGTCGTCCAACTCGAATCTAATCCCCAGATCTCTTAACTTGTTCATGCTGGTGATAATGTTGTCTGTATCATTAAGCAGCATACTTTCTGTGAGTTCTAGGTTAAGTAGTGCAGGATTTATAGAGTGATATTGCACAGCTGTATAGACTTGATCTACAAAATCAACTTGATGAAATTGCCTTGCACTGACATTAATAGATAGTTTAAGGTGTTTTGTTGATTTTTCTTGTTCCCAGCGTTTAAGTTGTACGCATGCGGCATTTAACACCCACTGCCCTATTGGAATAATTAAACCAGTCTCTTCGGCAATTGGAATAAAATCAAATGGTGGAATGAGCCCTTTCTCTGGGTGTTCCCACCTTATCAATGCTTCTGCGCCTATCGCGTGACCAACGTCGTTTACTTGCACTTGATAGTACAGTCTAAATTGTTGAAGGTCGATAGCCTTGCGAATTTCTTGTTCAAGTTCAACGCGTGCAGCGATTGCTTTTTGCATTTTTGGGTCAAAAAAGCGCAGCGTGTTGCGCCCTGCACTTTTAGCTTCATACATGGCAATATCAGCTTGTTTTAAGAGCTCATCAACACCAAAATGCTGCTCATTGAATAATGTTGCGCCAATGCTGATTGTAATATGGCATTGGTGCACGCTGAGTTGATAGGGCTGTCTCAGGGAGTGCAAAATTTTATCTGCAATGGTCTCTACCCGTGCAGCAGCACTAAGTGCATGTTCGCCCAGCCCCTCTAACAGCACAACAAACTCATCGCCACCTAGCCTTGCAACGGTATCACACTCGCGAATGCATGTAACAAGCCGCTCGGCGACTTGTTGCAATAATAAATCGCCTAAATCATGGCCCAATGTGTCATTTAACGTTTTAAAATGGTCAAGATCCAGAAACAGCAGCGCACCTATTTGGTGATTTCTAATATGGGCGGCCAGCGCTTGACTCAATCTGTCAATCAGCAAACGCCTATTAGGTAAATGCGTTAAAGAATCATAAAACGCAAGGGTATTGATCTCGTCAATCGCAGCCTTACTCTTAGTAATATCGGTCATGGTGCCAACATAATTGGTTACCACATTGTTCGCATCCTTTACCGCAGTAATGGTAAGGTGCAGAGGATATACTTCTCCATTTTTACGTTGATCAGAAATTTCTCCAGCCCATGCCCCAGCATGATTTATACTGTCCCACAGCGCTGCATAAAAGTGCTGATCTTGGCGATCAGAACTGAAAAGTTTTGATGGTTTTCCAACAACTTCATCTGCACTATACCCAGTAATAACAGTATAAGAATGATTCACCCGCAAAACTAAATGATTCGCATCTGTGACAATCATTCCTTCTTGAGATTCAAAAGCAATCGCAGCGATTCTCAATTGATTGCTCGACAATTTGCGGTCTGTAATATCACGAGAAATCATAATAAAGCGTGGCGTTTGCGTTACCCCATTATCTTTTCTGGCAACCGACAATTCAAACCAGCGTGATTCATTGTCAACAAAAATCTCAATTTGTTTGCCTATGGAAAACCCTGTTTCATTGGCTTCTTTTAAAGCTAATAAGCAAGTATTAGCCGCTTCAATTGAAAGCACATCTTTAACATTTTTACCCAATAACTCTTCAGCAGGTGCCGCTAAAAAGGCTTCTCTTGAGGTATGCAGTTGGTAATAGTTGCCTTGTAAATCGAGTTCAAACAGTATGTCAGGCAGTGCATTGAGTGTGCATTCTAAATCTTTTTGTGCTATCCACAATTCATCCGTCATCTCTCTTGCTAGCGCCACAGCTCTGGCTTGACCGCTACCTAAAAGCCAAATTAACCAACCAAATAGCAAACTAAACGCTATGCCGCCTGCTGCAATCAAAGATGGAATACTTTTAGAAAAACGTGCATCAAATTCAGGTGAAGCATGCATAGCAAGCGTCCAACGCTTGCCACCAATATCTACTGTTCTAAGTGCGTGTAAATTGCTTAATTTACTGTGTTTACCATACATCAAGTTTGAGGGTGAAGTTGTGTCGCCTTGGTATATTTCAATATCAACATCTTTATCAAGCTGTTTGCCTACACTTGAAATTAAGTCATTGATACGAAAAGGACCACTTACCCAACCTAATATTGCTTTGCGTCTTGCCTCAGCCGTGTCAACGCGCATAGATCTATCGTAAATTGGAATATACATCACCGCAGCCGGCATGTTTTTACCCGCATCCTGAACCAAGCTTAACATTTCGGTGAGCGCCATTTCACCAGAGTCTTGTGACGCAGTCAGCGCCGACTTTGTGGCAGGATTAGAATAAATATCAAATCCCATTGCATTTAAATTTTCACCAACATAGGGCTCAATTAAAGAAATGAGCACATAGTTTTCGCGTACGCCACTCGGTTTAATTTGGTAGTTTTTAATTCCACGGATTTGCATTTCAATCAGATGGCGGTCTTTGTCTTCATGAGGCACATGGAGCGCCACGCCAACGCCCAACAAGCCTGGAATCGTTTCGCGAAGTTCAAGCGCTTCAACATAATCTCGATATTCTGCTCGCGTCACAAAGCCTGAACTTTCGTAAAAGCCCTTTACGCCTCTTAACATCAGTTCATACCGTGATAAACGTTGGTGAATAATACTGGCTGTTTGGTCACAAGAGGCAGAAAAAACCTGTTGGCGTTTTTCAGTCGAAGCATTAAATTCTTTATACCAATACGCAAAGGTAAGGCACAGCATCAAAATACTGACTAAAACGGCAATCAGTGTAATTTGGCGATAACGGGTTAGCATAATATAATCTTAATTATGCTGATGAGAAGCGATTGGGACTAAGAGTAAAAGATAAATAATCACTTTTTAGCTATTTTCATCTATCTTGTGGGCGACAGTATTGTGCTTTTGTTACACCGGAATGTTGTTCCTTTTTTTAAATGCAGGAATCAACGCATTCATCATAATTGATAGTCACCGCAGACGCAACATATTCTAAAATATACGTGTATTTTGCAAGAGAAAATAAGCCCATTTTTAGCAGCAAATCATTTTGATGCTCTGCAAGCCGCATGCAGACTGGCTTGCAGCGGCGTTAAATTTTCTCGGGCATTTTTATGCGGTAATTTTGATTATTTTCCAATGAAGCGTAAATGTATTTTTTTGATGTTGAATCGCATCAAAATACTCTACAATGGACGCGTTATTGTTAACTATTATTAGGGAGTTTATTGTGCAACGTTATTCACCATTTAGTTTTTCATGGCTAATTTTTAGCGTGCTATTCACCTTAAGCGCCACACCCACTTTAGCTAGAGATATTAGCAAT
The DNA here is from genome assembly GCA_029556915.1 of Pseudomonadota bacterium. Taxonomy (GTDB): domain Bacteria; phylum Pseudomonadota; class Gammaproteobacteria; order Burkholderiales; family Methylophilaceae; genus Methylotenera. Next base: position 37,596 of record JAKQIT010000083.1, read on the forward strand.
GAGCAGCGTGCCGCTTCAGAGGCGCGCGAGCGTTATAACGCGGCTGTTTCTAACGATGCATCGCTAAGCAAACAAGTGGCCGAACAAGAAAAACGCGTGGCAACTGAGCAAGCGCGTTTGAAAGATTTACAAGATAAACAAGCGCAAAACAAAGCCTTAGTTGATAGCGCAAAAACCGACTTAGATGCAAAAGTGCAAACTTTAGAAAGCGTTTGGGAACAGCGTAATAAAAACTAGGGATATACGGAATAAGTGGCTACGCGGGCGAATTGCTTTGTTGCGCGGTTTTTTGGTTACGGCATAACCTAAAGGTTAGCCTACACCGCAACTTCGTTGTCGCAACCTCGCTGTATAACAGCGTAATAAAAACTAACAAAATATCGCCCGCTTTTGCGGGCTTTTTTTGGCGTTGATTCGTGCATCGCTTTATAATAGTGCTTTTGATAATCTTAGCTTAAGTCAGGCGTAGGCGTGAAAATTTTAGAAACAGATGTGCTGCTAGTGGGTGGCGGCATCATGAGTGCAACGCTGGGCGTGTTGTTGCATCAATTAAATCCTAATCTTAGCATCACCATGGTTGAGCAGTTGGCGGACGTGGCACTAGAAAGCTCGGACGCGCTAAACAACGCAGGCACAGGCCACGCGGGCTATTGCGAGCTGAATTACACGCCGCAAGATGCAGATGGTAGTATCCAAATTCAACGTGCGTTAGAAATCAACGCAGCTTTTGAGGTTTCGCTGCAATTTTGGTCGCACTTGGTAGAAACTGGCGCGCTGCCCTCGCCTAAAAATTTTATCAACAAAACACCACATTTAAGCTTTGTTTGGGGCGAAAAAAATAGCGCTTTTTTAAAGCAGCGCCATGCGCTACTAAAGCAGCACCCTTTGTTTGAGCACATGCAATTTAGTGAAGATTTTAGCCAGTTGCAACAATGGATGCCGTTAATCATGGCCAACAGAAAGGCTAATGAGCACTTAGCGGCAACTTATGTTGAGCATGGCTCGGATGTTGACTTTGGCGCACTCACACGCCATTTAGTGGCGTATCTAAAAAAACAAGCCAACTTTCACTTGCACACCAATACGCAGGTTAAAAATCTTAACAAAGTAAAAGATCGCGTTAAAGATAACACGTGGCATGTCAAACTGCATGACTTAAACACCAAACACACGCACACCGTAAAAGCCAAATTTGTGTTTTTGGGCGCAGGCGGTGGCGCATTGCCGCTGCTACAAAAAGCCGAAATTGATGAAAGCAAGGGGTATGGTGGTTTTCCTGTGAGTGGGCAGTGGCTGATTTGTCATAACCCTGCAGTAATCACCCAACATTATGCCAAAGTCTATGGCAAGGCTGCACTTGGCGCCCCGCCCATGTCTGTGCCGCACTTAGATACCCGCGTGATTAACGGCAAGCGCGCTTTATTATTTGGCCCATTTGCAGGCTTTACCACTAAGTTTTTAAAAGCAGGCTCTAAGTTTGATTTAGCAAAATCCGTCAAAGCCAATAATTTAAAAGCTATGTTGGGTGTGGGGCGACACAATTTAGCCCTCACCAAATACCTGATGAAAGAAGCCACCCAAACCCATGAACAACGCATGAACGCGCTGCGGGACTTTTTGCCCGACGCGGTCAATAGCGACTGGACGCTTGAAAACGCAGGGCAGCGTGTGCAAATTATTAAGCAATGCAACCAAAAATGGGGTAAGTTAGAATTTGGTACTGAAATTGTTGCCGCTAAAGATGGCACACTAGCGGCCTTATTAGGCGCATCACCAGGCGCCTCGGTGAGCGTAAAAGCCATGATAGACGTGATTGAAAGGTGCTTTAGCGCGCAACTCAACAGTGAAAATTGGGCAGAAAAACTAAAAGTATTAGTGCCTTCATATCAGCAATCTTTAATTGATGACGCTACATTATTAAAGACTGTTCGCACCAAAACGTTAAGCACTTTACAGCTTAATTAAAACCAATTTATTGCACAACATCATTTCACCACCTCTGTAGGCCAGTAGGCAAGCGGCTTACAGAGGTGTAAAATTCTCTCGATGTGAGTTACATGGTAAAGTTAAAGTAAATTATTAAGTTCAGACAGCAATTATTTTAACTGTCTTTGGCGTCGTACTTCATATAAACAAATGCCACTCGCCACACTCACATTGAGGCTTTCTACCGAGCCAAACATCGGGATAGTCACTAATGCATCGCAGTTTTCAATAGTTAAGCGGCGTAAACCATCGCCTTCCGCACCCAACACAATGGCAATCGGGCCATCGAGTTTGGTGTTAAGCAAGTTACTCGGGGCATCCCCATTTTTATCAATCATGGCAGTGCCCACCACAAAAACACCCGCCTCTTTAAGCTCACGAATGGCTCTGGCTAAATTGGTCACCGCAATAAAAGGCACGGTTTCAGCCGCACCGCAAGCCACTTTACGCACGGTGGCGTTTAAACCCACTGCCCTATCTTTTGGTGCAATCACCGCATGCACACCCATCGCATCGGCCACGCGCAAGCATGCGCCGAGATTATGCGGGTCTTCTACGCCATCTAAAATTAAAAAGAATGGTGGTTCAGTTAAATCAGATTCTAAAATATCGTGAATATCTTTATAGGGAATCGGCGTATCTACCACGCGCGCAATCACCCCTTGATGACGGCCATTCATACCCGCCATGCCATCCAAACGGCTACGTTCCACTTCCATGGTGCGCACTCCAGAAAGCTCCGCCATTTTAAGTAAATCTTTCATTCGCGCGTCCACACGGTCGCGGTCAATTAAAATTTCTTGCACGCTCGCCGCGTGTTGGCGCAAACGGCTGAGAACGGCATGAAAACCAAATAAAATACGGGCATCACTCATTGATTATTTTCCAAGATGTTATTTGCGCATTTTAGCACGATGTGCCAATGGTTTTGACTTTAAACTCCCCTGCTATCGCGCCTGAGATTAGCATTGTTTTGGGAAGAATTCGGTAAGCGGCTGTCTGAACGAAGTGAGTTTCCGCTTGCCGTACCAAAATGATGGTAATCTCAGGAAACAAGCGATAGGGGGTGTCTATTTCTTTGGTTACTTTCTTGTGGACAAGCACAAGAAAGTAACTCGCCTAGAGGCGAAAAGTAACATTTTATATAGCGCAATACGCAAGCTATTACAACCTGCACGAGTTGTTACTTTTTAATCATTCCAGCTATAACTTTTAATAGTGGCTCAAGTTTACTACCAGAATAACCTCCAACTCTTGTTCCATCGGCATTATAATTTGGACTTGATTTAGTATCTAAATAAGGATGATTCATATCAACAATTGATTTATTCGCTTTACTGTCTGGAATAAAAACACCTTCAGGATTCTTAATATCTGTATTCTCGTATATCAATGTCTCAGGCTCCACATGAAATCCTGTGCCGCATTTATCGCAAACTCTCGTATTCTTTAAGATACCACCCCCACAAAATGGGCAATGTTTCTTTAATAGGTCATTTCTTGACTTCTTTCCGGCAGATTTTGACTCGACAGGTCTTTGTTCGATTTGTACATTACTCTTGGAGTCTATCAGGGCATCTAATCGTTTGCTCCTTGGACGCGTAAATTGCAGATGTACTTGCTTGTCCTTTGGCTGTTCTGCTTGACCCTTCATGTAGTCGTGAATTATGGCTAGTTCTTTGTCGCTGAACTCTGGACGTGGTTTTTTCATTTAGGCTCCGTATAATAATATGCAATAGGGTCGCAAAATAAATAGAAAAAAAATAGGATAAATATTAATTAATTTTCGTGCAAGATACTCATCTTTTCGGTTTGCCTTTATTCTTGCTCGTCCTCACTCGGTCTTTCTTAACCGCTTTTTTTGCTGGTTTCGTCGCACCTGTTTTAGTCACCTTTACCACTTTCTCAGGCAACTTTAAAGTGCTTTTTTTAGGAACATTTTCGCCCGAGGACTTTTTAGCACCTCTGTGAGCCGCACTGGTATTGGCTTGCAGGGCATCGCTATTAATGTCTGCCGTTTTATTGACTAAAGTAAAGTCAATTTTAGTGGTTTCTAAATCCACCCGCGCCACTTTAATAGTGAGCCTATCGCCCAAGCGATAACGCACGCCAGTACGCTCACCCGCCATTTCGTGGCGAGCTTTATCATAGTGGAAATAATCATTACCAAGCTCAGTCACATGCAACAAGCCTTCAACATACACGCCATCCAGCGCGACAAACAAGCCAAAGTTGGTAACGCCTGCTACCGTGCCGTCAAACACTTCGCCAATTTTATCTTGCATGTAAAAACATTTGAGCCAGTTGGTCACATCACGGGTAGCATCATCGGCGCGGCGCTCGGTCATCGAGCATTGAATGCCAAGCGCGTTCCAATCGCCCGCTTTGTATTTTTCACCTTTTAACACCGCTTTTATGGCGCGGTGAATCAGCAAATCTGGGTAGCGGCGAATTGGCGAGGTAAAGTGCGCGTATGCCTCGTAAGCCAAGCCAAAATGGCCGACATTATCTGGGCTGTAAACGGCTTGCTGCATGGAGCGTAACAAAACCGTTTGCAATAATTGCGCATCGGGGCGCGTTCTGATTTTATCCAGCAACTTTCCATAATCTTTAGCGTGCGGTTTATCACCACCGCCCACACCAAAGCCAAATTCACCCATAAATGTGCGTAACAGCTCTAATTTTTCAGGTGTTGGGCCTTCGTGAATGCGGTAAAGCGCAGGGTGTTCATGCTTTAATAAAAATTCAGCCGCACATACATTGGCGGCTAACATGCATTCTTCAATCAATTTATGCGCTTCGTTGCGCTGGCTAGGCACAATGCTTTCAATTTTGCCATTTTCATTAAACATCATGATGGTTTCTGAAGTTTCAAACTCAATGGCGCCGCGTTTTTCGCGTTGCGCCAACATGAGTTTATAAACGCTTTGTAAGTGCTGTAAATGCGGCATCAACCATGCAAACTCTTGCGCCAACTCGCCTTGCGGGTTTTGCAGCATTTCATGCACTTTGGTGTAGGTCATGCGCGCTTTTGAGCGCATTACCGAAGGGTAAAACTTAAATTGTTTGACAATGCCCGCGCCATCGACCTGCATGTCACAAATCATGCAAAGTCGCTCAACATCGGGGTTTAGTGAGCATAAACCGTTTGATAAAGCCTCTGGCAACATGGGAATCACGCGGCGCGGAAAATACACGGAGTTACCACGCTCAAACGCGCCTTTATCTAAGGCATCATTCGGCTTCACGTAAAAACTCACATCGGCAATCGCAACGACTAATCGCCAGCCCTTGCCTTGCGGCTCGGCAAATACAGCATCGTCAAAGTCACGCGCGGTTTCACCATCAATCGTTATCAACGGCATTTCGCGACAATCAATGCGGTCTTTGTAATCAGCTGGCTGTACTGATTTTGGGTAAGATTCAGCAAGTTTAATGGCTTCCGCGCTAAACTCATGGGGTAAATTATGTTTGCGCAAGGCGATTTCAATTTCCATGCCGCTATCAGCATAGTTACCCAAAATCTCCACCACTTTACCCATCGGCTGTGCATGGGCTGCCGGCTGCGAGGTAAGTTCCACCATCACCACTTGGCCAGGTTTGGCATCCATATCTAAATGATACGGAATGAGAATATCCAAATTGATGCGTTTATCTTCTGCGGCAACAATCGTCACACCGCTGGTTTGCATCACGCGCCCCACCAGCTTTTGCGTGCGGCGCTCTAAAACTTCAACAATTTTGCCTTCTGGCCGCCCTTTTCTATCCAAACCAGACATGCGCACCATCACATGGTCGCCATGCATTACTTGCGACATCTCTTTATTCGATAAAAATAAATCTTCTGGGCATTTGGTTTTATCATCCGGCACCAAAAAACCAAATCCGTCGGGGTGGCCTTGCACCACGCCAGCGATTAAATCGAGCTTTTCCGCAATACATAAGGCGTTTTTGCGGTTGCGAATAATCTGCCCTTCACGTTCCATCGCATTCAAGCGTTTGTTGAATATTTCTCGCTCAGCGTCACTTACGTCTAATAATGTATAAAGCGCCTCAACATGCAAAGGCACGCCCTGCTCTGCCATCGTGCTTAAAATCAGCTCTCGACTAGGGATAGGTGCTTCATAACGGCTGGCCTCGCGCGCAGCATGCGGATCTTTACTTCTAATATTGTGTTTTTGGCTTTGTTTGCTTTTAGTTTTGGACATTACCCAACCTTTAATATAAAATTCGCTCGCTTTGATTGCTAGATTCAAGCAACAGCCCAGATGGCGAAATTGGTAGACGCGCAGGTTTCAGATACCTGTGTTGAAAGACATGGAGGTTCGAGTCCTCTTCTGGGCACCAGTTTTTTAGTTTTGTTTCTTCACCAGAAAAATTCAAGTTTAAATATCTCAACACTTGCGTGATTGTACTCTTAAAAAAGTGACGAAATGATGAAACCGACTGTCAATAAACAGTCAACTTCAATAACAGTAGCGTCATAATTTCATCATTATACAATTGTAAAACGCTGTAAATTTTAATAACCATTTGTTTTATAACGTTTTATTTTAACCCCAATGTTTGGCATTCAATTTGCAATAGCTATAGCAAGTTGTAATCTCAAGATGAATTTGGAGTGAAATAAAATGGCTAAAGCGTTAGAAAATCAACAGTGGAATACTTTAATAGAAGTTATCCAACGTTCATATCAAATTAAAAAGCATGTGGATTTTTTTAGGTGGCAACAAGATGATGTCACACGTGTGTTTCCACATGATGTATTAATTGCCGTTTGGGGTGATTTTAACAAAGGGCTTTTGAACTACGATGTGAGTTCAAATATCCCTGGGGTACGCACGCACTCACTGCGTGAATCATCTACCCAAGCAGATCAACTGATGGGGGATTTGTATCAACGCTGGCTAGCAAATAATGAGCGTTGGTATCGTATCAATAACTTTTCAATGGCAAACGATGGCGATGATTTACCTGATTTTTTCAATCATCAATTATCGGAAATTCATTCACTGTTAGTTTTTGGTGTGCGTGATATTCGCGGCAATAATGATTGCTTATATGTGTTTATGCATAAAGATGCTGAGTTTCCTATCACATCATCAGTGCTTGGCATGCTCATGCCGCACTTAGATGCTGCTTTACGTCGCATTGAGAGTCTTGAGGTTGAAGGCGATGAAGATGATTTATCTGATTACCCTGTACAAGGTTTGAGTGACCGCGAACATGAAATTATTCATTGGGTGCGTATGGGTAAAACTAATTTTGAAATCAGTATGATTTTAAGTATTAGCCCGAATACTGTTAAAAACCATTTAAAACGTATTTTCAGTAAATTGGATGTGACTTGCAGAGCGCAAGCTGTTGCAACTTATGTTCCACCAAAACTGAATTAAGTCGCGTGGTATAATAACTGATTGAATTGAAAGTAAGTAGTTAGGTAATAAAAATGGCATACAGAAATAATTACTCACGAACGTTACTACAAAGACGTAGTAATCTGAGTAACATTGTGCAGCAAATACTGGATGGCGCGGCTGTGATAAGCGCATCTTACGCGCTGATTGCGCATCACTTAGGTGGCGTTTACTCTGCCTACATCAATTTTATTTTGGTGCAGTTAGTCGTGATGGCTTTGGTGTATGACCGCTTTGCGATTTATCGCAGCAATGGGCATTTGGTTGATAAAGGCCTGAACTTACTCAAAGCTTGGGCAATAACTTTCTTAATATTGATTGTTATTGGATTTTTAACCAAGCAAAGTGCCAATTACTCGCGCTATTTAATGATGCAGTTATTTGTGCTGGGCTTTGCAACGCAATTGTTGATGCACCTGTTGTTTAGGTTGGTGTACCAAAGATTGATTCGCAACCAGCAAACAGAAAAGGTATTGATTGTTGGTCAAAGTCGTCTTGCCTATTATTTGCAGCATAAAATTTCAGACAATCCTTGGGTGGGCGAGCAAGTGGCTGGTTTTGTCACTATTCCAGGCGAAGAATCTAAAGGCTCAGGTCGCAAAGCTGCAGGTCGCAAAAATGATCCAACAATTTTAGGTAGCATCGATGCGTTGCCAACGCTGATTGACGAACATGAAATCAGCACGGTTTACATTGTCACACAACTTAAATCGGCTGTTGATCTGGAAACCATCTATGCGGAAATTCTGGACAAACACGTAGCAATTCATTGGATTCCAGATATTTTCTCCTTACGCTTAGTGAACCACAGCGTGAAAGAGATTTCTGGCATCCCAGTGCTCACGCTTGCTGAAACACCATTGATTGGCATGCGTTTGCTATTAAAATCGATTGTTGACAAAGTGTTATCAGTTCTTATTTTGCTGATGATTTTCCCGATTTTGATTTTGGTAGCGATTGCCGTCAAACTAGACAGCCCTGGTCCCATATTTTTTAGGCAAAGCCGCGCGGGCTGGAGTGGAAAAACCTTTAAAATTTGGAAATTCCGCAGCATGTACGTGCATCAAGAAGAAGCGGGCAAGCTTAAGCAAGCTTCAAAAGGTGATAGCCGCATTACCCGTGTAGGCGCATTTATCCGCAAAACCAGCTTAGACGAGCTACCACAAGTGTTCAATGTGCTGACAGGTGATATGTCATTAGTTGGCCCGCGTCCGCATGCTATTCAACACGATAAAGAATATTCAGAGCGAATTTCAGAATACTTTACCCGTCACCAAATTAAACCTGGCATTACTGGCTTAGCGCAAGTGCGCGGTTTGCGTGGTGAAACGACAGATATTGAACAAATGGTATTGCGTATTGAATCTGACATTGAGTACATCAACAACTGGTCAATTTGGTTAGACATTTCAATCTTATTCCGTACCGTATTTGCATTTACTGGCAAGGGTGCGTATTAAAAATTGATTGCTTGATTTTGGGTGAAAATTTCAATGTTTTTAGTTGTAAAATTCGCCCGAGAGAAAATAGCTGCCCTGTAAGCCGCATGGATACTGGCTTACAGGGCAGCTAAAATGAAGATGCCGAATTTTAGATGGTTTTAACATCAAGTTTTAAACTATTTTTAATTGGGTCGTCACAAACAAAAAAGGTGCATATAGCACCTTTTTTTATCGCGCTAAAAAGTAAATTTAGCTGTTAGGATAACCCTGCGGATTTTGGGATTGCCACCGCCAAGCATCTCTGCACATGGCATGAATATCTAATTCAGCCTGCCAACCTAGCAACTGCTTAGCCAAGCCTGGGTCAGCATAACAAGTGGCTACATCGCCTGCTCTACGCGCAACTAAGCGGTACTTCACAGTTTTTCCACTGGCTTGCTCAAATGCTTTTACCAACTCTAGTACACTACAACCATTACCAGTGCCTAAGTTCACCGTTACAAGGCCTTGCTGCTTTTCAAGTGCACGCAACGCTGCTAAATGCCCCAAAGCCAGATCAACCACGTGAATGTAATCACGCACACCAGTTCCATCCACGGTTGGATAATCCGAGCCAAATACACTAAGTTCGGCTAATCTACCCACGGCGACTTGCGAAATATACGGCATTAAATTATTAGGAATCCCGTTAGGATCTTCGCCTATCATGCCGCTTTCATGTGCCCCTACTGGGTTAAAATAGCGCAAAACGGCGATTTTCCAAGCAGGGTCAGAATGCGCAATGTCGCAAAGCACCTGCTCGACCATCAGTTTAGAATGCCCGTAAGGATTAATCGGTTTGAGAGGAAAGTTCTCTTGAATTTGCCTGTCACCTGGCGCATCATATACGGTAGCTGATGAGCTAAAAACAATTCGTTTTACGTCAAACTCAGCCATTACTTCAGTCAGTATCACACTGCCGGCGACGTTATTGTCATAATACATAAGCGGTTTTTGTACGGATTCACCTACTGCTTTAAAGCCTGCAAAGTGAATCACCGCGCTAATTTCGTGATGGCTAAAAATTTCACGCAATATTGACCTGTCACGCACATCACCTTGGATAAAAGTAATTTTACGTGCAGTTATTTTTTCAACGCGTCTAATCGACTCAATTTTACTGTTGCTAAAGTTATCAAGTACGACAACATCATAACCCGCATTCAACAACTCTAAGCAAGTGTGCGAGCCAATATAACCCGCCCCACCTGTTACTAATATACTCATAATAGTTATTGCTTTTTAAATTAATTACCGGCTAGTACGCCAAACTCTGAACGGTCGCGTAACACTTCTTCTACTAAATCCACACCAATTTTATCTGTACCGCTAGAAAAACCGTACACCAACACCATGTCACACAAAATATTGATACTTCTGGGTACGCCTTTGCTGGCCTCTGCGATAAGTTCTATGGCACGAGGTGTAAACAAACGCTTTTCACACCCAGCGACTTTTAAACGATGCTCAATGTATTTTGCAACTTCTGCTACTTGTAAAGGGGGAATAAAAAAATCAACGGCAACTCGCTGAAAAAACTGCTGCAAGTCTGGTCTGCGCAATAACTCTCGCAGCTGTGGTTGACCTACCAACACCACTTGCAATAATTGATCCTTATCTGCATTGATATTGGATAACATGCGGAGTGACTCTAATGCTGGCGGGCTTAAATTTTGCGCCTCATCCACAATTAGCACCACGCGACGACCAGCCGTGTAAGAATCAATTAAAAATTTTTGAAAAGCGGCGTACAACGCAATTTCGGACATACCTTCATAGGGTTGGTCAAATGCGAGCATAATCCAGCCCAACAAATCATCTACCTTTTGGTGTGTATTGTAAACTACACCAACATGTATATCCGCGTCTATGTTGTTAAGTAAATGACGCACAAGTGTGGTTTTACCACAACCAATATCGCCGCAAACTACAGTAAAACCTGAACGATTGGTAATACCGTACTCCAGCATTGAATACGCGAGACTATGGCGCTGCCCAAAATATAAAAAATCTGGGTCAGGCTGAATGGTAAATGGTTTTTCTGTTAAACCATAAAATGCTTCATACATATGTGTTACTACCTTTTTTCTATCACAACTAGCTATTCTACCAGTAAATCCTGATTGTTATTAGGCTTAGCTTTTATTACTAACAGGCATCTTTGAACTTATCACCTCAGCGCGATGCATGCGCATCAAACGGTAAATAAAAATAGGATTGCCTAATACATAACGCTTGTACAGCCTTTTTGGCTCCAGCATTAAACGATAAACCCATTCAAAACCAATTTTCCGCACCCATTTAGGCGCACGTTTCACTTTATTACCCATAAAATCAATAATTGCACCGCCACAAACAATGAGTACTGGTAAATTGGTGGCTCGTACCATCTCAGCAATTTTCTCTTGTTTAGGCATACCCATTCCTAAAACGATTAGCTCTGGTTGATGCTGTAGCGCCAATTCTACATAGGTTTGCTCGGGGTCAAAACCATGATGCACTGACACCATGTTTACACCATACTCAGCTTTAGCTTTAGCTGCCGCTTGACTCAAATAAGGCTCTTCTGTCCCCCAAAATGCAACTCGCCTACCACGATACGCGTCTAACAGTTTGGGAATAAAATCCGTGCCATTCATATTCAGGCCCTTGTTAACCATTAAGCGCGTCATTAACATAGACATCCCTGAACCATCTCTTAGTATGACATCAGCGCCATACAAAGCATGGTAAAACGCTTGATTTTTAACCATTGAATTCATGGCAAACGAATTAACAAAACCTAATACGCGTGGCGTAGTGAGTGAACTAAGTTCTTTCACCAACAAATCTTGCTCAGCATCGTTCGCAACAATACGAATTTTCTCGACTACGTTGTACCAGCGTTGCTTCCACTCTAATAATTCACTCATACTCTACTTCCAGTGTTCAATCATCTCTTTTAGCACGTACCCAACTTACTTGGCGTTTGATTAAAAAATTCAAGTACACTGGAATTTTCATTAGTGCATAAATGGGGGCATAGCATAGACTTGCAAGAGAAATCACTTTTCGACCAAAAACTGCCCATGCAAGCAAAACGGCCGAACCTAATAACACTAATCCAGCCAGCGCAAGGCATAAAGGCATGACTAAATCAGTGACGGCATAAAACAAACCAGCAACAACAAATACTGTTACCATTAGCAACATAAGCAAAGCTAACGGCGGTACGATTAAATCAAAAGCCAGTGCCAGTAAACCCGTGTTTCCTTTGCTGATTGCCTGGACAAATAAACTAGGCGCCTCACTAAATATAACCCCTAAGTGGCCATGCTCCCAACGCGTACGCTGCCCACTTAAACCTTCAGTACTAGTGGGAAATTCACTTGTCACCAATGCCTCAGGCAAAAATAATGGTGGTTTTTCTGCAAGGCAATAGTCAATCCCTAATTTTAAATCTTCAACGATATGTCCGCTTGCAAGATTAGCTTGACTAATACTTTGCCAAGTAAACGCCATGCCAGTACCCATTAGCTGGCATGGCAACCCTAATACAGCATATCCAGAGGGTCGCACTAGGTTTTTAACTAGCCAAGCAAATTCAGCAATCTTGGTTTTTAATCCAGCCCCTGCTGGGGATTTCATCAAATAGAGTGCCTGTATCGGTCTGTCATATTGCACACACGCGATGGCAAGTTTATTCAATGCTCCCTCACCTACTTGGCAATCTGCGTCAATAATAATGATCACTTCTGGTGGTTGATTTGTGCAATGCCTGACACCAAAATCAAGGGCATAACCTTTACCGCGTGCATCCTGATTAAACCGCTCTATCGCTTCTGCACCGGCTTCTCTTGCGATTTTAGCGGTATCATCAGTGCAATTATCCGCCACCACAATAATACGGTCTTGTGCGGTTAACTGTGGTAAAACTGAAGCAATGGTAGATTGAATCAACAAGTGCTCATTATGCGCAGGCACAATTACCGCAATAGAAGGTCTTTTTGCTGTTAGTTGAGTAGATTTAACTTTAACCAAAGCAGCTAACAAAACCTGTTTAAATAACACTAAAACGGGAATCAATAAGACTAAAATTAATATACTCAATAAAATTTCTACTACGGTCATACCAAATGACTTTCAAATAAAATAAAACGTAAACAATGCTAGAAGTTACTTATACTCAATCAGCCGACCTTGCTTACCACTGCGTAAACGTTGATAAAATTTAAATTGCCCAAGCATTTCTGGAAACTTTCCCAGCACTAAAAAGAATGCGGAAACCCAAGAAATCTTTCCTTTATTGGGGTTGCTTAGTGCAATACGTGTAATTTGAAACGGATATATCAGTAAAAAAAGCAAACCCCATTGAATACAAATAAACATCAAAATAAGCGCAAACATCGGAATAATAAAGCCCCAAACCCAAGCGCGCCTGGTCTCACTCACCCAATGCTTTTCAGGTGGTGCACCATGTAAATAAGCACCTTCTGCAAACGCATGACCAGCACGCATGGTACGTTTCCACCATTGACTAAAACGGGTCATCGCTGCATCGTGTAGCGTCATTTCTTCATCTAATCGCCAAATTTTCCAGCCTGCTGCACGATAACGTACGCATAACTCTGGCTCCTCACCTGCAATTAGGTCAGCACGGTAACCACCAGCGTTTTCAAAAGCAATCACGCGCATCAAAACATCGCCGCCGCAAGCTTTAGTCTCGCCAATCGGCGTATTCCACTCTATGTCGCATAGTTTGTTATAAATCGTTTTGTCAGGAAATCGCTCACGTCGGCGACCACAAGTTGCAGCTACTTCAATGTGCATATCTAAAAAAACAATAGCGCGTTCAATCCAAGTGCTAACTACTTCACAATCGCCATCCACAAACTGTACAAATTCCACATGCGGATACAGTTTTTTTAACAAGGCAAAGCCTTCATTTCGAGCACGAGCAGCGGTAAAAGGAATGCTCATATCTAACGCCACCACCTCAGCCCCCAACTGACGAGCAACGCTTACTGAATTGTCTGTAGAGCCTGAATCCACGTACACCAATTGGGATGCTTGGTTCACTAATGATTTTATACAGTTCTGGAGACGTTCACCCTCATTACGGCCAATGATAACAACGCCTACTCTAGTTAGCATATTCATTTTGCATCACTCGCTAGCGTTTCTATTTGCATGGGTTTTCTTAGTTTAATTTTGGCGGGCACCCCTACAGCAATAGCGTTATCAGGCACATCACATAGCACCACAGCGTTTGCACCTATCATGACATTGTTGCCAATCTGAATTTTACCTAGCACTTTGGCTCCAGCACCGATATCTACGTTATTACCAATATTGGGTGCACCTGGGTCTTCTACATTTTTCAAGCCAATAACAACTCCATTACGTATGCGGCAGTTATCACCAAATTTGGCATAACCACTCACTACGACTCCTCCAAAATGGTCTATGATAAAGTTCTTGCCAACTTCAGCCTCGCAAGGTAACTCAATGCCAGTCATAATTTGTACGAATTTGTATAGGACTTTGTAAATTAAAGATAGCACTTTACGCAATATGGATGGACGTACGCCATAACGCCATCGACCAAAACGGTACACCAGCATTACCCAAAATCCCTGAGCACCAAAATCACCTTGGTAAGACTTTAAGTCTTGTTTAATATTTTCAAACATGATTAAACGTTGCTATATATTTGAACTAACGAGTTGGTACTTGAGCAAACTGTGTGCGAAAAAACATAACAAATACAAACCATGCACGCTTAAGGTTAAACAAGATATCTTCAGGTGACTTGAGCTTTATTAACGCTTTAAGAAACAAAATAAAGTCACCGAGACTATTCAATAACAAGTGCTTAAGTACGCCTGTCAAGCCATGGTTTTTACGAAAATACAATAATTCACTTTCAATTTGTAAGGCTTCAATTTGGCGGCTCTTTGAAGAAATTGCTGCTTCTTGTTTTGCACTTTCGCCCCCGATATGCACAACAGTAGTATCAGGGTAGTAAACAACTTCCCAACCCGCTCTTTTCGCAGCTAGGCAGTGATCAACCTCTTCATAGTACAAAAAGTAGCGCGGATCAAATAGGCCAACTTGGTCAATGACGGTTTTACGAATTAATGCATAGCAACCTGGAACCCAATCACAATCTTTCACTGAGTTGTGATCCCAAGCCAAATCATCTATCAATTTGGTGTTCTTGAAAAATTTCTTAAGATTGGTTCGCTCAAGAAAAATATTCCACGAGGTCGGAAAATATCGACATGAAGGTTGCAAAGTACCATCACGCCCAAGCAATTTAACGCCTAGCATGCCATATTTTGGATGCTCATCCATGAACAGCATGGTTTTTAAGAGTGTGTCTGGTTGTACAAAAGCATCTGTGTTAAGTAATAACACATATTTACCGCTTATATGGGGCAAAGCTTGATTATTAGCTCGTCCAAAACCAACATTTTGCGTGTTTTCAATCAACGTAATATTCGGATACTCACGACGCAATACCTCTGCTGAATTATCCCTAGAAGCATTGTCAATCATAAAAACTTCTATTTTTAAATTTCCTACTGAAGCAAAAAGGTCATTAAGCGCCTTTTTAGTCATCTCGATGGTGTTGTAACTCACTAAAATTACTGAAATATCCAACTTAACTTCCTATGTAAAAACCTAATAATTTGTATCAATTTGATAATTCAACATTTAATATCAATCAGCATGAATTATCAAGGTAAACCAAGCTGAACAGCCCAAACGGGCTATTCAGCTTGGTTTTATGTTTGTTCTAGATGCTAAATATATGAAGCTACGGTACAATATACTATCAATAGGTAGAGCTGAGTCTAGCGATTTTAGACTACTACTTTTGGCTTTTGGCAAAATTAAAGCATAACCCTTAATCCAGAATATATTTAACTTACATGATTCCTTTTAATAAACCTTATATGGTTGGTCAAGAACATAAATACATTGACCAAGCGCATGCAAATAAAAAGCTTGCCGGTGATGGTGTTTTTACAAAATATTGTCATGAATGGATAGAACAAAATACAGGTACTAAAAAAGCCCTACTAACCCATTCTTGCACTGCCGCTCTAGAAATGGCAGCTATTCTAGCTGATGTTCAGCCTGGTGACGAAGTGATTATGCCTTCGTACACTTTTGTTTCAACTGCAAATGCTTTTGTGTTGCGCGGTGCTATTCCAGTATTTGTTGATATTCGTGCTGACACCCTGAATATTGATGAAACCTTAATCGAAGCAGCCATCACCTCAAAAACAAAGGCAATTGTAGCCGTACATTACGCAGGAGTAGCTTGTGAAATGGACACCATTATGGCTATTGCAAACAAATATAGTTTATTGGTGATAGAAGACGCTGCGCAGGGTGTCATGTCTAGCTACAAAGGAAAAGCCTTGGGCGCAATTGGCCACTTAGGTACTTACTCATTTCATGAAACCAAGAATGTGATTTCTGGTGAGGGTGGCGCTTTATTGATTAATGATGAGCGTTTTATTCAACGCGCGGAAATTATTCGCGAAAAAGGCACGAACCGTAGCAGATTTTTAAGGGGTGAGGTAGATAAATATACATGGGTTGATATTGGATCTTCATATTTACCTAGTGAAATTATAGCGGCGTTTCTTTGGGCGCAATTGCAAGAAGCGAATCATATTACTGATAAGCGCTTGGACATTTGGAATCAATATAATAGTGCGCTTACTAAATATGAAGAAAAGGGCTTGCTACGCCGCCCAATAGTACCTGTTGAATGTCAACAAAATGCGCACATGTACTACATTTTGTTAAACTCTTTTGAGGACAGAACTGCAGTCATGCAAAGGTTGAAAGAAAAGGAAATTCAATCTGTCACCCATTATGTTCCGTTGCATAACGCACCTGCTGGTCTTAAATACAGTCGCAAACATAATGAACTCCCTATTACAGAAAGTATTGGCGATCGATTATTAAGATTGCCGCTTTGGGTAGGCTTGGAAGAGGTGCAAGCGATTTGTGATGCTTTGTTTGAATAATCAAAAATATGATTAGAGGTGTGTTGCAACAATTTTTACGCTACATGGCGCTTAGAAAAGGACGGCTAAAAAGTCTATACTTGAAAGTGTGCCAGCCTGGAAATGAAGAGTATGCAATCTTTATGAAGGCACATGGTCAATTACACGCGCTCGGAGAGAATTGCAGGATTAACGTGCATGCCAATATCACCGACCCAGCTTATGTATCAATCGGCAACAATGTTACCCTGTCTGACTGCCATTTAATTGGGCACGATGGTGTGGTTGGTATGTTAAATGCCGCATACGGCATGAAACTAGACTCTGTAGGTAAAATTGTCATTAAAAATAATGTATTTGTAGGCCACGGTGCAATCGTTTTGCCTGACGTCACCATTGGTAATAATGTAGTGGTTGCAGCTGGTGCAGTAGTCAACAAAGATGTACCTGACGGAGTGATTGTTGGCGGCATCCCTGCGAAAGTCATCGGGAAAACCGAAGAGTTAGCTAAAAAGCTTGAGGCGCAAACAGCACTTTTACCATGGGCAGACATAATTAATAGCCGCAGTAGCGCATTTGACCCTGCAGTTGAAGCGCAACTCGTTTCTTTACGTGTTAAGCACTTTTACCCTAACAACTAGACAACGCCTATACCAAACACGGGCTTTGGTTTTTACTATATGAATATTCAATCGACTAAATAATATGTTGCAGAGAAAAATCAATAAAATTAAAAAAATGTTAGCTAAGGACGGCTTGCGTTCCACATTGGCTTACTTACTTGAGCGCAGCAAAGGCAGGCGTATTGATATTTTTCAAGCGTATGACTATATCCCTTACCAGCCTTTTGGTGAGCCTTATACCCAATCAAGCCATGATCGCACGATCAATTGGGTAATCCCAGATATTCATATTGGTTCAGGGGGGCATTTAAACGTATTTCGTTTGATGTATTTGTTAGAAAAACTCGGTTTTACCAACCGTATTTTAGTTATCCAGTCGAGATTTGAATCAAGTGAAGTAGTGCGCAATATGATCCGAGAGCACTTTTACCCCATTCAAGCTACGGTAACGTTGGATAAAAGCGCGCTTGAACCAGCGGCCATAACGGTTGCGACCAGTTGGATTTCAGCTTATTTTGTGCGTAATTTTCAATGCACAAAGCATCGTTGTTATTTTGTGCAAGATTACGAACCTTACTTTTATCCTCACGGTAGTGAATACATGTTTGCTGAAGCTAGCTATAATTTCGGCTTTTATGGTATCACCGCTGGTGATTGGCTTGCGCACAAACTAAAAGCTGAGCACGGCATGCAAACATTAGGCATGGGATTTTCTTACGATAGAGATTTATACCGGCCATTTCCCAGAAATAACAAACAAGATAAGAAGGTATTTTTCTACGCCCGCCCAGCGACTGAGCGACGCGGCTTTGAGCTTGGTTTGCTCACGTTAGCTTTAGTTGCTAAGCAAATGCCAGACGTCACATTTGTGTTGGCAGGTGGAAATTTATCTGAATATACAATCCCATTTAAACATTACAGTCCTGGCAACGTAGCGGTTAAGAACTTGCCAGAACTTTATAGCCAATGTGATGTTGCACTGGTATTGTCACTCACTGATCTTTCATTATTACCCGTTGAGTTAATGGCTTGTGGTTGCTCAGTGGTAAGCAATCGAGGGGAAAATGTAGAGTGGCTACTCAATCAAGACAATGCTATTTTAACGGATGCTACACCTGAAGCTCTGAGCGAAGGCATTTTGCATTTATTGAGGAATAAAGATAAGCGTCAACAGTTAATTGCGTCCGCGATGGCATTTTCTGCAAACACGCGCTGGGATACCGAAGCGGAGAAAGTAGCTACTTTCTTTGAAAGCTTGCTCAATAAATAAGCAATTGCGCCAATCTTTTTGACACTTTAATCATAGTGTCAAACAATCAAAGTTTAACGCTTTTAAGTTGCCAAAAATTCCCCGTGAAAAAATTAATGCTCTGCAAGCCTTATTCTATGCGGCTTCCAGAGCATCAAAAAGAAGGTGAGCTGTTTTACGCCTTTTTAGGCGCTGTTGTTAACAGCCAATTTTTCACTTACTATAAGTAATTTAAACTACGAAACACAAAGAATGTAACGACAGTTGAAATAGCCAAAAATGGCAAATCAATCGCGGGTTGCCATAAGCCTGCTCTTTTGTGCATCACGTAGGCTTGCACTGGATATATAAGCCAATAAATTCCTGCCAATGCCAGAATAACGCCCTTTTCCCCATAATACTGATAGCCAATATAAATGGCCACGATTTGCAAAACAATTTGTATCGCTTGAATGGCCGTGGCCGCACGTACCTCATCTTTGGCAAAAAGCACCCCTGTATAAGAGCCAACCACCACAGCAGCCAAAGAACCCATGCCTAAAATACGCAACAACACACCGGTTTCTTTATAACGCTCATCGTAAATAAGCCACATAAATTGATCGCCAAAAAAAGTGAAAAAGAAAGCAGCCAAACCTCCGAGACCTACCATACCAAGCCGCGCTTTGGTGAGTAATTTAGGCATTTTCTCTGGGTGATTACGCATTACTTCAGCATATGCTGGGAACAAGGTTTTAACAGCAAGCACCAACATTGCTTGCCAAAAAATTAGGCTCATTGTGCTTGCTAAAGTATAAAACGCCAGCATTTTGACCGTTAAAAACTTGGCTACAAATAGCTTAACGCCCTCACCCGCTAAAAAAGTCATCGACGAGCTGATAAATATCCAACTGCCAAACCCAAATAAAGCCTTTAGCGAGGCCTTTTCCCAAGCAAATCGGTTGTGATCTCCTGGTAAATAATAATGACTCGCCACCATTTTAAGAAAACTTCCAATCAGCATGCCCCATACTAGCGCCCATATTGCTTCATGCTCAGGGCTATGCCATACATGCTTGTGCATATAAGCCAGCCAAATGGTGACAATTAAACTCACAATATAAGTAATTAACTCTATGAGCGTGGCTTTGCCCATTTGTAAATCGCGGTTTGCCGTGGCTAGTTTTGTGGAATTAAAACCTGCAATAATTGCACTCGTTCCCACAACAGGTAGCAGAGTACTTAACATGGGATGTTGATAAAATGCGGCAAAATAAGGCGCAGAAATAAGAATGGCTAAAAAAATTAAGAAGCCTTGAATAACTTGTAATGTCCATGCTGTATTCAGAAAAGTGGCTTCATGCCCTCTTTCATTTTGCACGATGCTTGGTTGAATACCAAGATCAGACATCATAATCAAACCCGTCATTACCGTTTGGACAATCGCCATTAGACCAAAGGCTTCCGGAAACAATAATCTAGTCAAAATTAAGTTAGAAGCAAGACGTAGTATTTGTTGTAAGCCATAGCCTGCCGTTACCCAAATACCCGAATTAATGGCTCTTTTTTTTAAATTATTTTTTTTGACTTTAGTCATCTATTTCTGGATTTTTAAAAGATTCTGGCGGTGCGCCTAACAAGGAAAAGTAGCGACCTAAATGGGTGATTTCCAACAAAAGTAATTGACTCTATGATGACGCAACTATTTATCTTGCGGTCATTATGCCAGAACAATTCCGATCCCTCACCTATATTGTGCTACTTGCGCTGATTGCGTTCTTTTTTGCGAAAAAAATTACAGCATCTGTGGTAAGTGAGCAACAATTTAATCGGTGGCGCAACACATGGATAGCCTTGACCTTAATTGTATTTTTGGCAGGGAACTTTTGGATATACGCCGTTTTGGGAGGATTGCTACTATATTATGTAGCCAAGCAAGAGCAAAACCCCTTCGCGTTGTTTTTTGTATTATTGCTCGCCATCCCAAGAATCAGTGACAAAATTCCTGGACTAGGCATTGTAAATTTTCTTATCGAAGTAGATTACATCACCATTCTATCGCTGACGGTGCTACTGCCTGCCTATTTGTCATTACGCACAAAGCGCGAGACTGCCCCCTTTCTAAGTTTTTGGCCTGACAGACTAATTTTTGCCTATATGATCATAGTCGTGTTACTACTTATGCGCGACACTACCACCACGGACGCCTTGCGTATGGTAATACGAAATTTTACCGACATTTTCTTACCGTATTATGTCGCCAGCAGAAGTCTTAAGCATGTACAGCAATTCAAAGAGGTGTTGGCAGCTTTTGTTATCGCAGCAATGGTGGCTGGTGTAATGGCAATGTTTGAATTTAGTCGTTTTTGGTTGTTATACGCCAACCTTAAAGGCTTTTTAGGTGTGCCATGGGAAATGGGCTCTTACCTTGGCCGTGGTGACAATCTCCGAGCTCTAGTCACGCTAGGCCAGCCTATTATTTTAGGTTATGTCATGCTTCTCGCGCTCGGATTTTACATATTTACGTCTAAAGCAGCTACATCACGTCCTTTACGTTGGTTAGGGTGGAGTCTTATCTTAGGTGGTCTTTATGTACCGCTATCCCGTGGCCCGTGGGTAGGTGCAGTAGTGTTGACTGTCATTTTTATTATTGTCAGTCCAAATAAAATTAAAAATATTGCTAAGCTTGCGGCGGCTTCAGTTCTATCAGCAATCGTATTAAACATCATTCCTGCTGGGCAGAAAATAATCAATTTAATACCTTTTATAGGTGAAACAGAAGTTGAAAATGTGGACTATCGCGTCCGTCTGATTAACGCCGCATTTATCGTATTTCAACGTTATCCATTATTTGGTTCAACTAAATTCAAAGAAGAACTGGCTGCACTTGGTATGACGCAGGGCGAAGGCATTGTCGATATTGTGAATCAATATCTTTGGATAGTTTTAGAACGTGGCTTAATAGGCTTGATGCTTTTCGTTGGTTTTTTTAGCATCATTATTTTCCAACTCTTCGTGCATATAAATAATTCCATAAACGAAAACAATGACACTCTTTTACTCGGGCGTACTTTATTTGCTTGCTTAATAGCAACAATGGTGACTATAACGACAGTTAGTGGCATATTAGTATTACCAGTCATCTATTGGGCGCTTGGTGGATTGAGCCTTGCATATTGCCGAATGCTTGAGTTGCAAGAAGTCAGCGTACAGGCCAATGAATTTAAATCCTATAGACTGGCATTCGACGCAATGCCTGCACTGCCCGCTACTAAACTTGTATTTAGCACGCTCACAACGCATCGCGTTATCGTAGATAACAAACCAATTCCCCGCGTTAAATTGAAATCAAAAACTAACAGTAACCAAGACGATATTAGTACAAAATTTACGCCCTCACCAAGAGAAATCAAACCTAGCAAATCACCAAAACCAGAATTAGGAAGCATCTATCAACAAGCCAGAAAAATCAGCCCAAACCCTCAACAGGCTTATTTTGCCAAAACTTTGCAGTTACCTCCAAAAACCAAAGTGCAAACTAATGAGTCTTTGATTAAAGTAGGTAAAGTGCGTGTTTTAAGTGGCTCCAATTCAGGTAAAGAATTTGTTCTAAGTAAAGTATTGAGTAAATTAGGTAAAACAGGCGTGCAAGTAGCCATTGTATCCAGAAGAAATAGCGGTTATTACCTCACCCATTTAGAGGGTAAGGTCTATCCAATTGTTAACAATATTAGCATTGGTGAACGTGCTCATCTTTTAAATGACCAAGATATGATTGAAATTTTAGGGATAAAAATGCAGTTTCATAGCGATGAATCAGCGTAGCATAGAATAATTTACCGCGTAAAACTTCATGATATTTAATAAGATTGGTAGAATATAAGCGCTGTCATTTGGTTGAGATAAATCTGATTTATGATTTTTTAATCTTAATAACTAGCAACCATTATTAAACCCCACTATTGCGTAACAACACATATATAACCACTATGCCAGAACAATTAAGATCCCTAATCTATATCGTGTTGCTAGCACTCATTGCTTTCTTTTTTGCCAAAAAAATTACGGCATCAATAGTGAGTGAGCAGCAGTTTAATCGCTGGCGCAATACTTGGATTGCGCTAACATTTATTGCATTTTTGGCTGGCAATTTTTGGGTATATGCGATTTTATGTGCGCTGTTACTGTGGTATGTGGGCAAAAGAGAACAAAATGCGATTGCAATGTTTTTTGTATTACTGTTTGCTTTGCCACGTATTAGCAATCAAATTCCAGGTATGGGAATTGTGAACTTTCTATTTAATATTGACTATGTCAGTATTTTATCTTTCACTGTGCTACTCCCAGCATACTTGTCATTACGAAGTGAGCGTGAAACAGCACCATTTTTAACATACTGGGCAGATAAGCTGTTATTGGCTTATATGTTGTTAGACGTAGCTCTACTTATGCGTGACACAACAGTGACAGATGCGATGCGAGCGGGGGTTTCTAACTTTACCGATATTTTCTTACCCTACTATGTTGCAAGCCGCGGGATTAAAACTCTACAACAATTTAAAGAAGTCATGGCTGCATTCGTCATTGCTGCCATGGTGGCGGCGATGCACGCCATGTTTGAATATAGCCGCTTTTGGTTGCTGTACGTTAATCTTAAAAATTATTTAGGTGTAGCATGGGAAATGGGCGGATACCTTGGTCGTGGTGATAGTTTGCGCGCATTGGCTTCTTTAGGCCAGCCAATTGCACTAGGCTACATTATGGTCATAGCGCTAGGCAGCTATTTATTTATATCCCACTTCGTTAAAGAAAAATGGCTGAAAATTTTAGGCCTACTCTTGATATTAGGCGGTCTGTATGCACCACTCTCTCGTGGCCCGTGGATAGGAGCATTATTATTAGTGATTTTGTATATTGTTATTAGCCCGAAAGCAATAAAACGCTTAACGATTATGGCCGTATCGGCAGCCATGATAATTCCTATTATTGCCAGTATGCCCATCGGTAAAAAAGTGATGGATATGCTTCCTTTTGTAGGAAAAGTGGATGCTGAGAACGTTGATTATCGGGTGCGACTGCTGGATGCCGCTTATACGGTATTTAACAGGTATCCTTTTTTTGGCTCCGTTAAGTATCGTGAAGAGTTGGCCGAATTGGGGATGGTGCAAGGAGAAGGCATTGTGGATGTAGTGAATACCTACCTTGATGTGGTTTTGGAATATGGTCTTGTTGGATTTGTTTTATACATGGGCTTTTTTACAATCATTATTGCAACAATCATCACGGGAATAAAAAAGATAAAAAACAAACAAAGTGATATTCATTTATTAGGTCGCGTACTTTTTGCTAACCAAATTGCCATTCTAGTCACCATTACATCGGTGAGTAGTATTTTAGTTATTCCTGTAGTCTATTGGGCAGTGGCTGGGCTTGCATTTTCATTCTTACGCATCGCCCAAGGGTTTGTTGTGATTAAAGAAGACATAAACGCACTGCCAACAATCAGGTTGGCTAACAATTCGTCATAACGTTTAGCAAAACTTATAAAGGGCAACATCATGGGCTACTTTAGGTCTTTTTTTAAAACTACACTTTTAATTTTCTTACTATCCTCAGTTTGCGTTCAGGCTAGCACAACTTGGCAAGTGAGTTTGGATGATGACGTTGGTCTTCCTATACTGAGTAAGGGGGGCGGCAATGCCATGACCTCCTCGTTTATATTTTTTGATAAAAATTATGGTTGGGCACATCAAGAAAGTAATTTTAAGGTAATCAATAATGGGCAATACCAACTTAAAGGTGAAAATGCAACTTTAGGCCTTATGCTCAATGCTGCCATTGCTAAAAGCAATAATCAAAAAATGGTCTGGAATTTTGATCTAGACGCCAAGGCAGGTAGAAAAGATGTCGTTGGTGGCGGGATTGCATTCAAGTTTGATTTGGATAACTTTGGTAAATCATTAGGTTCGCCTGAAATTTTTGCGGACAAATCTGGTTGGAGTTGGGGAAAAGGTCAGCAGCGCATTGAAATGCACTTTAACCCTGCCCCAGCGCATGTTTTTTTCGAACGAGATCAAAAAAATGAAATTCGCGTATATTTTTATCAAGGGCATATTCCAAAAGGTAAGCGCCAATTTCAAGCCACGCTAACACTTGCCGATGGTGTCTCTATTGCGCCAACTGTGAGTGAGCGCTTTGGAAAAGCTGATCTGTCAGAGTGGACGCCAAACATAATTGACTGGAAATCATCCCCAGTAGATTTATCTTTTTTAAATGCGACAGAACTACCTGCTGGAAAACGTGGTTTCATAAAAGCCAAGGGTGAGCAGTTAGTCTTTGAAGATGGCACGATTGCAAGGTTTTGGGGTACCAACATTAGTGCCTACACTATTTTTGGCACCCCTAAAGACAATGTTAAGTTGCAAGCAAAGCGTTTATCTGAGTTAGGTTTTAACTTGGTTCGTATCCACCACTTTGATTCTTTGTGGGTCAACCCCAATATTTTTGGGCAACAATCTAGTAGCACTCAACAAATTAATGAAGATGCGATGGATAAAATAGATTGGTGGATTAAATGTCTAAAGGACGAAGGTATTTATGTATGGTTAGATTTACATGTTGAGCGACATTTAAAATCAGATGATGGCATTCTCAACTTTGATGAAATCACTAAGGG
Organism: Pseudomonadota bacterium; assembly: GCA_029556915.1. Classification (GTDB taxonomy): domain Bacteria; phylum Pseudomonadota; class Gammaproteobacteria; order Burkholderiales; family Methylophilaceae; genus Methylotenera. The sequence goes on from JAKQIT010000083.1 coordinate 63,016, forward strand.
TAATGATAGCGTTGATTTAAAAGGTTATAACTATGTCAACCCGAGCATTTTAAAGGCCATGGCGGCCTTTAATGAAGCTTACGTGACTCATATCAATCCATATACTAAAACACGTTTAGCGGATGAACCTGCGATAGTTGCCATGCTGATTACTAATGAAAATGATGTCACTAATCATTTTGGTAATAGTTTGTTAGCTGACAAAAATGTGCCGGAGCATAGTAAACGTTATATGACTGCCGCTGAGCAGTTTGCTAAAACCCATCAATTACCTGTTGAAACCACATGGCACTCTTGGGAGCATGGTCCATCTAAATTATTCTTGAATGATTTAGAGTATCGTTTTAACACGAGCATGATTCAACACCTACGAGGGTTGGGCGTAAAAGTGCCACTTGTTACTACTAGCACTTGGGGTGATAATCCGCTAAGCGCTTTGCCAGCCTTAACTGCGGGCGATATGATTGATGCACATGCATATCAACCTTATGGTGCACTCGAAAACAATCCTTTATATAGCGCAAATCTGATCCATTGGCTTGCTGCAGCGCAAGTCGCTGGCAAACCCATGAGTGTAACTGAGTGGAACGCTGAACCCTTTCCACTACCTGACAGACATAGTTTGCCCATGCTGATAGCTGGACAAGCCAGTATGCAAGGTTGGGATGCAATGATGCAATATGCCTACGGGCAAGAGCCAATATCTACGCCTACGCAATGGCAAGGCGGGCCATCCAATTGGAATCTTTACAACGACCCTGCACTGTTGGCTACCATGCCTGCCGCCGCACTCATGTATCGTCGCCAAGACATCCCTGAGGCTAAAACCACTTATATCCTTAAACCAGACAACCTCTTATTTAATCAACACATTTCACCAAACAACTCTGCTTTTATACGCACAGCGGCAGAGCTTGGAAAACTTCAAATTGCACTGCCAAGTAACAAAGCTTTGCCATGGTTGGTTAAAAGTCCAATCTCAGAAAAAGCTAAAGTATTTGACGACCCGAATAAATCACTTATCGCAGCTGATAGCCAATCAGTAACCGTTGACAATACTGGCGTAACACGCAACTGGGATAAGGGCTATCAAACCATTGACACAGTGCGCACACAAGCAGCGATGGGATGGATAGGTGGAGAAAACTTTAAACTATCCGATGTGGAAATTGCAGCTACCACGCGAAATGCGAGCATCGTAGTTCAAAGCCTAGATGCGCAGCCTATTGCACAATCTAAAAAAATCATGATTAGCTTAGGCGCGCGTTCAATACCTAAAACAGCCAATAAATTACCTTTTGTTTCTGAGGCTGTCGAAGGTGTGATAAAAATAAAAGCGTTGCCTGGATTAACCCTTACCAAACAGGGTATTTTACAAAAAGGCAAAATAGTAAAAGCGACTTATCAAGATGGCTATTATGTCATCCCTCTGAGCCAAGACTTACAAACTTATTGGTTGACCTTAAGCCAGTAAATGCAAAATTTAATACGCTACAAACATCCAAATTTATTAACGAAAATCGCCCGAGAAAAAATAAATGCTCGGCAAGCCAGTGTCCATGCGGCTTCCAGAGCATCAAAAAGATATATGCTAACTTTTAGCAAATAAGGCTATTATAATTTAGCCAAATACTCACCTAAACCAAGCGTCATCATCAGTAAAGTTAACGTAGGGTTACAACCACCACCTGTAGGATAAACACTTGCACCAGCGATGTATAAATTATCGATGCCATGCACCTTTTGGTTTGCATCGACAACACCATTTTTTGGGTCAATCGACATCCGCGTAGTTCCCATTTGGTGGCAGTGATGACCATAATCATCGATAGGAATGTTGTCATCTAAAATAAAGTCTTTAAGCTTGATGCGTGCTACTTTTGTGCGCGCTAATTCTTTAGCAATTTCGCGTCCTAAATGACGAATTGTCATATCATCCGCCGGACTCGCTTGCCAATTCAGGGTCACGCGTCTTAAGCCAAAATGGTCTTTTTCAGCATTTAAAGTGATGCGACTATTCATATTGGGCACTTGCTCAATTAAGCTAGAAATTACGCCATCGCCTTCGCAATCAAACTCAGCAAAATTACGCGCAATATTTGTCATTGTTTCAGATTGGCAAACAAATTCTCGTGCCGATTTTTTAAGCTCTTTTAAGCGACCAAAGTCGCGCGCACGTACATTTGCATCAAAATCAAGTACCGCATTACCAATATTAAATTTACGCATAAAGGTTTCAGAGGGGGTGAACTGTAAGTCTGGTTCTTTGAAAAGCAAATGATCTTCAACAACAAAATTACCAAAGTTAACGTTAAAATGCTCCATGAAGCAGCGCCCAACCATGTCATGCTGATTACCAATACCCTGCGGCAATTGCTTGTTAAAGTTTAATAATAATTTGGCTGTTTCTGATGCGCCGGCAGCAATAACGTAATGTTTGGCTGAAAATTTATGCGCCTTACCATGAAAGTTTTTTACTTCAAAATAACTCACGGCACTGAGCGCATCATGCAGACGGATGTCTGTTAGGTTAGCATTAATGTATAAATCGATTTTTTCTGAGCGTTTCAGCTCTTCAATATATTTTGTACGGAAACGCGTAGGTGGGCTAAACGCGCGCTCAGACAACCGAAAAAAATCACCCTTCCAATGGCTTTTAGGTAAGGCTTTAAAACTGTCTCTGGGAATATCTACAATTTCACACGCATCTTGTAAATGCTTAAACATTTTTTGGTGGCTACCAGCAGGCCAACCGGACATACCAGCAAAAAGTTCACGTTGCTCAAAGTCGATTTTATCAAAAAAAGAACAACGCCCTCCCCAATGATTGGAAGTGCCACCAAAATAACGTAAGCGACAATTAGTAATTGCCTCCCAATTGTTTAGACCGAGACTTTGTCCTCGGTAAATCTCTTGAGATTCTTCAGTATATTCAAGCGCACCCCCCTCGAGTAAAGCAACCGTTTTACCCAAAGTTGCCAATTTTCTAGCCAGTGTAATACCGGAAGGACCGGCACCACAAATGCAAAAATCGTAACTTTTAGCTTCAATTGAATTATTGCTAACAGAATTTAAGTCGATAAACATTTATTAACTTTCGTCCGTCAGCAAGTCACTTTTGAGTAATGTCCACCCACCCACAACAATATAGTCAGCCTGCTGCTGAGGTAATGAGATTGCTGGAGATTGTGATGATTGGTCCGGGGTTATCAATCCATTTAACACAAGCGGCTGTGCCGCAAGTGCCATTAAAAAGCCTCTTCTATTGATCATGTATCTTGATTATGTGCGTTGAGGTAGTGGTGAGCAGCCGAAATCAATCGTAATAATAAGGCTGTGCTTTTGCTTCGGATTTATTGACAACAACCCCTAAAATATTTGATTTGGTAAGTAAGCGCATCGTATCTGTAATTTCAGCCTCAGTATGCTGACCATCACCTATTACTAACAGTACACAATCAACTTGCGGCAACAATACCATTGCATCATCAGCACTTAGAATTGGCGGCAAGTCAAAAATAACCACTCTTGAGTCATAACGCTCTTTAAGCTCAACGACCAAATGCTGTATGCTATTAGATGACAATGTTTCAGATGATTGCTTTACTGGTGAGTTGGTAGGTACAACTGTTAAGCGCGGAATTCCTGGGTTAACCATCACTTCAGCTAAATCAGCATTTCCTGAAAGAAGATCATTGATTGATTTTGGTTGTTTTAAGCCTAAATATTGCGCAATTCGTGGTTTACGTAAATCAAAATCAACCAACATTGCAGTTTTTTGAGGCTGCTGGGCAATGCTAATTGCTAAATTGATAGCGACGACAGTTTTACCTGCAGCTGGCGTAGGGGAAATAATTGCTAACGTGCGCCATTTATTTTCTTCCATTGTTTGCAGAACTTGTGTGCGCAAAGAATCAAAAATCCAGCTTGAAGGATCATGCTTATTTTGAGCAACAATACGATTTTTTTCCAAATGCCCTGCGTCAAGTTTAACCACTGCTGTTTCACTATAGACAATGGATTTTAGCTCATCATCTAACTGAATAAATTTAACAGCTTTTTTCGGCTGATTGATTTTTTGACCGATTTGCGAGCCTCTAGCTTTACTCAAGGCATCTTTAATTTTTTCCATATTTCACTTTCACCCAAACTAAAATTTAGCAGTAATTTTAGTTAACAACTCGCCTAGTGGCATAACAAAAATATTTACCAGTACCAATGCCGCTAATAGTATCAATCCAAGCATAGTTAACTTAGAAGCTAATTGGCGCTTTTTCTGCACCTCTTCAGCGGGGTTTCTAATATAAGGTATTGTGGCGATAGGCTGCATTTTCATAACAGCTGCAAGCGCATCCACTCCTCTGATTCGGCTATCTAGCATTTCTAACAACACAGCGGAGCCAAGCGCCGCGGCAATTGAGCCAAACAACCCAGCTAGAAGGAGCAACAAGCGATTGGGTTTAATCGGTTTTTCAGGCAAAATCGGCGCTTCACTCACAACAAAACGCTCGCCTTTGTTTTCCATTTCAATATTTTTGGCTATTTTGGCATTATCTTGTTTCGTTTTTAGCTCAGCGTATGCCGCTTTTGCATTATCATAATCACGTAGCAAAGTGCCAAGTTCACCTTCAGTTTGTGCCGATTGAATGACTCTACCTTCGATTTGCGCCATTTTTTTACGAATGGTACTTTCTTGCCGCTCTAAGAGATTTAACTTTGCGTTGCCACTCTCAATTTGCGCTTGTATCTTGGCAATCATGACAGATTGAGCGGTTACCGTTTTTTCTGGTTTTCCAGATGACGACTTACTGCCGTCGGCATTTTCTAGCGTTTCAATTCTGCGTTTTAGTGAGCGAACAGTTGGGTGATTCTCACTATATACGCCATCAAGCTTTTCCAACTCTTGCTTAAGCTTTGCAAGCTCTGAAACACCATTATCGTTAGCTGCTGCAACTCCGCCAGCCTCTAGACCAACATTGATTCCTATTCCAGCCTTAGCAGACTCCAGACTTACATCTAGCGCTCGCAACTCGGCTTGAGTAGCGCTGTATTGCCTTTGCGTGTCTCGTAAGTCTAATTCAAGTCTGTCCAAACTTTCCAAATGCATTTCTTTATGTTCAGGTAAAGAATTTGCATGACCTTGTTTGTATTTAGTAATATCTTTTTCTATTTTTAGTAATATAACTTTTTGTTTTTCAGCTTCGTTTGCATAAAACTCTGCAGTTTCGTTTGCACGTAACTTACCAGCCTTATCATTTTCTTCTAAAAACAGCTTTACAATATCATTGGTGACGTTATATACCTCTTCAGGCTTAAAGTATGTGTAAGAGATTTGTACTGCCACCGTCGGCTTGCCCTGCCATGCTTCAGCTTCAGCTTTTAACAAGTCTGCTTTTATGTTTGCCCTTAATGCAGAAGCCACCTCTATAGCAGGTCTTGGCGCTTTGTCTAGGCCATATAATTTGTATTTTTCTGCTATTTTAAATAGCTTTTCGTTACTCATCGCCACCTGTTTTAGTGCTTCAAAGCGCTCGGATGCAAATTTTTCTTTTGCATTAGGATCCCCAGATTGTACTTGCTCTGACTCAATCAGAATTGTCGCACCAGCCTGGTAAACGGCAGGAATTTTAAGGGTCACGGCAATGGCCGCTAAAAACATCAGTATGAAAACACTAATCACCAGGGGAATTCTACGCTTAATGACACTGATATAGTCACCTAACGACATTTCACGTTTTATAGCCATTAACTTTTACTACCTTTATTATTTTGAAATATACTAAAAACTGAGCGTATCGAAGACAAAAGTAACGCCAATTACATTACCTTTAGGGTTGCTACCTGTGAAGTCCAGTTCTTTATGGCTTGCATAAAGGCGCGCTAACCAATGCTCATTGATACTTCGTGCATAAAATACGCCAAATGATTGCCCATCCAGCTTGCTAACATTCAAATCTGAATCTTTTTTAAACTGGTCAAAACTATAATCTGCCCCTACTCTGTCTCGTTCTGTAACGCTATATTGCGCACCTAATCTTACTGAGTCCACAAGGCGAAAACCCAAGCCAGAATCTTCAACATTTCGAGCAATAGCAGCAGTAAACAATGATTTAGCTGACGTATATTCAGCCTTTAGCCCTGCCTCCCAATCTGAGTCTGATTGTCGACCTGACATGTTATACAAGCCTGCTTGAGATGAAATTACTAACTCCTCATTAACTAAGTAACTTGCCCCTAACCCTGCTCGACTCAAATGTGTTTTACTAAAATTGTCTGGATCATATAGAGAGTAGCCGATAAAACCGAATGTATTTAACTTTTCAGAGTTTTCATAAGTAAGTTTTGATTTGATGCCAGATAGCTGGTAGTCATCAAGTGCCCCAACCTCGCTGTACGTCACATCGCTATAGCCTAACTCTGTTAACACTAACCACCTTGATGCTATACGATGTTGCCAATTTGCACCTAGTAGCTTAGTAGTCTGTTTGTTTTCAGCGTTGTTAAAAGCGCCCGTGTTATTTAATTCCGCAGTTCTTGCAGTTGTTTCATTATAGCCAACTTTAAATCCATAAAATCCTGACTCATAGGTTCTATCCCAGCCAGCTGTTAATTTTGGATTTTCTTGGTTAGCTAAAGATTTTTCGTTTGAATGCCTTAAAAAAAGCACTGCAGCATCCACGTACCACCGGTTAAGGTCATCTTTAATATCTAACTGCAACTGCGGTTGCAACGAATAAATCCAAACAGGATTCTTATCAGACTCAGACATATCAGGATTTGAATCATGCTCGACACCTGCAGTTACAATGACTTTCTTTTCAACATCAACTGCTAAAGCACTAGAGGCAAATAAAATGCTTGCAAATAGGAATGAACTCTTCAGAACATTTACATTTAAAGCATTTCTTTTATCTAGCATAAGACTTTTAGTTTTCATTATAACCCCCTGAATACAGTCAAAAATAATAATGGCATTATACCCAGAATTAAGTTGAATTAGTAATGAAAACTTATTAAGAGTTATGGTACAAGTATCGTATCACCAGGCATAAGTGTGATGTTGCTATCCAAATGATCACCTTTAATTAGTTGATCGTAATGAATAGGGATTGCTTTCTGCCCTTGTGGAGTAACTCTGAGTACTTTTATAGCACCTTTATCAGCAAATTTGTCTAATCCACCAGCCATACTGATTGCCGTTAATACTGTCGTAGGCCCAGTCATCAGCACTTGCCCAGGCTTCAATACTTTCCCAAGCACATGTGCAACATTACCTTCAATTTTTGCTATTACTACAGACACTTGTGGGTCAGGCAAGTAAGTTTTCAGTCTTTCGGCAATCTTTTTTTCAGCTTCAGTTGAAGTCAAACCAATCACTTCCACACGTCCAGCAAGTGGGTAAGTGATGCTCCCATCTGGTAAAACAAGACTTTCCTTTTGCATTTTATCTTCACCCCAAACAGAAACTTGAATCAAATCTCCGTGGCGTAACTTATAACTTTGCGGTACATCTGCAGCTTGAGCAACTGAAGCAGTCATCATAAAAATTTGTACTATCATTAACCACAATATTGACTTTAGATTCACTTTTACTTCCTTTCAAAAAAAAACCTTTAATAAAAAAATCGCAATTAGACATTGCGACGATTAGATAACGCAATAAACCCTATTAAAGATAACAGCAACATAAAAAAAGATGTTGGGGCGGTAATATCATCAGCCCTTTTAAAACTGTGCAGATCATTGGACTTTTTGGCTTTTGTTATACCATCTGTTACAGCAATTTTGCTTATTGAAGTAACATTTAACGAATCATTTTTTGCGAGCACTTGACCACGTGGTTCAGCGGCTTGATTTTCTGACGCATAGCTAATCGTTGATAAAAAAAATGGGCCTGCGAGCATAGCAAGCACTAAAATATTTTTTAACATTTGAGATGCCTTTCATAGAACTATCAAGAAATATTCAACTGATATCATTCTATGAATTGCCTCTATGTCTAACAATAGCCCATAAGGGCTAACAACACTAACAGCCAAAATTAAAGAAAATAATTTTGTTATATATCATATAGTTGTGAAAATATTTAGCTTGTCACAAACTGCAACCTTATCCTTTATTTTTTATTTTCAAATTTGCTGCTATTCGCATTCTCAGCGCATTTAATTTAATAAAACCACCAGCATCACGCTGATCATAAGCACCCTTATCATCTTCAAAAGTGGCGATTGACCCGTCAAATAAAGAGTCCGTTTTACTATCACGGCCTGTGACTATTACATTACCCTTATAAAGTTTGACTCGCACCCAACCATTTACCGATTTTTGAGTATGGTCAATCAATGTTTGTAAGGCAAGACGTTCTGGGCTCCACCAATAGCCGTTATAAATCAAGCTTGCATATCTTGGCATCAAGTCATCTTTTAAATGCGCCACCTCTCGATCAAGCGTGATACTTTCTATTGCCCGGTGAGCCTTCAACATGATGGTCCCTCCTGGGGTTTCGTAACAACCACGCGATTTCATGCCCACATAGCGATTCTCGACTAAATCCAAGCGGCCAATGCCGTGCTTACCACCTATTTTATTTAAATGCGCCAAAAGCTCATGTGGCTTCATCATTTCGCCATTCAAACTGACAGGATCGCCATTTACATACTCAATATCTAAGTATTCAGCTGCATCTGGTGCCTTCTCTGGGCTCACACTCCAACGCCACATGGATTCTTCTGCTTCCGCTGCAGGATCCTCTAAATGACGCCCTTCGTAAGAAATATGCAGCAAGTTGGCATCCATTGAATATGGACTACCGCCTTGCTTGTGCTTCATATCCACTGGAATGCCATGCTGTTCAGCATAAGCCATCAACTTTTCCCGACTGAGTAAATCCCACTCTCGCCAAGGTGCAATAATATGAATGTTCGGATTTAGCGCGTAAGCACCTAACTCAAAGCGCACTTGGTCATTACCCTTACCTGTTGCTCCATGTGAAATGGCATCAGCATTGGTTTCACGGGCAATTTCAATTAAACGTTTAGCAATAAGCGGCCGCGCTATTGATGTGCCAAGTAAGTATTCCCCCTCGTAAACAGTATTCGCCCTAAACATCGGAAACACAAAATCTCGCACAAACTCTTCACGCACATCATCAATATAAATTTCCTTTACGCCTGCTGCTTGCGCTTTTGCGCGAGCTGGTTCAAGCTCTTCACCTTGCCCTAAATCAGCAGTAAAGGTCACAATTTCGCATTGGTATTCATCTTGCAACCATTTCAAAATCACTGAGGTATCTAAACCACCAGAATAGGCCAGAACAACTTTTTTAATTTTACTCATTGCTTATATTTTTCCTAATAATAAATATTCCATCAATGCCTTTTGCACGTGCAAGCGGTTTTCTGCCTCGTCCCACACGACAGACTGAGAACCGTCTATGACCTCTGCAGACACTTCTTCACCACGGTGCGCGGGTAAACAATGCATGAATAGCGCATCCTTTGCAGCTATTTTCATCATTTCGCCGTCCACTTGCCAATCAGCAAAATCTCGTAAACGCTTTTCATTTTCAGCTTCAAAACCCATGCTAGTCCACACATCAGTGGTCACCAAATCTGCTCCACGCGCGGCAAGCATTGGGTCTGCAAAAATTTTATAATGTTTATTGCCGTATAAATTAGCGCGTTCAGGTTCAACTTCATAACCAGGTGGAGTGGAAATATGCACATTAAAATCCAGCAATTCTGCGGCTTGTAACCATGTATGGCACATATTGTTGCTGTCGCCAATCCAAGCCACCGTTTTGCCTTGAATAGAGCCACGGTGTTCAATATAGGTAAAAATATCGGCTAAAATTTGACACGGGTGGTATTCGTTGGTTAAGCCGTTGATGACGGGCACGCGCGAGTTTGCCGCAAAACGTTCGACAATATCTTGCTCAAAGGTGCGAATCATCACAATGTCGCTCATTCGAGAAATGACTTGTGCTGCATCTTCTACAGGCTCACCACGACCAAGCTGCGAATCACGCGTATTTAAATAGATGGCTGAGCCGCCTAATTGATGCATCCCAGCTTCAAAAGATAAACGCGTTCGCGTGCTGGCTTTTTCAAAAATCATCACCAAAGTGCGATCTTGCAAAGGCCAATATTGCTGATAAGACTTGAATTGCTCTTTAATGATTTTTGTACGTGCGAAAACGTACTCTAATTCATCTAGGGTTAAGTCATTAAATTGTAAAAAGTGTTTAATTGCCATTTTGTTATTTTAAGTACATTTTTATTGAACAAGCGACTTAGTTTGACTGCGATAAGAAAGTTTTGATTAATGATGATAAGCGCAGAACTAATTCTTGCGCTTCTAGTTCATTCATCACTAGAGGCGGTAATAAGCGCACCACTTTTTCAGCTGTTACGTTAATGAGTAGCTTTTCAGCTAGCGCCATTTTAACCAACTCGGCGCAAGGTCTATTGAGTTCAACCCCAATCATCAAGCCAGCATTACGCACTGCAACAACTTCTTTACAATCTTTTAAAGCTAGCGCTAAGCTTGCTCGAATTAAATCCCCAATTTTTTCAGCATTTTCTCGCAGTTTTTCCTGCTCAATAATATTTAACGTTGCAAGCCCCGCCGCTGTAGCTAATGGGTTACCACCAAATGTTGAGCCATGTTTACCATAAGTAAACACATCTGCCGCCAGACCATGCGCCACACAAGCACCAATCGGCACACCTGAACCTAAACCTTTGGCTAGGCTCATCACATCTGGTTTGATTTTAGTATGTTGAAAAGCAAACCACGTACCTGTGCGACCAATGCCTGTTTGCACTTCATCGAGCATCAATAACCAGCCATTAGCATCGCAAATTTCACGCAAAGCCTCTAAATAGCCGCTGGCATCTTTTGGAATATTGATTCCGCCCTCGCCCTGTACGGGCTCTACCAATATAGCTACCACGTTATTTTTACGTGAAGCCACTTGCTTAACCGCCTCAACATCATCATAAGGAACGCGGACAAAACCACTGACTAATGGCTCAAACCCTGCTTGCACTTTGCGATTTCCTGTCGCTGATAGCGTTGCCATGGTGCGCCCATGAAAAGACTTATCCATCACTATGATTTCAGGCGATTCAATACCTTTATTGTGGCCATAAAGTCGTGCAAGCTTAATAGCAGCCTCATTCGATTCACAACCTGAATTACAGAAAAATACTTTATCCATGCCGGAAATTTCACAAAGCTTATCAGCCAAAGCAGACTGTTCTGCAATATTGTAAATATTAGAAACATGAATTAACTTGGCCGCCTGCTCACTGATGGCTTTTACCAAAGCTGGGTGGGCGTGTCCTAAACCATTTACCGCAACACCAGCAAGTGCATCTAAATATTTTTCGCCTTGAGTATCCCACAGCCAAACGCCTTCTCCTTTTGAAAAAGTGACGGGTTGGCGTGCGTATGTGTTCATTAAGTGGTTAGACATGTGTAGCGCAATCTGCAAAAATAGTGTGACTAAAAACCTTGCAGATTAGCTTAAAACCTTGATTTTGGCAAGGTTTTGTCAGTTGAGAGCAGAATTATTTTAAGTTAAAACCATATCAAAATAGGCCTTATTTCAGTAAAATCTATCTTCTTTTGATTTCTCAACGCGTCCATTTTATCATTTCGTGAATAAACCAGCTTTTTCATTACCGCAGCTTGGCAGTCTTTGGATGTTGGTTGCTGCTTTAGGCTTTGCGGTGATGGGCGCATTGGTAAAAGTTGGCGCACAAAAATTTAGTAGCGCTGAGTTGGTGTTTTATCGTTCTATTTTTGGCCTAGCAGTCATTTGGGCCTACATCATGATAAACAAACTGCCTCTGGCAACACCCGTGCTGAATAAGCAAATGTCTCGTGCTTTGGTAGGATTTGCTTCATTGGTGCTCTTTTTTTATGCCATTGCACATCTACCCCTAGCCACAGCCATCACTTTAAATTACACCTCGCCATTATTTTTAGCGGTACTCACGCCATTACTTTTACACGAAAAACTAAAAAAAAACTTGGCTGCCACTTTGATGCTTGGTTTTATCGGCGTGGTGATTTTATTAAAACCAGTATTCACTCAGCAAGATTGGCTGGCAGGTTGTATCGGATTACTTTCGGGCATGGGCGCGGCGTGGGCATATGTGCACGTAAAACAATTAGGTAAACTGAACGAGCCAGATTGGCGAACGGTGTTTTATTTCACTTTGGTTTCAACTATTGGCGGCGGGTGCTGGATGCTATTTCATACATTTACCGCAATCAGCATGCAAGATTTACCGGTTTTATTAGGGTTGGGATTTTTTGCCACCATTGCGCAACTTGCGATGACGCGTGCCTACCGTACCGGCAATACACTGGTTGTCGCCAGCTTAGCCTATACCACGATTGTCATAGCCAGTTTGTTAGGTGCATTATATTGGCGCGAATATTTGGATGTTGAATCACTATGTGCCATTGGTTTAATTGTGCTAAGTGGCATTATTAGTGTACGCACCAGCACGCCAAAAGTGTAAAAAATTGTGCTGTAAATTCTTTTTATTACAGATAGTTACATACACAGCTTAATTTGTTTTATAATCAGAGCATTCAAACATTTGTGGTGTTAAATTTTCACCTGTATGCTTTTGTCTAAACTGATTAATCCACGTATTTACCAAAGGCTTACACTGCTATTGTTAAGTTCGATACTGTGTGGCTGCTTGGGCGGCTCCATTGGTCAGCAAGTCTTACAATCCATTTTGCTCAAAGGCGCAGACAAAGCCACCGAAGCTGCCATTGAATCGCATGAGCGCAAAACCACCCTAGAAGCACAAAAAAATACCGAGATTGACCCATACACGCTTGCATTTGCAAATGCAGGCTTTCAACCTATGACCCCGCAAGTTGAGCCTTTGCCTGAAACAACAACTGAAATTGAAACACCGCTGCCTTTAATTCAAGAAACTAAATTAGTTGAAGTGGAAATTTGGAACTTATTAGCGGGCGTTGAAAAAGAAAAATTACTTGAGAAAGCCAGATTACAAGGCAGTTTGCAATTGCCACCTAAAGCCGAGTGGATAAAATGGCAACTTGCCACAGGCGCAATTGGTCAGCAACAAACTGAAATTACTTTTTTAATTCCACCAGAAATGGGCAGAATGCGTAGTGGTCAAAAAGCCATGGTTGAAGTATTGCCTTTGGGGGAGTTAAGCATGGCGCGCTATAGCCTAAATTAATGTTTTTTATCTCTTCTTTTAAGTCATTTTGGCTCAATAAATTTCGCCGAGAAAAAATTAAGCCTTTGGTACCAGTGCTTGGCATCCCCATTCTCGCTAAGTGCGTACGCACTAAGTCGAATGTGAAAGCCGCATGGATACTGGCTTTCGCGTGTGAATAATCCGCTTCAGCGGATATATTCCACGGTGATGCCAAGCACTGGTACAGAGGCGTTAAAAAGAAGATGCACTAAAACGTGTTGTAAAAAGGGCGTTTTAAAAAGCTAAAAAAATCTCAAAACTTAAGCATCTAACAAACCGCTACGCATGGCAATCAGGGCAATTTCTGCTGAGTTATTAGCGTTTAATTTTTGCTTAATATTGTACAAATGCGTGCCTACAGTGCGCGGGCTTAAAAATAAAGTTTCGGCGATTTCATTGGTTGTTTTGCCTTTGGCTAACGCCATAAACACCTCAAATTCACGCGGCGACAGCACATCTACTGGGTTTTGCTCACCTGATAAATTTTGAATCGCCATTTGCTGTGCCACACTCGCTTCTAAATATTTTTTACCCGCAGCGATGGTGCGAATGGCTTTTATCATTTCTTCCGCAGCGCTGCGCTTTGTTAAATAGCCCATTGCGCCTGCATTGAGCACGCGTTTTGGATGCACGGAATCTTCATGGGCGGACAGCACCAATATTCTGGCCGCACTGTCTTTAGCTAAAATACGCTCAATCGCTTCTAAGCCACCCATGCCCGGCATGGTGATGTCCATCACCACAACTTGCGGCTTAAATTCTACAAAACGTTGAATAGCCTGCTCGCCACTATCAGCCTCAGCCACTACTTTAATTTCTGCATCGGACTCTAGCAACATTTTAAAACCCATGCGCACCACTGCATGGTCATCGACTAACATTACGTTTATTACACTCATTTTTAGCTATCCATTAAACAGTAGGAATAGTGATTTCTATCACCGTGCCCACTTTGGTTTCTGATACCACATTAAAGCTTCCATGAAAGCCTTGCACGCGCTCACGGATGCCGAGCAAACCAAAGTGTTGGCTTTGGTCAACATGGTCAATATTCATGCCCACGCCATTGTCCATAATGCTTAGATAAAGCGAATGGTTGACCTGATGATGATTTAAAGTCACTTCAATTTTACTCGCCTTCGCATGTTTAAGCGCGTTGTTAATCGCCTCTTGCACAATGCGGTAAATATTGATGTTCATGGTTTCACCCAATAAATCAAGCTCGCCTTGCAAATTTAATGTGAACATAATGGCTGGATGCTGCTTTTGTAGATGGTTAATCGCATCACGCAACGTTTCAGACAAACCCAAATTATCCAGAGCACCTGGCCGTAGTTTGCGAATAATATCGTGCATACCATCATAAATCTGGTTGGCCGCACCTACAATCGTTTGCGCATTGCTGGCAATATCGGGGGATTTTTCTTTAGTTTTGTTCACAATCGCCACAGCAAAGGTTTTAATCGCGGTGACATATTGGCCTAATTCATCGTGCAACTCACGCGCTAAGCTACGGCGTTCGTCTTCGATATGGCTTTGAATAATCTGCGTAAGTTGTCTATTTTCTTCTAGCTGTCGCTCAGCAGAAAGTGATTCTGCCATGCGGTTTAAACTATGCCCGATGCGGTCAAACTCTGGCAACTTAAAAGCGGGTAAACGCGTATTTAAATCGCCTTTTTCTATTTTGTTAATTGATTTTAAAATATGTCCAATTGGGCGCAATGAGTGGCGCAGCAAGGCATAAACCAACACATTTAACAACACAAAAAATCCCAGCCCTACCCACATAAGCTGCCGAAAACCTGACCAAGCCTCACGAATGGAACCCGCTGCGCTAGATGTCACAATCAATGTGCCGTAACGAATTTTGCGCTCCACCGTTTCTGCTTTTGGTTCAACCAGATTAACAAACCAATCGGGAGGCTCAATATTGTTTTTATAAGTCGATTCCGGAGACTCATAAATGACGTCATTACGCATATCTTTAAGCACAATATGGCTACTGCGTACATACCCCAAAGATTGCAAAAAATTCTCTAACACTTTGTGGGTTGGGCCATACTCAGGATTAAGTGCCGAGCTGACAATCACGGTATCAAGCAGTTGCACGGTGACGCGGCTCGCCGCCTCTACCCGCTCGCGAATAGAGTCGCGCGTGTCTCTCACCAATATTGAGCCCACCACTAAAATAAAAGCGATAGAAAGTAGCGTAATTAGTAAATTAAGGCGAAACTTTAAGCTCATTGCAGGGATTAAAGCTAAATATTGTCAATAATAGGTAACATGTGTAGAGTTTAACAAGTTTAAGCATAACCCCCTATAGTGATAGTCATGATTTTATTTGGCGACTTTAATTTAAGATTGGCGACTTTAATTTAAGACCGAGAGCTTTATGAAGACCGCATTTATCATTACTGCAGCGCAGGCCATTCAGCAAACCATTTTAGCCAATGAAAATACGCTCGAAGCACTAGACCGCGAAATTGGCGATGGCGATCATTTTATCAATATGAAGCGTGGCGCAAGCAACATTGTGGACATGCAAGCGGAATTAGCAGGGCTTTCGCCAGACGCAGCGCTGAATAAAATTGGCATGAAGTTACTCAGCACTATTGGTGGTGCATCCGGCCCACTGCTGGCAAGCTTTTTTATGAGCATGGCTAAAGTGTTAAAAGAAAATGGCGATGAATCAACCCTAAAAATAGCTGCTGCATTTGCGGCAGGCGTGCAAGCGATTATCCAGCGCGGCAAAGCAAGCGTAGGCGAAAAAACCATGCTCGACGTGCTTGTTCCGGTTTCCAACCAGTTTGTACTGCTAGCCACACAAAACTGCGACACAAAACTGATTTGCGCTACGCTGATTAAAGTAGCAGAAGAAGGTATGCAATCCACCAAAAATCTCATCGCCACCAAAGGCCGCGCTGCGGGTTTGGGTGAACGTGCCATTGGGCATATCGACCCCGGTGCAAAGAGCTGCCAATTGATGATAGAAGCTGTTTGTAAACAGGTTTTAGAAAATGAATCGAGGTAAATCATGAAAAAATTTATTAACAAAACAGACGATATTTTAAAAGAAAGCCTGACTGGTTTTGCAACTGCGCACCAAGATTTAGTACAACTCAAGCTTGAACCACATTTTTTAACGCGCAAAAATAAGGCGCAAAATAAAGTGGCGATTATCTCTGGCGGCGGCTCTGGGCATGAGCCGTTGCATGCTGGCTACATTGGCTACGGCATGTTAGATGCAGCTTGCCCCGGCCATGTGTTTACCTCACCCACTCCCGACCAAATGCTTGCGGCGGCAGAAAGCGTACATGCGGATAAAGGTATTTTATTTATTGTTAAAAATTATGCCGGCGATGTGATGAACTTTGAAATGGCGGCAGAAATGTTGCCGTTTGAGCACACCACTGTACTCACCAGTGACGATTGCGCGGTGATTAACAGTACTTACACCACGGGTCGCCGAGGTGTGGCTGGCACAGTGATTGTTGAAAAATGCGTAGGCAGCTTGGCTGAAACTGGCGCAAGTTTGCAGGCATGCAAAGCGTTGGGAGATAAAGTCAACACGCGCACCGCCAGCATAGGCGTAGCGCTCACCAGTTGCACTGTACCCGCTGCTGGCCGCCCTACTTTTGATATTTCAGATTCTGAGCTTGAAATGGGCGTCGGCATTCATGGTGAACCAGGCCGCAGGCGCGAACAAATGCGCGAAGCCGATGCGATTGTGCATGATATGGTTGAAGCGATTTTGGCGGATTTTAAAGCAAGAAATCTCAGCACACAAAACCAAGAGTGTTTATTATTAGTCAACGGTTTTGGCGCCACACCCTTGATGGAACTATATCTACTTTACAACACAGCAAATCAACTATTTAGCCAACATGGCGTGCTAATTACGCGTTCATTAGTTGGCAACTATACTACCGCGTTAGACATGGCGGGCGCGTCTATCACGCTTTGCTTGCTAGATGACGAAATTACCGCACATTGGGACAGCCCAGTGCATACTGCCGCGTTACGTTGGGGCAAGTAACTTGCGCATATTAAAGTATATTAGCTGGGTTGCAGCATTATTATCTATTCTTCTTATTATCGTTACACAGTTTGGTGAAGTTGAATGGACATGCAATTGTAAAGGCTTAGATCATTGGCAATGTAAGGGTGCAGACTGTATGAAGAAGGGAGATATACATTTTGAAGAAACGAGACACTCCATAGATTGCAAAAGGACAGATAGATCAGCGCGAATTCTTAGTGGTGTTATTAAATTTATTTTTCCAGAAAGATAATTATCATTCACCAAATTTCTATGTTTTATTGACACCTTCCTTTTATATCCTCTGCAAGCCAGTATCCATACGGCTTCTAGGGGCACAAAAAATCCTCGGGGGGGGGTTGACACTTGTTTTTTAATGAGCACTATGCCACAAATAACCGAATCTTTATTCTCGTTAATTGACCGTGCGTGTGGAACTTAAGCTCGCCGTTCTCACTCCATAAATAAGCGTTTTAAATAGATTAATTAAGGAGTTTTTATGCGGTTTTTAATGGGAGTAACGTTCATCATGACGACTTTTGGTGCATCTGCGCAAACCTGCTCGCCCTTATTGAATCACCAATTTAAAACATTGCAAGGTCAAAACCTCAACCTGTGCGATTATCAAGGCAAACCGATTTTGGTGGTCAATACTGCCAGCAAATGTGGCTTTACGCCACAATTTGATAAGCTAGAAAAACTCTACAGCCAATACAAAAGCAAGGGTTTGTTGGTGATTGGCTTTCCTTCTAACGACTTTAAGCAAGAGCTGACGACTAATTCTGAAATTGGCAGTTTTTGCAAACTCACTTACGGCGTGAACTTTCCCATGGTTTCCAAAGGTTCGGTCAAAGGCGAAAATGCGACACCATTTTACAAAGCGCTGATAAAAGCCAGCGGCACAGAGCCAAAATGGAATTTTCATAAATACGTCATTGCGGCGGATGGCAAATCAGTACAAAGTTTTTATAGTGCAACTGAACCCGATGATGCAGCAATTTTAAAGTTAATTGTTCCTCACTTAAAATAGTGTTTGCAAAAACGAATGTGTTAGTTAGCGCATCATCAAGGTTGCAGCAGCAATGTTACTTAAGCCATCTTCTGCTAATAATTCGAGCAGTTCTGGCATAAATTTAAGATTGTGTTCAATGTTGCGGCTAAACGTGTAAATCACTGTAACGTAGTCTTGTTCACTAAAATTTTCTTTTTTGAATGCGGCAATGCCCACCAAAATCATCTTAATTAAGCTGTATCGAACGGCTAAATCTATAAACTCCGTTTCTAAACCACGCATTTTGCCAATAGGAAAGTTGTTTTTACCTAAATCGTTTAGCAAGTAATTTTTTAATAAGTGCGGGTGCGCTTCATCAAATGGCTTAAACCACTTGCTATCAGCCTCGAAATAGCGTTTTTCTGTGGCTTCTATATCACTATCATCAAATTGAATGCCTGCCACCATATCCAACATCACTTGTTTAAAGCTTGAATGTGGTTGATGTTTAGAAAAATAAATGCGCAAAACGCCTCTTAATAGAATGATTTGCTTGCTTCGGTCAATCGTTATGCCCTGTGCAAACTCGCCAGCTTGTGTTAAAAAATGCGGGTCGGTAAACTGAATGAGTCTTTCAATGATCGCGTTTTTAGCAGATTCAGCGTCTGGCGCATTAAGAAACTGGCTCAATTTTTGCACCATCAAGCCCAACACAATCATCGCCTCGGCTGAACGATACGCTGGAAAGCGTAGAACGAAAGAACTCGTATCCACAATATAGCTGGACAACGCAACCAACAAATCGGGATAGTTTTCGCTGTAACGCATTGAAGTGGACAGTGGTACAGCGTTTTCATTCGGATATGGCAGCGTAATATGCGTCATGCGCATCGCCTCAACGTCTAATAACGCTTTGCGCGCTACTTCTGGGCAACTTAAACTGGCGTAGAGTGAGATTTCATCGTTTTTGCGTGTCAGCGTTCTTGGGTAAATGTGACAGGTTTTTGAAAGATAGCTCGCCCCTAATTTGCCTTGAATACTGCAAAGCTTTTTATCATCCAAAAACGAACAACTGCCATCCTCTTCGAGCTTAATTTTTGCATAGTTGTCGGCATTGCTAGCGTCTTCCGTGAGCACCACAGAGGTTTTAATTTTGTCACGTAACTCGCGTATTTCAATGGTGCGATATTTTTTATACGTTTGCTTATCTATGGTAATTGTCCAGCCTTTACAGCAAGTTTCCTCACAGTTGGAACCAATACACTGAAATGATTCCATATACGCTGGCGCAATAACGACTGGACTATGCTTACCCATTCAACTCCCGCTTTCTTAACAAGCTAACTGCATGATTTAAAGCCCCATTATAGAGACGCAAAACCGCAATTTAGCGGCAGATTAACCCCAAAAAAGTCATACAATTCGTTGAATTAGGCATAAAAATTGGACAAATGCACGTTAAATGGGCATTTTCATTGCAAAAAATACATTTTTGCTTAACCTTTTAAGCATTTGAGTTACAATCACAGGCAATTGTTACAATTCACTATCAACAGCTAAGCCTAGTAGTTAGTAAACGATTGAAAAATTACGATATTAACGCCTTATTAAGCCATCTTGTTGCGCTCACGCAAGGGCGCGATGATGTTTCTATTGCGAGCAAACTCATCGAAATTCTCACTGGGCTAACACTCGCTTCAGTTGACGAACTATCTCAGCCTATCTGCATTTACCAGCTTAAAAACGGGCATGCTAAGACCTTAGCAAAACTGACCATTGATGGTGTAGAAATTGATGTACAAGTGCAAGATGCACTAAAAGACGCCATATTGTACTGTTTTAAAACAGCTGAAATGCACGTGCACGAAATACAGAAAAATAATACGACTCCGCATACACGCGTACAACTCTATCCTATTAAAAATTATGCAGATAAAGTAGTCAGTGTGGTTGAAATTCAAACAACTTCTGATAAAAATAGTCAAGTTATTGATTTTGAATTAGAAAAAAGCATTCGTAAAATGCTCAATGTCTATCAAAATTTTAGCCGTTTGGTCAATGATAACGAATGCGACACGCTGACGGGCTTGCTTAATCGCAAGACTTTTGATTATAAAATCAATAAAATTATTGCCCAAATGCAAGCTGGCGCTAAACGTAAAGACGACCGCGCAGCAAGTTTTTATTCTCTCGCCATTTTTGATATTGATCACTTTAAACGCGTCAATGATAATTTTGGCCACCTCATTGGCGATGAAGTACTGCTGCTATTTTCACAACACTTAAAACAATCATTTCGCGACTCTGACCCATTGTTCAGGTTTGGTGGTGAAGAGTTTGTTGGTGTGTTTGGTTGCAACGCGCGCGATGATATTCAGGCTATTTTAGAGCGTTTTAGAAAAAAAATTGAGCAATACAACTTTCCGCAAGTGGGAAACATCACTGTAAGCACAGGGTTTACTGAAATTATGGAGTTTGACACCTCCAGCCAAGTGATAGACCGCGCTGACTCTGCGCTATATTTTGCCAAAAACAATGGCCGAAATCGTGTGGAAAGTTATGACCAACTATTAGCCAGCGGCAAAATTCAAGTCAATAAAAAAGAAGGCGACATCGAGCTTTTTTAGGTATTTTTCACCCATTAAAAAATCGCTATTTTTAGCTTAAATAAGCACATCTTCTTTTCACCTCCTCTGCAAGCCAGTCTGGATGGGGTTTCCAGAGGCATAAAAAATCCTCGGGCAATTTACAAGCCTTAAAAAAGATGAAATTTTAAAGCGAATTTCAACGGTTTTTGACGTACTTATTTTTGCGTAAAAACCGCCTGCCATAACGCGTTTACTGCTTGCACATGCTCAGCCACAATAGATGCATCCACCTGCATTTGCGCTGCACCTTGCAGCTTAAGTAGATGTTGCTGCTGGCGAAACGCGCGGTAGGCATTTATGACTTTTTGCGCCAACGCTGCATCAATCAAGCCCAACTCAGATAGCATTTTTAGCAATGCAATATTTCCTATATTTTCAGTAAGTTGTGTATGTTTATTCGCGTAGTACATTACAAAATATTGCACGAGAAATTCTACGTCTATAATACCGCCAGTGCTGTGTTTAATATCAAATTTATCTACTGGAATATGCTGGGCTGCGCGCATTTTTTCACGCATTTGGCTCACTTCTGCTTTTACACTGGTTGCATCACGCACTTGCGCAATGACCTCTCGACGAATTTGCTCAAAAGCCACTCCAATATCGGTGTCGCCCGCCACATAACGTGCGCGTGTAAGTGCCTGATGCTCCCAAACCCACGCCTTACTACGTTGATATTCGCGAAAAGCTGTTACAGAGCTGACTAATAAGCCACTGTTGCCATCAGGGCGCAACTGCAAATCAGTTTCATACAACAACCCTGCCGATGTAAGGCTGTTAAACCAATTATTGATGCGCTGCGCAAAGCGAGCGTAAATCTCACTCGCCTCTGAAGCATCATCGTCATACAAGAAAATAATATCTAAATCAGAGGCATAGCCTAGCTCTTTGCCACCTAACTTGCCATAACCGATGACAGCAAATTTTGGTTCATCGCAATGCTTGCCACGCACATTAGGCCAAATGGTTACAAGGCTCACGCTTAAAATCAAATCTGCCAGAGCACTTAAATAATCCGAAAGTGTTTCTAAGCTTAGCTCGCCATTGATATCTTGCGCAGCAAAGCGGAATATATGCGCATGCTTAAAATGGCGCATCACGTCCATTTGCCGTTCTATGTCGCCATCAAACTCTGCTAAGCGATTAACTAACTCGGCACGCATCGCTATAAAATCTGGTGGCGCGTATAGCGTGCGCGTATCTAGCAACTCATCCAATAAAATCGGGTGCTGCGTTAAATATTGGCTTAACCACGGGCTACTACTGCATAATTTCACCAACAAATGTAGCGCATCTTTATGCTCGGCCAATAAAGCTAAATAACTGGCACGGCGGCAGATACTTTCAAGCAAATCAATCATGCGATTAAGCGTCACTTCTGCGTTGTCTTGCGTTGCCGCCAGCGATAGCACATGCGGCATCAGCGCATCAAAACGCAAGCGGCTGGCCTCAGGCAGTTGCAAATAGCGGCTACTTTGGTGCAGTGTTTGCACGCGACGCAAGGTTTCAGTCGCGTTGGCAAAGCCTAAGTTTTCTAATGCTGCTAGACTTTCTTGCGTATTAAGCACGCCATTCCACAAGTTTTTTTCTGTTTCTAGCGCATTGGGTTCGGCTTTTTCTTCACTAAAAGTGGCATCAAAATGCTGCTGCACCACATTACGATGGTTATTTAATTGCGTGGTAAAGTCTGACCAGTTGGCAAAGTTCATGGCACGTGCAATGCGCGCTTTGGCCTCATCTGATTTTGGCAGTTCTTGTGTTTGCGCATCTTCAACATACATCAAACGGTGCTCTAAATTGCGTAAAAACACATACGCCTCCGTAAGTTCTGTTACGGTTTTTTCTGGCAATAAGCCTTTGTTTTTAAGCAACTTTAACACTTCAAGCGTAGGCTTAATTTGCAAACTAACATCTTGCCCACCGCGAATCAGTTGAAATACTTGTGCAATAAACTCAATCTCACGTATGCCACCACGACCCAGCTTGATATTGTCAAACATTCCTTTGTTGTTCACATCGCGCTGAATTTGAATTTTTAAATCGCGCATACTGGCAAATGCGCCAAAGTCTAAATATTTGCGAAAAACAAAGGGCTTAAGCAACTTGCTTACTTGATTGCCGCCCGTGACTTCGCGCCCTTTAATCCAAGCGTAGCGCTCCCACTCGCGACCATTATTTTGGTAATACTCTTCTAGCGCATCTAAATTACTCACCAGCGCGCCCTCACTACCAAACGGCCGTAAACGCATATCCACGCGAAAAACGAACCCATCTTCAGTAATTTCATCAATAACGGCAATCAACTTTTTAGCCAATTTAGTAAAAAAATCTTGATTGCTAATGGGCCGTTCTGATTGCGTTTCACCTTCACTTTCATAGGCAAAAATTAAATCAATGTCGGATGACACATTGAGTTCGCCACCTCCTAATTTACCCATGCCAATCACGATGAAATTTTGCGGGTAACCTTGTACATCTACTGGCTGGCCATGAGCGTCCACCAGCCAAGTATTAAGATAATCAATCGCAGTATTGATTGTGCATTCGGCCAGTTGGCTCGTGGTTTGCATCACTTCAAGCAGCCCTGCTAATCCATCGCCAGCCAAGCCATTTAAATCGCGCGCGATAATGCGCAACATCACACGCTGACGGAGCTTTCTTAAGGCAATTTTGAGTGTTGCTTCATCATTAATTTGCAAATTTTTTAAAAAATTTTGCATTTCAGCCAAACTATAAGATTTCGACAGGTTTTCTAGCAAATCTGTCAGCAAATCGTTATCTCGCAAAAGCATTCGTGCTGCAAACGGGCTGCAGTCTTCAATTTTTTGTAAAAAGATCCTTTGCTCTGCGCTAAAAGCTGGATTGTTTAAGATTTCAGAGTGTGTTTTCATAAAAATTTTAAGGTAAGATACGGATTTACCATTGAGTTGTATTCTAACTAAAAGAGTTGTTTACTAGGGAGATTTTTAGCATGTCTATCGAGTCCGTACTTCACGAAAACCGCGTTTTTGCACCCAGTGCAGACTTTGTCAAGCAAGCCAATGTGGCTGGCATGGCCGCTTATAATGCACTTTGCGAGCAAGCTAATGCTGACTATGAAGGATTTTGGGCGAAACTCGCGCGTGAGTTATTGATTTGGCACAAACCCTTTACTAAAACGCTTAATGAATCTAAAGCGCCCTTTTATAAATGGTTTGAAGATGGAGAGTTGAATGTCTCTGCTAACTGTTTAGATCGCCATTTGAACACTATCCCTAATAAAGCTGCCATTATTTTTGAAGCAGACGACGGCTCAAGTAAACATGTCACTTACAAAGAACTATACATCCTAGTTTGCCAATTTGCCAATGGCTTAAAAAAATTGGGCTTAAGTGTTGGCGACCGCGTGATTATTTACTTACCCATGGGGGTTGAAGCGGTTGTTGCCATGCAAGCCTGCGCGCGCATTGGCTTAATTCACTCAGTGGTATTTGGTGGATTTTCGGCTAAAAGTTTAAATGAGCGCATTATTGATGCAGGCGCTAAAGCGGTGATTACCTGCGACGGACAATTTCGTGGCGGCAAAACCATGCCACTCAAAACGGCGGTGGACGAAGGCATTGCCATGGGCGGTTGCGACTCCATAGAAAAGGTCGTGGTACTGAAAAAAACTGGCCAAGAAGTGGCTTGGAATAATAAAGATATGTGGTGGAGCGATTTAATCGCGGGCTGTGCCGACACCTGCGAACCGGTGATGGTGAATGCCGAACACCCACTCTTTTTGCTCTATACCTCAGGCTCTACTGGCAAACCAAAAGGTGTGCAACACAGCAGCGCGGGCTATTTGTTGCACGCCATGAACACGATGCGCTGGACGTTTGACATCAAAGACAATGACGTATTTTGGTGCACCGCTGACGTGGGCTGGATTACTGGCCATAGTTATGTGGCTTACGGCCCATTAGCAATGGGCGTCACACAAGTTGTGTTTGAAGGTATCCCCACCTACCCTAGTGCTGCGCGTTTTTGGCAAATGATAGAAAAACACAAAGCAACCATTTTCTACACTGCGCCAACGGCGATTCGCTCTCTGATTAAAGCGTCAGAAACCACACCTGAAACGCACCCGAAAAACTTTAATTTATCTAGCTTGCGTATTTTAGGGTCAGTTGGCGAACCCATTAACCCAGAAGCGTGGATGTGGTACTTTGAAAACGTGGGTGGTGGCCGTTGCCCGATTGTGGATACATTCTGGCAGACCGAAACTGGCGGTCATGTCATTACCCCGCTTCCCGGTGCTACCGCGCTGGTGCCTGGCTCTTGCACGCTGCCATTCCCCGGCATTGCCATTGATGTGGTGGATGAAACAGGCCACGATGTGCCTTGGGGCACGGGCGGCTTATTGGTGATTAAAAAACCATGGCCTTCGATGATACGCACTATTTATAACGACCCTGAGCGCTATGTAGCAAGCTATTACCCGGCTGATTTAGGCGGCAAAACCTATTTAGCGGGAGATGGCGCAGTGCGCGATGCTACAACAGGCAACTTCACCATTATGGGCCGTATTGACGACGTGTTAAACGTATCAGGCCACCGCCTAGGCACCATGGAAATTGAATCTGCCCTAGTGGCCAACCCCTTAGTGGCTGAAGCCGCTGTGGTGGGTAAACCGCACGATGTAAAAGGCGAAGCCGTAGTAGCTTATGTGGTGTTAAAAGGTGCTCGCCCAGCTGGTGATGAAGCGAAAAAAATCGTCGCTGAGTTACGCGATTGGGTAGGCAAAGAAATTGGCCCGATTGCCAAACCAGACGAAATTCGCTTTGGTGACAATTTACCTAAAACTCGCTCAGGTAAAATCATGCGTAGGCTTTTGCGTACATTAGCCAAAGGCGAAGAAATTACGGCGGATATTTCGACGTTGGATAACCCTGCGATATTAGACCAGTTAAAAGAAGTGGTAAAATAACCCAAAGCAAGGTTGAATAATGCAAAACAAGCTATTTTTTTACACCTTTGGTAGCGCCTTGGTATTGGCCGGGTTATACACTTGGTCAACCGGCGGGTTTGATTTACCGACCCGCCACCCGACCAAAACCATCCCGATTTACGGGCTGGCGCATGTTCTGTTTGGCCTATCGCCTTTTGCGGCAGGTATCAGCCAATTTTTGCTGGGTCGCGATGATGCTGATGATTTAAGAAAATGGATTCACGGGCTGATTTGGCTGGCGATTTTATCGATGTGCGCGGCCTTGCTGGTAGCAAACAAAGCCAACGGTTAATTCAGTTTTATGCCATAAACCGCGCTAAGAAAGTGGCATTTAAAACGATTATAAAAATAAAAAAGCTAAATCAAATCATTTCACCTGCCCGCTAAGCCAGTCAGCAAGCAGCTTACAGAGGCGCAAAAATCTCTCGGGTGATATTAGCGCTGTTTGTTAAAGTATTTTATTAACTATAAACTTCCATTAACTAGCGGTAAATTGCGTAATGCTTTGCTGTGGTTTGGGTCTATCATCAAAGCGTTTTCATAACAATCTTTAGCTTTTTTAGCCTCACCCGCCAGCTGATACGCGTAGCCTAGGTTGTTCCAAGCACGCGCGTTAAAATGGTTTTGTATCAGACTTGCTTGCCATAGGCTGATTTCACTTTGATAATCGGCACTGCGCTCTACCGTGCCCATGCCAAAATAGATAATCGGCACGCAAAGCAACAACATACCTAACATTTTAGGTAAAAAATGTTGTAAGTGCACCAACCCTACGCTCAACAGCAGCAATACGCTGATACTCGCCATGTAAATTTGCCTGTCGTTGATTAAATCTGGTCGATTGATAATCGAGTTTGTCGGCAATAAGCAGATTAGCCACCAGCCCACGGCAAAGCTGAACAAGGGCCAATTTTTTCTTTTTGCCCAGCATAAATACACCGCTACAACCCACGCCAAGCCGCTCACCACCTTGAGCCATTGCGCTGGCTGAAGAGCGCCATAATCAATATTAAGGCCAACACCCCATAGGGTGTTCAATAGGTAATGAACATGCGCAAAAGGTTGATTTGCAAGCTGGCTTAATTGCGGATTTATCAGTTTTGTGAATAATCGGGCGTATTGTGGAATTGAGATTACCAAAAGCAAAGGGATGAGCAAACAAGCCAACAGCAGCAATTTTTGTTTTAGACTTAATTGCTTGAGATGACTCAGCTTTTGCGGTGCGACAAAATAAGTCAGCCAAGCCGCTAACATCGGGACAACGAGTGCGACTTCTTTAACCAGCACGGCTGCAAACCATAACAAGCCAGATAAATATAATCGGCTCATCTGTTGTGGCGTTTGGGTTAGCCAATTGAGATAAACCAGCATACTAGCCAAACTCAACAGTGCCATTAAACCGCTAGAACGGCTGGAAATATAGACAACCACCTCACTATGCGCAGGATGCAAAGCAAACATAATGGCTGTAAGCACAGCAATTAAGGCGTGATTTTCCTGCACATTGAAAAACGGCAACAAGGCTTTAGCCAGCAAATAAACCAAAAAACTGCTGCCAAGATGACAGCATAAATTAAATAATCTGAAATAGTTTGGCTGTGTATCGAATTGCCAATTAAGCGCGTAACTCAGCTTGAGCAATGGCCGCATGCCGGGCATAGACTGCCACCAAGCGTGTAGCCCATGTACATCGGTGCGGTTAACGATGACATTAAAATCATCAAACTGGAAGGGATAGGCTAAGGTGCGCCAATAAATGAGCGCTAGTATGATGCTTAACAAAAAAAATACAGGCGTGTTTTTGACGTGCTTAATCATTGGCTTGCAAGGCACGATTCATCAATTCATCGGCACTCCACCAACGGTCTGGGGCATTCAGCAACACCAGAAACACTTCTTTATTATTATTTTTTCCATGCGCAATCAAGCACTTGCCAGCTTTCTGCGTAAAGCCTGTTTTTAAACCATCTACACCCGCTACTCGCCCTAACAGCATATTGCTATTCGTCAGCATGTACGCTTTTTTTGTTTTGGAAAGCAGCGTGTATGTTGGCATTTCTGCCCACACTTTGATTTTCGGTTGCGCATTGGCCATCTGGGCGATTTTTAGCAGGTCTTGCGCAGAACTGTAATGCTGCGCATCATCAAATCCGCACGGGTTGGTAAAGTTTGTGTTTTTAAGGCCAAACTGCTTGACTTTGGCATGCATTTTTTCTAAAAAAGCCGCTTCACTACCAGCATCCCATTCCACCAAAGCCATGCAGGCATCGTTGGCTGATTTCATCAACATGGCTCCCAACAAATAAGCCGCTGGAAAAGCCTCTCCCGCCGGCGCGTTAATTTTGGTGCCATCTTGTTGGCTCGCCTTTTTACTCACTTTTACCCAAGCATCTAGTTTAGGGTTTTCAATAATAATCAGCGCAGCAAGCAACTTGGTAAGGCTGGCAGGTGGCAGACGTTGCGTAGCTGCTTTTTGCCAGCGCGTTTGGCCGTTTACTGACAATAAAAAAGCCGATGCAATATCGGCTTTTGGTTGCCAATCCGTCTGCGCTTTAAGTGGCAAGCTTACACATAAGCCCGCCACCAGCATCCAGCGACATAAAGCAAGCAACTTCATTGAGCGAACTTAGAAACCAAATACATCCTTTAGTTTTTTAACGCCTTTAACCGCGCCTTCAATTGGGTTAGTGCCTTTACTTGCATCGCCGCTACTTGATGAAGTATTTGCGCTATCTTGCCCAGAAGCGCTGCTTGGTTTGCCGTAGCTACTACAAATGCCACCATAACCGCTATCCATTTGCGCGGTGTAATCTCGCCCAGCGCAGTGTTGGGCATACAGGGCTTTGGCATCAGACTCGCAAAATTTGACAATATCGCCTTGATAATTTTTGGCGTCTTTCATTTTATCTGAGCAAAATTGTTTAGTAGGTGGCGCCGTGTCAATATTACATTGTTTGGTCAATTCGACCCCCGCATTATCCTCCATCACTTTTTTAAAGCCGTTATTGTTGCCTGAGGTTTCTTTTAAAAATCCTGTGATTTTTGTGCACATTTTTGGGCGTTGTTCACTGCAACCTGTATCGATATTTCCACCGCATTTTTTACCTGCCAAATCGGCAGATGCGCCAGTGGTGGTTCCACCAATAAATCTTGAAAAATCATTATTTTTTAACGCAGTTTCACACTCTTTTTTAATATCTGCTTTATTGGTTGCCACGGCTTTATTCATGCCTGCACAGGCTTTGGCTTCGCTGCTATCAGTTTCCCAATTGCAACTCCCCACCTTTTTACCTTTGCTGGTCATGGTCATGGTTTCGCCTTTAGCCGACTTTGAAGTCATTTTAAAGCTAGACTCACTGCCTGTAGAAGAACCTTCCATACGGCCTGTGGTACCATCTTTACAAGAAAAGTTTGCAGAAAACTTATTGCCGCTATGTTTGACATTGCTTTGCGTACAGTCATCACCCCCACCGCCTGAGGGCACAATATTATCTTTGCGATAACAATCTTTTTGCGCGGGCATACTGATACCGCCCATGCCCTCCATTTCCATCGAGTATTCCCACCACTCATCGTTGTTGGCGGCTTGCGCGTTAATTGCCAAAAATGAAGCTGCTAATAGTGCAAAAACTGACTTTTTCATGATGATGCGCTCCTAAAAATAACCTGCAAAAAATTACTGTAAAAAGACCGCCATTGGCTTCATTCTATGCTCATTAACATGAGTTTACAATATGCTTTTTTTAACGTTTCAGCACGCATTTTTAGGACGAATTTTGCATGAAAAACAGCCGATTTTTAACGTGTTTTACTGCCGTATTTTGCAGCACATCTTTTCAACCCCTCGCTAGGCCAGTCTGCATGCGGCTTGCAGAGGCATAAAAATCTCTCGGGCAAAAAACAGCCAATTTTTGCGAGTTTTATCCGCTTAATTTTAAGCCAAGTGCTAGCCGTTAGTTTTTAGGATTTTGTGCGTTTTCGGGTAGAATGCTGCTTTCAAATTTATAGCCTATTTCAGTTCATGTCCCTTCAAGAAGAAATTTCCCGCCGCCGCACCTTTGCCATTATTTCGCACCCCGATGCGGGTAAAACCACGCTCACCGAAAAACTATTGTGGTTTGGCGGTGCTATTCAAGTGGCAGGTGAAGTGCGAGGTCGCAAAGCTTCGCGTCATGCCACATCAGATTGGATGGAACTGGAAAAACAGCGCGGTATTTCGGTGACTTCATCCGTCATGCAGTTCCCTTACCGTGAGCACATGGTGAACTTACTCGACACGCCAGGCCATGATGACTTTTCGGAAGATACTTATCGCACATTAACGGCGGTGGATTCTGCCGTGATGGTGATTGACTCTGTGAATGGCGTGGAAGCGCAAACCATTAAGCTACTCAATGTGTGCCGTATGCGCGACACGCCGATTATTACCTTTATTAACAAGCTCGACCGCGAAAGCCGCGCACCCATTGAATTGCTCGATGAGATTGAAACCACGCTCGGCATGGAATGCGCACCGATGACTTGGCCAATTGGCATGGGTAAATCGTTCCGCGGTGTGTATAACCTTTATACCGATACCGTTTCATTCTTTGACCCACGCGCTGAAAAAGGCACGTCTGAGGTAATTCAAGGGCTGGATAACCCACGTTTAGATGAACTGCTTGGCCCTGTTGCCGATGAACTACGGATTGATATTGAGCTTGTGCGCGGTGCATCGCATAGTTTTGACCAAGCGCGCTATTTAAGCGGCAAGCAAACGCCAGTGTATTTTGGTTCGGCAATCAATAACTTTGGCGTGCAAAGTTTGCTAGATGCCGTGGTGGATTTATCCCCTGCCCCATTAGCGCGCAAAACCGCCACGCGTGAAATTGCGCCTGATGAGCCTAAATTTTCAGGCTTTGTGTTTAAAATTCAAGCCAATATGGACCCAAAACACCGTGACCGTATTGCCTTTTTGCGCGTGTGTTCTGGGCGTTTTGAGCGCGGCATGAAAATTAAACAGGTTGCCACTGGCAAGCAAATAGCTGTGAATAACGCTATCACCTTTATGGCACAAGACCGCACCACCATGGATGAAGCGTATTCGGGCGACATTATTGGTATTCCCAACCACGGCACCATTAAAGTGGGTGATACCTTTACCGAAAATGAAAATCTTAAATTCACGGGTATCCCCAGTTTTGCGCCAGAATTTTTCCGTCGTGCTAGAATTAAAAATCCAATGAAAATGAAGCAGTTACAAATTGGACTTAAACAACTTTCTGAAGAAGGTGCTGCGCAACTCTTCCGCCCATTGTTGAGCAATGATTTAATTTTAGGCGCAGTTGGGATGTTGCAATTTGAAGTGGTGGCACATCGCTTAGAGCATGAATACAGCGTAGAAATGGTGTTTGAACCTTATGACTGCTATACCGCGCGTTGGCTGCGTGGCAAAGATGCAGATTTAAAAGCGATTGCCGATAAATACGGCTTTAATGTGGCTTTAGATGTGGCAGATGATTATGTTTACCTTGCGCCAAACCGTGTGAACTTGCAAATGGCGCAAGAGCGTTACCCAGATATTGAGTTTGCCGAAACGCGTGAGCTTGTCTAAGCCAAACACGCTCTGCCCTTGCGAAAGCGGCAAGTCTTATCAAGCTTGCTGCCAGCCATATCATTTAGGTGAAGTTGCCCCCGATGCTGAAAAGCTGATGCGTTCGCGCTACACCGCTTATGTGTTTAAGCTTGATGACTATTTGCTGGCTACTTGGCACACCAGCACGCGCCCCGCTACACTAAACCTTAATGATGAGCCGCCCTTAAAATGGCTAGGTTTACAAATCAAGCGATTTAACACCATCAGTGTTAGCAGCGCAACAGTAGAGTTTATTGCACGTTATAAACCTGCTGGCAAAGCAGAACGCTTGCATGAAATCAGTGAATTTGTGCTTGAAAATGAACGCTGGTTTTATGTTAGCGGAACGCATAACTAACAGCAAAAAAACTTTGAAATAAAATTAAAATATTACGCAACATCATTTTAACTAGCCTGTAAGCCAGTCTGTATGCGCCTTACAGGGGAATAAAAATCTCTCGATGTTAGTTACAGGTGTTTTTTAAAGTAATTTATTAAGTTTATGCGCTCGATAGCTATGCTTTTACACAAGTCGCGCTATATTTCGCCTTTGCTGGCGCGTGTAATAAGCTCAATAAACTTTTGTTCCATTTCGGTGGCAGATTTTCTGGCGCGCTCGGTGGGGTTTTTAATGCTTTTCAAATCGTTAGTCGGGCGTGCCATCGCCAAAAAAAGTTGGCCATTTTTCTCATAAAGCGCAATGCGGCACGGCGCAAACACGCTAAATTCTGGGTGGTCGAGTATGATTTCCGAGCCATAGCTTAAGTTGCACACGGCAAACACTTCTTTTACGCCTTGCGGGTCTATATCGCGTTTTTTCATTTGCTCGGCAATGTCAAACTTGGCGGCGGTGACAAAGTTCATTCCAGCCGAGACACTTTTGATACTATCACGCACATCTTGCGCACTCAGCCCTTCTTTTACCTGCACTTCAAAAATCGTGCTCTCTACATTCGCTGAGGTTTGTGCGTCTGGGTTTGCAGTTGCGCAACCTGCATTAAAGAGCATCAGCAGGCACAGTGCATTTAAGGTTTTTCGCATAGCGTTCTCCAATTCTTCATGCAATGATGGCGTAATTTATCCATGCGCTCAGTAACTGAGGTTACATAGGAGCATTAAAGTTTTAAAGCGCGCTGAATATCTTTTTTGCTATGTGCGGGGGCGAGTAACTGCATAAAATCCATCATATAGCTGCGCAAAAATGCATCTTTACGCACCCCTAAATAGGTGGTGCTGGGTGGAAAAAGATGGCTCACATCTAGCATGGCTAAATTACTATCTCGGTTAGTGTCATACGCCATTTGCGCCACCAAGCCAATACCCATGCCCAAACTCACGTAGGTTTTAATCACGTCCGCGTCAATTGCGGTGAGCACTACGTTAGGTTCGATGCCAGCATCATGAAACACGCGGCTTACCAAAGTAGCACCGGTAAACGCGTAGTCATAAGTCACAATCGGATATTTTGCGATTTTTGCTAAGGTTAAGTCCGCCTCTTTTAACAAAGGGTGACCGTGTGGTGCTACCACGCAACGGTTCCATTGGTAGCATGGCAAGCATAAAATCTCTTCAAAACTGCTAATACTTTCTGTTGCGATGCCCACATCGGCCTCGCCACTTACAATTTGCTCCGCCACTTGCGCTGGGCTGCCTTGATGGATATTCAATTTCACTTCAGGATGCATTTCTATAAATGCTTTTACCGCCGCGGGTAATTTATAACGTGCCTGCGTATGGGTAGTGGCAATCGTGAGCGTGCCAGTTTCAACATTGGCAAACTCATCCCCTACCCGTTTGATACTTTCCATCTCGCGCATAATCCGTTGCGCCAAGCTAATCACGATTTCACCTGGCTCAGTCACACCAACAAGGCGCTTGCCGTTGCGTTGAAAAATCTGCAAGCCCAGTTCATCTTCTAACAATTGAATTTGTTTGCTCACCCCAGGCTGAGAGGTATGCAAGGCTTCCGCCGCTGCAGAAATATTGAGTTTGCTTTTAGCGACTTCATGCACGTAACGTAATTGATGAATTTTCATATTTCTCACATATTGATATAACTAATAGCTATATCATAGAACAATTCAGTATAAAAGCAACATTTAGCCTGTGATATATTGCGTGCACTTTAAAGATGTTATTGTTAACGGACACCTAATACATGGACTTTGGTTATATCGTCGCTGGCTTCAGCGTGGGCCTGCTAGTAGGAATTACTGGCGTAGGCGGCGGCTCACTGATGACGCCACTACTAGTATTTTTGTTTGGCTTTAAAGCGACAGTTGCTGTTGGTACAGATTTACTCTATGCCGCTTTAACTAAAACAGGTGGTGTGTTTGTACATCACAAAACACACAAATCAGTTGATTGGCGCGTAGTTGGCTGGATGTCGCTTGGAAGCTTACCTTCGGCTATTGCCACCATTTTTGTGATAAAGCACCTCATTAAAATTGAAAAAAACATCACTGGGCTCATTACTTTTAGCTTAGGCATAGCGCTAATACTCACTGCAATCGCCTTGCTCATTCGCAGTTATATTACCCGTAAGCAAATTCGCGAAGTTGAAAACAGCATTATCAGCAGTGGCAGATTTAAACAAATGCAAATCCCCTTTACTATATTTGTTGGGGTTGTATTAGGTGCCTTAGTGACCATTTCTTCGGTTGGGGCAGGTGTTTTAGGCACATTGGCACTATTGTTTTTGTATCCCAAAATGAGCACATTAAAAGTGGTAGGCACTGACTTAGCACACGCCATTCCGCTTACTGCAGTTGCTGGATTTGGCCATTGGACTCTAGGTCATGTAGATTTCAGCTTATTAGGTACATTGCTCATTGGCTCTTTACCCGGAATTTGGATAGGTAGTCATTTAAGTGCAAAAATTCCAGAAAAAATATTACGGCCAGTGCTGGCAGCCTTGTTGCTAATTATCGGGTTTAAATTTGTATTATCTTAATTATTATTTGTTTTAGATTAGAATAGAAAAATATGTATCAATACGACGAAATTGACCAAAAAATTGTGGATGAGCGTGTCGCGCAATATCGCGACCAAACCCGTCGCTATCTAGCGGGCGAGCTTACCGAAGATGAATATCGACCCTTACGTTTGCAAAATGGCTTATACATTCAACGCCAAGCGCCCATGCTACGCATTGCCGTTCCTTACGGTATGTTATCAAGTCGCCAATTGCGCAAATTGGGCGATATTGCAAAAAAATACGACAAAGGCTATGGCCATTTTTCTACCCGCCAAAACTTGCAACTCAATTGGCCTAAATTAGAAGACACGCCAGATATTTTGGCAGAGCTAGCAACCGTGGAAATGCACGCCATTCAAACCTCAGGCAACTGCATTCGCAACATTACTACCGATCAATTCGTGGGCATTGCGCCTGATGAAGTAATTGACCCGCGCGCCATGGCTGAAATTATGCGTCAATGGAGCACTTTTCACCCAGAATTTGCCTTGTTGCCGCGCAAATTTAAAATTGCCGTGAGCGGAACAAAACAAGATCGGGCTGTTGTGCAAGCCCATGATATTGGTTTTGAGTTTTATTTGGATCAACACAATCAAGTTGCGGCAAAAGTTTGGGTGGGCGGCGGTTTAGGCCGCACACCAATTTTAGGCACGGTGATTCGGGAACACTTAGAGTGGCAGCATGCCCTCACCTATTGCGAAGCCATTATTCGTGTTTATAACTTACATGGTCGCCGCGATAACGCTTACAAAGCACGCATTAAAATTTTGGTTAAAGCTTTGGGCATTGATGAATTCCGAAGCCAAGTTGAAGCGGAATGGGCGCACCTTAAAGATAACGAGAATACGATTACTGAGGCCGAGTTAGCGCGTGTGGCAAAACATTTTGAAGCGATGCCTTATGAAACCCTGCCTGCCCATGATGCAAGCTTTGATGCAGCAATAGCCACTAACCCAGCATTTGCCGCGTGGGTAAAACGTTGCGTGCATCCGCACAAACAAGCGGGCTATCGCGCAGTCACACTTTCACTCAAGCCACATGGTCAAGCCCCTGGCGACATTACTTCTGAACAGATGTGGGCTGTTGCTGATTTAGCCGACCAATTTAGCTTTGGTGAGTTACGTTCATCACACGAACAAAATTTAATTTTAGCCGATGTGAAACTAAGTGACTTATATACGTTATGGGATAAGGCGCGTGCAAACGGCTTGGCCACCCCCAATATTGGTTTACTTACTGACATTATCTGCTGCCCTGGAGGTGACTTTTGCAGTTTAGCAAATGCTAAAAGCATCCCTATTGCACAGGCGATTCAAATGCAATTTGACAACTTAGATTATCTGCATGATATCGGCGTTATTGAACTCAACATTTCAGGCTGTATGAACGCATGCGGCCATCATCACGTCGGCCATATCGGCATTCTAGGGGTCGATAAGGATGGCTCAGAATGGTATCAAGTCACCATCGGTGGCAAGCAAGGTAACGACGCCAGTATTGGCACCGTGATTGGCCCTTCATTTTCAGCAGAAGAAATGCCAAGCGTAGTACAAAAACTCATTGAAGTTTACATAAAAGAACGTACGCCTGAAGAACATTTTATAGATACCGTACGACGCTTAGGTGTTGCTCCCTTCAAAACCCATGTGTACGCAAAAGATGAGGTGGCAGCATGAGCCATTTGATTAAATTGAACAGTGGTCAAGCTAACTTAGAGAATGACGAGTGGACACTGGTACAATTACCCGCCTCGCAAACTGAAGAACGCAAACAAGCTGGTAAGGTTGTGCTGTTTAAGTTGACTGGTGAGGATACGGTTTCTAACGAACAAATCGCCAACACTGTTATTCCTGCGAGTGGAAAAATAATCGTACCCTTAAGTGTATTTATTGCCCGAAATAGTGAGCTTACTGACCGTGTTGAGCAAGGGCAAATCGGAGTTTGGTTAGCCACACATGAACCGTTAGAGACTCTGACTCAATTTCAAACTGATTTGAACAAGTTGCCAGTGATTGCCGTATTTGTCGAACGTTTTGCTGATGGCCGTATATTCTCACTTGGTAACTTATTGCGCACACGCTTCGGTTTTAAAAATGAGCTAAGAGCATTTGGGGAT
Organism: Pseudomonadota bacterium; assembly: GCA_029556915.1. Classification (GTDB taxonomy): domain Bacteria; phylum Pseudomonadota; class Gammaproteobacteria; order Burkholderiales; family Methylophilaceae; genus Methylotenera. The sequence goes on from JAKQIT010000083.1 coordinate 99,629, forward strand.
GTGTTGCGCGACCAATTGTTTTTCTTAAAACGGTGTGGATTTACTAGCTACGTGATTCGAGCTGACCGTTCAGCACAAGATGCGATTTCAAGTTTAAATGACTTTAGTCAGCCTTACCAAGGCGCAGTAGATGAATCACGCCCAGCATTTAAGCGTTATCACAGAGGTGTATGATGGTCGACTTTAATTCTGGGGTTACCATGCTAAAACCAGCTGCAAACAATCCAGCTACGCGCCCTACTCTCAGTGACAGTTTAGTTGCTAGCACTCATCAAAAAACAACTTCCGTCTTAGCTTTGTTGTCTGATGCAAGCAGTGAATTTGGTGATAATAAAATAACCTTTGCTAATAGCTTTGGTGCGGAAGACATGGTGCTAACAGACATTATTATAAGAAATGCATTAAAAATTGAAATTTTTTCTTTAGACACTGGACGATTGCCCGCTGAGACATATGATTTAATGAGTGAGACTGAAAAGCATTATAATACCAAGTTGAACGTGTACTTTCCTATCGCTGAAAATGTAGAGCTTTATGTAAAGACCAATGGTATTAATGCATTTTATGACTCTATTGAGTTAAGAAAATCATGTTGTCATATGCGTAAAGTAGAACCATTGCAGCGTGCGCTCAGTGGCAAAGGGGCATGGATTACAGGCATGAGAGCCGCGCAAGCAACCACTAGAGCCAGTCTACCAGTTAGAGAGTTTGATACAGGCAACCAACTCGAAAAGTTTAATCCATTAAGTGACTGGTCTGAACAAGAAGTATGGGCATACATTCGTTTGCATGAAGTGCCCTATAACAAACTGCATGACCAGTTTTACCCCAGTATTGGTTGCGCACCATGCACGCGCGCTGTAGCCATGGGTGAAGACATTCGCGCTGGCCGTTGGTGGTGGGAAGACCCCACCAGCAAAGAATGCGGCTTACACGTTAAAATATAATTAATGTACTACTTTTAAATAATTAAATAATTTATTGAATATAATGAATAAAAAACATTTTAATCACCAACCTTTATCACATCTGGATTGGCTTGAAGCAGAAGCTATACACATTCTGCGTGAAGTGGCTGGCCAGTGTAGCAACCCCGTATTACTATTTTCTGGCGGCAAAGATTCACTCTGTATCTTACGCTTAGCTGAAAAAGCCTTCCGTCCAGGTCGTTTCCCCTTCCCGTTGATGCACATTGATACAGGCCACAACTACCAAGAAGTAATTAATTTCCGTGACCAACGCGCGGCTGAGCTTGGCGAGCGCTTGATTGTGCGCTCAGTTGAGGACTCCATGAAACGTGGTACAGTGGTGTTGAAAACGCCTGACGAACCTCGCAATAAACATCAATCAGTCACGTTGCTAGAAGCGATTGAAGAATTTGGCTTTGATTGCTGTATCGGCGGTGCACGTCGTGACGAAGAAAAAGCGCGCGCCAAAGAGCGTATCATGAGCTTCCGTGATGAGTTTGGTCAATGGGATCCAAAAAACCAACGCCCAGAATTGTGGAACTTATATAACGCACGTTCGCACAAGGGCGAAAACATCCGCGCATTCCCCATCTCCAACTGGACAGAAATGGACGTTTGGCAATATATCGAACGCGAAAAACTAGAGCTACCAAGCATTTACTTTGCACACCAACGTGATGTGGTAATGCGTAATGGCGCGATTTTTCCTGTGAATGTGCCTTTGGCCTCAGGTGAAATCATTAACCAACCAAAAGCGGGCGAAGAAGTGATTAACATGCAAGTGCGCTTTAGAACGGTGGGCGATATTACGTGTACTGCGCCAGTGACTTCGGATGCAGATAACACGAGTAAAATTGTCCTAGAAACCGCCACCACGACCATTACCGAGCGCGGTGCAACCCGCTTGGACGACCAAACTTCAGACGCAAGTATGGAACAACGCAAAAAAGAAGGTTATTTTTAGCATGACAAATCAACACAACGACTCTTTATTACGCTTTATGACTTGCGGTTCTGTTGATGACGGCAAAAGCACGCTCATTGGCCGTTTACTGTTTGATACCAAAACGATTTTGGCAGACACTTTAACGCAAATATCTAACACATCAAAAAAACGCGGCATGGAAGCGGTTGACCTTTCACTTTTAACCGATGGCTTGCAGGCTGAACGTGAACAAGGCATTACCATTGATGTAGCCTATCGCTACTTTAGTACTGGCACGCGCAAATACATTATTGCCGATGCCCCCGGCCATGAGCAATACACACGTAATATGGTGACCGCAGCCTCAACCGCTAATTTGGCAATTATTTTAATTGACGCTCGCCGTGGCGTGCTCACGCAAACTCGTCGCCACAGTTATTTGGCGCATTTAGTGGGTATTCAGCACATTGTCGTTGCAGTCAATAAAATGGACCTAGTCAATTATGATCAAGCTACCTATGACAAAATTTGTGCTGACTATTTAGCATTTGCCAAAGAAATTGGCCTCGCACAAGCACGTGACATTCGTTTTATCCCCATGTCTGCTTTAAATGGTGACATGCTGGTTGACCGTTTAGACAATATGCCTTGGTATAAAGGTGAAACCATGCTTGAAATGCTTGAAAAAGCGCCTGCAGCGCATACAGAACAATCTGAAGAGTTCCGTTTCCCCGTTCAGTTCGTTTGTCGCCCACACGCTAGTGCCGATGCTGATTTGCATGATTTTAGAGGATTTATGGGGCGTGTTGAAAGTGGCGATATTGCAGTGGGTGATGCCGTCACAGTGCTGCCAAACGGCTACCAGTCTAAAGTCAAAGCCATTCAAATTGGTGATGCACAACTCAAAAATGCACAAACCGAGCAAAGTATTACGTTGTTACTAGAAGATGAAATAGACACTTCACGTGGCGATATGATTGTTAAAACGGGTAGCAATATTACCCCTGTAAAACAGATTGAGGCGCACGTTTGTTGGCTTTCAGAGACTCCGCTGTCACCAGCACGCACCTATATTATTCGCCATACCACGCGTGAATCTAAAGCCAAAGTGGGCGCCATTGCTTATAAAGTGGATGTCAATACGCTGGAACAGCAAGCTACATCAGACCTAAAAATGAACGACATTGCACGCATTAATTTTAAGTTGGCACAACCTTTAATGGTTGATAGCTACAGCACTAATCGCGCAACTGGTGCATTTATTGTCATTGATGAAAGTACAAACAACACCGTGGGTGCGGGAATGATTGTTTAACTGAGGTTTGATGTGGCGCAACAATTAAGCCATGCAAATAAACTAAATTTCAAATAAAATAACGTTTTAGCTTTTTAAGCTGTTAAGGACTGAAAATGACCTATGTAGTGACCGAAAACTGTATTCAATGTAAATATACTGATTGCGTTGATGTTTGCCCTGTAGATTGCTTTGTTGAAGGCCCAAACTTTTTGGCCATTGACCCTGATGAGTGCATAGACTGCACATTATGCGTTGCAGAATGCCCTGCCGAAGCTATTTTTGCTGAGGATGACGTGCCGGCAGACCAGCAAGAATATATCGCTCTCAACGCCCGTTTGGCTAAAATTTGGCCTGTTATTTCAGCACGCAAAGAACCGCTAGAAGATGCAGATGCGATGAATGGCGCACCTGGAAAACGAGATTTTCTGGTAGAGTAAAAAAACTATAATAAGTAAATACAAAAAGGAGGCTTCTGGTCTCGTCACTTATTTTACAGATAAAGTTTATTTTAATTTCTGATGCAAAGTGTTAAAAATAATGGGGGCTACATGCCCCCCATCTTTTTCTAAAAACTATTAATTAAGTAATCCAGTGAAAAGAGCTACCTAGAATTAAATCAAAGGAGCCAGTGTTAAATTGCATCGAATATTGACCCACCTAGCATAGAAATATGCATCTAAATTTGACCCACGTAGCGATACTAGACTGCTCACAACCTGAGCAGGAGAATAGGAGTGATCGACGTGGCGATATTAAGTGTAATCAGGC
>JAKQIT010000123.1 GCA_029556915.1 Pseudomonadota bacterium
GTATTCAGCGTTAAAAGACGGTCTCAGTGCATATTCGTCTAGGTCTATTTCGCCATCTTCAATCTCACGTTTTTTACCGCTGGTTTTAGCAACAAACAGATCAATATCAATCGCTGCAATTGTGGGGGCTGTGCGTAAGCGACTGGTGAATTCAGGGTCATCAAAGTAGCGAATTTTGTCGCAAAGGATGGGCTTGACGTTTTCGAGTAAGATGATCTCTTTCCATTGGCCAATCTCTTTCACTTCTTGCGGTAGCAGCAAGGCACGGCGTTGGTCTGAGATGCTTTCAGAGCCACCACCGCTTTTGCCGTAGCCATGGCTACGACTGATGCTACGGCTTTTTTCGGTGATGTAGCCTAGACTTTCTGACACGTCATTGGCATCTTTTTGATCACGTGGTGCATACACAATCTGCATAGCATGATTCGTCATCAGTGTTCTCGCATCGTCTTTACCATAATTGCTAGGCGATTCTAATTGCGCGGTGCTTTGTATAATCGGTAATAGACGCAAGTTATAGCCTGCAATGTAGCTCACGGCGGTGGCGATGATGTTCACCACACCAATACTGGTAAATTCGTCCATGAGTAACAGGCATTGATATTTGAGTACTGTTGGATTCTTTTGCGGCAATTCTTTGGTATTGAGATTGACTAACTGGCTAAATAACAAATTGATAATGAGCTTGGCATCGCCTAATTTATTCGGAGTAATGCCAATATAAATCGACATTTTCTTTTTACGCACGTCGCGTACATCAAAGTCACAGGCACTGGTGGCGGTATCGACAATCGGATTGCGCCAGGGCAATAATGGTGCGTTGAAAGTGCTTAATATGGATGACAGTACATCATCACTAGAACTTAAAAAGTTACGCATGGCACCACGGCATTCGCTACTCAACCATGCGTAGGGCATGATTTTTTCTTCAAAATATTGTTTTATCGGTAAGCCTGAATCACGACCTGAAGTTTGGCGCAGCACTTCACCCATGGTGACAGGATAGTCGGGTAATGTTGAGGCTAACCCCTCTTCCTTACGCTGATCACGCAGTTCACATAAAAACAGCGTCACCGCTAAAAACAGATTGCGCGCATTATCGTTCCAGAAAGCGTCTTTGCCGCCACTTGGCCAAATAGCATTGCCAAGACTAAATATGTCACCAACGCGGAATACGCCTCTGCTGATGGCACTAAAGAAATTGTATCGGTGCGTGCGAGGTGCGGGTTTGCCGTTGTTGTCTAGGTCTTCAGCGAACGGGTTGAATAGGTAAATTTCTTGTTTCAGTACATCC
>JAKQIT010000013.1 GCA_029556915.1 Pseudomonadota bacterium
GACAGCGGTGCAACGCTGATTGGCGCAGCATTAAAAGCCACAACACCAAAGGTGTCCGCTGGCCGTTCTTCCATAAATTTAAGCAACACTTTGCGTGAAGCTTCAATTTTACTAATCGGTTTAGCATTGACACTTTGATCAAAATTTTGCAAAGGCTCTGACATACTGCCACTGCGGTCTAGCACCACCACAATTTCTGCCCCCTCACCCACACGCGTAACTGTTCCACCCTCCGTAAAAGGCCCTGACGCTGCCACCATCAGTACCGTAAGTGTTAAAGCGGCCAAAGCGCGTACGCCCCAACGCAAACAACTCGAAATAAAGTCTTTCGGCCAGTCTTCTAAGCCAGGAAAAGCAAATTGTTTTACGCCATATGAAACAAACGGCAACAAAGCAATTGGCAATAACCACAGTAATTCAGGTTTTAAAAAATGTATCGCGTTCATTAAGCTTGGACTTTTTTACTTAACTGCACTGCTTTACCCTTTGGCTTACGCAACTGCCGACGCATTAGACGTTCTAAGATTGCGGCGCGCTGAATCCAAGCCTTGGTCGTGCTCACACCGATGGCATTTATTTGCGCATTTTTGCCATGAAACACTTGCCATGAGTCTTCAAAAAACTGCGTAATTTCTAATTTTTCAGTCGCCAGATAGGGGCATTTTTCAAATAAATGCGGCAATGTATTTGGATACAAACTTTGCCCAGCACTGGCAGCCAAGCCGCTATGAATCGTACGCAAGTCGTTGGCACTAAACGTGCCTTCTTGATGTGCTCTGAGTTGTCGCGCAAGTTTAGTTAGCGGTCCTGGATTTCGCGGCCACCACGATATTTTGTCTTGCAACCAAAGCCAAAAACCACCAAACAATAATCCTAGGCCAAGTAAAGTCAATGCCATGATCAAAGGCGTTTGCGTATCAAAGCCTAGCGGTAACGCATGTGGGCGATGATTTCTTTCTTCAACTTGAGGGGGCAATACCGGAGATAAATGAAAACCTTGCGCTGGAATCGTCAGCGTTAAAGGTTTTGTGTTGCCTTTTTCTGGCGGAATCGTTTGCAGGGCAATGGCCGGAATATAGATTGTTTGCGCCATTTCTACCGTTCCGAAAATTTGCCAAATAAAATCAAGCGTAATTTTGCTGCTATCGTCTTTATTTTGGCTGGATTGAAATTTCACTTCACGTATATCTAACCAGTTATTAACGGGCCCCTTAAGCGGCACACTGTTAGGGTCAAATACTTGCCCTTTTTTGAGCATAATCTCAGCGCGCATGTTTATCAAATCGCCAATGGTGTAACCATTGGTGCGCATACTCACTTTAATCGGCGCTGCCAAAGCAGGGCTTAGTGGTTCTGCTTTTTTTAAATCAGCCGCGATTGCATGCTCAACAAACAATAAGCCGCTGAGTAACAAAATATACAACATCACCCTAAAATCTAAATACTTTTTGATAGCGGTTAAGCCAAATTTGATTGGCGATTGGTTTGTGGCGACAACATTACAGCCCGTAAAATTAGGACTGAAATGCCTGAAAAATTCGTTATCAGTCACGCGCTACGCTCCATAAAATACTCTGTTAATAATGCAGAACTAAATTCGCCTCGCACCACAAATGGTTTATTGCCATACATTCGACTGGCATCATTAACTGACCGAATATGTTGCGCTCTAATTTCTGCTATCTGTGTGCGTAAATGCTCACGCATCCAGACAAATTGGCCTAACCCTGTTTCTGCATCCCGTAAAATCGCAATGCCACTTTTTGGCAGTTCATCAAACTCTGTGGGGTCTTGCAACATCACCGGAACAACATCGTGATGGCTTAGCTTTTTAAGCAATGATTTAAGTTTTCCCGCTTGCCAGCGAAAATCTGACACCAAAAAAACCAAGCAGCGTTTTTGCGGCAAATAAGGCACCACGGAAAACAAACCATCCGCATGCTGGCCTTGTGGTTTTATTTTAGAAAAGTGATGTTTTACCCAAAGCCATGCGCCACGGTTAGCTTTGGGTGGCAGCATACATTGTTTGTTAATCATTTCATTTGCCGCATATAAGCCAAAGGCATCGCCAGAACGATATGCCGAAAGCGCAAGCTGTGAAGAAATTTCTTGTGCAACATGTATGCGATTGACCTTGCCAACGTACCCCATCGAAGCTGAAGTATCGACCAGCACAATCACTTTTAAGGCTGAGTTGAGATTAAAATCGCGCACCCAAATATTTTCAAAAGGGTCACGCAGGCTAGCACGTAAATCTAAGCGGCGCGGGTCAGGGTTATCTCTGAGTAACACGACTGAACGCAGTTGATCGCCCGTACCTGCCACTAGACCGTGGCTAGCCCCTGGTTGATGCCCAGAAGGGCGCCAACGCACGTGATAATGAATTAAAGGTTGCTGTGCCATTATTTTACAACGTTCAAATTATGGCGTCGGCACGCTATGCAATATTGCTTGTGTATAGGCCTTTGCCAGCCAACTGCGTTGCAATTCATAAATCGGCGTAAAAAACACCCGATGTGCCACAACTTGGTGAAACACAGCAGCCACATCCTGAGGCGCAAGCTTCAATCGACCATCCAGCCACGCTGAAACCTTAGCCGCACGTACAAGCATACTGGTGCCACGCGGCCCCATACCGGCAATCATCAGTTCATCCATCTCCACATCAGGTAATTGAATGCCGTAATCTTGCGGGCGGTGGGTAGCCTTGCGTAAATGCTCAACAAAATCCTGTACTGCCGCCCCTGCGGTCACAGAATTTTGTATCACTGGGGCAAAAGATGTGAGCGCGTCAAATTCAACATTATTCGCGGTGACTTGTTCAATTAACTTATCCGTATCGTGAAAACGTGTGTCAAATGTGAGTGATTTATGTACATTGCTATCATTCGCAGGGTTAATTTCCAGCTCCATTAAAAAGCGATCACGTGCGGCGCCTGGCAACTCAAATGTTTCTTCTTTTTCCACGGCGTTACGATCAGCAAAAACCAATAAATGCGGAAAGTAATATTCTTTATTAAATGCCGTTACACTACGTTCAGCCATCACCCGTAAAAGCAAAGAGTGAACCTGTGGGCGAGCACGGTTAATTTCATTAAAGAAAAATACGGATAGATTTTCGCCCTGCCCGAGAATAGGGCCAGGATCAACACGGGGTTTACCGTCTTGGTCAATATAAGTGTGGTAAATCAAATC
>JAKQIT010000140.1 GCA_029556915.1 Pseudomonadota bacterium
CACCTGATTACGATAAAACATGCACACTCCAATGCTTGGGCTGCTATGGCGAGTATTTTCATTGAGCTGGTAAGGCGTTGCAATTTTTACGCGCAATTTCTCTGCAATCTGCGCAACTTTTCGGCTGGCTTCTTGCAAATCTGCATCTAAGTCTTCAAGCAATACCACAAATTCATCACCTCCTAAACGGGCGACGGTGTCCATTTCACGCACACTCATTTTGAGTCGCTTGGCCACCTCAACCAGCAACATATCGCCAAAATAATGGCCTAGCGTGTCATTAAGTGTTTTAAAGTTATCTAAATCCAAAAAGATTAACGCACCATATTTCTGATTTCGCGCAGAGGCTGAGAGCGCAACACTTAAGCGATCAAGCAATAATCGGCGGTTTGGCAAGCCTGTTAACGCATCGTAAAAGGCGAGGCGGTAAATCTCATTTTCAGCTTTTTTATGGGCTGTGTTATCGGTAAAGGCTGCAATATACTGCACGGTTTCATTTTTATCATTCCTCACGGCAGAAATCGTGGCAATCTTAGAATAAATTTCACCGTTCTTGCCTCTATCCCACATTTCCCCTTTCCAAATTCCATGACTCAGCAAGTCACTCCATAACTTTGCATAAAACGCATGGTCATGCAAACCAGATCCCAAAATGCTTGGATTTTTTCCAATAACTTCTTGCTCGGAATATCCTGTGATTTTTTCAAAAGCTCGATTCACACGTAAAATTTTGGCATTTGCATCTGTAATCATAATAGCTTCTTGCATTTCAAACGCGACAGAAACAAGGCGCAATTGTTCTTCTGCTCTAAATTTATCTGCAACGGCTTTTTTCATATTACGGAAAACAAAGATATACATTAGCACTGCAACAAAAATAGAAAGCAAACTTGCATCGACGAACGACCCTAGCCAGGGGTTCAACGCCGGCAAGGCATTCAATACCCACATAATAATGAGCTCGCCCACAAAAATGCAGCCAGTCAACACTAACCATAAATATTGATTTGTTTTAGAAATGTTCATTCATGCACCAGAAATCGGTAATCAAATTGATATTACGCCTCAATGTACTAAGCTGATAACTACAATAAAACCATAAAGTAGGCGTAATTCATAAGATGTAAATTTTTGTATTTACCTGCATTAAACAGCACAATTTAATTTCGAAAAAACAACCGAGCAAAAAACACTGCCCTGCGAGCCATTATTTGCTTGGATCACAGGGCATCGAAAAAGGTTGTGGGTGAATTCAGACTGATTTTGATGTGTTTTACTGCCTTAAAACTCTTCCCATTCGCCGTCATCGGTGCCGGTTTTAACCGTGGCAACTTTCACCGTTCTGGCTGGAACAGATTTGAGGCTGGCCGTGTGGCTACGCATCGGGTTGGGTTTGCTGCGGCGCTCAGTTTGAGCGTGCTGTTGACGGGTGTTTTCCCCTGCTAGTTGAAAAACACTGACTGCGTTCATGAGTTCGTCCGCTTGTTCCAACATGGATTCCGCGGCAGCGGCCGCTTCTTCTACCAAGGCGGTGTTTTGTTGGGTGACGTCGTCCATTTTCATGATTGCTTCGTTTACTTGTTCAATACCAGCACTTTGTTCTTGGGAGGCCGCAGCAATTTCACCAATGATGTCTGAGACGCGTTTGACGGAGGTGACGATCTCTTGCATGGTGTGTCCGGCATTCTCGACTTGTTGGGTGCCTTCGGCGGTTTTGTTGACAGAATCAGTGATGAGTTCTTTAATCTCTTTGGCAGCACTGGCGGAGCGTTGGGCGAGGTTACGTACTTCGCCGGCCACGACGGCAAAGCCGCGGCCTTGTTCGCCGGCACGGGCCGCTTCTACTGCGGCATTGAGTGCCAGAATGTTGGTTTGGAAAGCGATGCCGTCAATGACAGAAATAATATCTTCTATCTTTTGTGCGCTTTGGTTGATGTCGGCCATGGTGGATACCACTTGTGCGACTACATCGCCGC
>JAKQIT010000007.1 GCA_029556915.1 Pseudomonadota bacterium
CGCTGAGCTAACAAGAGCACTCGTGCTACAAGGGGAAGATGAAGCGCTTAATCAAACCTTTGGTGTGATGGAATGCGACATGGCAGGCAACATTACAGAGTGTAATGATTTATTTATGCAACCACTAGGTTATAGAAGAGAGGAGTTAGTGGGGCATCATGTGGGTGTTTTGCTACCTCCTGAAGTTGCGCAAAGCCCAGAGTACAAAAAAATGTGGGAAGAACTCAACGCCGGTATTAGCCAAACCAGACAAATCCGCCGCATTTCAAAAGACCGCAAGGAATATTGGTTTCAATCGACCTATGTGCCGATTAGTGATGAAGCCGGTAAACCGTACAAAGTGGTCGTGTATTCATATTGCATTACGGCTGAAAAAATCAAAAATGCTGACTATGAAGGCCAACTAAACGCCATTAATAGGCTGCAAGGTGTTATTGAGTTTGATCTGACTGGCAAAATTCTTAAGGTGAATGACAATATTGCTAAAGTGACTGGCTATAGTGAAAAAGAAATTGTTGGCAATCAACATAGTATGTTTGTGGATGCTGCTTATAAATCGAGCAGTGAATATAAAGCGTTTTGGGATAAGTTGAGCCGCGGCGAGCCAAGTGACGGACTATTTAAACGGATTGGCAAAGGTGGCAAAGAAATTTGGCTACAAGCCACTTACAACCCTATTTTTGATGCAAATAATAAGCCATACAAAGTGGTGAAATATGCCACAGACATCACCGAGCGTTACAACAAAGACCGTGCCGTTGAAGAAAATGCCAAAGAAGCGTTACTCATCAAAAACACGCTAGATAGCGCTTCAACAAACATGATGATGGCAGATAACGACGGCTTCATTCGTTACATGAACCATTCAACCGCAAAATTAATGCAAGATGCGCAAGTTGAAATGCGCAAGGCAATTCCCAATTTTGATGCGAATAAAATTATTGGTCAAAATTTTGATATTTTCCACAAAAGCCCGTCACATCAGCGCAATTTATTGGCGATGTTGAAGCAGCCATATGAAAATATTGTCCCAGTAGGCAACATGTTTTTCAAACTTAAGGCCAGCCCAATATTTACCGCCGATGGTACGCGTAATGGCACTGCTTTAGAGTGGATTGACGTTACGCAAGAAAGAAAAGTTGAAATAGAGATTTCAGAGCTACTTGATGCGACTAATCACGGCGACTTAACGCTACGGTTAGCGCTTGAAAATAAAACAGGTGTGACAGAAGTGATTTGTAAAGGCATCAATAATCTGATGGATAACTTTACGAATGTGATGTTGCAAATTAAAGAGGCTGGTGAAACTATTAACACGGCTGCAGGTGAAATTTCTTCAGGCAACACTGACCTTTCAAGCCGCACCGAGCAACAAGCTTCAAGCCTTGAAGAAACAGCCTCTAGCATGGAAGAGCTTGCCTCTACAGTTAAGCAAAATGCAGAAAATGCCAAGCAAGCAAATCAGCTTGCGGCCTCAGCCTCAAGTGTCGCGGTAAAAGGTGGAGAAGTCGTTGGTCAAGTGGTTGCTACTATGAGTTCCATCAATGAAAGTGCTAAAAAGATTGAAGACATTATTTCAGTCATTGACGGCATCGCTTTCCAAACCAATATTTTGGCGCTCAACGCAGCCGTTGAAGCGGCGCGTGCTGGTGAGCAAGGCCGTGGCTTTGCGGTGGTAGCGGGTGAAGTGCGTAACCTAGCCCAACGTTCTGCCAGTGCTGCGAAAGAGATTAAAGAACTCATCACAGATTCAGTCAGCAAAACCGCTGAAGGCACCGTACAAGTTGAAAACGCTGGTAAAACCATGCAAGAAATTGTGAGTTCAGTGCAACGTGTGACTGACATTATGGGTGAAATTGCAGCAGCATCAAGCGAGCAAAGCGCAGGCATTGACCAAGTGAATAACGCGATTACCAGCATGGATGAAGTCACGCAACAAAATGCCGCACTAGTAGAAGAAGCGGCTGCTGCTGCTGAATCACTGGTTGAGCAAGCGGTGACATTAATGGATACAGTGAACGAGTTTAAGTTAAATGGTGGCAACCAAGTGACTAATAATCGCCGCGCTAGCAACAGCCCAATGAGAAATGCTGCACCGAGCAGACCAGCAGCCACAAGGTCAGTCGCAAGTCGTCCAGGTGCAAAACCAGTGTCACGCCCAGCGCCAGTGAAAGCCATTGCAAAAACTGGCACTGATGATGGTGATTGGGAAGAGTTTTAGGCGGGTGAGAAGGGCTTTTGTTCTGAATAGATTCTAGCTGTTCAATAAAGTATAAATAGGGTAAAAAATGAATTTTATTAAATCAATGACGGTTGCTCAAAAGTTGTTCGCAATCATCGCCATTGCTGTCACTGTAGCAACAGTTCAGGCAGGTATTGGCTTATTTGAGTTGAGTAAAAGTAGAGATAGCCTGAAAACGGTCTATGAAGACCGAATGGTGCCACTTGAGCAGTTGGACAGTATTGCAATCAATATGCTTAAAAACCGTACGCATATCAATGCTGCATTAAATGAAACGCATACTGTCATTGGG
>JAKQIT010000011.1 GCA_029556915.1 Pseudomonadota bacterium
GGAAAAATCAGATTTGATTGCATTGTCTATTAGAGGTAGCTCTCAATCAGAGGCAAAAAACAATTTAAGCGCGGTTATTGCTGAAGTTAAGAAAATTCACTCACAAATGCTAAGACCTTCAATAAAACGCCTAGAGCAGGAGTTGGCAGCTATTGAACAAACGTTAAAGAAAACTAACGCTGAATCTGAACGGTTAGTTAAATCTTTGGATGGCAGAACTGATACGTTGAGCGACAAAAGCTTTTCTCAGGCAGCATTGCTAAGCAATATACTACTTGTAAGGGAAAGTGAATTAAATAATGCGCGAGATCGCAAGCAAAATTTAGAGGAGGCATTAAGCCCTGAACGTACTTTTTCTACTAAAGAAATAGGTAGGGTTGAGGTGACGGAAAAACCCGTTTACCCAAAAAAATCTATTTTTGCAATCCTTGGTACTTTTATCGGGCTACTACTGACCTTGCTGTGGGTATTCCTGAAATCACGCATTAACGACGACCGCTAACAAGAATATTTGCATTTATGCTACTAATACCAACAAAAAAACAATCAAATTTCAGCATGCCTGAAAAAAATCTCGTTTGGCGTACTTTTGCGGCTTTTCTTCATGATGTAGTCTCAGCAGTTTTGGCGTGGATTTTTGCTTACCTACTCCGCTTTAACTTTCAAATTCCACCAGACTTTATCAATGGTATATGGCAAGTGGCGTTATTTGTGGTTCCCATACAGGCGCTATTTTTTATTCAATTTGGACTCTACAAGGGAATATGGCGTTTTGCCAGCATTCCAGATTTAAAGCGCATTCTAATAGCCATTGCGATGAGTTCAATGACTATCGTTGCATTATTGTTCATGTTTAAGCCTAGTTATATAGTTGTACCAAGATCAGTGCTGTTACTTGATCCTCTATTGTTGTTGACAATGATGGCAGGAAGTCGATTTTTGTATCGTTCTTGGAAAGAACATCAACTTTATGGCGTCAATCAAATGCGTGGTGAGCCAGTCATTGTGCTTGGTGCAGGTGAGGCTGCCATTGCATTATTGAGAGATTTAGAAAGAAGTCAGGAATGGCGCGTTATTGGCTTGCTTGATGATAATTCTGATATTCATGGCCGTTCTCTGTTAGGAATAAATGTATTGGGAGAGATTGCCCAGTTGCCACAAATTGCAAAAGCCTATGATGTTAAAGACGTGATTGTAGCTAAACCTGCTGAAGCACACCAAGCACGCCGTCGTGCAATTGAAATTGCGGGTCTTGCAGGGCTAAATGTGTTTACCGTGCCTTCAGTTGAAGATTTAATGAACGGTAATATCAGTATTTCAAAAATCCGGCATGTTGAAATTGAAGATTTGTTAGGCCGTGATGCAGTGCAGCTTGATAATTCTGGGTTACAGCATTTAATTAAAGATAGGGCGGTGTTGGTGAGCGGGGCAGGAGGTTCGATTGGTTCTGAACTTTGTCGTCAAATTGTAAAATTTAAACCAGCCACCTTAATTTGTGTAGATGTTTCAGAATTTTCGCTTTATAACTTAGAACAAGAGTTCAGCCGACTTAAGGCGCCTGTTAAATTGCTTTACATGACTGGGGATGTTAAAAATGGTCGCCGCATGAAGGAGTTGTTAGCTGAATTTAAGCCTGCGGTTGTTTTTCATGCCGCGGCTTATAAACATGTGCCGTTGATGGAAAATGGCAATGTGTTTGAAGCGTTATCAAATAATGTGCTTGGCACTTATACATTAGCAAAAGCCTGTAAGGAAGCCAATGTGGAGAAATTTGTTTTAATTTCTACCGATAAAGCCGTTAACCCTACCAATGTGATGGGGGCAAGTAAGCGACTGGCGGAAATGGTGTGTCAGGGTTTACAATCTAATCAATTGACTGAAAAAGAAGCATCTACAAAATATGTGATTGTGCGCTTTGGTAATGTGCTGGGGAGCAGCGGAAGCGTAATACCAAAGTTTCGCGAGCAGATTGCTAAAGGCGGCCCAGTGACTATTACTCACCCAGAGATTACGCGTTATTTTATGTCAATTCCTGAAGCTGCGCAGTTGGTCATGCAAGCGGGTGTGATGGGCCAAGGTGGTGAGATTTTCGTGCTCGATATGGGCGAGTCGGTGAAGATTGCTGATTTGGCAAAAGACATGATTAAACTTTCTGGCCTGCAAGAAGAAGATATCAAAATTGAGTATATTGGTTTACGGCCAGGTGAAAAGTTGTACGAAGAATTGCTGGCGGATGATGAAAACACGCTGCCAACACCGCATGAAAAGTTACGTGTGGCATCGGCAAGAAATGAGCTTAGAGGCCATTCGCGAAGCGACGATTGAAGAAATCATTAAACCGATGTTGCCAAAAGAGTTGATTAAGGGCGAGATTAAATATTTGGTGAACCCAACTGGCCGCTTTGTTGTGGGCGGCCCACAAGGCGATTGCGGCTTAACTGGCCGTAAGATTATTGTGGATACTTACGGTGGCGCG
>JAKQIT010000121.1 GCA_029556915.1 Pseudomonadota bacterium
TCTTTTGCCAATCAGAATCACAATGTCCAGCATATTTTCATCGCGCGCAATTTTAACCGTTGCGTTTTTAAAAGGCGGTAATGCGGCAATTAAATTAAGCATGCTAGAAGTATCAGTAATCGGTTTGCCATCAATGCTGAGCAAAATGTCGCCAGCCCGCAACCCTGCTTTATCGGCTGGGCTGTTAGGTAATACGCCTGCTACCAGCGCACCTTCAGCGGTTTTAAGTTTGAAAGATTCTGCCAGTTCTGGCGTTAAGTCTTGTGCTTCTATGCCAATCCAGCCACGCGTCACGTTGCCTTGCGCGACAATTTGATCCATGATTTGTCTGGCCAATGTGGCGGGAATAGCAAAGCCAATGCCCATCGAGCCGCCGCTACGTGAGTAAATTGCGCTGTTGATGCCAACTAAGTTACCTTGCACGTCAATCAGCGCACCACCTGAGTTGCCGGGGTTAATCGAGGCATCGGTTTGAATGAAATTTTCAAACGTATTGATGCCTAAATGGTTGCGCCCCAGTGCGCTGACAATACCTTGCGTCACTGTTTGCCCCACGCCAAACGGGTTGCCAATGGCTAACACCACATCACCCACATTCAGTTGGTCAGATTTGGCAAAAGTGATGGCAGGCAATTGCTCTGCTTCAATTTTGATAAGTGCCAAGTCGGTGTCAGGGTCGGTGCCTACGACTTTGGCAGATAATTTTCGACCGTCAGAAAGTGCGACTTCAATTTCATCTGCGGTTGCCACCACGTGATTGTTCGTAAGAATTAAACCTTGTTCAGTGACAATGACACCTGATCCTAAGCTGTTTTCTGGCTGCGGTGCATTCTCTTCTTCATCGAGTTGGTCACCAAAAAACTGGCGGAATAGCGGATCATCTAAAAATCTCTGATGCGGGTTTGCCGTCACTGTTTTGCTGGTAAAAATATTCACTACCGCGGGCGCTGCTTTTTGCACAGCGTCGCGGTAAGAACCCGCCTTGGTTGCATGCGGTTGCGGTTCAACTTGTTTGACGACAACTTCATTCTTTTTCAATGCAGAAGCGTCAAACAGACTCACCAATAAGTCAGGAAAGAACATTCGCAATACAAACGCCAGCCCTAAACAAACCGTCACGGTTTGTGCGAAGGTGAGCCATAAATTTTTAGAGAGAGAATGATTCATCGATATAATTGTCGTTTGCTTAAGGGTTACGTGTTGTCTGTCAACAATATGAGGCAGAGTCCCCTGAAAATCAATATGGAAACTTCAAAAAGGTCGTAAAAAATGGTAAAAATGAGCGAGTTAACGCATTATACCCAACAACTCTTGCAGGTTGAGCGTTTTAAAGATTATTGCCCTAACGGCCTGCAGGTTGAAGGTAAGGCGGAAGTGCGTAAAATTAT
>JAKQIT010000124.1 GCA_029556915.1 Pseudomonadota bacterium
TAGAAAAGACAACCCCAAAGCACTGAAACAGCTCTTCAAACTATTTGTTAGTTTTTTAAAAGACGCCGAATTAATTGCAGGCGAAACCATCGCTATTGACGGCACAAAATCCAGAGCACACAACAGCAAGAAAGCAAATTACAACCAAAAGAAAATAGATAAACACCTGGAATATATAGAAACCAAAACCCAAGAATATTTAAACGCTTTAGCCCAAAACGACGCTCAAGAAACCAGCACCACGCTCACCAATATTCAACAAAAAATAGAACGCTTAAAGCAAAACAAAATCAAATATGAACTGCTAGAAGAGCAACTCAAAACCAGTGGCGAACCGCAAGTGAGCACTACTGATTGTGATGCAAGAGCACTTTTGGTTCAAGGGCAAGTAGTAGAAGTGTCGTATAATATTCAAGCGGCAGTGGATGATAAACACAACTTGGTTGTGGCAACGCACACCATCAATAGAAATGATAAAAATGCACTTGCGGCCATTGCTTTAGAAGCCAAAGAAAACTTAAATCTGGAAACGTTTACGGTGCTAGTTGACAAAGGCTATCACAACGGTAGAGAAATAGCAAGCTGCAAGGAAAACAATATTACCACCATTGTAGCACAACCCGATCAAGGCAAGAGCAATGAAAACGGCACGCAACCGGAGTATTTTGTAACAAAGTTTATTTACAACAAAGAAGCAAATACATACACTTGTCCGCAAGGAGCAACGCTAAGCACTACAGGCAGTTGGCACAAGAAAACAGGTCGAACAGAGGAAAGTGGTTACAGGTTCCAAAAATACCGCACAACTGCCTGCAAAACGTGTCCAGTAAAAAGCCAGTGCACCAGTAGAACCGGCGGAAGAGAAATAGACCGAAGTGAGTATGCCGATGCAGTTGAGGAAAACAACAAACGTTATAAAGCCAACCAGCAACTCTATAGAAAACGCCAAGAAATCAACGAACACATCTTTGGAACAATAAAACGAAAATGGGGATATAACCACACCAATTTAATAGGATTAGAGAAAGTAAACGGCGAACACAGTTTGATTATGCTGGTGTATAACATCAAACGCAGCATCAATATCCTTGGTGTGCCCGATTTGATAGCCAAACTCAAAGCATGGAACTCACCTTATAAGAGAAA
>JAKQIT010000065.1 GCA_029556915.1 Pseudomonadota bacterium
AAGCTTGTTTAAGTCGGTGGTTGCTTGTTTGATGCCTTGATGCCACTGATGGCCTTCATAGTCTTTGCCTAGCAAATGCCAATCAAGGCTACTGTTAACATCCCACTCTCGTCCTTGTCCAAATTCATTCCCCATGAAATTTAGTTTTTTACCTGGGGCGGTCATTTGATACGTCATCAGCAAACGCAGGTTGGCAAATTTCTGCCATGCATCACCAGGCATTTTATCCAATAGTGAATTTTTGCCATGCACAACTTCATCATGCGAAAACGGTAACACAAAGTTTTCAGAGTAGGCGTAAAGCTGACCAAAAGTGAGCATGTCGTGATAATAGCGTCTGTGCACAGGGTCGTGTTCAATGTAGGCAAGAGTATCATTCATCCAACCCATGTTCCATTTCATGTTAAAGCCTAACCCCCCTAGATATACGGGACGAGATACGCCTGGCCATGCGGTTGATTCTTCGGCGATGGTAAGTACACCAGCAAAGTCTTCACCGACCATTACATTGAGCTGTTTTAAGAATTCAATTACATCGAGATTTTCTCGCCCACCAAATTTATTCGGCAACCATTCACCCGCTTTGCGTGAGTAATCCAGATAGAGCATGGATGCAACAGCATCGACACGTAGCCCATCAATATGAAACTCTGAAAGCCAAAAATGTGCATTTGCCATTAAAAAGTTGCGCACTTCGTTACGACCGTAATTAAAAATATACGTGCCCCAATCTTGGTGTTCACCTAAACGCGGGTCTTCATGTTCGTACAAAGCGGTGCCATCAAAACGTGCTAAAGCCCAATCGTCTTTTGGAAAATGCCCTGGTACCCAATCGAGGATAACTCCGATATTGGCTTGGTGACAAGCATCCACGAAAAAGCGCAAATCATCAGGTGTGCCAAATCGGTTAGTGACGCCGAAATAGCCAGTGGTTTGATAGCCCCAAGATTCTGTTAGAGGATGTTCAGTAATTGGCAACAATTCTATGTGTGTATAACCCATTTCGACTACATAAGGCACCAGTTTTTGAGCTAGCTCACGATAGTTCAACGGTTCGTTATTGCCTTTGCGTTGCCATGAGCCTAAATGCACTTCATAGCAGTTAAATGGCGCATGCAACCAATCACGATTTTTGCGTGATGCTAACCATTGTTTATCTTCCCACTGATGGTAGCTAGTGCTAATTTTTGCTGCACTGCCAGGGCGCGGCTCAAACTCAAAGCCATAAGGGTCTGTTTTAACTAAAATCGCCCCAGAG
>JAKQIT010000066.1 GCA_029556915.1 Pseudomonadota bacterium
TATGGTTATCATATTATTAAAGTGACCGAGGTGATTGGTGAAAACACGGATTTTGAAACATTAAAGCCGCAAATTAAAGGCGACTTAATGTTTAAGAAAGCGCAAGATGAATTTATTAAACAGGCTGAGGGGTTCAGTGAGCTGGTTTATACGCAATCCAACAGCCTCGCGCCAGCGGCTAAAGCATTTGGCAGTGAAGTTCAGAAATCGGACTGGCTGACACGTGAATCAGCCGCTAAGTTTTTCAAAGATAACAGCAAGTTTGTAGACTTAATTTTCTCAGCAGAGTCGTTGAAAGACCGTCGTAATACAGCAGCTATGGAAGTTTCACCAAATAATCTAGTCTCTGCGCGTGTGGTTGATTATAAACCTGCAACGCAAAAAAGCTTTGATGAAGTAAAAGAGGGCATTGAAGCTTTACTAAAATTAGAAGCGGCTGCAAAATTAGCCTCAACGAAAGGTGAGGCAGCGCTCAAAGACTTACGCGCCGGCAAGCCAGTGGCAGATTTAGAATGGACATCTGAAGTTGCGGTAGATCGGAAAAATGCCGAAGGCTTAACTGAGTTAGCAATGACGCAGGCTTTTAAAACAGATGTATCAAAATTACCAGCATATTCGGGCTTGGCTGATAAGCAGCAAGGCTATTTGCTGGTAAAAGTGCTTGAGGCTAAAACCTTGAAATCTGAAGATCCAGCGGCTGAAAAGTTAGCACAAAATGAATTAGAAACTGCATTAAACAGCGAATATCTTGCTGCTTATAAGCAGTCTTTGCGTGAAAAAGCGAAAGTCACAGTCAATGAAAAGCTTTTGCTTGGATCCACAGAGAATAATTAACTATTCTTTACTGCTTACTTTTGTTGTTTTGTTGCAACAATTTCACGTTTTCATTCGCAGATTAGCCCACATAAAATGGGTTAATTCGCAGATTAAATTCCTCGAAAGAAAAAACATGCCCTGCGAGCCTTATAAATAAAGGCTTGCAGAGCAGCGTAAAAGGTTTGTTCGATTTTGTACGTTTTTTAGCTATTTTTTAGTGTCTCAATTTTGCCTAAAATTATGGTAATTGTAAATTTTTGCTATATACTCTAAAAAAATTAACGTATTGCTAGGGTTTAAGCGCCTGCGCGGACAATAGGCAAGCAATTTAGAACACAGAGGGATGGAATGAAACTAGGGCTAAAACGCGCTCACTACTTGCTGATGCTTGCTGGCATCAGTTTGAACGCTCCGATTGCTTTTGCAGAAAATGGTAATGCAACAGCAGCAGAAACGCAAAAAAGTACAACATTATCTTCTGCTTCAGATGCGGCTGCAGCGGCAGCGACAGCTGCTAGTGCCGCAGCCTTAGCTGCTGAAAGTGCAGCCAATGCAGCCAATGCAGCGGTTGAAGCCATCAATGCTGTGTTGCCTCCTTCACAACGTAAATCAATTACTAAAAAATCAATCGCCAGTCCTGCACAGGCTGAAGCGAAATCGACCGATACTTCAGTGGTGATTACAC
>JAKQIT010000071.1 GCA_029556915.1 Pseudomonadota bacterium
ATATGGTGCCCCTCCGCACGGCGGCTTGGCGTTTGGTTTAGACCGTTTGGTGACGTTGATGACAGGTGCTGAATCAATTCGTGATGTAATTGCCTTCCCTAAAACCCAACGCGCGCAGTGCTTAATGACCAATGCACCGAATGAGGTGGATGAGAAGCAATTGAGGGAGTTGCATATACGTGTTAGAACCCAAACGCCGGCCGCCTAAGTGATTCCTGATTTTCAATCGATAATGTTGCCGTTACTTGATGCAGTCAAGGACGGTAGGGAGCATTTGTTCCGCGATTTAGTAGAGTTTCTAGCTTCCAAGTTTAATTTATCTTCAGATGAACGTAAGCATTTGTTGCCTAGCGGACGCTACCCAACATTTGATAATCGTGTTGGTTGGGCTAAGACATATTTAAAAAAAGCGGGTCTACTTGCTCAATCTAGACGAAGCTATATCAGCATTACTGATAGAGGCGTGGATGTTTTGGCCTCAAAACCAGCATCAATTAACATGAAGTACCTAGAAAAGTTTCCTGAGTACCTAGCTTTTAAAGACCAATCCTCAGAAGAAACACAAAAAGCTTCAACTTCAATAGTAACAACTAGTGAAACACCTGAAGAATTGCTTGAAGTCGCTTTTGGAAAACTTACAACAAGTCTAGTTGGCGAGCTGTTGGACAATATAAAGTCTTGTAGCCCTGCATTTTTTGAGCGCCTTGTTGTTGAATTGCTTTTGGCGATGGGTTATGGAGGCTCTCGTGTTGAAGCAGGTCGTGCTATAGGTCAAAGTGGCGACGGTGGAATTGACGGCATTATTGACGAAGATAAGCTAGGGTTAGATTCAATTTATATTCAAGCTAAACGTTGGGAAGGTACGGTAGGTCGCCCTGAGATTCAGAAGTTTGTTGGTGCATTGCAGGGCAATCGTGCGCATAAAGGGGTGTTTATTACTACTTCAGACTTCTCAAAAGACGCACAAGAGTATGTAAAAAATATTAGCAATAAAGTCGTCCTAATTAATGGCTTTACTTTGGCAAAACTGATGATTGAAAACGATGTGGGTGTTTCAACTGTCTCTATTTACAAAGTTAAGAAAATTGACTCAGATTATTTTGTGGATGAATAATTAAATGCCAGTCACCCAGCTAAACCACGTCAACCTTCGCACGCCTTTTGAAACGATGCTGAAACTCAAAGACTTCTACTGCGATGTAGTCGGCTTAAAGGTTGGGCCGCGTGAGGGTTTTACTAGCCGCGGCTTTTGGCTTTATATTGGCGATACGCACGTGATGCATTTGGCGGAGTATCGCGGTGAAGGCGCGCCGCTTACTAATGTACTCACCACCATAGACCACATTTCGTTCACCTGCACCGATATGCCGGCTATGGAGGCGCACTTAAAAGCGCATAATATTGATTATTCGATTCGTGATTTACCGGTGTTGAATGTCAAGCAAATTAATTTTAAAGACCCTGTGGGTAATGGCGTTGAGTTGTTCTTTTAT
>JAKQIT010000073.1 GCA_029556915.1 Pseudomonadota bacterium
ATTACAAACAAATCATGTGCAAAGGCATCTAGCTTGGCTAGCCACATACGGTTACGGCGGTTAAAAGCGTTATAGGCAAACACCGCAGGAATCGCCACGGCCAAGCCAATCGCCGTCATAATAAGCGCTTCACCCACTGGCCTGCTACTTTATCTAGCGTGCCTTGGCCACTTAAACCAATGGCCACTAATGCGTGATAAATCGCCCAAACCGTACCAAACAACCCAACATAGGGTGAAGCTGAACCTGCAGAAGCTAAAATCGTTAAGCCGTTTTCACTGCGTGCAGATTCTTGGTCAATGCCATTGCGAATGGCACGCGTCATAAATTCTGAAATACCGCCTGCGCCCGCTAACTTTTGACTGCCAAAACTGCCGGCATTGCGTAGTGCGCTGAGGCCTTCTGTCGCTAAATTTGCAAAGGCGTTATCGGGTTTGCCTTGTCTTAAAATGCTATTAAGCTGCTCTAATGAGGTGACATCCCTGAATTTTTCTAAAAAGGCCTTTGCGCGCTTGGCTTCTAACCAATTCGCAAAGCTTTTAGTAAAAATCAAGTACCAGCTTGCAATTGATAGAATCAACAAAAACACTAAAACAGCCTTGCCTACACTGTCCACATTTTGAATAAAATTGGCAAAGCCTAACTGGTTTGCCATCTCCTGCCCAACTTCTTGTGCCATTTCAATTTCCCTCTAAAATAAAATCAAATGTTTGTAATGCCACAGCGCGCACTGGCTGGCCATCGCGCGTTGCCGCCTGGCATCGCCAATTTTTTACGGTTGCCAACCCGGCATTATCCAACCGAGTATGCCCAGAACTTTCAATCACTTTGGCTGAAGTAATATGCCCTGTTTCATCTAACTCTAAACGCAGCTTAACTGAACCCTGTTCGCCCATACGGCGCGATGCCGGTGGGTAATTGGGTTCAGATTTTTGTGAACACTGTAGCATATCTCCAGTAATTTGGACCGGTGCGGCAGGTTTTGGCGGTGGCGCCTCAACAACAGGTTCAGGTATAGGTTCGCACGGAGTTTTAGCTTTCTTTTCAGGATCTTTAGTTGGAACCGTATTTTCAGGACAAGGTTCAGGTGGCTGTACTAACACCACAGGGTCAGAGGGTGCAATCACTGGTGTTTCTACCGCCAATACTGGAGCTGGAACTGGCTTGGGCAACTCAATCGGCTTCTGCTTTTTAATTAACTTCACTTCTTTTGTTGGTGTCGGCTTTGGCGGCTCAGGCGGCGGCTCTTCTTTTGGCAGCGGTGGCGGCTTAATCAAGTTCACCATCAAGGTTAACGCTTCTTGAGGGGGTGGAATTAGCTTATAGCTCATCGCCACATAAAGTAATGCGACGTGTATAGCAACAACCAGCACTAGGCCTACCAATTTTTCTATACGGTTTTCGTACACTTCTTTAGTTCATTCTCAAGTTTTTGATTGAATGTTTCGTTGTTTCGGTTAGATGGTTGCCAAGATACTTTACCAGATCACTTTGTCAAGATACCTGGTGGCACAATGCTTGCCGTTTAAAAAAATCTAAATTTATAAAAAATTAAGCTGCTGAAATATATCACAAGCAAGCCATTACTCCAAATGATAACGTTTCTCAACAACCTGCTTTTTTGAGGCGCTTAAAAATAATACTTACACACAGCCAAAACACTCGAGAAAATTTAACCGCCCTGAGAGCCTTGTAAATAAAGGCTTGCAGAGCATCTAAAAAGGTTTGCGTAAATTTAGGCATAAAAAACACTATTTTTTAGACCTCATTGGTTATTCTTTAGGCGTTATCTAAAAATTACTTTTTTTATATTCTATAAAAAAATTATGCTGAAAATGTCGGTCATTAAATGTCGGTCATTCATGCTTTGAAGTACAAATCGACGCATTGATGGTAAATTTGTGATTAAGCATTGCCAGTTTTTGTTGTCGCTTATCTTTGCTTACGTTTTGCACTACTAACTTTAAATTAGCATGTCGCAATAGCTTTGTGGTAATTCCGTATTGCGGCGCTGGATTTGTCCATGCAAATAATAGCCCGTCTGCTGTTGATACCATTTGCGGCACACCCGTATCTCGGCCACTGCTCACTTCTGCCAACTGCATCGTTGGCTCAACACGACCATCTGTATAAATCACCTTAACATTAAGCGCGGATTTTTTCTGCTCTACCGCTGGTGCACTTAGCCAAGAAACCACGGCACTTTGATTATCGCGCCAAGTAAGAGCAACTCGGCCAAGTGGGCTGACGTCATCAATTTCAATGGGCTTACCAAAGGTGACACCGCCATCTTCTGAAAATGCTGCGCGTACACGCGGGCGGTCGCCTTCAGCGGTAAACCAGCTTGCGATGATTTTATTTCCCAAAGCGCTAATGGAAGGTCCGTTAACAGGGCAGCCTGCTATTTTCCAGCCTTCAGCCCCAAGTGGTGCAGGTGGTCGCCATTGACCATCGCGCAGCAATGCCACACGATTATCTCTAATTTCATCGTCCGTGCGCCCACGCCAGGCAGCAATCGCACCTTCAGGCGTGCTGGCG
>JAKQIT010000078.1 GCA_029556915.1 Pseudomonadota bacterium
GATACCGCAAAGGTATTTCCGTTTAGCCCCGCCAAAGATGACTTAGAGCGCGTCGTTGCTGGCCTTAAAAAGTCCGCTAAAGAATTAAATATGCCTAACATGGATAACGTCCTTGATTCGCTGGCAGGGCGCTCATGGGAGCGTAACCAAGAAATACGCAAGCATATCAAAGATGAGAAAGTAGCGGCCAAAGAAGCGAAAGCGGCCAGCTTGCCCTCTAAGCCAGCCACGCCTCAGCAAAAAGCACCCAAACGTTAGTTGCTAAAAGCATTGTTAATGAACCTACAACGCTGGTCATGCCAATGGCTGGCTTTCACTTAAGTCAGAGGACTAATTACCATGGCCAGCAATAAAAAAACCAAGCTAGAAATAACCAATACAGAAAAAACAAGTACAAATCAATCTATGGCAGTTGATGACGCTTCAATTAAAGACAATACTAAATTACACCGACTGCTAGTAGATGAAATTCCAGATTCAGTGTTGAGACGTTATGCCATTAAAGACCATCTATACTATTCTAAAGACCGTACCAAAGGCCTAGCATTTGAAGACAAAGGCAAATCTATCAGTGCCAAAACGTCCGATGCTGATGATATACGCGCCATGATAGAACTTGCCAAGGCTAAACATTGGTCAAAAATAAAAATCAGCGGTACAGACGAGTTTAAAAAAGAGGTGTGGTTAGCCGCCAGCATGCAAGGCTTGGAGGTAGAAGGCTACACACCTAGTGCGCAAGATGTTGCCTTGCTTGAAGACACTAAGCGTCGTATACAAAATAAGATTGAGTTTGCTGAACCTAGGGTAGCCATCGACCAAGACAAAACGCATGCGCAAAAAGAGATAGAACTAGCCGCCGATAAATCCACTGCTGACAAGTCAGTCAAATTTAAATACACACCTACCGCTGCTGAAGTAGCCATCATTGAAGCTGCCAAAGCCAAAGGTGCAAGCTCTAAGTTGCAGGCGTCTATGAAGCAGAAATTAACGGTTGCGGTTAGTCAACTCAAAGCCATGGGAATAGAAATTCCTAAGCCTAAAATCTACGATACTAAAAGGCAAGGCATTAGTGATAAAACGGCGATTGATGCGATGGACAGCTCAACCATTCAAAAGCGCATTACACAGCCACAAGTTGCGCCTAGAAGATAATGAATTTAGCAGGGCGCATTACCTTTAGGACAAATTTGAAAAATGATTGGGAACAGTACTGCATGCAAAGTGGCATTAGTCCCAGTGAAGCTTTACGCCAACTCATTAGCAAAATCCTCACTGGCCGCACTGCTTTAGATAAGGTGCTGAATATTCCTCAAGGCGTGCTACCAAAACCAGAAAATAGCCCCTTAAAAAATCGTATTGAAATTCGGCTTACTGACAAAGAGTCTGACAAGCTCGCTGAGCACGCTGAAAAGAGTGGCTTCAGCCCTACGCAATGGCTAGTGACCTTGGTGCGCTATCAATTCATTAAACATACGCCGTTAAATGTCCTAGAACTAGACAAGCTAGATGAGCGACTTTATCAAATTCGGATGATAGGGCAGAATCTCAATCAAATCGCCCGCGCACTGAATAGCCATGAGCTGAGTAGCTCGCAGGTCGATATGATGCCGATGCTGCAAGAGTTATTAAAAGTACTGGACGAAGACAGAAAAGCCTTAAAAGCGATTGCTAGCCATAATTTAGATCGCTGGTAGCTGTATTTATTATGGCTAGACCAAAAAGATTCATTGATGGATTGTTGGTGAATTGGGGCGACGATTTATTTTACCCGCCAGTGCGTCCGACTAAAACTCCAACAAGTAAACCATTGGACTGGGCTAACATCATCATGCCCGATAAGCCTGCGGCCATACGCGCTCAAATAACCCGCACCACTCAAAAAACACCTGAAGTGATGGTTAAAATTACCAGCAAGATGGGTGCAGGTAAAGGCATGGTTGCCATTGCAAATCACCTTGATTACATTTCACGTAATGGCAAAGTCAACCTCGAAGACCATGAAGGCCGCTTACTCAACGGCCGTGCCGATGTGAAAGATATTAAAAATGACTGGGCTGAAGACATTCCTGAAATATCCAAGCGGCGCGAAACCATTAACGTCATATTTTCTATGGCGAAAGGTACGCCTGCTGCCGAAGTGAAAGAAGCCGTACGTGAATATTTAAAAGAAGAGTTCGGTGGTAAGCATGAGTACGTATTTGCCTTGCATAACGATACTGATAATCCGCATGTGCATGTTTGCATCAAAATGGCACCTATTAAAACACGCAGCAAACGGCTAAACCCACGTAAAAATGACTTACAACGCTGGCGTGAAGGCTTTGCACAAAGCCTGCGTAAATATGGCATTGC
>JAKQIT010000109.1 GCA_029556915.1 Pseudomonadota bacterium
ATATGCTTCCATTTAAGCCTACTCGGTACACAATCAATCAACTTTGCCGCCGCTTGGTTACAGTCAAAAATGGTGCCATTTTCATCCAGCGTGAGTACGGCTGTCATCTTCTCACTTGGGCATAGGCTCGCATGTTCAGCACTTACAGCAACAAAACTACCACGCCGCTTAACTTGACCTTGCAGCTGCACCAATTGCGCGGACCTCATTTACCCACCTCAGCCTCTGCCGCTAGCCAATCTTCTAACTCATAGCCGGGCTCAAAACCTCGCGCCTCCGCTTTAAAGTAAGCGCACATCGCCACACGACAACTCATCTCTTGACCGTCCACCGCCACTTCTGTTTTCTTACTTTCAGCCTTGGCTTTAACTTGTTTTTTTTCTTTGGCTTCAACTCCATACACAGGAATTGGGTTATTTGCGTTAAGCTGTGTAACTTTTGAAAGTTGCATCACATTTCTCCTCGCTTACACCAAAAAATGTCGACGGCACTCATCTAGGGGGATTAGTGCAACTAGCCGTTGCAAGTTAAGCACCATCGACACTTGCAATTTACTGGACTAATCCCTCTACGTAAATTCGGGCTAGCACGTAAGGGCAAGCCCTTATATCAAAAACTGGAGAATGCATCTGTAATGATTGGACATAATTTAACTTTTTTACTAGACTGCGTTGCTAGATTCCAACACGATAAACCAAACGATTAGGCTGTAAATCCATTGAAAGATTTAGTCAAACACCTGAGTTTTGAAGCGATTTTTGATGCCGCTGCAGATGCCATGTTATTGGTAAACAGCGCAGGCGTTATCGTTCAAGCCAATCCATCGGCGTTATCGCTGCTTGAATATACTGCCCAAGACATTTGTGGGCTTGAGGTTGAGACGCTCATTCCTGTCAGTTATCGCAGCCACCATCAACATGAGCGACAAACCTATTTTAGAAGCCCTGAAAAACGCATGATGGGCAGGGGTAAGTATCTTTTTGCCTTGACTGGCTCGAGCAAGAAAATTGCCGTAGATATCAGTTTAAGTCCAGTGCATATCAACGGCCAAGTGTACGCACTTACTACCTTTTATGTTGCCAGCCATCGGCGTGAAGCGGAAGAAGCATTAAGAATCAGCGAGGAGCGCTTACAGTTGGCGAGAAGGTCTGCCAGATTGGGGGTTTTTGATTTTGATGCCAAGCAGAATATCGTGCATTGGGACGAGCGCATGCGCGAATTGTGGGGTGGAGATTCAGACAGCACAATTTCATACGAAAAATTTATTGAAGCGATTCATCCTCAAGACCGTGAAACCAG
>JAKQIT010000137.1 GCA_029556915.1 Pseudomonadota bacterium
ATGCCTTGCACAAATATTTTGTGTTCATACAATGCAATCAGTTTACCTAATGTATTCGGTGTAAGTTTATCGAACAGAATGGACGTGGTAGGACGGTTACCTTCAAATACCTTGTGTGGCAGTAGTTTTTCGAGCGCTTCGCCAGACATGCCTTGTTGTTCAAGCTCTGCACGGGCTTGTTCCTTAGTTTTTCCTAGCATGAGTGCTTGCGTTTGCGCCAAAAAATTGGCTAGTAAAATTTTATGATGCGCGTAGCCATGCTTGCCAATCGCGTAGTGACTATGCACAGGGATTAAGAAATCTGCAGGAACGATTTGTGTGCCCTGGTGAATCAACTGGTAAAATGCGTGCTGGCCATTGGTGCCGGCTTCGCCCCAAATCACCGGGCCGGTTTTGTATTGGATACGTTTACCGTCACGGCATATAAACTTGCCATTGCTTTCCATATCTGCCTGTTGCATGTAGGCAGGAAAGCGCGCCATTCCTTGATCGTAGGGCAGTATTGCATTGGTATCCACATGGAAAAAGTTGTTATACCAGATGCCGATTAGCGCCATAATCACCGGTATGTTCTTCTCGAGTGGCGCAGTTTTGAAGTGGATGTCCATTTCGTGTGCGCCTGTGAGCAACGCTTCAAAGTTATCCATGCCTATGTATAAGGCAATGGATAAGCCAATGGCAGACCACAATGAATAACGGCCGCCGACCCAATCCCAAAATGCGAACATATTTGCGAGATCGATACCAAACTCTTGCACTGCCTTGGAATTGGTGGAAAGGGCTACAAAATGCTTAGCCACATGTGCGTTATCTTTGGCTGTTTCTAAAAACCATGTACGCGCAGAGAGGGCGTTGGTTAGGGTTTCTTGTGTGGTGAAAGTTTTGGAAGCGACAATAAACAAGGTGGTTTCGGCCTTGCATTTCTCCAGTGCAAGCATTAAATGTGCACCATCAATGTTAGATACAAAATGAATGTTTAAATCGGGGCTGGCATAAGGTTTAAGCGAGTTGCAGACCATTACTGGGCCGAGATCTGAGCCACCAATGCCGATATTCACAATATCCGTAATACGTTTGCCCGTAAAGCCTTTCCAATCGCCGTTACGCACTTTGTTTGTAAACGTGCGCATTTGCGCCAGTACCGCGTTAATGTCGGGCATCACATCTTTGCCGTCCACCAGCACAGGCGTGTTGCTGCGGTTGCGTAGAGCGGTGTGCAACACGGCGCGGTTTTCGGTAATGTTGATTTTCTCGCCTGAAAACATTTTATCGCGCCAGTTTTCAATGTCAGCTTCGCGCGCTACTTGCATCAGAAAAGGCAAAGTTTCATCGGTGATACGATGTTTTGAAAAATCAAACAAAATGTCATCTAAATGAAAGCTATATTTTTCGAATCGCT
>JAKQIT010000138.1 GCA_029556915.1 Pseudomonadota bacterium
AGTTCATTGAGGTTATGTAATGTAAGCAAAACAAAAATGTATTTTTTTGCTGAATGAAAGGGGCAAAAAAATACAGTACATCTTGCTTGGGAGATAAGCGATTGGAAAGTCGTTATCGGAGCGTTTTGCGTCATTTGAGCGCACAAATGAATGCGACGGTACCCCAAGCGAACCTGGAATGGAAAGCGATCAAAGGGACATATCGGCTATGGGATAACGAAAAAGTGACCCCAGAAGGGCAGTTGGCGCTTCATTTTCAGGACATTATCAGTAGCTTACCGCCAAGCAAAGAGCGTCCACTGAGGGTTTTGCAAATTAGTGATACAGTTGAGTTGAACTACACCCGCCACCGCTGCGCCAAACACCTTGGGCCATTAAAATACATCAAACATCGGGGTTTGCATTTGCATAATAGCCTTTTAGTGAGTGAACAAGGCCAGCCTCTTGGGGTATTGAAGCAAACTTTTCATATCCGTAAGGACGAGAAACTGGGTAAAAGCCTGGAGCGGCTCCATGAACCAATTCAAGATAAAGAAAGCGCCCGCTGGCTTGATCACTTTGATTGCGGACAAACTTTTAGCCAAACCCAAGGACTTGAGGTGGTTTATGTTGCAGATCGAGAAGCGGATATTCTAGAATTGTTTGCTCAGCGATCAACTCCTGGGATGCATTTTTTGATCCGCTCCAACCATGATCGCAAACTGCATGATGGCCAGAGCAATTTAGGCCCGACCGTTGATGGTTGGGCTTCTCAAGGAACCTACCAAACTCAAGTATTTTGTTCGACTAGCAAAAAGTGGCGTACGTCTAAGCTGGAAATAAGATTTGGGGCTGTAGTAGTAAAATTGAAAAACCCCTTGCCCCATAAGCAACACCTCCCTCCAATTGCCTTAAATGTGGTAGATATCCTGGAAGTCCCAGCCAAGCAAGATCAGGAACATACTATCCATTGGCGATTATTGACTTCTTTAGATGTGAAATCCTTCCAGGATGCCGTCCAGATTTGTCGCTACTATGTGTTAAGGTGGATCATCGAACGCTTCCATTTTATTTTAAAGAGTGGTGGTGCTTCGGTTGAAAAACTTCAATTAGCTTTACCTCATCGACTCAAAAATGCCATCACTACCTACAGTATTGCCGCTATGGATGCACTACAACTCCGATACTACTGTGATACCGATCCAGATCAAACCATCGATCAAATCGGTATAGATGACCTCAGCCACAAAGTCCTTTATACCTATGTGGAAAAAAGGCTAAACCTTGACGTCCACTATGACCCAGAAAGCCCCCCAACCGTCAAGCAGTTTTGCATCACCTTGGGCCGAATCGGGGGCTTTTTGCCTTCTAAACGACAGCCCGTACCTGGTGTCATCATCTTGACCAGAGCCCTAGAAAG
>JAKQIT010000146.1 GCA_029556915.1 Pseudomonadota bacterium
ATATGACCATACGATTTTTTGATTGTCGTTTAAGTCAAGTGCATATACGTTGTTTGGGAATGCTGTATGTACATACATCATGTTACCAACAACCACTGGAGAACCTTCGTGACCACGGTTTACACCAGTAGCGAATGTCCATGCCATTTTAAGATTTTTAACGTTTGCCTTAGAAACTTGACCTAACGTACTATAACCTTGGTTATTGTGTTGGCCACGAGGATGCAGCCAGTTGTTAGCATCCTTCATTGCAGCCTCTTGATCAGCAGCAGCTGAAGCAATCATTGGCAATGCCAATGCGACGCTAACAGCAACGCCTAGTGCGTGTTTTTTTGTAAACATAGTTATCTCCAAAGATAAATTTAAAGTTAAGGTATTACCCTTTTTTGCTTACTATTAACTGGCACTAGGAAGACAGCTAACTAAAAAATTTCACATTAAATAAAATCAACAATGTGAAATTGTTTCAATTTGTAAACAAGCACTACTTTATACAAAAAATATGCGTAATGCAAGAAAATTTATATTAAAACCTCTTGGAACTGTTTGATTAAATTAAACAAATTTTAAATTTAAAAAGATTAAATTTGGTTTAATTCAGCCGTTTTATGGTTGCAACATCAATAATTTGGTTGCATTTAACCACCATTTACATGGCGCTCATTAAACTTACTATGATAAAAGATAAGCCAACACTTTGAATTTTTATAAAAGTCTTTTTAATTCATATGGTTAAAATATAAAATCAACGCAAAATTTAACTTGGCACACGTTTTGCTGTATTCATCTTAGGAAGTACTATCACTAGGACTTTTTACTACTACATAATTATAAGGGTTGTGTGTTTAGTAAACTGGGTAGACTTCTTACTCAATTATAGTTTATTTGCATGTTACAAAATAAAAAGACACCTCAACGGTGTCTTTTTATTTTGCAAAAGCACCGCTAGCACGCCCGCATTCCCAACGCACTACTAAACCTATCTCATCTTGCTTGGCATTCAGAGTATAAGTAGCTCCAATATTAGGTACATAAACAAGCTTACCACTAAGGTAAAGCAATGGAAGTTCTTTGCGCCGCCACGGGGGCATGTCTATTTCTTGCATTAGGCGCTTCCATGATTTAGTGGGACGTAGCGCGCTTGTTTTAAAAGATTTCGGATAGTTATGATTAGATACGCTTAAATCTTCAGTTATTAGATTCATCGCCAAGCCAGAACCTATTTTTTTTTCAAAAATTAATACATTACCATCAGGTAAAATTAACGTCTCTTCACCTTTCCAAATAATATCAAAAGGTACTTTAAGCTGCGATTTAACTAAGTATGCGCGTTGCTTATAACGTTTTAAGGTTAAATGTTGGAGCTTTATGCCAATTGCAGCATCTGGCTTTGCATGAAGTAGTTGACGAACCACTTCATCAATCTGCGATGCGTTTGGCATGAGTAAGCCATTGCTTGCAAACCACCAACGCAATACATTTTTTATGCGCGCTACATCTTCAATCTGACCTAAACCAACCAAACACAGACTATTTTCAAATAACAAATTAGCAGCATCTAAGGATGCCAAAGTGTCAATCAAATTAGATGCTTCAGCAATATGAGATGCTGCTCTTGCCAGAACAGTATTTATGGCGGAGTAACGTGAGCTTAACAGGGGCAATACTTCGTGGCGCACAAAGTTTCTATTAAAATCATGGTTACGGTTGCTTTCATCTTCGCACCAATTCAAATTATGCACTTGTGCATAATCTAACAGCGATGCACGCGTACTGTTGAGCAAAGGACGTAATAACCGACGCTCACTGTCCACAGCCGCCATACTAGCCAAGCCCTTGACACCAGCCCCTCTAAACAACTGTAATAGTAAAGTTTCAGATTGATCATCTAAGTGGTGCGCAGTAACAATAAAATCAGGTGAATTATCGTTTAACTTAAAATTAAATAGCGCTTCATAACGCAGTTTTCTGGCCTCTGCCTCGATGCCTAAGCCTGCCCCATCCACACAGACATGCTTAATTTCTAATGCAACATTTAATAAGTCACATTGCTGTTTGCAAAAAGTAGCCCAAGTATTCGCATTTTGGCTTATTCCATGATGCACATGCAAGGCATATAAATTAAAGGGGAAGTCGTTTTTGATATTTGCTAGCAAATGTAGCAAGACCACTGAATCTAAGCCTCCACTCAAGGCAAGTAATAGCGTTGATTCGGGCTTTACACAAGGAGCAAGAACAGCTTGCACCCCTGCAAGTAATGCTTGCTCAGCGTTCTGTGCTTTATTTTTTTTCAGTTTGACGGCGATCTTTTTCAACAACTTCTTTATATTGGCCGTAGCCCATTAAACGCTCATATCGCGTGACCAACATAGACTTAACCGATTTAGCCTTTAGACTTTTCAACTCCTCTTTAAGCGCTTCTCGTAAAGTTTTCATCATCTGCTCATAATCACGATGTGCGCCACCCAGTGGCTCTGACACAATGCGGTCAACCAAGCCTAATGCTTTTAAGCGTTGAGCCGTTATAGCAAGCGACTCTGCCGCGACAGAGGCTTTGTCAGCACTTTTGTATAAAATAGATGCGCAGCCCTCAGGCGAAATAACTGAGTAAGTACCGTACTGTAGCATTAACAATTGGTCAACTACCCCTAAAGCCAATGCACCACCGGAGCCACCCTCGCCGATAATGACACCAATAATTGGCGTTTTAAGTTCAGACATCACGTATAAATTACGTGCGATGGCTTCAGATTGACCACGCTCTTCAGCACCAATGCCAGGGTATGCGCCAGGTGTATCTATCAACGTAATAATTGGAATATTAAACTTTTCTGCCAAGCGGAATAAGCGCAAAGCTTTACGATAACCTTCTGGCCGCGGCATACCAAAATTACGGTATTGGCGCTCTTTCACATCGCGTCCTTTTTGGTGACCAATCACCATCACGGCTTGCCCTTCAAAACGTGCTAAACCGCCCACAATAGCAGGGTCATCTGAGTACGCACGATCTCCATGCAATTCCTCAAAGTCAGTAAACATACCCTGAATATAATCAAGCGTATATGGGCGTTGAGGATGGCGCGCCAGCTGCGAAATTTGCCATGCAGTTAAATTGCTGTAAATATCTTCAGAGAGTTTTTTACTTTTCTTTTCTAAGGCAGAAAGCTCTTTCGAAACGTCTAACGCTTCGTTAGCATCATGCGCAGCTTGCAAACCCTCAATTTGGCTTTCAAGTTCTGCTATGGGCTGCTCAAAGTCTAGGTAACTTATTTTCATGCGATTTACTTTTCTCAAAAAAACTTATACTAATTATATAGGATTTTTACATTATCTTTACTTAACCAATCGTATAAACCTGCAATCAACTCATCGTGCAAATCTACCCGCCACTCACTTCCCAGCATCAGTTCAACTTGGCTAGTTTTGTTATGGTATTCCACTTTTACTAAACATCCTGATTGATGCTCAGAAGATACTTTTCGATAAGGTGCGAGTAGAGTTTTAAGTTTGACGGCATCAGCCTGACCATTGCAGGCAATTTTTAAAAAGCTTGCACGGCTATTTCGCAATGTGGCTAAATCATACAATTTACGCGCATTCACGCGGTTACCGCCCGAAAAATCATCATAACTGACACGCCCTTCTACAATCACCAATTGATCATCTTTTAACAAATGTTGCGCTTGATTGAGCAAATCACTACCCACCACCACTTCAATACGTGTTGTGCCATCATCAAGACCTACAATTGCCATTTTACCGCGCCCAGTCATCCGAATACGAATGCCAGAAACAATACCAGAAAGTAATTGCGGCTGCTCTTTGGGGGCAATATTTGCCAATGTACTAGAAATAAATTGACCAACATCTTTTTGATATGCTGCATATGGGTGGCCGCTAAAATAAAAACCCAACGCTGATTTTTCTTCTAATAACTCTTGCTGCTCACTCCACTTTGCAACCTTAGGTAATACACTTGCGGCATTATTTTCCACGTCACCAAACAAGCTATTTTGGTTGCTATTCGCATTATTTTGCTCAGCCGCACTAATAGCTAAACTCACGCCAGCTAACAGTGCATTGCGGTTACGCTCTAATTTATCAAAAGCGCCTGCGCGAATTAAAGACTCAATCACACGACGATTGACTTTACGCAAATCTAAGCGACTGCAAAAATCAAATAAATCAGTAAATGGCCCAGCTTTTTGACGTGCTTCAATGATAAGCTCTATCGCCGCTAACCCTGTTCCTTTTATGGCACCCAAGCCGTAAATCATTTGTGTTTTACTGATGGGTGTAAACTTGAAATCACTTTGATTGATGTCAGGTGGCAAAACTTCTACCTGATTAGGCATACAATCATTATAAAAGGTATGTACGCTGTCGGTATTATTCATGTCAGCAGACATCGTTGACGCTAAAAATGCTGCTGGATAATGTGCTTTTAAATAGGCTGTTTGATATGCCACCAATGCATAAGCCGCCGCATGTGACTTGTTAAAACCATAGCCGGCAAATTTTTCTAGCAAGTCAAACAATTCATTGGATTGTTTTTCGCT
The DNA here is from genome assembly GCA_029556915.1 of Pseudomonadota bacterium. Classification (GTDB taxonomy): domain Bacteria; phylum Pseudomonadota; class Gammaproteobacteria; order Burkholderiales; family Methylophilaceae; genus Methylotenera. The sequence goes on from JAKQIT010000146.1 coordinate 4,560, forward strand.
CAAGCCATTCTTTTGCGCACCCTCATTAAAAATAGCGCGTTGCGCTTCCATTTCTTCAGGTTTTTTCTTACCCATCGCGCGGCGAAGCAAATCGGCGCCGCCCAAGCTATAGCCAGCCACTACTTGGGCAATCTGCATCACCTGCTCTTGATATACGGCAATCCCATAAGTCTCTTTCAAAATGGGTTCTGTCAAAGGATGTGGGTATTCCACGCGTTGCTTACCATGCTTACGTCGGCAAAAATCAGGAATCAAATCCATCGGGCCAGGACGATAAAGCGCAACCAAAGCAATAATGTCTTCAAAGCAATCTGGCATCGCTTGCTTGAGCATGTCTTTCATGCCTTTGGACTCAAGTTGAAACACCGCTGTGGTATTGGCTGTTTTGAGTAGCTGAAATGTCGCTTTATCTTTTAACGGCAAAGTTTCAAATGCAAGTGCGGGCAAGCCCTCCATAGCCCGTTGTTTATTGGCATTTTCTAAGGCCAACTCTAAAATTGTGAGCGTACGCAAGCCTAAAAAGTCAAACTTAACCAGACCTACTGCTTCAACATCATCTTTATCATATTGGCTCACCAAACTGCCGCCATCGGCCTGACAATACACGGGTGAAAAATCTGAGATTTTTCCGGGTGAAATTAACACACCACCTGCATGCATACCGATATTGCGCGTTAAGCCTTCTAACCTTAAAGCCAGCTCGAGTAGCTCACGGATTTCTTCTTCACTTTCACGGCGCTCAGCCAGTTGCGGCTCTTTTTCAAGTGCGTCAGATAGCGTAATTCCCAATTCCATCGGAATCAGCTTACTAATGCTATCGACAAAATTAAAGGGCAAATCAAGCACACGCCCCACATCGCGAATCACGGCCTTTGCCGCCATGGTACCGAAGGTGGCAATTTGCGAAACCGCATCTAAGCCATATTTTTGCTTCACGTAATCAATCACGCGATCACGCCCTTCTTGGCAAAAGTCAATGTCGAAGTCTGGCATTGATACGCGATCAGGGTTTAAGAAGCGCTCAAACAGCAAGTTGTATTCAAGCGGATCTAAATCGGTAATGCCTAAGCTATAAGCCACCACAGAGCCTGCACCAGAGCCACGCCCGGGCCCAACAGGCACGCCATTATGTTTTGCCCATTGAATAAAATCAGCCACTATTAAAAAGTAGCCTGCAAAGCCCATTTGGTTGATAACTTTGGTTTCAAAGTCTAAACGCGCTTCATATTCGGGTTGTTTAGCGACGCGCTTATCCGCATCTGGATAAAGCACTTCTAGTCGCTTAATCAAGCCACGATGCGCCTCCGCCACCAAAAAGTCGTTAAGGCTTTCACCATTGGGCGTAGGGAAATTTGGCAAATAGTTTTTGCCCAGCGTGAGGGTTAAATTACAGCGCTTGGCAATTTCAATACTATTGGCAAGCGCTTCTGGCATATCCGCAAAAAGCTCGGCCATTTGCGCTTGGGTTTTAAAATATTGCTCAGGCGTAAAGTTTTTTGGGCGGCGCGTATCTGCTAACACATAGCCTTCTGAGATACATGTACGTGCTTCGTGCGCCCTAAAATCATCTGGCGTGGTAAATTGAATGGGATGAGTTGCCACAATTGGCAAACTGAGTTTTGCCGCAATACTACGCACTTGCCGAATATATTGCTCTTGCTGGCCTTTATTTTCTGTAGCAACGCGTTGTACCTCAAGGTAGTAACGGTCAGGAAATAAAGCCTGCCAATTATCTGCAAGCTGGGTAGCTAAATTGACATTTTCTTGCAAGCACGCCTGCCCCACATCGCCAGCCATGGCGCCTGAGAGCATGATTAACCCTTCTGTACCGCATTCTACAAACCATTCGCGTTTAAACTCAGCGCGCCCACGGTATTGATTAGTTAAATAAGCGCGGCTTAATAATTGGCAAAGCAATAAATAACCTGCATGCGACTGGCAAAGCAACAAAGCGCGCGAGGGTTGGTCACGATTATTGGTATTTTCTAGCCAAATATCACAGCCTAAAAGTGGTTTGACGCCTTTAGCGCGGGCGGCTTTGTAAAACTTCACCGCACCGAATAAATTGCTTAAATCGGTGAGCGCGAGCGCTGGCATTTGGTCAGCAATGGCATATTTCACATAATCATCAATACGCACAATGCCATCGACAATAGAATACTCACTATGGCAACGCAAGTGAACAAAAGAAGGTGAATTTTTAGCAGAAAGACTGATTTGCGACATAAGGTAAATTTTACCTGATTAGCAAAAATTAAGAGAGTGAAAGTTAAAACTAATGTGCTAAATGCGGGTGAAAATGATGGTGCTAAAAGTTAATTAAATATGTAAGAAATTGCCCGAGAAAAAACAAATGCTCTGGAAGCCCCATGGTTACTGGCTTACAGAACACCTATTTTGATGTTGTGTTAAAAATGGGTATTTTATTGCTTTAATAATGCGTTAACTTGGGCAATTAATTCTTCATCTTGCACAGGTTTACCTAAGAACGCGTTCACACCAATTTCAGTTGCTACATTGCGGTGCTTATCGGCGGTTCGTGAACTAATCACAATCAGCGGAATATTTTTAGTGACGCTGTTATCTCGCACATGGCGTGAGAACTCAAAGCCGTCCATGCGCGGCATTTCAATGTCGGTGAGAATAATATCGGGTGTGGTATCTTGCAATTTCTGAATCGCATCCATACCATCATTCGCGGTGATTACCTCAAAATCTTCACGTTCTAGCACGCGTGACAACACTTTACGCATCGTCAATGAATCATCCACCACCAAGACTATTTTTCTGAGTTTTTCAACCACAGGCGCAAACGTTGTGGCTTTAACCGCGCCCACTGCTAAGGCTTCGCGATTTGCTAACTGAACAGCGTTGACCACCAATACAATTTCACCATCACCTAGCACCGTAGCGCCTATCATGCCAGGCACACGCGCAAGCTGCGTGCCGATTTGCTTCATCACCACCTCTTGGTTGCCCAAAATCTCATCCACATGTAAAGCAATGCGATAGGTACCGCTACGCAACAAAACAATAGGCGTGTAAACGTGCTGCTCTGCTACCAAATTAGCGTCACCAATCAATTTGGCAAAATAATGTAGCGGGTATTCACGGTCAGACCAAACAATATGTTGTGCTTGGTAGGCATTAGCCAAATCAGCAACTTTGAGCTTTTGCACTTGTTCAATCATCACCGATGGAATGGCAAACAATTGGTGGCCAACACGCGCCATCACCACTTGTGCAACAGATAATGTTACAGGCAGGTAAATATTAAACATCGCGCCTTGACCAGCCACGTTGCTTACGTCAATACGCCCACTTAAGGCCGCAATATCGCTCCGCACCACATCTAAACCTACACCACGACCAGCAATTTGAGAAATCGTATCTGCGGTTGAAAAACCAGGTTCAAAAATCACTGCCATTAAGGCTTGGTCAGATACTTCTTGCTGCGCATCTAGCAGACCTTTTTCAATCGCTTTTTGTTTTACTTTAGCTAAATCAATACCTGCGCCATCGTCAGTGACTACAAGTGTAATCTCATCGTTTTCAACACTGATTTTTAATTTTATATGTCCAGTTTCAGGCTTGCCTAATTTTTTACGTTGTGCAGTGCTTTCTAAACCATGCGCTACTGCATTACGCAATAAATGCTCAAGTGGCGCGCCCATTTTATCTAGAACGCCACGGTCAATCTCAATTGATTCACCTTCAATCGTCATTTCCACGCGCTTATTCAACTCACGTGCAGTTTGGCGCACAATACGTTGCATACGCTCTGCAATGGTGGCAAAGGGCAACATGCGCACCCCCATCAAACCTTGTTGCAGCTCACGATTCATGCGGTTTTGCTGTTGTAAAGCGGCATCTGTTTGGTCAAGATTAAGCAACAAGTTATGCTGAACCGTCGCCACGTCGTTCACACTTTCCGCCATCATACGGGTCAACTCTTGTAAGCGTGTAAAGCGGTCAAACTCCAGTGGGTCAAATGACTCATTGGCTTCTTGCAATAAACTCATACGAGATTGCATTTGCGTTTCAGCTTCTAGTTCTAGCTCGCGCAAATATGCACGCATACGGCTAATACTATCTGTTAAGTCCGTAGATGATTGCTTAAAGTTTTGCATCTCTCTATCCATACGAGAGCGCATAATAGAAACCTCACCAGCCTCATTAATCAGCCTATCTAACACATCAGCCCGCATACGCAAATATTGGTATTGACGATCTTTATTGCGGGTTGCAGGTGCTGCTTTAGATTTTTGTAAAGGCGCAACTTCTGCCAATTTCTCTTGCTTAGTCACGCCAGAGACATCTTCAAGCATGTAACCAATACGGTCAAACTCCGCAAACATTTCGTCAAAATCATGCTCATTGACATTGTTACGCAAGGCGTGAATAACGCGGTCTTCCATCAGATGCACGCTATCACCTATCGTGCCTAAACCCGCCATACGTGCACTACCTTTTAAGGTATGCAAAGCGCGTTGTAGCGAGTCTGAATACTCCACTTCATGTGGATTACTACGCCATCCGCGTAAATCTCTGCCTACTTGCGGCATTAAGTCCCTAGATTCTTCTAAGAATAAATTGAGTAATTCTTGGTCTGCCGCAGTAGCAGGCAACTTATCTTCTGAAGCATTTTTTACTACTTCAACATTTTCAAGGATTTGTGGCTCCACAACTGCTGATAGCGCAAGTGCTTCAGCAGCAACTGCCATCTCTTCTGGCATTGGTTGTTCAATCTCTACGGCAGGTTCAGTCGGCGTGCTGTCAGCTTGTGGCTCATTTGTGGCTTGTTCACTTTGTTGCACTGTGGCAGGTGCTTTTTGCGCTTTACCTGCTTTAAGCTTAAGTTGTTTTAGCGGAATACCCGCTGCTTGGATTTCTTTTTCTAACTCTAAAGATGCTAACTCTGCTTGCTGTGCTGCCTCCGCCTGCATTTTGGCAGTTGACTCACTTAGCGCTAAAATAAGTGCTCGCGCTGATTTTGGGTTTTTGAGCGCTTTAATGCGCGTTAATCCATCATCTAATGCACGCACTACATTGCCATACAATGTAATATGCTGCGCTGACCAAGCCACTCTATGTTCATCTAACCAATGCTCTAAAGCACGCGACAACTCACCAGTTGGGTTGAAACCAGCAGCTAATGCATTACTACCTAATGTGTGCGCAGCGCGGCAGCTGGCATCAGAAGGCAGTTCTAAATCACCTTCTTTTAAAGCTTGTTGTGCTTCAAGCAAGGTTGTTAAATGTTGCTGCGCCTCATTAATAAAGATATTAAAGAATTCTAGGCTCAGCTTGCGTGTGCCCCCAATCAACACTTCTTCTTTTTTTGGTTTTTCTTGCTTTTGGAGCAAAGCTAGCTCTAACACACGTTCAAACTCAGCAGCTTCTTTTTGAAATACACTAGGATTTAGTGTGACTTTTTTATCCGCTTGTAAGTGACCTACACAACGGGAAAAAGCGCCTGCAACACGCTCTACAAAATCAAGATGTGCTGGGCTAGGTAAAGCCTTAAGCTCAATAATTAAATTGAGCAACTTTTCAACAGACCATGCCACTTTACTCATGCCGACTAAACCTACGGTACGCCCACTTCCTTTAAGTGTATGGTACGCACGGCGCAAGTCTGCTAATGCTTCGCTGTCAGTAGCATTTACTGACAGTAATTTTAAGTAATTAGCGATATTCGCTAGCACTTCTTCAGCTTCAGCCAAGAAAATATCCTGCAACTCATCGTCTAATGCTTGATCAGTCACTTCTTCAGTAAAGTCATTATCAGTAGGTGCGCTAACAATTGTCGGCGTTTGTTCACCCACAGGCACTATAGCTTCAGAAACATCTTCTACTTTCTGCTCCGCATCAAATTGCGTGAGCGAGACATCTTCTACAGCCAGACCCAATTCTTTTGCACGCTCTTGCATCCTGTTTACAGCATCTGCTAAGGCCTGTTGTGCTTCAGCACGCACATTTGGCATCGCCTCAGCGTATAAGCCCAACATACTTAAGCTTTCAGCGACCAACTCAAAATTATTGATGTCAGTTTTACCCACATTTTTTTTAAAATACGCCACAAATGCTGTACTTAGGGTGGCAATAGATTTAGGCGCTGCTAACTCAAGCATATCAAATGCGGCCAACACTTGCTGTAACGGTGTTTCAGCATCTACTAGTACACTGGCATCATCTGGGTTTCTAAAAAAGCCATCTAATGCTTTTTCGACTTGTTGTAGCGCTGCTAGCACTTGTTTAGCTACCGCCGCAACTACCGTGCCATCAAGTTTATTTTGATGTCCATCGCTATCAAGCGCTGGTAAAAGTGGAACGCCGTCTGAGATGGCGCGTAAACGCGCTATTTGTGTACTGACTTTAGTGTGTAATTCTGCATCTAATTGCGCATAATGTTGTGTTATAAACTCAACTAAATTAAGTGATGATGCAATTTCAATGGCTGATATTTCGTTAAATTTAGCAACATCGGATGCCAAAGATTGTGCCGTTGAGTCGAGCGTTACAAACAAATCAACCACATCAGTTTGATTTAGTCCGTTTTGAGCAGATTTAATGTTTGATAATTTATTTACAAAATGGGTTAAATCTATAGATAAGTTTTGACTGCTTGCCATTTTTTCCCACGCATCTTTAATGGCAGGTAAATCAGCGGCAATTTTAGCCAATGCAGTAGTTTCAGAATCCGTGACTATATGACTTTGATTGGCTGCTGTGGGTAAGGCATTTTCCAGTTCAAAGACTTCTTTAATTTTGGTCAGGGTATCAGTATTACTATCACTGATTGCCACATAATAAAGCGCGTCACGTAACAATTGTGAAGGCGCTTTTGTTTCACCTTCAGCCATATTTCGCAACTGCTGATCAAGCCGTCTGCACAGTTTTTTTGCTCCATTCAGATGCGCAACACTGCTTTGAGCTAAGGCATCCATCAAGCCAGTCGCCACCCACCACAGTGTTTTTTGTGCATTTTTATGCTGAACCTGTTGCACGTTAGCTAGGGCATCACGCATGCGTGCAAGCGCACTTGCATCTGAGCTGCGTAGCCAATCTAATAGAGACTTTTGAAAAACTGTACGCTGCTCAGTGACAAAAATAGGCACTGCAAACTCTGCTAGAGATTGGGTAGGCAAGTCTTTAGGTGCGCTAAAATCGATGTCTGGAAAAAACAACTCAGTGATTTCTAAAACTTCACCTTGTGCTTCAACCAGTGGTTTTAATGTGTCAAATAACTGTGTAGGTCGATCTGGCAACCCATTTAATAAATCTTGCAGGTACTGTGAAAGTGTAGCCACTGCCGTAGATAACTGCGTCATTAATTCATTTGTGACAGCAATTTCTTGTTTTTCAAGTTTATTGGTGAGCTTTTCAATTTCTAAACAATAGCGCTTACAGCCCTCTAGACCGACCATATCTAGCGCGCCACTCACTTGAAATAAGTGTGCAACTGTAAAACGCAAAGAGGCAAATTCACTGGGCTTATTTGCGACTACCGTAAAGCTCTCTTGCACTTTTTTGAGTGAGCGATCAATTTCATCTTTCACCCAAGACAAAGAGCCAGCGTCAAATGCTTCAGCCATATTACACCTTACCAATATTTAGTAATATCATCATGCTGAATGTGCTACTTAGAGTTTAAAACCTGCAACTGAAGTACGCAGTTCTTCTGCAAGTGAGGTCAATTGGCCAACAGAGTTCGCAGTCAGTTGTGTACCTTCCGTTGTTTGTGTCGTAATCTCTTGAATCATCTGCATGTTGTTAGCTACAGTGGTGGCAGACTCAGTTTGTGCTTTGGTTGCAGTAGAGATAGACTCAATCAGTCGCGCCAAATTCACCGTAACTGTTTCTATCTCATTCAATGCCTGACCTGCTGCATCAGCAACACGTGCTCCCTCTACCACACCCTCGGTACTTTTTTCCATCGCAGCAACCGCACCCAATGTATCCGTTTGAATGGTTTTAACAATCGCACTAATTTGCTTGGTCGCTTCAGATGAACGCTCCGCAAGCCGCTGAACCTCTTCCGCAACCACCGTAAAGCCCCGCCCAGCTTCACCCGCTGAAGCTGCCTGAATCGCCGCGTTCAACGCTAGAATATTGGTTTGCTCGGTAATATCTGAAATCAACTCCACAATTTCACTAATTTCTTGTGAGCTTTCACCCAAGCGTTTAATACGTTTTGATGTTTCTTGAATTTGGCTACGAATATCATTCATTCCAGAAATGGTATTTTGTACCGCCTGTGCACCTTGGTTGGCCGCTTCAAGCGAACGTTGCGCCACTTCAGATGCTTGAGTCGCGTTATGCGAAACCTGTAAGATAGAACGCGTCATGTCAGTTACCGCATCCGTTGTTTGCAAAATCTGCTCAGATTGCGTTTCTGCTGCTGACAAAAGTTTTGTTGAAGTGTCCTGCGCTACAACTGTTGCGCTTGTCACTTGCTCTGTCGCACGATTAATCTCAACCACCAAATCACGCAAGTTATCTATCGTGTAGTTAATTGAGTCGGCGATTGCCCCGGCAATATTGTCTTTCACTTGCGCTTTTACACTCAAGTCACCGTCCGATAAATCACCCATTTCATCGAGCAACTGCAACACAGCCTCTTGGTTACTTTGGCCTTCTAGCGCTAATTGTTCAGTTAAGGCTGACGCTTGTTTAGCCTGCTTTCTACCTAAGAAGAACATCAAAGCTACTAGCGTAAGTGCAAGTAACAACAAGCCTATTAACACATTACGAATAAAACTTTGTTGAGAATCCAATAATTTCTCTTGCTCTGCTCTGACCGATGCCATCAATACACTATCAGCCACTTGCATCCCCTCAAAGGCAGTAGTCAGCTCTGAAAGAGGAGCAGACGCAGCGACTGTACCTAGCGGTAGCGCAGGAATTAACCTTGTTTTGGCTACTGAGAAAAAGTTATTACCTGCTTTAATAACGACTTCTAGCGCACCTTGGTGCGGCGTACCATTTAACTTCTCTGTCCAATAAGCTGAGCGCTCTTTAAATAGAACCTCAAACTTGGCAGCATTGGCTAACGCTTGGTCACGTTTATCGTTATTGAAATTAGCTGAAGCCACATAAGCTTGGTTATAGGCTGCAAAGGCATCCACTGGATACAAAGGTGGAGGCAACGCATCCGCCACTAAATCCTGCTGCTCCTTAATGGTGTTATACACTGGGCCATTGACGCGAACTTGGTTAATTACCCAGAAAGCCAAAGCAGCAAACAGAATAAACGCAGCAATTTGCAAATAGAGTTGTTTTAAACCAGAGCCAGCTCCACTAGCAGCCGAGGCTCCCGCCCCTGAAAATTTGCTTAATATTTGTTTTGGCCAATCTTTGATTGCTGATAAATTTAGCGCCATGTTTAACCCCAGTTTTTACTTATCATGTTATTTTTACAAAAAAATTACACCCAACTACTAAAACTTTATATGGTCGGTTGAATAAACACCTCATCTTGAACCAACGCATCTAAATCTAACTCTACCCACTCATTTAAGCTTGCATCTACAAATGTGAGAGCTGTGTATAAAACATCTTGCTCCGCTATTTTTACTTGCATATCATCAAGATTACGCAAGCCTAACAGCCCACTCACCACCAGTGCAGACTGGGTTGTATGATGCGAATTAAGTAGCAATATGCGCTGATTAGCAGATTTAGCAGGTGCAGAAACACGCATCAATTGTGCCAAATCCGTCAAGTTGTAAAGCACACCCCGCACATTAGCAACGCCTAAAAACCACGGTTGCGTAAAGGGCACCTGTTGAAAAGCTGGCACGGGCAAGACTTCGACGATTTCACTCAATTTAACGAGTATGCGTTTATCTCCCACCATGACACCTAAGCGTGAGGTTGATTCAGCAGCCCCTTGAGAAGTCGCCTCCTTCAGCTTAAGCAAGATTGCTTCTTGAAACTCGCGTAGATTTGAACTTTTAGCCACAGCTTAAGTATTTTCTGCTTGATGAATTACAGGGTTTTGATAAGCGCTAATAAATCAGCACTAACCACTGGTTTAGTGATACAAGCTTTTGCACCCATTTTTAAAGCCCACGCTAAATCAGTCGCCTGTGATTTACCCGTAATCAAAATCACTGGCACATGCGCAGTAGTAGCATCTTTTGTTAACATACGTGTCACTTGAAAACCTGTTAAACCAGGCATCACTACATCCATTAGAACCAAATCTGGCGCGGCAGTCTTCACTTTTTCCAAACAATCTTCACCACTATCCGCACCAGTTACTTCAAAGCCCGCCGTCTGCAACAACTCCGTTAAAAAGAAACGATCTGTTGCTGAATCATCTACTACTAGTATGTGCTGAATTGCCATGTTATTCTGCCTCTGAAGCGTTAGCTCTAGCAATAGCTGCATAAGTTTGCACAGCTTCTACTAAAGTATCTTGGGTAAAAGGTTTAGTGAGATATTGGTCTGACCCCACCATGCGCCCACGCGCACGATCAAACAGACCATCTTTACTGGAAAGCATAATTACTGGGGTTGATTTGTAGCGGGCATTACGTTTAATAAGTGAGCAGGTTTGATAGCCATCTAAACGCGGCATCATAATATCTACAAATATTACATCGGGTTGTTCATTGGCTATTTTCGCTAATGCGTCAAAGCCATCTTCAGCTAATATCACCTTACAGCCTGAATTTTTTAAAAAAATTTCCGCACTGCGCCTAATGGTATTACTGTCATCAATCACCATGACTTTAACTTCTGCAAGCTGATCAATGCTTAATTTTTCGCCCTGTTTTAGCTTTTCTTGTGACACAAGTAAGCTCCCTTTTTTTGCTTAGTAGCCGCATTTATACATAAAAATTAACCAAGATGCAACATTAACTTAAAGTAATACATTAAAAAATTTGCTTTAACTATGTACATTTTGTAAATTTCATACAATAATGCGCTTTACAAACACTTACAAACTATTAATAAACTAAATACATTTTATTAACCAAATAAATCAAGTTGAAAGTTAATTGCAGGATTAAAACCTCAACTTTAGGAAAAAAGATGATTGTTAGACAAGAGTTACTTAACGCAAAAGCTGCACTTAAAGATTTAGCAACCGCATCACCATTACCCAGCGCTAGTTTGGTAATGGTTTTTGGGGCGCGAGAGCGTTTTAATGATAGTAAGTTAGCATCGACATTAAAAGCGCGCTATCCAAGTGCACAGATTATTGGCTGCTCAACCGCTGGCGAAATCACCGGCACAGGTGTGATGGATGATAGCTTGCAAATCACCGCCGTACAGTGGGAGAGAACCGTACAACGTGTCACGCATACTAAAATGAGCAGTATGCAAGACTCTTTCGGCACGGGGGCTGATTTAGCACGTCAATTAAAATCCGATGAATTAAAAGCCGTCTTAGTGTATTCAGACGGCTTACATGTCAATGGTTCTGAGCTACTCGAAGGCTTTAAAAGCGTGCTGGGCAATACGCCCGTCATGGGCGGCATGGCGGGAGATGGCTTTAATTTCAGCAAAACGTTGCAATTGTTTAACGACAATGTGGCTGAAGGCTTAATTATAGCTGTGGGCTTATATGGCAAACACCTGATTGCCGCTACCGGCGTTGGACGCGGCTGGAAACCATACGGCCCACCCCGAAAAGTGACGCGATCAAATAAAAATGTGGTGTTAGAGCTTGATGGCAAACCTGCCTTACCGCTTTATAATATGTATATTGGCGCGCACGCTGCAAAGGGCTTACCTGGTAGCGGCTTAAACTTTCCACTCGCAGTGATGGAAGAAGGCAAACGTGATGTAGAAAAAATTCGTACTATCCTCGCCGTTGATAACGCCAGCAACAGTTTAACCTTTGCAGGCAACGTGGATGAAGGGGCAACTGTGCGATTGTGTCAATCAAACCATGATCGCCTTGTTGAAGGTGCTGGAGATGCAGCGCATTTAGTCACCAAACAAGCCAGCACCAACCAAACTGGCTTGGCTATTTGCGTCAGCTGCGTTGGCCGAAAAGGGGTAATGGCAGACCAAGTTGCAGATGAGGTTAAATTAGTGCAGCAAATTCTTGGCCCACAAACCACGCTCACCGGTTTTTACTCCTATGGCGAATTTTCACCGCGCCCAGACACCACAGATAGCGTATTACACAACCAAACCATGACCATTGGTTATTTAAGTGAAAATCTAATTGCATAATTTAAAAAGCCCTTATTAAAACAAGGGTTTATAATTGCAATAAAAATAAAAACGCGCAGTGCAAACTGCGCGTTTTTGCTTTATGATACTAACAATCTTATCCACTAACCCACTACAAAAAAGGAAAAACACTATGGCAAATTCAGTCACATTAAAAGGTAACCCAGTCGCAATCGGCGGCAACTTTTTGCAAAAAGGCCAAACTGCTCCTGATTTTCAATTAGCTGACGCTAAACGTAATATGCTTTCACTCGCAAACTTTGCGGGCAAACGCAAAATTCTCAACATCTTCCCCAGCATCGACACCCCGACTTGCGCCACTTCTGTACGCACATTCAACCAAAAAGCCAGCGGCATGCATAATACTGTAGTGCTTTGTATTTCTGCCGATTTACCATTTGCACAAAGCCGTTTTTGCGGTGCGGAAGGCATTGAAAACGTGCAAACACTTTCTACTTTCCGCGACACAGCTAAATTTGCAAAAGATTATGGCGTACAAATTGTGGATAGTAGCTTGGCAGGCTTAACTGCGCGCGCTGTTGTGGTGCTAGATGAAAACAACAAAGTGTTGCATAGCGAATTGGTGTCAGAAATTGCCAATGAACCCAATTATGATGCAGCTTTGGCAGCTTTATAAAGTTTAAAGTATCTTAAAAACACGTGCCCTGCAAGCCTTATAGAATAACGATTCCAGGGCATTAAATTTTTCTTGGCGCTAATATCTTACTGATATTCGGTATATTTAGCATTACTCCCCCGCACTTTTTCAGCAGGGTATTTTTTGGCGTTCAAGTCAATTTTTTGGTTGGCGGCGTCAATCAAGTCAATGTTCAGCACCTCGGCAATGCGCAATAAATAGACAAAAGTATCCGCTAACTCATGGCTCACCGCCTCGCGTTTTTCGGGCGTGAGTTGCGTACTTTCTTCAGGTGTGTTCCATTGAAACTGCTCAACTAACTCTGCCGCTTCGACTATCATCGCCATGGCTAAATTTTTGGGGGTGTGAAATTGCGCCCAATCGCGCTCAGCAACAAATTGGTCTATACGGATTCGTAAATCTGCTAATGAGTCACTCATGTTAAAACCCTTAAAAAATCCCCCGAGAAAATTTTATGCCTCTGCAAGCCGCTTGCAGACTGGCTTACAGGGCGCCCCAAAGAAGTGCTTGTGTTTTTAAGCTAAAAATAGCTATTTACGATTGCTGCCTGCCACCATTTTTATCTCAAATAAGCGGCATTCCAGCGGCCCGTTAAACAACGGCGTTTTTTTGCTGGGCGACAAGCGCATCAACTTAGGCAAACGTAAATCGTTGGTTAAAAAATAGGTGTTCCAGCCGGCAAAATTGCGTTTAAGCACCTCGCCCATTTTGGGGTAAAGTTGCGCTAATTCTTCGTCTTCGCCAATGCGCACACCGTAGGGCGGGTTGGCAATCATCACGCCACTTGTCGCGGGTGGATTTAATTCGGTAAAATTGGTTTGCGCTAATTTAACGGCTTCCATCAAACCCGCTTCTTCGAGATTTTGCTTGGCGACACGCACCGCACGAATATCCAAATCACTGCCGTAAAGCTGTTGAAAAGTCGTTGGCTTAGCTGCTTTTACAGCAGTATTTTTGATTTTTTTCCACGTATCAGACTCAAAATTTTTAAGTTTTTCAAATCCAAAATCGCGCTTGAGGCCTGGCGCAATATTAAGCACCATCATGGCGGCTTCTAGTAAAAAAGTGCCGCTACCGCACATTGGGTCAAGCAAAGGTTGGCCTGCTTGCCAGCCTGAAAGTTGCAAAATTCCTGCGGCTAAATTTTCACGCAATGGTGCTTCAATACTGGCGCGGCGGTTGCCACGCTGATACAGCGCCGCGCCTGAGCTATCAATATAATAAGTGTAGCTATCCGCCGTTAAATAGGCATGAATACGCACCGCTGGATTTTTGGTATCAATATACGGGCGCGAACCGACCACTTGCCTAAACTTATCACACACGGCATCTTTGATGCGCAAAGTGGCAAACTCCAAGCTTTTGAGCGGGCATTTAACGCCAGTAACTTTTACCATAAAATCATGTTTGACATCAAACAAGTTCGGCCAGTTAAGTTTGTAAGCAGCCTGATATAAATCGTCTTCACTTGTGTATTTTCCGCGCCCGACTTGCATTAAAACGCGCGTGGCTAAACGAGAGTGCAAATTAGCCCGATAACACACCGCCAAATCACCCATAAAACTCACACCACCATCGGTGACTTGCACATTACGGGCTTGCTGAGCTTTAAGCTCTTCACTTAACAGTTGCTCTAAACCACGTGGACAGGTGGCAAAATATTGAAGTTCCATACGACTTTTTGATTCCTAATATAATGGCGGCAAAATAGTAAGCTATATTTTAATAAGCCGATTTTGCAATAAATGTATCCAACGCTTTTAATAAATTGTCGGGCTTTTTCATTTCAGCAGCCAGTTGCAGGGCAATGACAATATCTTCTTTACCCATACTTCTGCCTATCTGCGCAAGGTTTTCGGGCGCATTTGCCTCGGTGGTGACTTCGTTAGCGGCAGAGACATCATAAAGTGCATAGGCCAAAATTGCAGATTTTTTGACGCCCTCACCCGTTTCATATTTCAAGGCCAAGTTATTTTGTGCGCTGGCATGGCCTTTTGCAGCGGCTTTGCGGTACAGTGCAATCGCCCTGTCATGGTTGACTTCAAAACCCTGACCCTCTTCATAGCGTGAGGCAAGGTTATATTGTGCATCCATATCATTCTTAGCAGCGGCTAATAAATACCATAGATTGGCTTTAATATCGTTTTTCTTCACACCATTGCCATTAGCATACATCAATGCCAAATTATATTGCCCAGTGACATTTTTTTGATTAGCTGCTTTGCGATACCAAATTAGCGCCTTTTTATCACTTAATTTCTTATCATTTATTTCAACCCCTCGACCCTCTTCATACATCCAGCCCAAATACGTTTGCGCATCTGATGACCCTTGCATGGCGGCTCTGGCTATCCAAGCAAAGGCTTTTTTGCTGTCTTCAGCCACAACTTTGCCATTATCGTAAAACCAGCCCACTTTATATTGCCCATCTATATCGCCCACTGCGGCGGCTTTTCGGTACCATTTTAGCGCTTCTGTATCATCTACCGGAACACTTAAACCTTTTTCGTAAAACCAGCCCACCTGATATAAACCATACCCATCGTTTAAGGCGGCTGTTTTTCTAAATCTTGCCAAAGCCTGAGCGTTATCCTGCGCAACGGCCTTACCCTCTTGGTAAAACCAGCCTACATTATTAATTGCTTCAGAATCACCCAAAGCCTCACCTTTTAAGTACAAAGCAAAAGCTTGCGCTTCATCTGCCTCAACAATATTGCCATCGCGATACATACGCGCCAAATTCATCTTATCTTCTAGTGTGCCTTTTTCAGCCCATTTGTTAAACCAAATTGATGCTTGTTTATTATCTTTTTTAACGCCTTGTCCATAGGCATAAAACGTGGCAATTTGATAGCTGGCTTGATGATCACCTTGTTTTTCTGCGCGCTGATACCAAGCTAAAGCCTCCAGAAAATCTTGCGGAACTTGAATACCTTCGGCAAACAAATTACCGATGTAAGTTAAATCTGACGCTTGGCCATTACGCACATATTGATTAAACAATGCGGTTGCCCGTGCTTTATCTTGAGAAACGTTTGCACCTTTGGTGTACAAAATGGCTAAATTTAAAATAGCATCTCGATCATTTTTTTCCGCTGCTTTTCCATACCAGAGAACAGCATTTTTGTAATCTTCTAACGCGTAATATAGCTCGCCTAAATGGTTTTGTGCCGTAACATTGCCTTGATTGGCAGCCTTAGTGAGCCAAAAAATAGCTTGCTTACCATCATCATTAGCCACGACGCAGATTTCATTGTGATATAGCTCTCCCAATTTAAGTTGTTTTTCAACGTTGCCTTTTTCAGCCTGCGCTTTATAAAGCGCTATCGCCTCTTCTAGTTTTTTAGTATCAACTTCCTCTTCTTCACCTTCGCACACATCAATTACACGCTCAGCTTCTTGTAGGGTCATGGCAGCAAACGCCATGTTAACTTGGAGTGGCAGCCACAACATGGTGCTGGCTAAAGCCAATTTAATAAATTGTTTTTTCATAAATACATTCTCACTTAAACTAAAAAAATTGGGGCTAAAATCATTTGCTACTCAGCATGTTGGGTTGCTAGCTATTCAGGTTTTCTAAAATGTCCAGTTATTTGATAACTCAATAAACTCGCTTCTTCTTTTGTGCCACGTCCAATGTTGTGTATCACTAGAGGTTCATTATTAGTTAAGAATCCACGCGCTTTTGCATCACTCACCAGCATAATATGTGGCAAATTACCGGGTAACATCACCGTTACCACATCACCCGCTTGATATTGCGCAACATCTTGGGTGATAGCTAAGCTTTTCCAATGTCGCTTAAAATAAATCTGCAAATTAGGTACACGCCTATGATCAATATTTTTATCGGTTTTCTTTAAACCCCAGTTTTTTGGGTAAAGCCTAAAATTTTCAGCCATATCTTCATGTACTAGTTTTTGCAAATCTATTTGGTGTGCCTCACGCAAAGCACGAATAACCACGTCTGTACAAACACCCTTGCTTCTATCCACATCACCATTAGGATAAGCAAGTTTTGTATATTGCGGGTCATAACTTTTGGTAACACCAATTTGTTTACGTGCCGCCTCTACTAGCTTTAAATCTTCAGCAAGAGAAAATTGTGCAAAAGTCAGCATACAAACTATTAAAAAAACTTTAAACATAGTTAGTCGCTTTTAAAAACCACTTTGTTGTGTTGTACAGGGTTGTCATCAATCAGCCGCCCTACAAAATGACTAAATTCAATTTTATGGTGTGTTTCTAGCCATTTCGCACGTTCTTTTAAGCTGGTTAAACTCAAATTGGCAGGCGTTTTATTAAAACCAAACACCACAATATTGCCAGGGTTACCCGTGCGTAGTATCAACACCCTTTGTTTAAAGCTTTGCTCGATACGTTGTAAGTAAATATCAAATTTAACGTCGCTGCCCCACAAGTTAATTGCAAAAATGCCATTTATTTTTAGTGTGCGCGCGCATGAATCAAAAAAATCTTGGCTGCAAAAGTCAGGCGGAATGCCATAGCCATCAAACGCATCTGAAAGCAATAGATCTGTACTTTCTGGGTAATCTGCTAAATATTGCAGTCCATCGCCTTCAATGACCTCAAGTCGCTGATCGTTTTCTGGCACATAAAACTGACTGCGTGCCACTTGAATCACTTTGGGATTGATTTCCACTACGGTTGTGGCTATTTCTGGGCAATAAGTGTGTATATATTTTGCAATCGAGCCGCCGCCCAAACCAATTGAAAGCACATTTTTAACTTGTGTATTAAATAGCAAAAAACACATCATACCGCGCGTATAGGTAAGTTCTAAAGCATTAGGGTCGCGAATTTTCATTGCACTTTGAATCGTGTCAGAACCCAAATGCAGCGAGCGCACGCCATTGCTTTCACTCACATCCACAGAGTCGCCTTTTACTGCTTTCATTAAGTGTTTAGCTACGCGAAACATTAACCAACCACCTCTTGATTAAGCTCTGGCGCTTGCGCTTCTTCAACTGCTGGAGTTTCAACCACAGGCGGCGCTTCAATAAACACGTCATCTTCATCTATGGCTAAAATGGTGGGGGCTTCCTCAAGCACGCAAATAAATTTAGTGCGTAATTCCATCATGAGCGTATCCACTTCTTGCACTTTTAAACTCACGCGCATGCCCGCTTTTAGCTCTGGTAAACCATACACTTTGGTCATATACGGGGGAAAATCAATTTTAACGATATTTTCACGCCAAACGGTCGCATGCACTTCTTCTATATGTTCTTGAATCAAATATTGCAGGCACCAGTAGCGCTCCATACGGGTTTGAAAATCACTATAGTTTTTGTAGGTCAATTCAAAGTTACGCATGTGCGTGGTGAGTGCATCGCTTTTTGGCGGGTATGTTGGTGCTGTACCTTGCACCACGCTCATAATTTGGCGCTGGTTAATTAAATCCACCGCACGACGCAATGGCGATGTACTCCACGCATATTGCGCCACGCCCAAACCTTGATGCGGCTCAGCCTTGGTAGTCATATACACTTTGCCGCCCATTTGCGCTCTATATAAACCTGGCACTTCATGCGCAGCCAGCAATGCACCCCATTGCTGGTTGGCCTCTATCATCAACTCTGCCACCAGTTTATCCATTGGCGAACCGCGCCGACGACCAATAATGCTCACAATGCCATTTTCTACATAAAAATTGTAGTCCATTTGCGGCGGTTTAGTGGGGTCGTATTTGCCTCGTGCTTTCTCTAAACTTTCCGCCAAGTTAAACAAAAACAAACAGTTAGCCCAATATGGATGACCACTATCGGCACTTAAGGTTTCTTCATTAAAATAAGGTTCTAAATTATCGTGGCGCAGGTTATCGGCAATCTTGATGCGCTCCACTTTGCTCTCACGGTGCGTAATGGTGTAATCCGCCGCCACATCTAAATACAGTGACAGCACGGGCTTAATTTCACCTGCGTCTAAACTAAAAGGCCGAATCGCGGCCTCGGGCAGCATGGTGATTTTATTGCCCGGCATATACACGGTTGATAGCCGCTTCATCGCTTCCACATCAAGTGGACTATCAGGCAAAATACCTAGCGCAGGTGCAGCAATATGAATGCCAACGCGCATTAGCCCATCCGCCAAAGCTTGCATTGAAAACGCATCGTCAATTTCAGTGGTAGTGCTGTCATCAATACTAAAAGCTTCGGCTTCAGCAAGTGGCAAATTATCGGGGATTTCCGCAATTTCTTCATTCGCAAACTGTGTGCCTTTTGCAAAATACTCGCGTAAAAACGCACCTAAATGGTAATCATGCACAGAGGGAATTGCCCCGCACGCGTGTAGCAACTTGATGTGGTTGACTTTTAATTCGTTAGCGGCAGCATCTAAGGTTTTGTATTCAAAGGTGTTTTTATCTGGTGCGTAGAGCAACATATCAAGCTTTTGCATCAGTTCTTCTGGCATTTCGTGCGCTTTAAGTTGCGCCACATAAGCTGCCATTCTTTCTGCCAGCAGGCGTTTTTTCTCTAGGCCCGCAAGCGCGGCTTTTAAAATCTCCGCTGGCGCAGCTTTGTAACGGCCTTTACCTTTGCGGTTAAAATAAACAGGTGCGCTGTGTAATTTAATAGCAATGGCGGCAGTTTCGGTGGGTGTAGGTTTGCGGCCGTAATATTCGGTGGCAAATTCTACCGTGCCAAATTCATCTTCACCGCAACACTCCCACAAAAAGTCTAAATCCAGCGTGGCGGCCTCAGAATTGGCGGTATCCATAAAACCACTTAATGGCGCTTCAAAACGCAGCAACACCGTATTTGCCTTAATTTTGCTACGCTTACCCGAGGCTGACTCTACCTGCAGCGCGCTATCGGTTTCACTCATCACGCTGGCGACTTTAAAACTGCCGTCTTCTTCAAAAAATACGTTCATATTTATAACTCATTGCGAATTACCGTCATGATACATGAGTCATTGCTTTAATCGCCGCAAAAAAGCAACACTTCGTTAAAAGTGCCAGCAAAAACCCAGCATTTTATCGTTGAGTTGACCTATATCGTTGACAAGCCGTTTCAAAGGCATACCATGATACTCAATGATTTAATTTTTGGAGGCAATATGGCAACAAACACCAATACTGAAAAAAGCCCTAAAACCACGGTAGCCAAACGCTCAAATCGCGTGGCTAATCCAACTACGCCCACGGCTGACAACGTCGCGCACATTACGGTAAATAAAGAAGTTGCCGCCGCGCGCGAATCAAAAGTGGCGGCAGTTTCAAACATTGTAGAGCACATGGCAGGCATGAACCCCGCGCAAATTTCTGCCGCTTTACAAGCTATTTTAGATGGTGCATCGCCCGATGATGCCGCCATATTAAGAAGCATGCTGGTTGGCACTGCGGCGGGCAATGTTAAACAAGCCAAAAATGCCGATACCGAACTAGCAAGTGATTGGCGCGAAGGCGGCTACCCATATAAAAACCTGCTGTCTCGACGCAGTTACGAAAAACAAAAATACAAACTGCAAGTAGAACTGCTGAAGCTACAAGCATGGGTAAAAGAAACAGGCCAGCGCGTAGTGATTATTTTTGAAGGCCGCGATGCAGCCGGCAAAGGCGGCGCCATTAAACGCTTTATGGAGCATTTAAACCCTCGTGGTGCGCGCGTAGTGGCGCTTGAAAAACCGAGCGAAGTCGAACGAGGCCAATGGTATTTTCAACGCTATGTTTCACAGTTACCCACCGCAGGCGAAATTGTACTGTTTGACCGCTCTTGGTATAACCGTGCAGGGGTTGAGCGCGTCATGGGCTTTTGTAGCAATGAAGAATATTTGGAATTTATGCGAGAAGCCCCAGAGTTTGAAAAACACTTAGTGCGTAGCGGCATACATCTCATCAAGTTCTGGTTCTCCGTCAGCCGCAAAGAGCAGCGCCGCCGCTTTAAAGAGCGCGAAGTGCACCCGCTAAAACAATGGAAACTCAGCCCGATTGATTTAGCCTCGCTCGAAAAATGGGACGACTACACCAAAGCCAAAGAAGCCATGTTTTTTCATACCGACACCGCCGAAAGCCCTTGGACGGTAGTGAAATCGGACTGCAAAAAACGCGCGCGCCTTAACGCCATGCGCTATGTGCTGCACAAATTACCATACAAAAACAAACAGTTAGATGATATTGGCTCAGTTGACCCACTACTGGTTGGGCGCGCACAAGTAGTGTATGAACGCGGTGAAAAAGATCTCACCATTCAAGATGCGATAGTTTAAAGATGCCGCTATAATGGTGCGTTGTATTTCAATCAGCGCACCATATGGACAAACGCATCCCCGTCACCCTGCTTACTGGCTTTTTAGGCTCAGGCAAAACCACTTTACTCAACAAGCTGTTGGCAAACCCCGCGATGAAAGACAGCGCGGTGATTATTAACGAACTGGGCAACACGGGGCTAGACCATATTTTAGCCACGCAGGTGGAGAGTGAGCAAATTGCCGATAACACAGTGTTGTTGCAAAGCGGCTGTGTGTGTTGCACACTTAAAAATGAGCTGGCAGATACCATGCGCGACTTATTTTTTAAGCGCGCTTTGCAGGCCATCCCGCAATTTAATCGGCTGGTGATTGAAACCACAGGCATGGCCGACCCCGGCCCAATTTTGGGCAATTTAATGAATGAGCCTGTGATAGAAAGCGTGTTTCGGCTAGATGCAGTGGTGGTGACTATTGATTGCGTTTACGGTTTAAAACAGCTTGAAGAACATGCCGAAGCCCGCAAACAGGCCGCGGTGGCCGATGTATTGCTGCTCACCAAAACCGATTTAGCCAGCGCGGAAGAAATTAGCGCACTGAAGGAAAAGCTAATTGAAATTAACGCAGGCGCTACGCAACATAAAATCGCACATGGCGAAATTGACCCCGATTTTATTATTGATGTTGGCCTGTTTGACCCCAGCGGCAAAAGCGCTGAGCCGCAGCGTTGGCTACGCGCGCCTTTAAAGCTTGCAAAGCCAAAAGGCACTTTGCCGCAAACCAACCAACACGATGAAATTAGCAGTTTTACAGTCACCCTTCCCAGCCCGCTGAATTGGCGCGATTTAAAACCAGTGATTTTGCGCCTGTGCCAAATACATGGTGAAAAATTGCTCCGCTTAAAAGGCATTATTCACGCGGCTGACCAAGCGGCACCATTGGCGATTCACGCTGTGCATTTCACCCCCTACCCACCCACCTTGCTAGAAGGCTGGACAGAAGACGAACCCGAAAACCGCATTGTATTAATTGGCAAAAATTTAGATGAAAATGCGATTAGAAAGCTACTGATGGAAGTGTAAATAGCACAAAAATTTTGTGCCAATTTTTAAGGCTTTTGTAACGTAAAAAATCCTCCGTACAAAAAAATATGCTCTGAAAGCCCCGCCGTTATTGGCTTGCAGAGCAGGTGTTATGAAGATGTGCTAAAAATGGTGCTTTTTGGGTATGTTACCGATCAAAAATTAAAGCTCGGCAAGGCACTTCACGTGCGTCATCACACTGCGGCCTAGAGCGTGCAACTCATAGCCGCCTTCTAGCGCAGAAACGATGCGTTTATGACAAAATTGTGCGGCAATTTTTTTAAGTTGTTGCGTCACCCACAAATAATCTTTTTCATTCAAAGCCAAGCCGCCCATATCATCTTCTCTGTGTGCGTCAAAGCCTGCTGAAATCAATATCAATTGCGGTTCAAAGCGTGCGAGTGCAGGCAGCCAATGCGCTTCAACCGCCGACCTAAAGCCTTCGCCATTGGTGCCAGCGGCCAACGGCACGTTAATAATATGATCATTGCTACTCTCAGCACCACAAAATGGGTAAAAAGGGTGCTGAAAAGTGGAGCACAGCATCACACGTGGGTCATCGCGAAAAATATCTTCCGTACCGTCACAATGATGCACGTCAAAATCCGCAATCGCCACACGTTGCAAACCGTGATACTCAAGCGCATAAGCCGCTGCCACTGCCACATTGTTAAAAATACAAAAGCCCGATGCGCCATTGCGCTTGGCATGGTGGCCCGGTGGGCGAATATTACAAAAGGCGTTGTTTACCTCGCCAGACATCACTAAATCTACCGCATTCACCACTGCACCTGTGGCATATAGTGCGGCATCTAGCGTGTAAGGGTTCATCAAAGTGTCGCCATCTAAATCAATTAAGCCGTCACTTGGTGCGTTTTGGTAAACCCAATCAATATAATCCACGTTGTGCGCTAGGGCGAGTATTTCTTTGCCCACTTTTGATGCCTCGTAGTGATTTAAATAATCTAATATGCCGGAAGCAATCAGTTGGTCAGAGATAGCGTACATGCGCGCTGGGCATTCTGGGTGGTCTGGCCCCATGTCGTGCTTGAGAAATTCAGGGTGAGAAATATAAGCCGTGCGCATATCAGCCCTTATAAATCTAAATACACATTTTTAATGTTGCTATCATCTTCACTGGTTTTAGCGTTAAAACCCAAACGCTTCATCAGTTTTAGCATACTGGTGTTATTTTTGAGCACTTCACCTTCAATCCGTTTTAGACCTCGGGCACGGGCAATATCCATTAAAGTGGTCATCAGTTTGTAACCTAAACCCGTACCCCGCATGCTGTCTGCAATCACCAAAGCAAATTCGCAACTTTGTCCATCTGGGTTAATCGCATAGCGCGTAACGCCCAATTCCACTTCTTTATCGTTTTCATTTTGCACTGCAATGAGCGCCATTTCACGGCTGTAATCAATTTGGGTAAAACGAATGAGCAAGGTTTCACTCAGTGCTTCAACACTTTTCATAAACCGGAAATAGCGTGCTTCTTCTGATAAGTTTTTTACAAAATCTTGCACCAACCAAACGTCTTCTGGCCGAATGGGGCGAATCGTAACATCCGTGCCATCGGCTAATTGCCAGTTGCTCACCAAATGCGTGGGATAAGGGTAAATCGCCATGTGCTCATAACGCTCGCTACTTGGGTTCACATCCACCATAATGCGCGCATCGGCTGCCAGCACACCATTTTCATCTAAAATCAATGGGTTAATATCCATTTCCATCAACATTGGCAGCTCACAGACCATCTCAGAAACGCGCAACAGCACACTCTCAAGCGCCTCCATATTCACCGGCGGCATATTGCGGAATTCACCCAACATTTTAGCCACATGCGTCCCATTAATTAAATCTTTCACCAAAAAGCTATTTAACGGTGGCAATGCTACGGACCTATCGTGCACAATTTCAACCGTTGTGCCCCCAGCGCCAAAGGTAATAATAGGGCCAAAAACAGCATCGTGCGTGACGCCCACCATCAACTCACGGCCATTTTTTTTAACAATCATGGGCTGAATCGAAATACCGTTAATAAAGGCATCTGGGCGTTTACGTGTGACGTTTTCAATAATTTCATGATAAGCCGAGCGGACTTCTTGCGCATTCACTAGATTAAGCATGACCCCGCCAACATCTGATTTATGGGTAATATCGGGTGAATTAATTTTCATCGCCACCGGAAAACCCAATTGCTGCGCAATCAATAATGCCTCATTGGGCGAGCGCGCCACCATGGTATGCGCTACCGGAATGTGAAATGCGGAAAGCAAGGCTTTGGATTCCATTTCACCTAAAATTTTGCGTTTTTCCTGCAATGCGCCTTCAATAATCATGCGCGCACTTTCTACATCAGGCTCAAGATGATGCGAAAGTGGCCCGGGCATTTGCATTAACAGTTTTTGGTTTTGGTGATACGCCGATAAAAATGAGAATACATCAACCGCAGATTCTGGGTTACGAAAGCTCGGTTTTCTTGCGTAGTTAAATGCCGCGCGAGATTCATTGACCTGCGCTTCGCCCATCCAAGAAGTGAGCAAAGGTTTTTTATATTGATTGCTCAATTCAATTACTACGTTGGCCACATCCAGAGGTTTAGTCATGGCTTGCGGGGTTAATATTGCCAGCACACCATCGACATTGGGGTCTTCTAAACAAGCTTTTACCGCATGCTGGTAACGGTCAGCTTGTGCATCGCCCACTATATCTACTGGATTGCCATGCGACCAAGTAGCTGGAAGCACTTGGTTTAACGTGGAAATGGTGTTGTCAGATAATGTGGCCATTTCTAAGCCTAAATCAATGGCATAATCTGTCGCCATCACGCCTGGCCCGCCGCCATTGGTGACAATCGCCAAGCGCTTACCAGTAGGGTCAAAACCGCAAGATAACGCCTTTGCAGCAGAGAATAACTGCGTAATGGTTTGCACACGCACCACGCCAGCACGGCGAATTGCCGCATCAAAAGCATCATCCGAGCCCACAAAAGAAGCCGTATGCGAAATGGCCGCTTTAGAAGCCGCTGGGTGACGCCCAACTTTCACTAAAATCACCGGTTTAACCCGTGCTGCCGCGCGAATGGCACTCATAAACCCTCGTGCATCATGAATGCCTTCAATGTAAAGCAAAATACTGCGCGTTTTGGTGTCTGAAATTAAATAATCTAAAATTTCACCAAAATCAATATCCAAGCTAGCGCCCATCGAAACCACGCTAGAAAAGCCCACATCATTCGCATTTGCCCAATCTAAAATCGCGGTACAAAGCGCGCCCGATTGCGATACAAAAGCAATGTTGCCAGAAATGGCGTTGCCTTTATTAAAGGTCGCATTTAGGCCAATATCGGGGCGCATCACGCCTAAACAATTGGGCCCAATTAAACGGATGCCGTAGCGCCGCGCATTTTCAAGCACTTGCGCTTCTAGGGCTTTTCCAACCGCATCGCCCGCCTCACCAAAACCCGCGCTGATGATAATGGCCGCTTTTACGTTATGCTCGCCACACTGCGCAATAATGCCCGGAACGCGTTGCGCGGGCGTCGCAATAACCGCTAAATCAACTGTCTCTGTAATATGTGAAATGGCTGGGTAAGCTTTACAGCCTTGTACCGTAGCGTGGCTGGGATTAACTGGATAAAGCTTGCCTTTGTAGCCACTTTGCAACATGTTTTGAAAAACAATTTGCCCTACCGAATCCACGCGATCACTTGCCCCAAACACTGCAACTGATTTGGGGGCAAATAAAGGTTTAAGATGGTGCTGGCTCATGGGCAGAAAAAATTGAAGTAAAACGTTATGTTAGCGCATTACCGAGTTGATTTGATGACATAGCGCAACAAACATCGTGGTTTTAATCAAAGTTAAAAAACTGTATTGCGCATAAAATTTTGCTAAAAATTGAATCTGAAAATAATCAATAATTAGCTGTTAATTTCGCCCGAGAGAATTTTATGCCTCTGGAAGCCGCATGGATACTGGCTTACAGAAGCGGTGAAATGAAGATGCGTAAAAAAAGTGTCTTTTTAGCTTAAAATTTGGCTTTATAATGCGTGCCATAAAACTCCATCATCAAAAAATTTTCAAGCTCTGCGTTATCTTCTAAACGTGCAGATTTCACCACCGTGCGGTTTAAGCGTTGCGACTCCCAATTAAAATCGCCTTGATAATGCGTGCGAATTAAACTGATCATTTTTTGCACAGCCAGCAAGCGCACATCTTCATCTTGCATGGCTTCAACTTCAAAATATTCGCGCCGCGCATTGCTATAATCGTTCGTCCACCCTTTAAATGAAAAAGTGATGCGGCGACTACTTTTGCTGGTGATTTCAAATATGCCATTGGTGCCCACTTTTAAATTATTTTTAATGCGTTCCTCGCGTTTTTGTTCTTCGCTTGGACCTTGCTCGCGCGCAATCGCCTCTGCATTTTGCTGTGCCGCATCGCCTTCTCCAGCATTGCGTTTGGCTTGTTGCGCTTTGATGTATGAAGCCATGTCGGTAGGCTCGCTTGCAGATGGCACATTGACTGGCGGCGTTGGCGCTGGCGTGCTTTCAACAACCGGCTTAGTGTCTTCTTCAGGCATGGTAAATACTGGCTTTTGTGCGGCGTTTGCTGGTTTAGCCATCACTTTGCGTTTGGGTTTCACTTTTTTTTCGACCTTTTTCACCACTGGTTTTTCAGGCACAAGTTCAGGCAAAGGTTCGGGGTTGGCTTCTGGCACAATAGGTTTTTCTATCTTGGCTGGGGCAAGGCTGATTTCTAGTGTGGTTGGCGGTGGAGAGGCTTGATTAAAAAGCAACATTGGCGCCACAAACACCAAAATGAGCGCATGAATGACCAGTGAAAAAATTACTGCGATTAATGTGTTTCGGCTAATTTGCAGGCGGATAGAGGCATCACCGCGTGGTCTTAATATTTGAGTTTGTAAGCGTTGGTTTTGCATCGCTAATTAAAAGCGCATGTCTGCCCACGTTTTTTCAAGCCGCTTAATCGAGACTGGATAAGGTGTGCGCAACTCTTGCGCAAAAAGCGAAACACGTAAC
This sequence comes from Pseudomonadota bacterium, assembly GCA_029556915.1. Lineage (GTDB taxonomy): Bacteria > Pseudomonadota > Gammaproteobacteria > Burkholderiales > Methylophilaceae > Methylotenera. Next base: position 31,756 of record JAKQIT010000146.1, read on the forward strand.
TCTTCTATTTGCCATCTAAACGCTTGCAACTCTGGCGGAACATCTAAATGCGCGCTAAACAGCGCATGGGTTTTAGCCTGCCATTTATCCCAAATTTGCCCCACGCTGGCTGCATTTTTGCCATCACGGTCTGGGTTGGCAGGTTGTTTTTCAATGCGTAAGCGCAAAGCTTTTAAATAGCGCGGCACGTTCTGCAATTGCTCCCACGGTGTTTGGCTAAAGCAACCTTTATACACCAACAAACCAATTTGTTGTTCACAATCGCGTTTTAGGCGATTGACCGTAGTAGGCATTTTGGCTTGCTGCGCTATCAGTAATTGATATTCCGTTGCAATCGCTTGGGCTTGGCGCGCTATCGCTTCTGTCACCGCTGGCAAGCGCGTTATGGCTCTGGCTTTCAGTTTCATAAAATCGGCATTAGTGCGCGGCACATCATCATCGCCAATAAAAGCACGGTCGGCAATGGCGCTAATCATATCTTCTCGCAAATCATCGGGCGAAATCACCCCTCGCAACGTAAGCGCATATTGGTTAAAATTCGGCAGACTTTTCTCAAGCTGCTTCATTTGTTCTTTTAACTCAAAACGCATTAATCGGCAAACACCCTGCCGCAGATTTACCGCCGCCTCACGCTCAGTATCAAATAACTTAACTGAAACGCTCTCAACATCATCTTCAAGCGCTGGGTAACCCACCATTTTTACACCATCACGCTCAAAATTTAAGGTCTCTGGTAAATCGCCAAAATCCCACTGTTTTAAGCCATTTTTTTCAATATCGGGCGATGTGTTTCTAAAGGTGAGCTGCGCGGCTGAACCTAATTGTTTTTTTAGGGCATTCCAATCGCGCCCCATGGCAAGTTCGCGCCCAGCATCATCAATCACACTAAAGTTCATTAAATGGTGCGGTGAAACCTCCGCTAAATCCCAGTCTTCTTTGCTAATTTTCAGGGTGGTTTTGTGTTGAATATAGGCCGCTAGCGTTTCTAATAGCGGCGTGTTGTAACGATGGTCAATATGTTCTAAAAACCCTGTCACGAACTCAGGCACTGGCACGCATACGCGACGAAAAGTTTTAGGTAACGCTTTAATTAAATAGGTGAGTTTTTCACGCAACATGCCTGGCACCAGCCACTCTGTTTGCACCGGGTTGAGTTGGTTGAGCAAAGCGAGTGGAATCGTCGCCGTAACGCCATCTAAAACATGATTAGGTTCAAAACGGTATTTAAGTGCAATATCCACGGTTTTTCCCTCACCCGCACTGTCGTGCACCCCTCTCCCGCTTGCGGGAGAGGGGCTGGGGGTGAGGGAAACATGGATGGCTGAAAGCATCAATGTTTCAGGAAACTGTATTTCAGTAATTGCATCCGCGCCATGACGCATTAAATCATCGCGTGTTAAATAAAGCAGCTTTGGGTTAAGTTTTTCTGCGCCTTCGCGCCATTTTTCAAAAGTTGCCGCTTGGCAAATATCAGCTGGAATTTTGCTATCGTAGAAGGCAAAAAGCTGATGTTCGTCTATTAACACATCTTGGCGTCTTGCCTTATGTTCAAGCTCTTCAACTTCGGCGATTAAGCGCTCATTAGCTGTGAAAAAAGCAGCTTTGGTATCAAACTCACCATTGGCTAATGCTTCACGAATAAAAATTTCACGCGACTCTTGCGGGTTAATTGGCCCATAATGCACGCGGCGCTTTGGGATAATCGTTAAACCATAAAGTGAAACACGTTCCCACGCGTTCACCATGCCCATGCGCCTATCCCAGCGCGGGTCGGTATATTGGCTATCGGTCAAACCGCGCGCCAGCGGCTCTATCCAATCAGGTTCAATTTTGGCGACACAACGCGCATATAGCTTTGTCGTGTCAACCAACTCCGCCGCAATCACCCATTTTGGGCGCACTTTTTTGAGCGTTGAGCCCGGTGCAATATGAAAGCGAATGCCTCGCGCACCTGCATAAGATTCGTTTTCACCATCTTTAAAGCCAATATTGCCCAATAAGCCTGCCAATAAAGCCTTATGAATTTGCTCATAATTAGCCTCTTTGTCATTGAGCTTAAAATCCATTTCTTGGACTATCTCTAGCAACTGCGCATGGAGCTCTCGCCACTCTTTTAGGCGTAAAAATGACAGAAAATTGGTGTGACACTGATTGAGTAAATCTTTATTAGACTTTTTGTTTTTGAGCGCGCTATCAAACCAATTCCAAAGCTTAAGGTAGCTCATAAAATCCGAGCCTAGACTTTCTAATGTGTTAGATTGGGCAAACTTACTATGCGCATTATCGGCTGCTTCACGCTTATCCATTGGGCGCTCGCGTGGGTCCTGAATACTGAGCACGCTGGCAATAATGAGTATTTCTTTTAAACATGCTTCCCGTTTAGCTGCCAAAATCATGCGTCCCACTCGAGGGTCTAAAGGCAGTTTAGCGAGCTGCAAGCCAGTTTCGGTAATTTGGCGTTTGGCATCCACTGCGCCAAGTTCTTGCAATAGCAAATAACCATCGGCTATTAAACGTGAGCTAGGCGCCTCAATAAACGGAAACTCCGCCACATCGCCCAAGCGCAAGGCTGACATGCGCAAAATGACACTCGCTAATGAGCTGCGTAAAATTTCTGGCTCAGTAAATTCTGGGCGGCCATTAAAATCTTGCTCAGAATATAACCTAACGCAAATACCATTTGAAACTCGCCCGCAGCGCCCCGCCCTTTGCTTGGCGGCGGCTTGGCTGATTTTTTCAATCTGCAATTGCTCAACTTTTGCGCGCGGGCTATAGCGATTCACGCGCGCTAACCCTGCATCTATCACATATTTGATGCCCGGCACGGTGAGTGAGGTTTCTGCCACATTGGTGGCCAACACAATACGACGCGCGCTGTGCGATTTAAAAATCTTTTGCTGGTCTTCAATACTCAAGCGCGCAAACAGCGGCAGCACTTCAATATGCTTGAGTTTGGCAGAGCGACCTTGATATTTGCGTAAATGGTCGGCCACATCGCGAATTTCGCGCTCGCCAGGCAAAAATACTAAAATATCGCCATCACCCTGACGCAACAAATCATCGGCCGCATCTAAAATGGCCTCTTCAATCGCTTCTTCTTCGTCATCTTCTTCCAGCCAGCGTGCCTCGGTGCGAGCTTTGCGCTTTATACCCATTAAATCTTGGCCTAGCAGCTCAATGTCGCCTTCATCATCATCCGCTGTCAGCTCTTTTGCCGTGAAGCCAGCTTTTCCCAGCGGGCGATAACGCACTTCTACTGGAAAAGTCCGCCCAGAAACTTCAATGACGGGTGCGCCGTTAAAATGTCGCGAAAAACGGTCGGCATCAATGGTAGCCGAAGTCACAATCACCTTTAAATCTGGCCGCTTTGGCAAAAGTTGCTTTAAATAGCCAAGCAAAAAATCAATATTTAAGCTGCGCTCATGCGCCTCATCAATAATAATCGTGTCGTAAGCGTTTAAAAATTTATCGCCTTGCGTTTCAGCCAACAAAATACCATCCGTCATCAGCTTGACGTAGCTGCTTTCAGAGAGCTTATCGTTAAAGCGCACTTTGTAACCCACCGCCTCACCTAATGGTGAGTTTAATTCTTGCGCAATGCGGCTAGCCACCGAGCGTGCGGCGATACGTCTTGGCTGCGTGTGCCCAATTAAACCAGCCACGCCACGGCCTAACTCTAAACAAATTTTGGGTAGCTGCGTGGTCTTACCTGAGCCGGTTTCGCCACACACAATCACCACTTGATGTTGTTGTATCGCTGCTGCAATCTCATCTTTTTTGCCGCTAACTGGCAATGCTGGTGGATAAACAGGCTTTGGTAAACGTGTTAACCGCGCACTAAATTTAGCCTGTGAGGCACGTACTTTTTGCGCGACATCATTGAGCAGTCGCTGCGCTGTTTGGGTTGATTTCTCATCGGTGGTTTTTTGCAGGTCTTGCACATCGCGCAATTTGCGTCGCAGTGCATGGCGGTCAGTCAACATGCAGTTGGCAAGCGCCTTTAAAAATGAAGATACTTGGCTAGAATGGTGGTTGTGTTGACTTGTCATACGTGGCGCATTTTATCATGCTATGTGACACAATATAGGCTATTCTCAGCGGCAAATATATGCAAAATAACAACAGTACACCGCGTTATTGTGACAATTTAAGTACATTTAGCTATAATGCCTACCAGCGTACTACGCATAAGCCCCATTGTTGCAACCTTTAGGACAACAGATGATGATAACAGTGCCAACACCAATAAATGAAAAAGCACGCCTTGAAAAACTGCACCAGCTCATGGTGCTAGACACGCCACCAGAAGCTATTTTTGACGAAATTGTAAAGTTAGTGAGCCAAGTCTGCGCAGCACCCATCGCGCTCATTAGCTTAGTAGATGCAAATAGACAGTGGTTTAAAGCCAATGTAGGTTTGGAAAGCGTAAAGGAAACGCACCGTGACTTGGCATTTTCAACCATTGCCAACTTAGATAATCAGATGATTGAAGTGTCTGATGCCAGCTTAGACGCACGATTTTCTGATAGCCCCTTTGTCACAGCCTATCCGCATATTCGCTTTTATGCTGGTGTGCCGCTCAAAATGCCAAGTGGTGAAAATATTGGCAGTATCTGCATTATTGGGCAAGAACCCAAAACGCTCACGCTCTACCAAAAAGGCATTTTACTTGGCCTAGCTAATATCGTTGTACAAGCCTTGATTCATCGTGCTGCGCTTTTAGAGTTCAACAATATGAACGACAGCAGCGTATTAAAAAAAGTTTAGCGCAAAACAAGCTTTAATCGTTTCTCACCCGCAAAAAGCTAGCAAATTTTGGCTTGCCATTTTTTGTAACTTCACGGTAAGTATAAGTCACCACACTGCCAATTTTGGGCGGGTTTTGGCGCTCGGCGTCACTTAAACCAGTGCCTAACTTAAACTGCACCCCTTCTGGCGTTTGCACCACCAGCGCACCAAGCTTGCCTTGATATTTTCCGCGCCCTGCGGTGTGCGCAATCACGGTTGCCTCAGCATCTAACAACAGTTTTAGTTTGAGTAGCGCATCATTGCGCCCCGTTACATAAAGTGCATCTGCACGATGCAACATCAAACCCTCGCCACCTGCCGCTACAATTTGCTTTAGCTTTAGGTTGAGCTCCGCTTCATTTTTTAGCCGAAACTGCTTTACCGCTTTTAAATGCGCTAAATGAGCTTCTTCTACAATTTCTTCAATGTGTTTTGCGCGTGCTTCAAATGTGCCAGCGTCACCCGGCAACTCAAACACGTTATAACTAATATTTTTCCATTCTGCCTCTACAGGCACCTCTTTACGCACCGCAGCAGAAAGCGCATCAAATTGCCTGCGCGCTAGCCACAATTCACCATCCAGCGCTGTGGCAGGCAATGGTTTGGTAAACCAAAATGGCGCGTTAATCACATTACCAGCGCGCGTGCGCAACACTTTGCCATCCCAAATCGCGCGCACGCCATCTAATTTTTCACTCACTAAATATTGCTTAACATCCACACCGCGCTGGTAAATGTGTGCAAGTAAAATGTCGGGCGATTTCTGCGCAGTTTTAGCAACTTCATCCGCAAGAGTATTGGGTGAAAAATGCGCGCAAACAAGCAGCCAAATCCACACGAAAAATTGTGAAAATTGAATATGCATTTTATTACACTGTAGCATTAAAAAACGTCCGAGAGATTTTTATGCCGCTGCAAGCCTCATGCTGACTGGCTTACAGAGGTGGTCAAATGATGTTGATATAAAAAAGCCAAAAAAACCTTATTTTTTAGCGTTATATTTGCTGTGTTAATTATGCGCAAAAACTAAAACGATGCTGTATGTCTTGCAGGTTAAATTCTTGCAAAATTGCCTCCATACGCGCTTGCGCATTTTTGCGTGGCTGGCCAGTATATTTGGCAATAATCAGCTCATTTTTCATCGAATGTTCCCAGCCCACCAACTCGGTCACCGTCACGCTATAGCCAGCGGCTTCTAGCTGCAAACAGCGCAACACATTGGTAATTTGGCTGCCAAATTCGCGCGTGTGTATGGGGTGACGCCAAATTTCACTCAAAGGCGTTTTGCCAAAGCTCTCATTTTTATGCTTGCGCAAGACTTCTGCCACCTCGGCTTGGCAACACGGCACCAGCACCATGTATTTTGCGTGCTTTATTAAACCAAATTGAATGGCGTCATCGGTAGCTGTATTACAAGCGTGCAACGCGGTGACAATATCAACCCTTTCAGGAATCGTAGCAGAAGTGATGGATTCTTCTACGGTTAAATGCTCAAAATGCATACGCTCAAAACCGCACTGCAGTGCTAAAGTCTTTGATTTTTCTACTAATTCTTCGCGTGTTTCAATGCCAATCACCTGCCCGCTGCTATGTTGCTTGATGAGCAAATCATACAAAATAAACCCTAAATATGACTTGCCCGCACCGTGATCCACCAACGTTGGATTAGCGTTTTGTGCCAATACGGCATTAAAAAGTGGCTCGATGAAATTCACCAAATGATAAACCTGTTTTAACTTACGGCGGCTATCTTGGTTAAGTTTGCCGTCACGCGTCAATATATGCAGCGCTTTAAGTAAGGCAACAGATTGATTCGGCTTGATTTCTGAGTGTTCAGTCGCGGTATTCATGCGCTTATTTTAATTGAAAAAGCAAGCTTCAAGCGCATATTTGCATTAGCTCACACGCATAAGCGCTATTTTTGTTCATCAATTTAACAACTGCGTTGAAAGTTGGACAATTTTCAGCAGGGCTAAGCGATTGCATGCTGGCTTAAACTCGCAAAATTTGAATAATGCCCACGCATAGTTAGCGTTATTGCTAAGCATTTATTTAATTTACATAAATTAACGTTTATGGCATTATTTTTGCTTGATAAATGATTAAATATTCTCCTAGTAATAATAAGCATGATCATACCCCCCTTAAAATTAAAGCCACGCTATATAAAAAAACATCGCGGCTTTACGCTGATAGAAATGATGATTACAGTTGCCATTATTGGCATTTTGGCTGCAATTGCCATCCCCGCATATAAAGACTATACGGAGAAGGCCAAAATAAGCGGGGCAGTTTCTGATATTGCCGCGATGGGCACAATAATTGAGCAATTTTTTCAAGAAAATCGCAGATACCCAGACTCTTTGGCCGAAGTAAACCTAGATACAAAACGAGACCCGTGGGACCAGCCCTATGTTTACCTTAATTTAACTGGCCCTGGTAATGGTGGCGCCAGAAAAGACCATGCCTTAAACCCGATTAACACCTATTTTGATTTATATAGTATTGGTAGCAGTCATGACACACATGTGCAAGTGTCGCACGCCAGAAGCAAAGAGGATGTCATTTGGGGCAGAGATGGAAAGTTTATTAATGTAGGTGCTAAGTTTTAATTAAATGGTGATTACGGGTACTTTTTTAAAAAGCAAAGTTTCTCAACGGATTGCTATTTTACTGTTTTTGGCAGCGGCCATTCCTGCCATGCTGGTGTCTGGTCTCACGCACCGCAATATGGGGCGGCTCATTCATGAATATGAGCACCAATCAGAAATAGACCTGAGCAAAAACTATGGTTTATCCACTTTTAGCAACTTGCTATTTGCCAGATCAATGCTACAGCACTTTACGACAGCGCATGCAAATGAGGCGCAAAATGCCGAGCAATTATGGCAATTAATTGCGACAAAATCTTATGAAATCCCTATTTTCAAATCACTCGTGCAAGTTGGCGTTGATGGCCAAATGACTGCCAAATATGGTGACGCTAATCAAATCGCCGAATTTTTAAATCATCCAATGGTTATGCCAGCGCAAACTTCAGTACGTGAGCAAAGAATGCAATTATTGGTGTTAGCGCCTAAAAACCTAAGCCATGCGCCCTTAATTAGCCTTGTGATGCCAACTAACCACGCAAATACCACCTGGCTAGTTGCCGAGCTTAACCCTGTTTATGTGTGGCGAAATAAAGACGAATATCCATCTGATATTAAAGTATGCGCCTATCGCAACGCTGCCAACACTAAACTTACCTTATTTTGCTCTAGCGATGAAGCCAGCCCTAATAAGACCCAGCAAGCCAATAGTAATACCGCAGGCTCGTGGGAGTTATTTTTAAATGCGGAGTTTAATGATGAGCCTTGGACTTTTGAAACCACGCGTTTAACGCCTAGTGCCAGTAGCGGCCTGTGGGATTTTTATGGTGATAATGGTTATATCTGGATAGCCGTGTTAAGTTTGCTCATTATCGGGCTGTTAAGCTTATCGCAAATTAGACGCACCATGATTCCGCTTGAGCATTTAATTGCTGGCACCAGAAAAATCTCAAAAGGCCAATTTGAAGCAGTGCAAGTGGATGATAAATCAGAGTTTTCTGAATTAGCCAGCGCATTTAATCATATGTCGTCTGACATTAAACGCCAGCTCAATACGCTGCAAGTGTTGGCCGATGTGGACAAAAAAATGGTTGCAAAACTAGATGTTGACCATCTAGTTAAGCAAATCATCCAGCGTATTTTGCAACTCAAGCCGCATACTTATGTGCAAGTGTTTCGCATTGCCGAAAGCACCGAGACGGAAGCACACGGCTTGGTCAATTTTGCGTATGCTGGTATAGAGTCACACTTTCCACTGTCTATTCCATTAATTGAAATCTCTGCATTAACTGAGCAATCAATGGGGCAATTTTCTGAGCTTGATGCCAACTTGGTATATCAGCATGAAATAGCCAAACTAGGTGCGCAGTATTTATGGGTGCTACCTATTTTTTGGCAGGGAAACATTTGCGCGTTGCTCACGGTCGGTAGCAAGTCCGTCTTTAACGCTGATGATAGCGACTGGAGTGAAATTCGTGACCTTTCAAACCGCATTGGTATTGCCATTTCTGCCCAAAAGCGTGAAGAACAATTGCTCATTCAAGCCCATCATGACCAGCTTACCGGCTTGCCAAACCGCATTTTATTAGATGATCGCTTGCAGCAAGCCATAGAGCACAGCCAACGCACAAAACTGCCTACTTGGGTCGTGTTTTTAGATTTAGATCGCTTTAAATATATCAACGACAGCATGGGGCATCACCTTGGCGATCAAGTATTAATTGAAGTATCTAAACGCCTGCAAAGTGCCATTAGAGAGTCCGATACTGTGGCGCGCTTTGGTGGAGATGAGTTTATTATTGTATTACAAGGCCACAGCAATGAAGCGTTGGTGATGGGGGTGCTGCAACGCATCATAGAGTTTGTAGCGCAGCCGCTCACAATTAACCAACTTGAGCTTAATATGACATGCAGCGTGGGCGTTGCGGTTTATCCCAATGATGGTGACACGGTGGGCACGCTTATTCAGCATGCTGACATTGCCATGTATCGCGCTAAAGAGTTAGGTAAAAACAACTTTCAATTTTTTACTGAAGCGCTCAACAAAAAAGTGGCAGACCGAATTTATATGGAGAACTTGCTACGCCATGCGCTGGATAAAAATGAGCTTGTTCTGCACTATCAACCCAAAGTCAATTTACAAACCATGCAAGTGGTCGGCATGGAGGCACTTATTCGCTGGCAAAGCCAAGAATTGGGCTTTGTTTCACCCGTGCAATTTATACATATTGCGGAAGAAACAGGTTTGATTGTACCGATAGGTGAATGGGTGATTAAAACCGCCTGTGCCCAAGCAACTGCTTGGCAAAAAGCAGGTTATGGCAATCTACTCATGTCCGTCAATTTATCAATGCGCCAATTTGGACAATCCAACCTACTTGATTCGATTAAAAATATTTTGAGCGAAACTGGCTTGCAAGCACATTACTTAGAAATTGAACTCACCGAAAGTATGGTGATGAGCGAACTAGGTGCGTCACTCAAAATACTGCATGAAATCAAAGCGTTGGGAGTAAAAATTTCAATTGATGATTTTGGCACTGGGTATTCAAGCTTATCGTATCTCAAACAATTGCCGTTAGATACGTTGAAAATTGATAAATCGTTTGTAGATGATGTTGTGATGCATAACAACAATGTGCCTATCGTGCAAACAATTATTGCACTGGCAAAAAATCTTAATCTTAAAATAGTTGCTGAAGGGGTTGAGTCGCAAGAGCAAGTGCTGTATCTGCAAGCGCATGCTTGCGATGAGATGCAAGGCTATTTTTTCAGCCGCCCAAAACCTGCCAATGAAATTACTCCTTTGCTGCACAACACGTAACTAGCGAGCAAAAATATTTAAGTTTTTTTTCATACTCTTGTCGTCAAACACTATTTGACTGCGTTTTGATAGTTAAGAGCACGCTATTTTGCGTGTTTTAAACCCAACAAAAAGGAAAATATCATGAAAAAAAGTTTAATTCTTATTAGCACCCTATTTGCATTAGGCACTTCATACAATGCGATGGCGGATAAAGCCACTTATCTGGACAAAAAAGGTGACCGTATTGAAGATCGCTTAGATAACCGTGGTGATCGCATTGAAAACCGTTTAGACAACAAGGGTGATCGTATTGAAGACCGTTATGATGCCAGAGCCGATAAAGCACGCGCCAATGGCCATGAGCAACATGCCAATGCGCTTGAGCAAAAAGGTGATCGTATTGACCAACGTTTAGACAAACGCGGTGACCGCATTGATAATCATCTAGATAGAAAAGGGGAGCGCATCAATAACCGCCTAGACAAACGTGCAGCGCATCATCGTAAATAATTGCTGTAGGGTGTTTTGAATAGCTACAATGGTGGTTTGGCAGAATAAAAATTTGCATGCAATATTTTTTGAGTAGCATAGAAGGTCGTGCTTTTCGCATCGCGCAGATTGCCACAGGCAATCGCGACGATGCGCTCGACATCGTACAAGATGCCATGATAAAAATGGTGCAAAATTACAGCATGCATGCCAAAGATGAATGGAAAGCGCTGTTTTATAGCATTTTGCAAACGCGTATCTTAGATTGGCATCGGCGGCAAAAAGTACGCAATCGTTTTAGAAGCTGGTTTAACTGGAATAGCGCTGAGAATGAAGACGACGAAGAAGACTTTATAGCCCAACAGCCTGCCAACCAAGCCTATGCGCCCGATGTAAAGCTGCAAGATGCGCAGTTTATGGATGATTTAAACACCGCGCTTTCTACCCTGCCCTTGCGTCAGCAACAAGTGTTTTTAATGCGCGTGTGGGAAGGCTTAGATATTGCTGAAACTGCCACCGTCATGCAATGCTCAGAAAGTAGCGTCAAAACCCATTATGCGCGCGCTTTAGAAAAACTACGCGGCCAATTAGCACAACACCATGAGGTTAATTAACATGCAAACCGACTTTGAAAATAGAATAAAAGCCAACCTAGATGCCAGCGTCAATAGCATTGATGCCGACACGCGCAAGCAATTAGCAGATATTCGTCGTCAATCTTTGCAGGCAAATACGTCAAGCCTAGCCCCAGCAAGATGGCTCACGCTGAGTTTTTTACATCAGCATTGGCTTGCAGTTACCGCGATGATGGTCGTGTTTAGCTTGGTTGCTTTCATGTTGCTGTCACCAAGCGCTTCACCCACAAATCACCAAGACCTTGCCTTGCTTGAAGCTTTAAATAATGCAGAAGATTTGGAAGTGATGAGTGACCCTGATTTTTATCTATGGGCTGATGAAGTATTAATGGAAGAAACCCATGCTTTATAAATGGCAACTTGTGTGCTGCTTGTTGTGCTTATTATTACTGCCAGCTGCGCAAGCACAAACGCCTCCATTACCCATTGATTTGATTGAATTATTGGGTGAATTGGATGATGAGGATAGCGAATCTTTAGCCGCTGCACTGGCAGATGTACAAGCTGAACAAAATAATACGCAAAGCCAACCTTTGCCGCAGGAGACAAAAAAATGAATGTATTTTCTTTCTACTATACAAAAATAAAAATGCTTGCAAAAAGCATCTCTTTTAGCGCTGTACTATTATGTCAGCTCAGTTTTTTGCCATTAAATGCCCACGCTGAAGCAAGTATTGCTTGGGATAGCTTGAGCACTCAGCAGCAAGAAACGCTCGCCCCAATGAAAGATCAATGGCAAAACTTGCCAGCCGAACGCCAGCTTCGCTTAAGCAAAGGGGCTGAAAAATGGGCTAATATGGATCCAGCGCAACGTGAAAACTTAAAATCGGGTTTGCAACGCTATAAAAAACTTTCAAAAGAAGAAAAGGCCGAAGTGAAGGCGCAGATGCGTGCCTTTAAAGCGCTGCCGCCTGAAGAGCGCAAGTTGCTGCGTGAGCGCTGGAAAAACTTATCCCCAGAGCAAAAAGCCCAGTTTCGCCAAAAATTTAAAAATATGACGCCAGAGCAACGCCAAGAAATTCGCGAAAAAAGAAAACTTCGCCAGCAAGAAAGACGAGAACGCAAAGCGCAACGCGAATTAGCGCAATAAGCGCAATATTGCGTTAAATTTTTAAGTAACAAAACTCGCTTTTTAAACCTGAATTCACACATCTTCCCTTCACCACCTCTGCAAGCCAGTATCTATGCGGCTTCCAGAGGCATGATTTTCTCTCGGGCAGTTTTTAGGCTTGTTTTATAGATTTATTTGAGGTGAATCATACACCTCAAGTTAGCGCAAACAACTCATGTACTAAATGTTAAAATACCAAGGTGGCCTAACTTCGTTTCAAAATAAAAAAAGACAAGAAGGCGAGCCGCAGACAGTACATTTTAGTACGGCAAGGCGATGCCGACGCAGTATTTTTTCAATTATCAAACGGAGTTTAAATGGCGATTCAGTGGTATCCGGGGCACATGACCCAAGCACGCAAAAAGGCGGAAGAAACCATGGAATTTACCGACATGGTGATTGAGGTGCTCGATGCGCGCGTGCCTGCTGCCAGCCATAACCCGATGATTGATGAAATGCGGCTGTTTAGGCAACGCCCCCAACTTAAAGTGCTCAATAAATCAGACCTAGCCGACCCCAAAGCAACTGAAGCTTGGCTAAATTACTTTAACAAACTACCTAATACCAAAGCGATTGCCCTTTCATGTAAAAAAGCCGGAGAAGCACAAAAAATATTAAAGCATTGCTTAGCGCTTACGCCGCATCGCGGCACACATTTAAAGCCATTGCGCATGTTGATTATGGGCATTCCTAACGTCGGCAAATCTACCCTGATGAACGCCCTGCTCAACCGCCGCGTGGCCAAAGTGGGCGATGAACCTGCCGTGACTAAAACACAGCAACGCTTTGATTTATCTGAAACCATGAGCATTACCGATACGCCCGGCATGATGTGGCCAAAAATTGAATATGAAAGTGACGGCTATATGTTGGCTGCCAGCCACGCCATTGGCCGCAATGCCGTAATTGATGAAGATGTGGCGCTTTTTTTAGCCAATAATTTGCTAAAAACTTACCCAGATTTACTCAATGCGCGCTATAAATTAGATGCGATGAAGATTGATGTCACCAAGATTGACGGCGTAGATTTGCTTGAAGCCATCGCAAAACGCCGCTCTTACAAGCGCCATGATGGTTTTTTTGATATGGAAAAAACAGCGATGGCTTTTTTAACGGATTATCGTAGCGGTGCGATTGGTCGCGTGAGCTTGGAAACGCCATTGAGTCGTCAAGCAATGATTGAAGCTAGCCGTGAAAAGGCTATTTCCAGTGACAAAAATAATGCTGCGCAAAACGCAGCATCAGCAATTGATGAGCGTGCATCCAACAATACTGACTAAGTTTTGTTGCGCATTAATTACAAGGCTATTTGCATTGCCCTAAAGCAACTTCGCCTTGCGAACAAGTGCGTTGTTGTGAGCCTTGTTTTACGCTATCTTTAAAGCTATCCCAGCCTGATTTATCGGCAGATTTCTTTTCTACTGCTTTTTGATGATTCGCTGTTTGTGGTTCCGTCTTGGCAGGCTCGGTAGTTTTTTGCTCTGGCTCGTTTTCTGTAGTTGCTGTTTGTGTTACTTGGCTTGTTTCCTGCCCCGCATTTACAGCGCTCTCGCTAGCGGATTTTTTATAAACCCGCTTATTAACGCGTTTTGATTCCGACTTAGACCCTTCATCAGTCACCGTTATTTTTGCGGCTTCAGGTGCAACTGGCTGGTCTTTATTTACCGTTGCCTGACTGGTTTTAGTCTCCATTTTTGGCAACTCTTCAATGGTTTCATTGGGTAGCAAACCATGTGTGTCTTGTGTGCTGGTAGCGGTAGCGCTTTGTGCAGCTAAAGCCGCGTCATCGTTCGCAGTAGCTGGCTTTGTTGCTTCAGGTTTAACAACTTCTTGTTCAATAGGTTCAGGTGAACTCATGATGATTTCTGGCGTTTTTGGTGCATTCAGAACCGTGATCACCACATATAATCCAAGCAAAATCGCCAATCCAGCTAACATTACTTTCCAATTTAGCTTACTAAAAATACTGGTGCTTTTATCTGGTTGGTAAGCTGGTAATAGGCCTGGTTGTTCTACTGGGGCAGCTTCTGTAGTGGGTTCAGGCTGCACTTCATTGGCCAAAAGGCTTTCAATATGATTTGCCGAATCTAAAGCATATGCTTGGTATTCCGTGGCTTTTGGATCTTTTTTAAAGCCTGAATATGCGTACAAAGCGGCTATTTCACTAGGTAAAGGTAATGTGACTGCATAATAGGCAGGTGAAACAACAATGCCATTTTCTTGCGCAAAATGCGTAATACGTTGCGCTTCGTTTAAACCCTCGCCTATAAAATTAGGCTGCTCATTGACATCGTGCACCACGCGCACCGCCCCAAGGTGAATACCGATGCGCACAAATATTGGCACCAAACCTTGTGCGTTATGCTGCATAATCTGCTGACGTATATCTACCATAATCGCCAACATGTCTTCAGGCGTAGCCAAATAAGCCATCACTACACCATCACCTTTGTCCAGCAATATGCGGTCATAGCGTGCATATTCTTTTAATGCCGCATTGACCAACTGGTTTAAACTATATTTGCTATTAATCTGCTCGGCGTCATTTTTCTTAGAAAAATCGACAATTTCGATGGCCGCAATGGCGCAAATGGTCGTTTTATTTAATTTATCGTTCATCTTTGTTGTCATCATTTTTGATTCTATCAACAACTTAAGTAGCTGCCAACTAAAATCATTTTTTAATTTAATATCAATAACTTAATATTTTATATCACCATAATTACCAGCTATTCATTTATGCGTAGCGCAGGCATAAATCAAAGTGCATTAAAACTCTACTGATGTTAAAAGCAATTACTATGCCATTAGTGGATTATTTAATTGGCATCGAGTTAGCACTAAACGATTGATATTTTAATAGCCAGTTTTGCCCATAAAAGCTAAAATCGCACGCTTGCAAGTTCAGTGTACTTCCGTCAACGTCAGAACCTTATGCTTAACTCCCTCAATGCGCCCCAGCGCGAAGCCGTAAAATATTTAGATGGCCCACTTCTGGTGTTGGCTGGTGCTGGCTCTGGAAAAACGCGTGTTATTACACAAAAAATCAGCTACTTAATTAACGAGGCTGATTATCAGCCCAAAGAAATCGCTGCAATCACTTTCACTAATAAAGCTGCATTGGAAATGCGCGAACGCGTGACTAAACTCATGCAAGGCAAAAACCTCAAAGGCCTCACCATTGCCACTTTCCACTCGCTAGGGCTACAAATATTACGCCAAGAGGCAGCACTTCTGGGCTATAAGCCTCAGTTTTCCATTTTAGATGCTAGCGATAGTTATAAAATTTTAAGTGATGTGCTTGCCACTACCGACAAACAATTATTACGCAAAACCCAATGGCAGATTTCAAACTGGAAAAACGGCTTTGTGAATCCAGACCAAGCTAAGGCCACGGCGAATGAAGAACTCACCCACGCTGCGGCCAAGGTTTATCAGATTTATCAACAAACCTTAAAAGCGTATCAAGCGGTTGATTTTGATGATTTAATTAAACTGCCAGTTGAATTATTTGATACACACGAAGACGCTCTTAATCGCTGGCAACGCAAATTGCAATATTTGCTGATAGATGAATATCAAGACACCAATGCTTGCCAATATAAGCTCGTCAAAATGCTCACCGGCGTGCGTGGCCAATTTACAGCCGTAGGGGATGATGACCAAGCCATTTACGGCTGGCGCGGTGCAGACGTTGAAAATTTACGGCAACTCACCGAAGACTTTAGCAAGCTAAAAGTGATTAAATTAGAACAAAATTATCGCTCTACCGTGCGGATTTTACGTGCTGCAAATCAAGTCATTAGCAATAATCCCAAATTATTTGAAAAGAAACTTTGGAGCGAGCTTGGCACTGGCGATTTAATGCAAATCACCGCCTGCATGAGTGAAGAGCATGAAGCAGAAAGTGTGCTCATGAAACTGCAAGCACATAAATTTGAACATAGAACACAATTTAAAGATTATGCAATTCTCTATCGCGGTAACCATCAGGCCCGCATTTTTGAAAAAGAATTACGTAAAAATAATATTCCCTACACGATTTCTGGTGGTCAATCTTTTTTTGATAAAGCTGAAATCAAAGACTTAGTCAGTTACTTACGCCTGATTGCGAATGAAGATGATGACCCTGCGTTTATTCGCGCCGCTACCACGCCCAAAAAAGGCATCGGCAACACGACATTAGAACGATTGGGGGAATACGCGAGTGCGCACAAAATATCGCTCTTTGCTGCAGCTTTTGAAAGTGAATTTCAAAGTGAAATCGGCCATAAGCAATGCGATGATTTACTCAATTTCTGCCAGTATATCAATAAGTTGCAAGATAGAGCAGTTAGCGATATTGCGGGCGAAGTGCTCAATGACTTACTAACTGCCATTCAATATGAATCTTATTTATATGATATTGAAGAACCACGCGCCGCAGAAGCTAAATGGTCGAATGTGCTAGACTTTGTCGGTTGGCTAACTAAAAAAGGCGAAGCTAGCACCGAATTTGGCGCTGAGACTGAAGGCAAAAACCTGCTAGAGCTCACGCAAATGGTATCGCTGATGAGCATGTTGGAAGGTCAAGAAGAAGGTGAGCCCGATGCCGTTAAACTCTCAACTTTGCATGCCGCTAAGGGCTTGGAGTTTGGCCATGTATTTTTAATTGGCGTAGAAGAAGGTATATTACCGCACAGAGAAAGTGTTGATTTGGCCACTTCTGACCCGACTAAAATCGAGGAAGAACGCCGCTTAATGTATGTGGGCATCACGCGCGCGCAAAAATCGCTCAATATCTCATGGTGCAAAAAACGTAAGCGGGCGGGCGAAATGGAAATGTGCGAACCCAGCCGCTTTATTGGTGAAATTCCTAAAGAAGATGTGCGCCATTTTGGCAACCCTTTCAATAAAGACCCAGAAGCCAGTAAAGACTTTGGTAAATCTAAAATGGCCAACATTAGAGAAATGCTCGCAAAAAATAGTTAGTATATGTTTATATTCATATAGTTAATTTATATATATAAAGTTTAGCTTTAACTTTAATGCGCCAAACCACTACACTACTATCAATCTACAAAAAAAAGCCAATAAACCACGAAAAACACCCGAGCGAAAATCATCGCCCTGGAAGCCACATGGATACTGGCTTCCAGCGGTGATCAAATGATGACATGCAAATATGAGTACTCAATAACGCAGAAAACGACTGCATAACTACCATTGCTTTGTAATAGACATGGCGCAATAACTTAAATCGCCCGATTTTGCTGGCTATTTAGCCAAAATAATTAAATTAAACGCACAATCAGCCGTTATAAAATGCAGCTATAGCGCTTATGAAACAGCTAATCTATTGAATTATTTACAAATATTCACATTGCAGATAAGCACATAAATTCTTAATGCAGTTACTTATCAAGTTTGTTTAAGTGTTTGTTAGTATTTGATAAAAATAGATTTTATTTACCTACAGTTACTTTATGCAGTTATAATTATTCTATGCGATTATGGGCAGTTTCAGGGACTATCACAGCATGACTATCGGCCGTAAGCTGATGTTAATTGTGGCCACTAGCGTTGCACTAGTGACCTTACCTGCTGCCACGGGCATTTACGCATACGTTAAACATAAGCTGTTGGCCAGTGAATCAGCCGTTCAACTTGCTGAAACAAAAAACCTTGTTGAAGCCAACACGCAAAAAATCATCGCTTATGAAACAGGCTTAAAAGCGTTATCTCTTACACTGAAACAAACATTAACCCCTCCCCCGATTGCTGGCGAAGAGGCTGCTTTTAATCGCATCATTCAGCAAGATCCAGATGGTGCTTGGCGCAATAATGCTGCCATATTTGATGGCAAGCATGAATCTGGGCTGTTTTTACCGCCTGATGCAAAGCTTGACGCGCATCAAAAATCATTTCATTTACGCACCAAACTAGCGTTAGATGCTTTTGGCAGTTCAATCACTACCAACACGGGCAATATTTGGGTGCTCACTTTAGATAAAACTGAAGTTATTTTTGATCACCTTTACCCCAATTTTACTTCACTCATGAAGGCCGACACTGATTACACCAATACTCCTTGGCTCACCTTAGGCAACCCAAAAACCAACCCGCAGCGTGAAGTGCGCTGGACCAGCCCCACGCTCGACCCAGTGTCAATGGATTGGATTATCAGCGCCGTTTTGCCCATTGATTTGAATGAAAAATGGGTTGGTACTGTTGGGCGTGATATTGGTCTGAGAAAAGAATCGCTTGATATTTTTCAACAAAACAATCGTTATCAAGGTGAGCAGCGTTTTTTATTAGATGCTGAAAATCACATGATTGAAGCTGGCCCTTGGCAAGAAATACTGAGAGCTAACCCAAAAGATATTGAACCCTATTTAGAAAAAGAGCCTGCACTTAAAAAGCTATTACGCGCTAACAGTAGCAATGACTCCACACCAAAACTGCAAAAGGTCGTCTTTCAGGGCAAATCATACATGGTGACCTCCATGCAGTTACCCGTTGTGAAGTGGCAATACTTTAGACTGGTGCCGATTGATGAAATTTTATCCCCGATGCGGCAGCTATTTTATTCTCTCACCTCTATGGTACTTGCCATTGGCTTACTGATTGGATTTTTAATTGATCTTGCCGTAGAGCGCCACATTGTTTCACGCGTCAAAAAGCTCGCCAATACTATTCATCAATACAGTAGCGGTAAATTAGATGCACGCGCTAATTTAGGTGGTAACGATGAAATTGCATTGGCTTCCACCGAGTTTGACATCATGGCAGGCCAACTTACCTCTACTTTAGAAGCCCTACCCGACATGTTGTTTGATTTAGGGCTAGATGGCCGCTATTACGCTATCCACGCCCCTGATGAAAGCTTACTTGTCGCGCCTATCAAAGAAACACTAGGTAAAACTGTGCCGCAAATGTTGCCGCAACGCGCTGCCACCGTCATCATGGGTGCTTTACAAGAGGCTAACACACAAGGTTGGTCTCGTGGGAAGCAGTATCCTCGTTCCACTCCCAAAGGTGAATTATGGTTTGAGTTATCCATCGCAAAAAAATCAGATTCAGACCCCAATAATCCACGTTTTATTGTGCTTTCACGCGACGTGACTGAGCGTAAAAATTATGAAACTCAATTAAGCGAAAGTGAGAATCGCTGGAAACTAGCTATTGAGGGCTCGGGCGATGGCGTGTGGGATTGGGATATACCTTCAAATGAAATTAAATATTCGACACGCTGGCTACACTTATTTGGTTATGGTGACACGGACAAACTCCCTTCTAGCTATGAAGAGCGAATAGCGCTTATCCACCCTGATGATAGCAAACAAGTCACTGCAACATTAAAAGACTATATAGACGGTAAATCAGACCACTACTTAATAGAATATCGGCTGAAGTGTAAAGACGGTCAATACAAATGGATTTCCAGTCGTGGACTGGTGGTAAACCGTGATGAAAATGGTAAACCCTTGCGCATGATAGGCACGCATACTGACATTACCGATCGCAAAAACACTGAGCTCAACTTGAGCATTTCGGCAATTGCCTTTGAAGCGCAAGAAAGCATGATGGTGTCAGACCATAACCAAGTCATTTTGCGCGTCAATAAGGCGTTCACAGAGATTACTGGTTATGAGGCTAGTGAGGTCATTGGAAAAACGGCATTACCGCTCAGGTCAAATCTGCATGATGCTGATTTTTACAAGGGCATATGGGATAGCGTAAACACCCATGGCGCTTGGAAAGGTGAACTTTACAGTATGCGTAAAAATGGTGAAGTTTACCCTGGTATCCTATCCATTACTGCCGTCAAAGACTCAGACAATAGAGTGACTAACTATGTGACGACTTTGGTGGACATTACGCGAGAAAAATCTACCGCCGATGAAATTCAGTTTTTAGCGTTTTACGACCCACTGACTGGTTTAGCGAATCGCCGTTTACTGATTGATAGACTTAACCATGCACTGGTATCGCATGCGCGTAGTGGCAGAGATGGTGCTCTGCTATTTTTAGACTTGGACCATTTTAAATCCTTAAACGACACCTTGGGTCACGACGTAGGCGACATGCTATTAAAAGAAGTGGCTAAACGCCTGACAGACTGCGTACGTGAAGACGACACAGTTGCCCGTTTAGGTGGTGATGAATACGTGGTATTACTTGAAAACCTGAGCGAAAAACCACTAGAAGCTGCAAGGCAAGCTGAAATTATTGGCACCAAGATTTTAAATGCCCTAAACGCGCCTTACCAACTGGGCATACATGAGCACCATAACACGCCTAGCATAGGTGCAGCGCTGTTTAGTGATCATAACGAATCACAAGAAGAGCTACTCAAACACGCTGACATTGCCATGTATCAGGCCAAAAAAGCAGGTCGCAACAACTTACGTTTTTATGACCCCCAAATGCAAGAAGCAATTCATCAACGCGTTGAGCTTGAGCGCGAGCTTAGAAAAGCCGTTGAAAAAAGACAACTTGAACTATATTACCAAATTCAAGTAAACCAAAAATGTGAAATCATTGGCGCAGAAGCTTTAGTGCGCTGGATACACCCTACGCGCGGTCTCGTCCCACCGCTACAATTTATTCCACTTGCGGAAGAAACAGGTTTAATTTTGCCTATTGGCCAGTGGGTGTTAGAAACCGCGTGCGCACAAATTAAGAAATGGCAAAAAAATGATTTAACACGCAACATTGTTTTATCTGTTAATGTCAGCGCTAAGCAATTTCACCAAAATACTTTCGCTAAGCATGTTAAATCAGCCTTGCAAGCAAATAACATCAATCCTAAATTACTCACTCTTGAACTTACAGAAAGTATTTTATTAGAAGATTTTGATGCCACCATTGCTACCATGAATACATTGAAAAAAATAGGCGTACAATTTTCGCTCGATGACTTTGGTACTGGTTATTCATCATTGCAATATCTCAAACGCTTGCCACTTAGCCAGCTTAAAATCGACCAAACTTTTGTGCGCGATATTTTTACAGATAGCAGCGATAAAGCCATTGTCACCACGATTATTGCCATGGCCAACAGCTTAGATTTAGAAGTCATTGCCGAAGGCGTTGAAACTGCAGAGCAACAATTACAATTATTTGATTTAGGTTGCAATGCTTATCAAGGATTTTTGTACGGCAAACCCATCCCGATTGCGCCATTTGAAGACATGCTCAAAGCCTTAGCCAGTAAGAAACAATCAGGGGACTTCTAAAAATGTAGAGTTTGGGATGCAGTTCAAGGCGCACGGAACGCAGAAACCGAGATAGTATGCCCTATACAGCGAGGTTACGAATACCGCGCAACGAAGTAATGCACCCAAAAAATGTATTTATAGAAGACCCCATCAAAATAAAGCGCCTTAAATTGGTATAATGCGCGACTTAACTTCAGCCGCTAAGTGTATTTAGCTCTGTAACAACCAAATAGAAATTACCATGCCTTATATCACGCTAGACAATGCCTGCCTTGCTTTTGGTCACCACGCCCTGCTGGATGGCGCTGCCTTTCAATTAGATGCTGGTGAGCGCGTTGGCCTGATTGGGCGCAATGGCGCTGGTAAATCTAGCCTATTAAAAGCGATTGCTGGTACGATTAAACTCGATGATGGCGTAGTGTGGCGTGCACCTAATGCACGTGTCGTTTATGTGCCACAAGAGCCAGAACTCAATACCGAACACACGATTTTTGAAGCTGTGGCGGAAGGTTTGGGTAACTTGCAACAAATCATCCTAGATTACCATCAAGTGACACACGACATGGGCATGATAGATGCCGATATTGATGCACTGATGACTAAAATGCAGCATTTGCAGCACGAAATGGATGCCCAAAATGGCTGGGCGGCGCAATCACGCGTTGAAACGGTACTCAGCCGCTTAAATTTAAACGCCGATGCATTAATTAGCACGCTTTCAGGCGGCTGGCGCAAACGCGTGGCTTTAGGCCGCGCGCTGGTAGCCGAACCTGAAGTGTTATTACTCGATGAACCAACGAACCATTTAGATTTAGAAGCGATTGAGTGGCTAGAAAATCTGCTACTAGGCTTTCAAGGTAGCGTGTTATTTATCACGCACGACCGTCGTTTTTTAGACAGTTTAGCCACCCGCATTACCGAATTAGACCGTGGCAAACTCACTGACTTTACTGGCAACTTTACGCAATACCAAGTTAAAAAAGAAGAACTCATCGCGGTGGAAGAAACCCATGCCGCGAAATTTGACAAAGTGCTCGACCAAGAAGAAGTTTGGATACGTCAAGGCATTAAAGCACGTCGCACCCGTAACGAAGGTCGCGTTCGCAGACTAGAAGCCTTGCGACTTGAGCGCGCTGCCCGCCGTGAACGCCAAGGTAACGTTAAGCTCAATATTGATGCGGGCGAACGTAGCGGAAAATTGGTAGCAGAGCTAGAAAATGTGACTAAAGCCTATGGCAATAAAACATTGATTAAGAACTTTAGCACGCGCATTTTGCGTGGCGATAAAATTGGCTTGCTTGGCCCAAATGGTGTTGGCAAAACGACGTTACTTAAACTCATTCTAGGTGAAATTGAGGCTGACAGCGGCAAAATTGAACGCGGCACCAAAATTAACGTCGCCTATTTTGACCAAATGCGCGAACAACTCAACGAAGAAGCCACACTCGCGGATACGATTAGCCCAGGCTCAGACTTTGTAGAAATTGGAAACGAACGCAAACACGTCATTAGCTATTTGGAAGATTTTTTATTTCCGCCACAGCGTTCACGCTCCCCCGTGAAGTCGCTTTCTGGTGGTGAGAGAAACCGTTTATTGTTAGCCCGTTTATTTGCCCGCCCTGCCAATGTGCTGGTGCTAGATGAGCCAACTAACGACCTCGACATTGATACGCTTGAATTGCTTGAAAGCCTATTACAAGACTTCACAGGCACGCTGTTTTTAGTCAGCCATGATCGCGCTTTTTTAGAAAACACCGTGACCCAAGTGATTGCGTTTGAAGGCAATGGCGTGCTAACAGAATTTGGCGGCGGCTATGATGACTGGCAGCGCTTTACACTGCAACGCCAAGCTGACGCTGCGCAAGCTGCGAAAGTAGCGCCTAAGGCTGCCGCCAATGCAACCAAGGTAGAAGCAAAAACCGCCGCTAAACTCAGCTTTAAAGAGCAAAAAGAGTTAGACGAAATTCCCACACAAATTGAGCAATTAGAAACTGAACAAGCTAATATC
Organism: Pseudomonadota bacterium; assembly: GCA_029556915.1. GTDB lineage: Bacteria > Pseudomonadota > Gammaproteobacteria > Burkholderiales > Methylophilaceae > Methylotenera. The sequence goes on from JAKQIT010000146.1 coordinate 55,387, forward strand.
AACACACAATTAGCGAATGGCGAACTTTACAAAACGCAAGCGGATTTGGTAAAAACCCTGCAAACCAGGCTGACAGAAATTGACCAATTACTAGAAAATTTACTCGCGCGATGGGAAACGTTAGACGCCAAAAACAGCAAATAAAATGGCTTAAAATTTAAGCAATATTTCACCCGAGAGAAAATCATGCCTCTGTACCAGCACTTGGCATCCCCATTCTCGCTAAGTGCGTGCGCACTAAGTCGAATGTGAAAGCCGCATGTAATAAGGCTTGCAGAGGTGGTCAAATGAAGATAGGCATATTTCCAGTTGAATTTCACTTTGAATACGCCAAAAATTTAGTGAGGTTCGTTGGTATCTAACACAGGCAAATGATAGTATTTTCTCGCCTCATGGCATTCTGGCGAGCCAGCTTGAAACTCGCGGCAAGTGCTTGAGCGCAACGCATAAATCTCACAACGCACTTGCTCACCCACCTCCCCTTTAAGGGCGATGCATTTAACAGGCTTTTTTTCAGTGCCTTTCATACAAACATAGTGCGGATTAACACTTTGCGTGAGTTGCGCAGGCACTTGCCCCAAAGGATGCGCGTCGGTTTCAGCCCAATAAAATGACACACGAAACGCAGCGCAACAAGCGCCACAATGTTGGCAATCTAGTGACAAATTTTACCCTTAAAAAAAGCGTACTAATAATACCGATAAATTTTTATGCCTCTACAAGCCTTATAGAATAAGGATTGTAGAGGTGGCTTAATGATGTTGTGCTATAAATTAACTTTTAAATATCACTTTAAGCGGCAAAAGTCTGACCTTTGCTGCCAAACTTTTGGTACAACATCGGCAACAATATCAGCGTTAAAAATGTGCTGCTAATCAAGCCGCCAATCACGACAATTGCCAGTGGTTTTTGAATTTCTGAGCCTGGTCCTGTAGCAAACAGCAGCGGCACTAAGCCAAACGCAGCAATACTGGCGGTCATCAGTACTGGGCGCAATCTGCGTTTTGCCCCTTCAATCACCACTTCCATCATCGCATAGCCTTCAATTCGTAGTTGATTGAAATAACTCATCATCACGACACCATTAAGCACAGCGATGCCGAGTAAAGCAATAAAGCCAACGGATGCGGGCACCGATAAATACTCGCCAGACAACCAAAGCGCAAACACGCCACCTATCATGGCAAAAGGAATATTCGCTAAGATTAGCACGGTTTGGCGGATAGAATGAAAGGTAGAGAATAACAATATAAATATTAATAATATGGCAATAGGAATTACAATTGAAAGCCGCTGTGCGGCGCGCTGCTGATTTTCAAACTGACCGCCAAATTGAATGCGATAACCCGCATCTAACTTCACTTGTGCGCCAATTTTTTGCTTGGCTTCTTCCACAAAGCTCACCAAATCGCGGTCTTTCACATTGCTAGTCACCACAACCATACGGCTGGCACGTTCTCGATCAATTTTAACAGGGCCTTCCACGCGTTCTAAAGCGGCTAGGGTAGCCAGTGGTACGCTCACACCTTCATTTGAAGTAATGCGAATTTGTGCAAAATCAGTGGGCGATATGCGCAAGCTTTCTGCGCCCTTAATGACAAGCGGCGTTCGCCGCTCTGCCTCTTGCACAATGCCAAGTTGCATGCCTTCTACTTGCGTACGCAGCGCTTCTTGAATACGGGCAATATCAAAGCCTAAGCGCCCTGCTTTTTCACGGTCAATTTTCACTGAAAAATATTGCACACCGCTGTTTTGGGGCGTGTAAACATCCTCTGCACCATTAATCCCTTCTAAAATAGATTTGATTTGCGCAGCTTTTGCACTTAACACTTTTAAGTCTGCACCATAAAGTTTTATTGCCAAATCGCCACGCACACCCAAAATCATTTCATTGACACGCATATCAATCGGCTGGGTAAAACTGTAATCAATGCCCGCAAAATCAGCCATCACATTGCGCAAACTATCTACAATGTCTTCTTTATTTTGTGTGCGCCACTGGTCACGCGGCTTCAAAATAATAAAATTATCTGTTTGATTTAAGCCCATTGGGTCAAGCCCTAACTCATCAGAACCCACGCGCGATACAATCTGCGCCACCTCAGGCACATTTTTTAGCACCGCAGCCTGCACGCGTAAATCAACGGCGACACTTTGCTCTAAGGTAATCGAGGGTAGCTTTTCAGTGCCCATGATAATGTCACCTTCATCCATCGTAGGCATAAAGGTTTTACCAATTTGCGTGTAAATACCTGCGGTAATCAGCAGCATAACAACTGCAACCGTCATGACTAATTGGCTTCTTTTTAACGCAAAGTTGAGGATAGGTGTGTATAAGCGTAATGCTTGCCGTACCAGCCAAGGTTCTGCATGATGCTTGGTTGAAATCAGCATGGTGGCAACAACGGGAATTACCGTAAGTGATAACAATAAAGAAGCCGCGAGTGCAAATACAATTGTGAGCGCTACGGGCGCAAATAACTTGCCTTCTAGGCCCTGCAAGGTGAGCAAAGGCAAAAACACGATAATGATAATCGCAATACCCGATAACACAGGCGTGCCAACCTCTTCTACTGCTTTAAGCACTAAACCAACTTTTGAACCCTTGCCAGAAAAATGCGCAAGTTTAGATTCTACATTTTCTACCACCACAACCGCAGCATCTACTAACATCCCGATGGCAATGGTTAGGCCGCCCAAGCTCATTAAATTTGCACTCATGCCAAAATAACGCATCAACATAAATGTACACAAAGCCGAAAGTGGCAAAATAATGGCTACGGTAATAGCGGCGCGCAGATTGCCTAGAAACAAAAACAGTAAAACCATGACCAGCGCAATCGCTTCAACCATGGCTTTTGACACGCCTTGAATTGCACGATCCACCAAATTGCCACGATTATAAAAAATATTGAGTTTGACGCCTTTAGGTAAAGTTGGCTCAATTTCTTTGAGTTTGGCTTCAACCCCTTGCACCAGTTTTTGTGCGTTTGCACCACGTAAGCCCAGCACCAATCCTTCCACCACTTCGCCTTGCCCATTATGGCTCACTGCGCCATTGCGAGTCAGATGACTAATATTAACGGTAGCAACATCTTTAACGCGCACTACTGTGCCAGCATCCGCTTTAACAACCGTATTTAACATGTCATCTATGCTATTGATACGCCCTTCAGAACGCACAATAATGGCTTCTTCACCTTGGCTTAGCCGCCCTGCGCCATCGTTGCGATTATTACGCTCTACCGCAGTTTGCAGGCTTTCTAGCGTAATGCCACGCGCTTGCATTGCAGCTAAATCAGGCACAATCTCAAAGGTTTTTACCCTGCCGCCCAGCGCATTGACATCGGCAACACCTTCTAAACTACGCAGTTGCGGGCGTATCACCCAATCAAGCAAACTGCGCTGCTCAGCCAAACTCAAACCACCGCCTTCTACGGTAAACATCAGCATTTCGCCCAAAGGCGTGGTCATAGGCGCAATACCACCGGTTGCATCACTGGGCAAATCTCCACGTATTGCGTTGATACGCTCAGCCACTTGGTTGCGCGCCCAGTAAATATCGGTGCCATCGGCAAAATCAATAGTGATGTCGGTCAGGCCATATTTTGCCACTGAGCGCAACATCGTTTGATTCGGCAAACCCAGCATTTCAATTTCAATCGGTGCAGTAATGCGCGCCTCAACCTCTTCTGGCGTCAGACCGGGCGACTTCATGATAATCTTTACCTGTGTGCTAGAAACATCAGGAAAAGCATCAATGGGCAATTCTTTTGCCGCGAAAAGCCCACCTGCTATCAGGCAAACGGTGAATACAATGACCAATAGCGGATTTCTTAAAGCAAGTTCAATTAACTTATTCATCACTCGCCACCCATACCCTGCCAACTCGCCTTAATTGCCGCAGTGCCACTGAAAGCCACTTGTTCCGTACCATTTAATTGGCTCGAAATCGTGCTGGTAACCCCTTGCGTACTTAATACTTTTGCCTCGCGCACCTCAAACCCTTTGCTGGTTTGCACAAAAATAACAGTGCGGGATTGATGGTTGACTAACGCTACGGTTGGCACGGTAAAACTTGCATTCCCCAATGTGGTGCTGGCAGGCGCTATCATGGCATCGACCATTTGGCTAGGGAATAAATTATCTGCGCCTTGTCTGACTTCTGCGCGCACTATCGCAGTTTGGTCTTGCGATTTAACACTAGGCAATAGCGCAATGACGGTGCCGGTAGCATCCAGCCCTTTCACAGAAATCAGCGCCCCTTTTTGAATGTTACTACGCTTAATATCCGCCAAAGGGACGTGAATCTCTACCCATAATGGATGCATTTGGGCGATTTTTAACAAAGGTGAAGTTGCATCAATGCGCTGCCCTTGTGCCACCATTTGCTCTAACACCACCCCAGCCACTGGCGCTGTTAGCGTAATACCATTCTGAAAGCGCCCACCTTTATCTAACTGGTTAATCGAACTATCGCTCAAGCCAGATAGTTTTAACAGTTGGCGACGCTCATTATGTTGCGCAGCACTTTCTAAATGTGCATTTTGCGAAGCTTGCAACCGCTTTTCTGCCACAATTCCTTCTTTAAAAAGCGTTGCATCGCGGTCTAGCGACTGTTTGGCTAGTCGCTGCTGCGCACTACTTTGTAAATATTCGCGCTGCATAATAATCAATTCAGGGCTAGTAATATGCGCTAACACTTGCCCTTGCTTTACTGTTTGCCCCGCAGTAACCAATAACTGATCTACCAAACCCGCGTAAGCGCTGCTCACAACGCGCACTTGGTTGACGGGCACCACAACTTCAGCGGGGTAAGCTTGGCCTGTAACTTGCCTAGCCGCCTGCAACTTAGTTACTTTCACTCCTAAGTTTTTTTGCTGCAACACCGTCATGGGAATCATTTCTGCAGCCACTACACATTGGCTGAATAAAGTTAACGCGATAAATATAATACTTTTCATGGTAAGTCTCCTACTGCCTGGTTATACCGTGCAGTGTTCCAAAGCTGTTGAATTTGTTGGTTTTTAAAGGCGCGCTCAGCATTAAATGCTTGCGTTTGTACGCGTAAATAATCGCTTAAATCTAGCTCACCCACTTGAAAAGCTTTGCGCGTGACCGCCAAACTTTGCTGCGCAATCTGATGCTGCTTAGTGAGCACTTCAAGCTGCATCTTGCCAACTTCCAGGTTATGCTCAGCCTCGTGCATGGCTGCGGCAAGTAACTGTTTTAACTGGCTTAAATTAACTTGCTGCATCACATATTGCATTTCTGCCTCTGCGCGCGCAGGGGCATTACGCGTTTCACTACTTAAGGGAATGGTGAGCGTAACCCCGAGACTATCGTTATAGCTATTATCAAAAGCACCGCGCGTGGTGCGCGTGCCGAACAACACTTTAGGATTATCGCGCGTTTCAATTTTTACCAAATTGCGTTGTTCTGCTCTCAACGCGATTTTCCCTTGCGCATCTAACAAGGCTGGATGACTTTCTTCCACATCTTGCTTACTAGATTTAGTTTCTGAATATTCAGCCGGGATGACTTGCAAACCTGTTAAATTGATATAGCGAAACTTAGCATGCTGAACTTCAGCTTCAGTATTAATTTTCTCGGTTTTGGCCTGTAAAGTTTCGGTTTGCGCTACGAGCAAATCTTTTTGCGCCATATCACCCAATTTCACGCGCATTTCCACATCACGCTCTAACTGGCTGGCAGATTCAAGCTTCGCTTGCGCTATTTCGGCTAACCCTTGCGCGAGTTGAATATCCCACAAGGCATCGCGGATAAGCCCAGTCAATTGCAGACGGACATTTTGTGTATCATTACCTAAATTTTGCGCAGAAATAGCGGCAATAGCCTCACGCGCTTGTCGCTGACCGCTGAGCCAAATAGGCAACTCAATACCCACTTCCCATTCCATTTCACCGCGGTTACTTAATATTTTATCGTTTTGATTACGCAACATCACGCTGGGCGCATGTGGCAAAAAACTTTTTGCGTGCGTTTTTCGCGCCTCAATTTCAAGTCTTTTTGCAGCGAATAGTTGGCTAGTTGGGTAGTGTGGCAACGCTTTTTCAACTAAATCTTTAAGCGTTAAACGGTTATCAACGGTTAATAAGTCTTCATGTGGCGCTTCTTCCGCGCGCACAGACACACTATGAAAAGTCAATAACAGTAGTATAGGCCACAGTAAACGTGGTAAATGCATCATATAAATCCTCATTAAATCAATTGGTTAAAACTAACCAATATAAACAAATTTGATTTAATTAACGAGGAGGTGCACGTGGGCTGGGGTGGTTGTAACTAAGCCGCTTGCGAAACAGTGGTTTTAAAGGAGGATAGCTAATATGCGTTTGCTGAGACATTAACAGCAAAGCAAAGCTAAAAAATATTGCGATGCCCAATATTGGACTTAGCATTAAATCATCCATATTTTGTGGCACTATGCCATTTGCCACTGTTACCACATAACCTATAGCTTGCTCGGTTGATGTGTCCATCAGCATATTCGAAGTTGATTGTGCGGTTGCGATATGGCTATGAATATGTACCGCACGCTCATTTAACGAATCCAGCCCGAACGCGTGGGCGTGAATAAACGGCCCAATGAGTTGTAAACCGATTAAGCAAAATGCGAGATAAATTTTAAGACTGTTTAGCATGCGCACATTATAGTGTTTTAAGTACCAGATTCAATTTTAGTTGGCAAATATTAAGGATTTCTTAAATGAGTCATTCAGTGCTAAAAAAGTTGCATTCTAATCACAAAATTGCAAAATAATAACGTTAATACACCACCAAAAAAACTGCCGAGAAAATTTTATGCCTCTGGAAGCCGCATGGATACTGGATTGCAGAGGCACACAAATGAAGACACACAATTTTACGTTAAAAAAAAACATTTGGCGCCCCCGACACGAATCGAACGTGTGACCTCTCCCTTAGGAGGGATTATTTAAAATGAATATAAGATATTGTTTTTAAATAGTATTCTATTTTTTTATCATTTTTTTTGTCAAATTTTTGTCAAATAAAATAATGCTGTTTAGTGTTTTTTGTCAATTTTTGTCAAAATTGGTATCCCCGACAGGAATCGAACCTGTATTTATCGCTTAGGAGGCAATTATTCTATCCGTTGAATTACGAGGACTTTAAAGAGTGAATTTTACACGATTAGAGCAATTATTTTAGGCTAATTGATATGGTTGTATCAAAAAACTATTTTAAGCCGTTTAAATGAGCCTTAATGAGCTTATGCATATATGCATATGAATAAACCCCCGAAGAAAGCCAACAAGCTAATTCGTAGGGGGTCTTATGATTGTGTATATGTGTGTAAGGTTATTGTATTAATTAAGATTATAAACTTTACTATTCTTTATATAGATATAATTGTTTAAAACAAAATCTTTAATTTCTGCATGGCTTTCATATGAGTTTATTTCATTATATAAAAGAATAAAGAATATATTTTTATCAATATCTTCATTATTTTTATCAGCTTCATCAGCTAAATTTTGAATGAAATTAACCCATTCCAAAGAAAAAATAGGTAAATCTTCTTTTTTAATATGATTTAATCTTAATTCTTCATAATGATTTAAAGCACCTATTAAACAATTTTTAATTACTTTAAATGAAAGTTGCTCTAAAACATTTTTGTTAGCATTATGATTTCTTAAATATTGTTCTTGATTTAGTATATATGCCATTTTAAACCCCTTTATTTTTGTTAAGTATATTTTTTTCTAATGCAATCATTGAGAAGCATAGAGTAGCTAAAATTGCAGTATTTTCGTGTTCTTTACTGTCCTTAAATTTACTTCTATCTAAATAACTTAAATGAAATTCAAGTAATTTATCAAAAGCTAATGGCAAGTTTTTAGCTGTATCTTCTCTTTCAAGCATATCGCTTAATGTAGCTATTACACCTTCTTTTAATGGATTTTTGTTTCTTTCATTAAAAGTAGAGTTTTTTAAATAGTTATCTAATAAGCTTTTCATATTAAATAGTCACAACAATGGGGTTATAGTATTCTTTTAATTCTTTTAATCTTGCTGCTCTTTCACATTCAAATAAATAAAGGTTTGTAATAAATTCTTTAATATCTTTGTGTTTTTTACAAGATAATACTTTACTTGTTAGTTCAGCTTCAAAATCTTCAAAAACATTATCAAGGTCAAAATAACCATATCTATTAGTTTGAATTGCAAAAATGTCTAAATATGTTACCCAAGTTAAAGCACGAAGAGGTATTTCTTCGTCTGTAATATTATCTAAGGCTAATTGTTTGTATATTGGTAAAACAGAAATCAAAGAGGTTTGAATTTGTTTTAATGTGAATTGGTTTAATGCTTTATTGATTTTTTCTAATGTGTAATATGACATTTGATGTATTCCTTTTAAATCTTAGTTTAGTTTTGTTTCTCCTTTGTATTGCACCCGTAATTCTTTTGTTGGGTAATCATTAAAGATTTAATTATATCACAATCAAATATAGTTCACAAGTATTATTATAAAGTTAATTAAAAAGCCATTATTAAAAATGGCTTGTGTTTATTAAAATTCAAATATTGTTTTTAAGTTATTTAGTTTCTCTGTTTTAAAAAGTTTGGTATCTAATGGACTATCTGCAAGCTCTTCAAAATCAAATATGTTATTAACTGTTTGATTAAGTTTATATAGCTTCTTTAAAGCACACCATTTAACAAGTCTGCAAGCTTCTAAATCTTTTTCTGTTTGTTTAATATTGTCTTTGTTCCATTTTTTATAAACTTTAAGATTAAGCTTGTAATCTTTTTGTTGTAATACATATATAGTATATGCATTAGTGTTTAAATAAAGCCTGTCTGTATTAGCTTTAAATGTGTGGTCTATTTTTAAATCTGTTAATACTTTACTTAATTCTTCTAAATTCATTTTTGAAACTCCTTTTTATTATTATTTTTGTATTTCGGTTGTTTTGTCTTTCGCAAGTGATAGCACTTTATATTTATCATTTAAATGATTATTTATTTTTGAGTGTATAGATAAGTGTTTATTTAATTCGTTGTTAAGTTTTCCGTCTGTAAGATTATCTTTATTTTCTTCAAGTTCTAAAAGTTTATCTTGTAGTTGTTGCTCGTTGATTTCACTTATTTTTTCAATATTAGATAATGTTAAGTCATTAAGATTATTATCAATATATTGCTTAATTTCAAAATCAAGTAATTTATCAGCATATTCATTTAAAGATAATTTAAGATGTTTATTAAGTTCTAATTTTTCTTCAAATTCTTTTTGTCTTTTAGCTCTTTCTTCATTTTCTAAGTGTTTTGATTTATCTGCTTCTTTTGAGCTTTCTGCATTATTTGAAGATACAGAATTATCAATATTACTTACACTATCTTCATTAGATATTGCTTTATTGCTTTTCTCTTCTGCCATTAATTGAGTTTTGAGCATTCCTATTTGTTGCATTAACATTTGAAATTGAAAAGCAAAATCTTCGGCTTTTGGGTCTAATAAAAATAATTTGTCTTCAAGGTTTTTTAGATTACTTAAAATTTCGTTTTTATCTCTGGCTGGACCTAATGCCATATCAATATTATTTTTAGGTTTGTTGATATTATTCATAAGTCCATTAAATTTTTGTTCTAATGGTTTAGATTGTGTTTTAGTTGGTTTTGATTGTTTAGTGTCTTTGTTATTTGATATATTATTATTTTTGTTTGATATTTTTTTAAATGCATTGTTTGCACTACTTATTTTATAGTTTTCTGCTTGTTTTTGTATGAATGAGTTTTTAGAATAAAACATAACTTGTTTTGTTATTGAAGTTAATTTTTTATCATTTTTATATTCTTCAAATATTTCTTTGCTTGATTTAGTTGAGAATTTAGCTTGATTGTTTGCAATAGTTTTTAATTTCTTTAATGAAATACCTGCTTTATTATCTTTCATTATTTCACTAAAAGATTTGTGATTATCTTTTTGATTAGATTTAATAGATTGTAATTTATCAATATCAAAGCCTAAATCTTTTGCATTTGATTGCCAGTAAGTTCTTAAATCTTCTAAATTATGACTATCTTTTTTAGCTCTTACTTTTAAACTTATATTTTTCTTTTCATTATAAGTTGCACTTTCTCCTGCTAATTTATCAATTTGTTGAGTTCTTTTTGAAAAATTATCTCTTAAATCGTCTGTAATTCCTTTTACTTTAAAATTACCGTGTTTATCTTCTTGCTCTATATTAAAGCCTAATTCTTGAAGTCCTTTTGCAAGTTCTAATTGTCCTACACTATCAAAATATTTTAATGTTTCGTGTCCGTTGTTCTTTTCATATTTAGCTTGTAATAGTGTATGACTGTGAAATTGTCCGTCTTTACCTAATGATTTAGGAAATACTGTTATATGTGTGTGTTCCTGGGGGTCTATTATTCCTAATGGGTTAATATCTTTATCATTAACTTCTCTGCTTGTGTGATGGTTAAAAATAGCCATTCCAGTAGCTTTGGCTAATTCAAAAGATGTTTTACCGTTTTCAGTTTTTCTAATGTATGTATTCTGTTCTATTGCTTTACATATATTATTTACTGCTTTATCTCTTATGCCGTCCATTTTTAACCTTGTTTCACTATCTACAAGGTTATAAATTAAAGTCCAGTCCTTAGGTGGTGAAAAGCATATATCTACACCTTTATTATCTTCTCCTCCGTGTTCTATCATTTTTAAATACTTATTTTCAGTGACTTCTTTATTTTCTAATTTTTGAAATCTCATTAAAGAGCCTTTAAAAATACCTTTCTCATTATCATTTTCACTATAATAATCGTGTTGTGAATGTTCTAAATGATAACTAACATTACTTATTTTACTCATTGAAATCATATTTCTAACTCCTTATCTTTCTTTTTTGTTATTGTTGTTTTTAATTCATTTGTAAGAGTGATATTGTTATTAGTATTTTTACTTGTAAAATTATCAATCATATCTCCTACTGCACTTGCTATACTTAATGAAGGGTCAATAGAATGAGCTAATTGCTCTTCTAATGCATTTGCAATAGGGTTAATATCGTCTAAAAAATCTAAATCAGATGCTTCATTATGTATTGTTTCTATTTCTTGTTGTATCTCTATTACTTCTTCTTTTACAGTTTCTAATTCTTTATCTTCTTCTGTAATTGATTTATTTAGATTTACTTTAATATTATTTGAAGTTATAGATTTAGTAATTTTCTTTAATTTTTTTGGAAAGCTTACAGTTGGCATAATGATTAAAGGTAAAGTATTATTTTGAGAGAATTTGAATAATATTCTTACACCTATAAATTTATTATTTGTATCAAATTGTGGACCTAATAAATTATTTAATTCATTAATGTTATATGCTGGTTGTCTTTTTTCATTTGTTTTATTTGAAAATGTTTGTCCTGTTGCCGTAAAGTTGCTTGTAGTTGAATATTCAATAATGTCTTGTTCTCCTATTATTTCTTTAACATATTCAATATCGTCACTTGCAAATCTACATATAACTTTATTTTGAAAGCTTGCCATAAAGCTTTTACTATCTGCTGGCTTACCATTGCTTTGAAACTTTTCTTTTATTTGGCTTGCTCTTTGTAATATAACTGTTGTTCTTATTTGCTTACTTCTTCCTACATCTGGCAATTTCATAAATGTATCTAATGAGATTGAAGATAATTGTGGGAATTCGTCTAAAATAAAATGTATTTGTGAAGTTGGTTTATATGAGTTATCTATAAGCTCAGGCACTATAAGATTGATAAATGCACTTATATAGCAGTTAGCTATATCACTGTATGTATTTGAGTTTGATAAAACAATAGCTTGTCTATCGTCTTTGTCTGCAATCCATTTTCTTATATTTAATGCTTTGTTCTTTTGTTTATCTCCCCAAAAGCTTGATAATGTTTCAAATTTTCTAATAATATCTATACAGCTTGCTAATACACATAATGAAGTTTTTGCATTTTGAGAATTAATATAAACACTTGCAGTTGGGTTATAAATAGATATGAAAGCATTGATTAAATCTAATTGTTCTTTATTTTTATCAAGCTCTTCTTTAAGTTTGTTTATTGAAGTGTCGTTAGTTTCTAATAAATTTGTGTCTATTGGTTGAATATTAAAACTATTCCATTTTTCTACAATATCGCCTAAATTACCTTTTACTATTCCTTTTACTTTTGTTTCTCTTACTACATATCTTACAAATGTTTCAATAACAGATATTGAGCCTATTTGAAAAAAGTCTGTTTTGCTTATTGCTTCTGTAAATGCTAAAACAAAAGTTCTTATCCTTGAATTTTCATTTTGAATTACTTCACTTGATATAAGGTTTAAAAAATCGATTGAATAACCTTCTTGCTTATTCCAAGGTTCTATTAAATAAAGTTTTGTATAGCCGTCAAGTTTTGATAGTTCGTCACCTTTTACATTATGTACTATTAATTTATGCTTATTATCTATTACCTCTTTAAACATTCTATCGGTTAATACAGTTTTACCACTTCCAGCTTCTCCTGTTATAACAGTAGATAATTCTTTGATGTTTTCGGGTAAATAGATAGTATTTAATAATTTTTTATATGGTAGTTTATTGAAGTCTGTATCTCCTTCTTTTAAAAATGCTATCGTTTTGTCTTTTACATTTTTAAAATTCTTTTCAATATTTTCAATTACATTTTCTGTATCGTCTATGTAATTACCACTTTTTATAGTTTGTCTATTTGTTGGTTTAGTAATTATATTAGTTAAGAAGTATGAAACAGCTATTGATATGCTTAATAAAAATAATGTAGATAGTTTAAAAGTTAATCTATCTATTGAAGTATCATTATTTAGAAAAAGAATTAAAGATTTTAAATAATCTATATGCATAATTTTATAAAATAAAATGTATGTTAATAGAGAATAAAATAAAACAGTAAAGAAGATATTGAAACTAATAATATGGTTTGTGTATCTTCTATATTCACTTGGGGCTAAAATGCTATCTTGTTTTGGACTTGATATATATCTTATTTTCATTTTTATTATTCCTATATTATTTTCTTTTGTTCTAATATAGTAATAAGCTTTTCAAAAGTTATTCTTATATCGTCTGTATCTTGTTGAATACTACTAAGCTTTTCATTTATCTTATTTTCTTCTTTAATATTTAAAGTATGATTTTCTAAAATATTACTTATATAGTCATTTAAGTTTTTAAAGATTTTATCGTCTGCTCTTTTTAAAAGTATAGTTTTTACTGATGGTTTAACTCTAATAGTTATTTGTTCTTTATTCATAATTAATTCCTTTTATTATTGTTGTTGTTGTATATTAAATATAATAGAAAAAAAATCATTATCAAGCTTTAAATCTGATTTATTTTTAAAGCTATATAAATAAAGGGTTTAAATAGATTTAATGAATTAAATAAAAGGTTTTAGATTTAAAACTGATTTATTTAATTTGCCTTACTTTTCAATACCCGTAAGGGTTTGAGCAGAATAGCAACCTGAAAGGGTTGCACTATGTATGAATAAATTAAGAATTAATTTATGGGTAGCTAACTTCGCCTTTTGCTTTTGTTTTTAATGTCTTATATATAAAGTCTTACGCTTAATGTCTTACTTTCTTTTAAGCTTTTTTATATGTCTTACTTTATAGGTCTTATATTTAATGTTTGACAATTTAAAATATTTTATTATCTTATATGTAAGGTCTTACATTTAAGGTCTTATAATTGGAAGGGGTTTAATATGGCAATGAAAAGAGTTTATGAAGGTGAGAAATTAATTAAGAAAACTATATATTTAGAAAAAGAGGATGTAGAAATTTTTGAGAGGTATGCTTTATTAGAAAATAAATCATTACCTATTTTAGTAAGAGCTGTTATGAGTAAGTTTGCTGCAAGCTATAAACAGAGATTGAAACAATAAAATAAAACCCCTTGCGGGGTTTTTATTATTTGCATTGAGCTTCTGGAATTAGATAAGCTATTAAATAAATAATTGGAATCAATGAAAAACATAATATGTAAATTCCTAAAAGCATTACTAAAAATTCTTTTAACACTTCTTTCAATTTTCTTTCATTAATTTTCTCTAAAAATTGTGGTTCTTTTTCTGTTGTAATGTTTAATTCGTATTCTGTATTTTTCATTTTATTTTCCTTTAAAATTATTTATTGTTTTATTTATTATTGTTTTACTGTCATTATCTTGTGTTGTTATATGCAATAATGTTAAATAATTGCTTAATGTTAAATGATAGTATTTAGCTGTATTAATCATTTCAGTTTTTAAATCTTCTGCTACTCGTATTTGAATTATTTTGTTTTTATTGTTATTCATATTTTTTATCTCCTAATGCTTTATGAAAATGAAGAGCTATAAACTTTTCCCCATTCTTAATAGTGTGATTAATTTCGTATTGTTCTAATGCTTCTTCTATTAGTTCGTCTGCGAATTCATTAAAATACAATTCTATTTTTTGGATGTCTTCATAAGAAAATCTTTTGTATATTGCAAATACTTTCAATCTTATGTTGTAAGCTATATAGCTATCATAAAAACCACCAAAATTATTAGTATCTTTTTCTGCTAATATTTCTTTTAATACTTGTTTTTTATCTTTATTAGCATTGATAAATTTATTTTTTAGTTCTGTAATCATATTATTTTCTCCTTTTTATTATTATTATGATTTTGTGTAATAGTGTTTTAATTGTTCTTCTGTTAGTGTGTTTTCTTCGTGTTTATTGTTTTTAAATTTTTCCATATCAATTTCAATAAATTCTATTTCGTCATTTTCACTATCTTTTATATATTTTTCATTACCTGTATAATTTATTTCTAATGGGTCAAAATCATTAGGTATTTCATTATCTTTTGCAAATTCTCTTTTACCGTTTTCAACCACAAGAAAATATATTAGCTCTTCTTTTAAGTTCTTATATTCATTTTGAAAAGGTTCTTTTAAATCACCCATTGATATTTCGTGTTTAATAAAATCATTTTGTATTTCTTGCATTAATCTTAATGCTTTTAATCTTTGATATATTTGTATTTCCATTTTTTAAACTCCTTTTATTATTATTGTTGTATTTTTAATATAGTAAATGTATTTACATTGTCAATACATTTAGGATATTTATTTTAAAATGTTATTGCTTTACTTCTTATTTTTTCTGCATAAATACAAGATTTATTGTATAAATCTTTTAAGTTCTTAAATTTTATACTTCTTATTAAATCGTCAAACTTACATACATTTATTGAAAGTAAAGAATATGCAGGGTCTTCGTGTATATCGTATGCTCTAAAAAAACATCTTTGATTATCTAAAAAATCATTATCTTTTTTGTTTATTAGAATGTCGTCACTTTTAAAGTAATATTTATTAAATAAACAATAATTAAATATTGCAAATTCTAATGTATGAAGATAATTTTTATTATTTGAAAAATGATATAAAGCAACATGTGAAAACTCATGAATTAAAAGCCTTGCAAAACTTGACTCATTATTTTTATTAATTTCTATTATATTTTCAGTAACTTTTGCAAGTCCTGCATAATTTCCAATATCTTTAAATTCAATTTTTAAAGATATTAGTAATTTTTCTAAAATATCATTTTCTTTTTTATTTTCTTGATATATTTCATCTGTAATATTTATGTAACTTTTGTTATCATAGTAATTCATATTATTATCTTGGCTAATAGTGTAAATTATTGATTGCCAGCAACTATTTATATCTTTTATATATTGTTTTTTAATTTCTTCTCTGTTTAATTCTTTTAAATATTCTTCTTTAATTTCATTTTTCAAATCTTCCCTTTGTTTTGCTTTTTTCTTATTTTCAATAATTTCTAATTCTTCTGCTTTTGATATTTCTTCTTGATAATCTATATTTGTTATTATATTTTCCATTTTAAATAGTCCTTTTTTATAGTTGTTATCTATTTAATTTAGTAAATGTATTTACATTGTCAATACATTTAAAGAATTTATTTTTTAATATATGAAGTCAAAAGCAGTTCGCTCGCAAGCTCGCTTCTTATGGGAAGTAGGAAAAGCAATTGATAGCAAGCTATCAAGTTATGCTTACAGCAATGAGTTTTAAAGCTGTTTTGAAGTGTTATTGATATGTTTGTATTGCTGTGAGTGTTTAAATCGTTTGTAGAGCATTAAAATTGAGTATTAAAGCTGTTTAAGTTGTTTATTAAGTCATTAGGGGGTTGTTTTTGACTTTCGCCCGTATGGGCACACCTTTACTTACCTCCCCCGGGGGGGCTGGGGGGCGATTAAATACTATTATTTAATTAATCTTGAATATGCAGGTTAAAAATGATGCTTTTGACTTTAAGAATTAATTAGTTTTGTTGTGAGCTTAAAGCGAACATAAACAAAACGGCTATGCTTTTGATTTTGTTTTATCTATATCTATGTAATAGATATAGATAAATCTATATCTGTCTATCTGCTTTTTTTTATCATTCTTTGTTAAGCCATATAAACAAAGGCTTAAAGCACTGTAAAAGCTAAATTTATTTAGTCCATTTTATTACAGTATTTCCTGTATGTTTTTGGACTAACTGTAATATTGATTTTAATATTTACAGATTTTCCTTTATTCAATTACCGATTTTTGAGAATTTTTATTTTATATTTTTCTCGTATTACTGTAATAATGATATTGACTTTTACTTATTAACTGCTTTAATTAAATTACAACAATAATAAAAAAGGGTTAATGATATGAAAGAAAATAAGTTTATTAAACAGTATTTAGATAATAATAATTTTGAAGTGATTAATGGTAAGTTTTATAATAAGAAAGATAAATTGATTAAAAAACCAGTTCAACTTTTAGATGATAAAGAGTTTATTAAGGTTTTTATTAATGCGAATAGTGTATTAAGTGATTTAAAAAACAGTTCTAAATTAGTATTTGAATATGTGTTTAAATGCTTACAATCAAGTTCAAGCTTTAATAAAACTGAAATAGAAGTTAATTTTAAGCATTACAATAGATTTTGTAGATACAATAATATTAAAGCTTTATGTGAGAAAAGCTTTTATCTTGCAAGAAAGCAATTGATTGATTTAGATATTATTGACGAAACAGAAGATAAGGGAGTTTATTACTTTAATCTTAATTACTTTTTTAATGGTAATAGATTAACTGTTATTACTGAATATGTTAGAAGTAATTCAAGCATTAAAGAAGATAATAAAAAATTAGATGAAGATACTAATTTAAAACAGAATGATATTAAAGATAATGAATTAGAAGGTTATAAACAGAAAAAAACAGCATTTCAAAGTTAATAAAAAAGCCCCAAATTTTGGGGCTTAATATTTTTAAGCATGTTTATACTATTCTTTAATTAAAGCACTATCTAATGTATTACCAGCTTTTAAGTAAGCTTCAATCCATAAAGGTTTTCTACCTTTGCCCGTCCAAGTTTGTGTTTTGTCTGTTGGGTTAGCATATACAGCTTTTGATTTTGATTTAGCTTTTGACTTTGATTTAATGTTTAACTCTTTTGCTGTGAAGCTGTATTTTTCAATATCTTCATTAACTCTTTTTAATGCTTCTTTTCTTGTTGTATTTAACAAGTCTGTTTTCTTTGTTAGTAATTCTTGAATTTGTAAATCAATATCTTCTACTGTATTAGCCATTTTTTAAGCTCCTTAATTTAGTAATAAGTTTAAAACAAAATCGATTTTAAATATGTTTTAAAAAAAAGTATACTAATTTATTAAACTATTTATTAATTTTCACTTATTTTTTTAGTTAAATTATCAATTAAGTTTCTTGAATAATGCTTAGTCATTCCTTTGTTTAAATGTCCTGCTTGCCTTTGTATATCTCTTTCTGTTGATACTAAATCATTATTAACCCTGTTGTTTTCTTCATAATTAAATAAATGAGTCTTCTCAAAATAAGCTATATCATTAATGTTAGCTAATTCACTTACTGCAATTGGGTTTAAATGTTCTTCTAATGCTCTACTTATAAACTCACTTCTTAAATCGTGAAATTTAAAATCTTCTATGTTGAGTTCTTTAATAATTCTATTCCAAGAGGAATTAAAGCCCTCTATTGATAGATTAAACACCATATCATTAGATTTCTTATGTTCTATATCAATAAGTATCTTTTTAACGATTATTTGAGCTTGTGGAAGTAATTTTACTTTTCTTGGTAAGCCGTTTTTAGTTTTGTTTAACTGTATATAGTTATCTTTTAAATCATTTTTTTTCATTAAAAGTATTTCACTTTTTCGCATACCAGTTGTTAAAGCTAATAATGTTATTATCAATAAATTTTTATTTTCGTTCTTGTTTAAAGCATCTAAAATTAATTCTTCTTCTTTTTTGCTTAATCTTCTATCTCTCTTTATAAAGAAATTCTTTAAGTCTTTCTTATTAACTTTTTTGACAGGGTTAATTTCTGCAAGTATTTCATACTTACTATAATAGTTTGAAAAATTACTAAAAAAGCTACTGATATAGTTTAACTCTCTTTTTACTGTTGATTTTTTTACTGTTTCTAATCTTTTTGATATGTAGCTGGCTATATCGCTTGAAGTCATTTTTAAAGGGTCTAAATCTCCAAATTCTATTAAAAAATCTTCTCCAAAAGCATTAGCTACTGATACAGGGGAATTTTCAAATAAAATATTGTTAGTGATTTTAACTTTTGATATGTTTTTAACAAGTAATCTATATTTTCTATTACTCATTCTGTCTAATTCGTTTAAGTCTTTATGTGTCCTTATAAAATGCTTTTCATTAAATGCTTCTAGTAATGCAGATAAGCTATTATTCTCTTTAAAGCTTTTATCTTCATACTCATTATATAAATCATTGTCTTCTTGGGTTAAAAATGTATTTAAAGCATTTTTACCTATGATTGTTTTTGAGTTGTTTATAATTTCATTTGCAATATCAAGAGTATCAACAAGCTTATTTAATTTAATATCTTTCTTATTAATTCTTACTCTATATTTAGTTATTAAAGTGCCGTCTTTTTGTTTATATGTAATCTCTTGAATACCTTTTTGAATTAAAGACATTTTATTCATAGCTCCGTAGCAGTTGATATGAATGAGATTAGAACAGCCCCTTCTTTTTTTGTCAAATTTTTGTCAAAATTTGTGATAAAAAGAGGTTTTATTGAAGTGTAGTAAATTACTAACTTATTGAATTTATTAGATATTGTATATGAGTGAAAGGTTAAACGACACCTTAGGAGGGGAGAGCTCTATCCACTGAGCTACGGGGGCAAACTTGCAAAGCCGTCATTTTCTCACATTTGTGGCCTTCAGGCGCGCGTGAATATTTTGTAGCTAATAAAAAATGTTAAAATAACGCACCGCAACCGATTGCCCCAACGGAGTACATGCATGACACTTAAAATATTGTTCTACTCCGCTGTGTTATTGATTGCTTTGCTGGGTTATCGCAGCTATGCCACGGCTGGCGAATTACCAAAAGTGGGTAATTTTGCCCCCAACTTCAAACTCAATGATGCGCAGGGAAAAACACATCAACTGGCTGATTACGCAGGTCAATATCTAGTGTTGTATTTTTATCCAAAAGATGACACGCCAGGCTGTACCAAAGAAGCCTGCCAATTTAGAGATGACTTAGTACAACTTGAAAAACTGGGCGCAAAAGTAGTAGGTGTGAGCGTAGATAATAGTGATTCACATGCCAATTTTGCCAAAAAATACCATTTACCATTTCCGCTACTGTCTGACATTGAGGGTAAAGTGGCGGATAGTTACGGTGCGCTAAGTCATTTAATCGTGGTAAAAATTGCCAAACGCTATACCTTTTTGATTGACTCGCAAGGTAAAATAGCAAAAGTTTATACTAAAGTTGATACATCAAAACATTCCCAACAAATTATCGATGACATCAATAATATTAAAAATAATCATTAAGTTGCATCAAATTTCAATCGTTACTCATTTCAAATACTTATAAAAATGCCTACCGACCAATCTTTTGCAGTTATTATTGCCCTCACTATTTTTGTACTCCTTTTTGGCGCTATGGGGATTTTTTATGCGCTAAAGTTAAAACGTAGCGAGGAACTTTGGAAGTTTGCCTTAGAAGGTGCTGGTGATGGCGTTTGGGATTGGGACATCAAAAATAATATTGCCCACTTTTCTGAACGCTACAAAGAGCTTTTTGGCTTTACCGATGACGAAATCAGCACGAGTTTGCAAGCTTGGGATGACCGAATTCACCCTGAAGATCTAGTTTCAATGAAAGATGCCATCAATAATTATTTAACGGGTAAAACGGTAAGATACCAGCACGAACATCGTGTGATTTGTAAGGATAAAAGTGTTAAATGGGTGCTGTCACGTGGCATGGTGATTTCGCGCGATAGAAGTGGCAATCCACTTCGCATGGTGGGCACGCACGCAGATATTACTGAGCGTAAATTATTGGAAAGCCAACAAAAAAATCTGGCCCACTTTGATGTGCTGACGGGTTTGCCAAATCGTAAACTATTTAATGACAGACTTAAGCTCGCCCTTGCTTATGCTAAGCGTGAAAGCAAAACACTGGCGGTGATGTTTATCGATTTAGATTTATTTAAAGAAATTAACGACCAGCACGGCCACAAAGTAGGCGACATGGTACTCAAAAAAATCGCGCAGCGCCTCACCACCTGCGTGCGTGAAACTGACACGGTAGCTAGGCTGGGGGGGGACGAATTTATTATTTTGCTGCCCAATGTTGATAACAAAGCCGACATTCAAACGGTTGCCAATAAAATTTTAGAAACCGCGGTCAAGTTTATTGAAATCGTTAAACCCACAGAAGCCAGCAACAAACCGCAACTTAAAAATCTGCAAGTGTCTGCCAGTATAGGCATCGCCATTTATCCTGAGCATGGTGGCACAGAAAAAACCTTAATAGCTAATGCCGACATGGCAATGTACCTAGCAAAAAAACATGGTAAAAATCAGGCCATATTTTTTGATAAGAATATGAATTAAGTTGCTGCTGGATTCAAAGGGCGAAAGATTTAGAGAGCATAAATGCCGTAAAGGCATGATAAGAAAAGCTTGGTGCCGGGGCCTGAACCTAACAATTGCTTGTAGGCATTGATACATATAGATTCGCACAAATCACATTAAAAAGTTACCAACAAAGTTACCAGCAATTATGTAAGTAACCCAGCTTTGATTATAATCTTTGTCATCCATACAAAACAAAGCCAGTTTGCCAAATAAATTGTGCTTCTTAATACTGAAGAAAAGGTTAATGATGAAACTACTAACGAAACCCATTACTGAATTGATACTACTGCTAGGTCTCATCATTCCTTCACTATGCTCAGCCGAAATTCACCCAATAGTTTTCATAGACGACAACGACTTATATAACAAAACTGCTTTCGGGATGTCGTTTTCCGACTTTAAGTCCAAAGCTGGCACATACATAAGCGCCTGCCAAGATGCAAACAGGTCTAATCAGTTTGCGGACAAAGCTTGCAAAGTCGCTTTTAAGACCAACGATTATGGCATGGCGGAAGCACTAGTGATGTTTAAGAATGAGCAGTTAATTAGCGTGTATCACAAGCTTAACAACGAAAATTACGAAAAGCTCGTTAAAAATCTAAACGACATTTATAAGGAAAACGCTCAAATAGAAAAACGTGTAGAGAAGAAAGGAATATTCTCTGATTCACTTGCAAATGAATATGCTATTTGGTCATTCAGCAACTATTTAATGCTTGCCTCAAAGTTTGATGTTCAAAAATATCAGAAAAATAGCCCGAATTTTCTTTATGCAATGGAATCAACAAACCCAGAGTTTATGAATAACATTAAGGATGAAGCAAAAAAGAAATCAAATATTGAAGTTATTACAAAACAAGCACCGCTAAATTTGCCTTCAAATTCTCTCGTACAAAACACACCCAACACCGAAGACAATCCAACTAGCACAGCCGTTGAACAACCCAAACCCATAGCCAAAAAGGCCAAAATTATTAACCCCAATTGGCCTCAAGAACCTGATAGCTTTATGGGGGTAAATTTCGGTGAGAGTTTTACAAGTCAGGTAAATAGATGCCCTTCTAAATCTACCATTATTGAAAAAAATCGCTGCTACAACGTTATTTCTGAGAAAGCCGAATTTTACGAAGCACATAACTTGGCAGACCTAGGGATGTATCTACTTGACGTTTGGCCAAAAGTTAAAAATGGCAATTTTGAGGGCATTGAATTTGAAATCAATCGCCTTCAGTATTTGCAAATGCTTGAATTACTAGAGGCAAAATTCGGAAAAGCTCATGCTGTTAAAGATACCGTTGTTCAAAACAAAATGGGGGCTAAGTTTCAAGGTAAGGTATTTATGTGGAACGGCATGAATGCTTCTATCGAGCTAAAAGAATATGGCAGCAAAATAGATAGGGCTTCGGTCAGCGTATTTACTAAATCATTTATGGATTTGTTAAATAAAGAACAAAAAAACAAAGCCCAACAGTACAAAAACAACCTCTAGCCTACCTTATGGGTTTTCCTGTAAATTTGCTGGCTTCTAAGTCCTTCAATAGCTCGACTAAGCTCGTTATCCAATGCTACCTGATAGCGCGCTAACAGTTCATTGGTATATGGGCAAAGTTTTTCCGTTTGCACAAGCTGCATCACGGTTTTACAGGCAAGCTTAATTTTTAGCTGACCTTGCAAATTCACACAGTAATCCAGATAAGAGTCTAACCATTTGGCGATACTTTCAGAGTCTAGAACTTCGCTGCTGGCAGGGGAAATATCAGCTTCCAGCATATAGGCTTCATAAAGTTCGGGGCATTTTTTTAGCTCAGCAACATCACCCGAATGAAGTTTTCTTAAATTTAATGTGCTATATTTTTCCAGAATTATGTTTCCGAAATCTAGCTGGCTTTTATCGTCTTCGTTAAAGTCGAAATCAATAGTGGAATTTTGATAACCCAGCATTCCAAATTGGTAGCCAAGGGCATTTTCAGCACTGTGTATGTTTTCACTGCGCTTCTTAGTTCGCTGCAATTCAATATATGCTGATTCTGCTTTTACTAGTCGAAATTGCCGCCACATACTGTGCGCGATTCTTTCAACATAGAATTGCTCTAACGTGCCGACGGGCTTGAGTGATTCAACCAATCCACCAAGCAATAACTGGAAGTCTTCAAGACTCTCACCATGAATAACGACTTTTGAGCTATATATCCCGTGTTTGATTGAGTTAGAAGCCACTATCGCCTTCCCCTTGGGAGATTTGGCACCTGTACTCTTTTGGGCATTCGCTTTGTTAGCAGCTATTTGTTTGTCAGTTGTCATTTTTACACCACACATTTCTTAATAGGTAGCTTCAAAAAATCAGTAACAGAGTCACAATCCTTATCTGGCATAGGTTCAAGCGTGACCGACTTGTTAGCTGTTACCGTAACAGAATCTGAATAGGTCACATCAGCACCCGCATGATTGCTACCTTCAAGCTTATCGTTACCGTGTGACGTGACATTTTCTCTCCCTGGTAAATACCGTTTAAACGCATCTTCAAACTGACTTAGCTCATAGCCTTTGAACGTTAAATATCCGTCTCGTAGCGTTTTCGATGTTATCCCATAACTAGATAACCGTTTTGCAATCTGTCGGGGTGATATTGGTTTGCCCCGATTATAATTACCCCACGCCCCCTCTTCATCTAGTAATAGCGCATTTATTAGCTTTAAAGTAGAGAGCTTATCTGTTTCCATTACTTCGAAAGCTACGCGAATATCAGAAAGCAACTCGTTTCCAGTTTCATTAGAACTGATATTTGCTGCTGAGATTTTCAATGCAGCGTCAGTTACACGGGAAAGCCATTCTTCACCAGCAAAAGAGGCAATCAAAAACAATGACTCGAAATTATCTTGTTGTCTATCGGTCAATACCTCAGGCAACGTAACTTTAATTGCGTGCACTTTATCGGCAAAATCAAGCGCTAATCGTGACAGCTTTTCTTTCAACATATGCTCATCGAAGATTGAATGGCGAAGACGTTGCACTTGCTCCCCGGGGAGTTTTCTTCGCATTTCGATAACAATAGCTCGACTCATTGTTGCATCTGGCAAGTGCCTTTCGAGTGCAATCCCAGCCAATGCTTTTGCACCCCATACACGGAAGGATTTTGGCTCATGATTATCACCCACCACACGCAAAACAAACGCATTGCTCCGCGAATGTCCGGCATTGATTAGCCCAATCAACTCATCACTGTGTTTTATGAAAGTGTCCGCTTCATCTACAAGTAAGGTAGGTGACCACTTCTCTACAGAGCGAAATAACGCAGCGGGTGTTGAATTTGCAGCGGGCAGCGGCTTCGCCACAAGCCTACCAACCAAATCTAGTAATTGAGTTTTGCCGCATGATTTTTCCGGCGCACTAATGACTAGTAAGGGAGCAATTGCTGCTTGGTCTATCATCCAAGTAAAAGCAATCCAGAGAGTAATTGCATCGGCTTGGTATTGCTCAAGCACTATATATTGTCTGATTGTGCTAGAAATCTCAGAAAGCAAATCCCTCGGACAAAAATCCTCCTCATACGGGTTAATCTCTACAAAGGGTGAATCAGCACTTGTTTTCTGGTTGTTTTTTTTCGCTTCCACCAATTTATCGAGCACTGAAGGTCTAATGCCAAGTTTTTTAGCTTCATTCTTACGTGTTTGCTCATACTCAAGCGCTGAGAGTGCAACCAGTTGCAAAATTCGTGCAGGAACGTCATGAAGCAATTCAGCCATTACAACTCTCCAAAAAATACTCGGCAAATCGCCTTACAGTACCTAGACTGTCGGCGCTATAAACCAAACGAGTACCGATACCATAGCCCGCCTGCCTGAGTTCTAATACTCGCGGCGCGGGTGAGTTTATGCCCAAAAAATTCCGGGCTTCGCTAGTAGAAACTGGAAAATTTTTAAGCGCACCCAAAAGTAAAAGCCTTTGATTTTGATTTGAGTTGTCGTCAAAATCAGTTCTCAGCTTTAGCAATGCCGCTTCTTTTTCAGGGGTGATTGCAGTCATGATTTTTTCTCCCCCGCCTTGTTGGCAATCCAGCCTGTGACATCAGCCTCAAGCCATCCGACAGACCTCTCGCTAAGTTTCATCGACCGCGGAAAACTGCCTGATTTTTGAAATGAATAGATTGAAGAACGTGATAATCCAGTCATTGCGATTACATTTTTAAGGCGCAAAATTTTTGCCATTTTCGTACTCCTTTTGAACGATTTGAAATTCAGTGACTACCTAGGAGTACTATAGACGTGGGCAACGATAGGATGTTGGGACTTAGAAAGCTCCATCTGTCCCAAGCTTTATGGCTACTGCTTTTTATTACGTTGCAGTCTTTTCTTTGTTTTTTCCGAAAGGGGTTTGGAGGGGTCTTTTTTATGGAAAAAGTCTTGATAGTAGAGCCTGCTAATTTCCATACTTTGTTTGATTGATAAATCCAATTGTGACTGAATTTCTGCAACAAAAGCTTCAACAGGTATCATTGGTTTTATCTCAGGCTGGTACTTATTTACAAAGTTCGCAGCAAGTTGCCCATCTACCTTATACTGTAATCTCAAACTCGAAAACATATCTATTGCGTCTAATCTGACATAGTTTTTATTTATTCGGTCATACAAGTCGCAAGCAGCACTATGACTCATTCCTTGCGACTCACACTGATTCACAAAGCTTTCTGCTGACTTTAACTCATATAGACTTAACGAACTTGTGTCTAAACTAAACGCTTCATTGGGAGACACCCCTTCACTTATCTTTTGTAGAACTTCCACAAGCCAGCCGATTCTACGAAGTCCCGTTTCACGCTCGAAATTCAGCCACGATTGCGCTGGAGAATTATCTTTATCCCCAATCGACTTAAGCAACGTAGCCATCGCCCGAATTTCTGAGAGCTTGTCATCTTTAGGGCCATTTTCAAGTATCTCGCTCACGGTTACTCGGTTTGCTTCATCAGCTTGGCGATTCGTTAAATCTACGTAAATTGTTTCATTTGCCGCTTTCTCCTTAGCCATGCTTAAACTCCAAAACATCGCCACCAGCTTTTAATTTATCAAGGTAATCTGCCCATTGTTGCATCATGATTTTTCTGGCCTTGAGAAATTGAGCGCGTTCGTAGGCTTCCCCAAGCGGATTTGCTACTGAGTGCGCAAGCTGTCGTTCGATATGTTTTGGGTCAAAGCCTAATTCCTGTTCGCCCAGCGTTTGTGCAATAGCTCTAAAGCCATGCCCAGTAATATCAGACTGCGTGTCATAACCCAGCTTACGCAAAGCGCCGTTGATGGCATTTTCACTCATGGGATTACTTGGGTCTCTACCCCCGGGGAACACATGCGCTAGGTGGCCGGAATAAGGTTGTATGTCTTTGAGAATTGCAATTGCCTGCATAGATAAAGGCACGATATGCGGTGTTTTGGTTTTGGAGACAAGATGCCGCCATTCTTTGTTTTCAAAATCCACATCCGCCCATTTCATTTGACGCAGTTCGCCAATCCGCTGAAATAGCAAAGGAGCTAGCTTCAGTGCACACTGCACGGTTAATGACCCTTTGTAGCCATCAATCGCTTGAAGCAGTTTTGCCACATCCTTTGACTCAACAAAAGCTGGCATGTGCTTAACGGTTGGCATCGGGAGCGCCCCCGCAAGCTCTCGTGCTGGGTTGGTAGTTGCTAAACCCTTTTGTATCGCGTATTTAATGACTTGCCCGGCAACACTGATGATGCGATGAGCCGTTTCTAACTTATCTTGCTTTTGCAGGCTAGCGGTAGCCGCCAAAATTTGCGGGGCAGTAATTTCATTCACCAGCTTTTTACCTAGTTTGGGGAAAAGATAAACCTCAAGCCACCTTTTAACCCTGTATTGATGATGCTCCGACTTCTTAGCCAGATGAAGTTTGTGCCACTCTCTTGCTACTGATTCGAAATTGTTGCTTTCGGCCTGCTTGGCTTGCTCTTTGGCTTCTTTACGGTTCTCGCTTGGGTCAACCCCTAGAGCAAGTAGTTTTTTCGCGTTATCGCGCTCTATACGGGCTTGTTGCAGATTGATTTGCGGGTAAACCCCTAGTGAAATAGTTTTTTGCTTACCGTTAAATCGGTAATTTAGCCTCCACCATTTCGACCCGGTAGGCTGAATAAGCAAAGTCAAGCCACCAGCGTCTGATATTTTGTAGGGCTTTGGTAAAGGCTTGAGCGCCTCAATTTGGGTATAGGTAAGCGGCATAATTGTTGGTAAGTTTATTATTACCAACAAAGTTACCAACATTATTTCTGGAAGTCAACAAACATCAAAAGACTTTAGCAAACGATAACTTGCTGTTAATGCTATAATTTAACAGAAAATTTGGACTTTAATGAATATCTGAAAACTAAGTGATGGTGCCCGGGGCCGGAATCGAACCGGCACGACCTTGCGATCGAGAGATTTTAAGTCTCTTGTGTCTACCAATTTCACCACCCGGGCATGGGTGACATTAAAACTCTTAATTAGCGCACTTAATAAGCGCACGTATTTTACCACTGCAATACAAAATTTCTGTATTATTTTTTTGGAGGCG
>JAKQIT010000033.1 GCA_029556915.1 Pseudomonadota bacterium
TTTCTGCAGCTGCAGAAGAACCAGCAGCTTAAGTTTACTGGCATGCAAATTAAACGCGCACTTTGCTATGAAGTGCGCGTTTTTTATTGATACTATTGACCTATGAGTGGAATTAGACTTTTTGTGGGATTAGGCAACCCGGGCGACAAGTACGAAAAAACACGCCATAACGCAGGCTTTTGGTGGATTGATGCAATAGCAGCGCAAACCAATAGCAGATTAGCTGTTGATGCAAAAATGTTTGGATTGGTAGGTAAGCTAAATCCAGCGCAAGATAAATGGCTTCTTAAACCGACTACTTTTATGAACCTCAGCGGCAAAGCCGTTGCAGCACTGGCGAACTATTATAAAATTTCTCCTGCTGAAATTTTAGTGATTCATGATGAGCTTGATTTGCCAGCAGGGAGCAGCAAGTTAAAATTAGGGGGCGGCCACGGTGGTCACAATGGCTTAAAAGATATTCACGCAGCCTTAGGCACAGCCAACTATTGGCGTTTGCGCATTGGCATTGGTCACCCTGGTGAGCGCAATGAAGTGGTTAACTATGTACTGAAACCACCATTAAAAGATGAGCAAGCTGCTATTGATGAAAGCCTTTTTGATAGCACTAAAGTGCTAGACTTACTTGTGGCAGGTGAGTTTGAAAATGCAATGTTGAAATTGCACACGAAGAAATAACTGAAATAGAAATAACCTAATAAAGTACCTAATAGAGAAAGTATTGATATGAAGTGTGGCATCGTAGGTCTACCAAACGTAGGAAAATCAACGTTATTCAACGCCATTACCAAAGCAGGTATTGCGGCTGAGAACTATCCTTTTTGCACGATTGAACCCAACGTTGGCATTGTGGAAGTGCCAGACCCCCGCATGCAACCGCTCATTGACATTGTAAAACCGCAACGTGTGCAACCTGCTATTGTAGAGTTTGTTGATATTGCCGGCTTGGTAGCAGGTGCATCAAAGGGTGAGGGTTTAGGCAACAAGTTCTTGGCCAACATTCGCGAAACAGATGCTATTGCCCATGTAGTGCGCTGCTTTGAAGACAGCAACGTTATCCACGTTGCCAACAAAATTGACCCACTTTCTGATATTGAAGTCATCAATACAGAGCTTGCCCTTGCCGACATGGAAACCGTTGAAAAAACCATGCAGCGTGAAAACAAAAAAGCCAAAAGCGGCGA
>JAKQIT010000036.1 GCA_029556915.1 Pseudomonadota bacterium
CGGCAGCAATGCAGAACGCGCAGATATTAGCACCGTCAAAAACCTCATCGCAAACACTTAAAACAACCCTAAAAACGCCCGAGAATTTTTTATGCCTCTGGAAGCCTTTATTTATAAGGCTTTCAGAGCATCGAAAAAGGTTGTGACTTAAAAACAGCGATTTTAAGCCATTAAAATCGAGCTAAATTCAACCGTGATTTTGACTTTCCCTACTACCGCGCCTGATATTTGTACAAGTATGGGGAGGTTTCGGCAAGCGACTGTTTGAGCGCCAGCGAGTTTTAGCTTGTCGCCCCATGCTTATGCAAATATCAGGAAACAAGCGGTAGGGGATAGCCTTTCTCAACCGACTTAGTGCTTTAGCACTTAGTGAGGTTGGGGATGCCCCTTGCGGGTATTCTTTGGTTTCTTTCTTTTGGCTAAGCAAAAGAAAGAAACTCGCCTGTCGCGCGAAAGCGACCAATTACAAATTACAATGCCTATCCTTAGACCTCAAGATTACTTTGCTGATTCATTTAGCAAAATTTCTACTTGTGCTATGCGCCATTTATAGAGAAAGCAGCAAACCAAGTAAGCAAAACCACCAAACAGTACAAGGCTAAAAATAACGATACTTACCCAATAGTTAAAAACTTGGGGAAGCATAAGAAGATTAGTTGACGACGCCAGTACAGCAGCTATTTGAAGAGCAAACGTTAAGAATAGTAGTAATGAACCAACTAAATATTGTGTTGATTGAGCAACTGCCGCCTGTGCAAAAACCAAATTAAAGTCGTGGTAGGTTTTTGAAACTGCTACTAATTTTGCCTTGCTAGTAAATGCAGAAGCATACGCAAAACATACTGATGCAACAAAGCCTGACGATGCGGCGATTAAAGTAAGTAAAAATTGCTCAGTCACAACCTAATTCTTCAACCACCGCGCTACATCCATCGCAAAATAAGTCAAAATCCCATCTGCACCCGCGCGCTTAAACGCCAACAAACTCTCCATCACGCATGCCTTTTCATCCAACCAGCCATTTTGCGCGGCGGCTTTTAGCATGGCATATTCGCCACTTACTTGGTAGGCAAACGTCGGCACACCAAACTCATCTTTTACACGACGTACAATATCCAAATACGGTAGCCCCGGCTTCACCATCACCATGTCT
>JAKQIT010000054.1 GCA_029556915.1 Pseudomonadota bacterium
AAGTGGAATCAACAATGCCAACACATAAGCTAGGCGCTTATCTGGTGCGCTAACAATGCGTTGTGCACCAAGGTCTGTGCCAATTTCATTGAGCATGCGTCGTTCTAGCTCGGTTTTGGCAATTTGATATTGCTCATCATTGAGCGTTCCTCTTACTTTATCTTGGGCAATTTCCTCAAACTGCGCTTTAAAAATAGCCCGTCGTTCTGCATTTTGATCACTTTTAAGCTGTGTTTGCGGTCGTTGTAAGGCTGGCAAGAGCATTGCCATGACCAGCACGATTAACCCGATAATAGCGACTGAGAATCCTAACATTGCTTTGTTAATCCTTAGATAATAGTTCTTTAACTTGACTTGCTTCATCGGCACTTAATGGCGTGTCGCTGCTGGCTTCAGTATTGCTGGTCTGCCGTCTGCGTAACATCACGATTAGGCTGACCAAGCCTGCGAGCATGAGCATAAATGGCCCGACCCATAGTAAAGCTGTGGTGGTGTTAAAGGGTGGGCGATAACGCACAAAGTCACCATAGCGGGATACTAAATAATCCATCACTTCTTGGTTAGTCTTGCCTGCTTGCATTTGCAGTCGAATCTCACGGCGTAAGTCTTCGGCTAAGGCGGCGTGAGAGTCTGCCAAGGTTTGGTTTTGACACACTAAGCAACGTAGCTCTTCAGACATGACTTTGAGGCGGGCTTCCAGCGCGGGGTCTTGCGCTAGCGCATCGGCTTCGGCTGCTGCGGTGTGGAGGCTTGTTGATAATAGGCTTGCCCATAACAAGAGGCTCATCATGACCCATTTTTTCATTTTTGCAATTCTTTCACCAACGGTAAAATGGTGCTATAAACATCTTGAGGGGTGATTTCGCCAATTTTTTTATAGCGAATCATGCCCGTTTTGTCTATTAAATACGTTTCAGGCGTGGCCACCACGCCGTAATCAATGCCTACTTTACCTTCTTGGTCTGTCACCACCAGTTGATAAGGGTTGCCCACTTGGGTCAGCACCGCTTGAGCCTCTTCGTTGGTGTCTTTGTAGTTTAATCCGACCAAATGAATTTCAGGGATTTTTGCCATTTCCATCAAGGTTGCATGTTCAGAGCGGCAGGTGGTGCACCATGAAGCCCAAGTGTTGAGTAACCAGACTTTGCCTAGCATGTCTTTGGCTGATAGGGTTTGGGTTGGGTCATCCAAACGCGGTAGCGTAAACGCGGGGGCGGGTTTGCCTACCAAGGGCGATGGTACTTCTTTCGGGTTTAAAAATAAGCCGCGATATAAAAAGAACGCAACGACTAAAAAAATAGCTAAGGGAATTAATGCACGTGCGGCGGGTTTCATACTTCGGCCTCATTCGATGGTTTACTTTTGCTGTTTCTTTTGATGCGATAGCGTTTATCCAGCAAAGCCAGCACGCCCCCTGCGCCCATCATCAAACAGCCTAACCATATCCACTCCACCATGGGTTTATGGTAAATGCGCACACTCCATGCGCCGTTTTCAAGCGGTTCGCCGAGGGATGCATATAGGTCGTGGATAAGTGCGGGGCTAATGCCGGCTTCTGTCATGGGCATATTGGTCACCGTATAGAGGCGTTTTTCTGTGCGTAGCGTGGTT
This sequence comes from Pseudomonadota bacterium, assembly GCA_029556915.1. Classification (GTDB taxonomy): domain Bacteria; phylum Pseudomonadota; class Gammaproteobacteria; order Burkholderiales; family Methylophilaceae; genus Methylotenera. The sequence goes on from JAKQIT010000054.1 coordinate 1,612, forward strand.
CTTTCTACGCCATTTTGAGTGACCTGAATCAGCCCGGTGTCGGCTGTATAATTAGGCCCCCGTGTTTCAGTCACGCCTTTAAAGGTGAAATCAAAGCCAGCTAAATGCGCGACATCGCCTACTTGCATTTTGACGGCTATTTCAGATTCATAGCCTTTGACGATGGTCACACCTAATATAAACGCGGCAACGCCTAAGTGCGCAATCACCATGCCCCACCAAGCACGTGAGTTGGCTTGTAAGCGTTGTAACAGTGGTTGTGCCGGGTTGGCACCTAGACGCTGTAATACCAATACGGCGGTGCTGGCGATGACCCAAAACGCCAAGAATAAACCAAAGCCTATCCATGGGGTGAGTTTGCCTAATACGATAGGGAGTAGTAGCGCGGTGGCTAAGCTGATGGCGAATGCCCAGCGCAGGCGAATGGCCAGTTCGGGCAAGGTAGCTTCTTTCCAGCGGGCGATGGGGCCGATGCCCATTAAAAAGACGGCGGGTGCCATCAAGGGGGCAAATACAGTGTCGAAGTATGGTGGGCCAACAGAGATTTTACCTAGGCCAAGTGCGTCAATAAATAAGGGGTAGAGGGTTCCTAACAACACCGACATGGCAGCCACAGCCAGTAATACGTTGTTGGCGAGTAAAAAGCTTTCGCGTGATACCACAGCAAACTTGCCGCCACGCCCAACAGAAGTGGCGCGCCATGCAAATAGCGCCAATGAGCCGCCTATCACGATGACTAAGAAAGCCAAGATAAATACGCCACGACGTGGGTCGGTGGCAAAGGCGTGTACGGAGGTCAGCACACCAGAACGCACCAAGAAGGTACCGAGCAAACTCAGTGAGAAGGCGCATATCGCTAATAACACAGTCCAGGCTTTAAAGCTGCCGCGCTTTTCTGTGACTGCCAGAGAGTGAATGAGGGCTGTGCCCACCAGCCATGGCATAAAGGAGGCGTTTTCTACCGCATCCCAGAACCACCAGCCACCCCAGCCAAGTTCGTAGTAGGCCCAATTACTGCCGGCCATAATGCCGATGGTGAGAAATACCCATGCTAAGGTGGTCCATGGTCGTGACCAGCGTGCCCATGCAGCATCGAGTTGTCCGCCAAGTAGCGCGGCTATCGAGAAGGCGAAGGCTACCGAGAAGCCGACATAACCCATATAAAGCATAGGCGGATGGAAGATCATGCCGGGGTCTTGCAATAAGGGGTTTAAATCGCGACCATCTAGTGCTGCTGGGATGAGGCGTTCAAATGGATTGGATACCGCGAGCATAAACAGCAAAAAACCCACGCTGATGAGGCCCATCACCGCTAAAATCCGTGCACGGGTGTCATCAGGGATATGTTTAGAGAAGAAGCTGACGGCAACTGTCCATACGCTTAATATGAGTGCCCACAGCAGGAGTGAGCCTTCATGTCCACCCCACACCGCAGCAATGCGAAATTCAATGGGAAGTTTGGAGTTGGAGTTTTGTGCGACGTAAGCCACTGAGTAGTCCTTGGTGGCAAAGCTGTAGGCAAGACATACAAAAGCAAAGCCAATCAGTACAAATTGTACGCGGGCGGCAGGTTTGGCAAGTTGCATCCAAACAGCGTTGCCGGTACTAGCGCCGATGATGGGGAATGTGCCTAGCACTAGCCCAACGAGTAACGCTAATATGAGGGAAAAATGACCAATTTCTGGGATCACGCTGACTTCCTTTTATACAGTCTTGAATCTAATTTTTTATCAAAAATATTGATGTTGTTTGTAGGTAATAATCCACGTGCAAAAAATGCTGCCCTGCAAGCCAGTATCCATAAGGCTTTCGCATTCGACTTAGGGCTTTAGCACTTAGTGAGAATGGTGATGCCAAGTACTGGTTCAGGGCT
>JAKQIT010000125.1 GCA_029556915.1 Pseudomonadota bacterium
GGCATAACGTTTGCTAGAACTATTATAGGGAGTACTATCACTAGGACTTTTCATTATTACATAATTTTAAGGGTTGTGCGTATAGTGAACTGGGTAGACTCCTCACTCCAGTTGTATCTATTTGCATAATAAAAAAGGCGCTTAACGGCGCCTTTTTTATTTTACTAAAAGTTTAGTGGTGAAGTTTAATTGACTTCGTAATTGCTTCACTAAATTAAGAGGCTGAAATATTACTCTTTACCAATTTGGTAAACTTCTTCGTTATGTTCAACAATTTTACCTGTGGCAGCATCTACTTCAATTTTGTATTCTTTGCCATCTGCAGTCACAATGTCAAACTCATACGAGGCTTTTCCGTCAGATTCAATTTCATATTCAGTTTCTACAACATTACCCGAACGAGCTGCCAGCGCAGTTGCTTTTGCTTCTTCTTCCGATACTTTAGCCACTGAAGTAAATTTAGCATCGCTGGCACCAACTTCCTGCTCAACTTCAGTCACTTTGCCAGATCTAGCATCACATTCAATATCCCATGCCGTGCCATCAGCCGATTCAATATCAAATTCATACACGCCAGATTTACCTTCATTTTTGAATTCAACCTTAACGATGGTACCGTCATGCTTAGCTAAGGCTGCTTTGACGCATTTTCCTAGGCTGTCATGCGCTTTAGGTTTAATGTTGCCGTGCGCTGCTAACGCAGTATTTGAAAATAACGCAGCAGCCACTAGGGTAGCGCCGATTGTTAGTTTAAACATATTAATCTCCAGTCTTATATTTTTAAGAAATTCAAAAATACATATGCTAGGCCATATACACTTCTGCTATTTAATTCTATCAAAAATTAAATAGCATTACAAATCAATTGGATAAGTGGCTGAATACAGCCAATTTCATTTTTTTGAGGTTTAATCTCAACAATCATTTATTGCGAATATCTCAGCCAAAAGCTTTCAAAAAAATGTTAGCCACTGCAAACTTTGCTTTCAGCCTCCAGTATGAGACATAAAACGAATGACTGCGGGCGCGGCGCGCTTTAAATCAAAATCATGACCTTTGGGTTTTGTTTGCAGGCTGCAGATAATCGCTTGCTTAAGCGGTTTATCATCATGCGGATAGGCTCTTAAGAGCGGCCTTAAATCTACTTTATTTTCATGACCCAAGCAAAGAAATAGCTCACCTTTACAGCTAATACGCACCCGATTGCACGCCTCACAAAAGTTATGGCTATTGGGTGAAATAAAACCAATCTTCGTGTTACTGTTTAGTACAGTATTACTGTTTAAAATGGTTTTAATGTTTGGAATGCGCCAATACTGCGCTGGGCCACCGGTTGTCTCGGTACTACTGATTAAATCATAACGCGCTCGCAATAGTTTTAATGTTTCTTCATTGCTGACATAGCTGGATTGGCGCAAATGACTTACAGCACCTAGTGGCATTTCTTCAATAAATGAAATGTCAAAGCCATTTTCGATGGCAAAGGCGGCCAAAGGCAGGGCTTCATCATCATTAATGCCGCGCATAAGTAAGGCGTTAAGCTTAATATTTTCAAAGCCAGCCTGCTTGGCAGCGGCAATGCCACGTAGCACTTTATCTAACTCACCTACACGAGTAATTTGGCGAAAGCGTGCGGCAACTAGGCTATCAAGGCTAATGTTGATGCGGCGCACGCCTGCTTGCTTTAAGGCCAATGCATGATGTTCTAATTGCGAGCCATTTGTCGTTAAAACAAGCTCGCGCAAGCCTTGCAACTGACCAATTTCTTCAAATAATTGAATGGCATTTTTACGTACGAGTGGCTCGCCGCCGGTGATGCGGACTTTGCTTACGCCAAGTGATACAAACACTTTTATCAATCGCGCACATTCTTCAAGTGAAAGCACTTCATCGCGTGGCAAAAATGTCATGTTTTCACTCATGCAATACACGCAGCGAAAATCACATCTATCAGTAATCGATAAGCGAATGTAATCGATCTTGCGACCAAAGGTATCTACTAAATTAGGTTGAAAGATATCTTGTTTCACTGTATCACTTAAAATGCATAAACCGCAGTTAACCAAAACTTCTCAATATCACGTTTTCGGCCAGCACTGTATTTATCATCTTCTTTAAAGTTGGCATACTCCACTGAGCCAGAGATTTGTTTGGTAAATTTATAATACACTCCCAAATCAAACTCTTTACCATAACGATCACCAGCACCACCGCCCACTTTAGCAAAATTACGATCTGAATTGATAAAGTGGTATTCAGCCTTGATTGTAGCGTCCATCACCTTACCACCAGCAATGAGTATTGTATCTTCAATGCCTTCTTTTGGCGTTGTTAAAAACACATCTGCCCAACCTTGAAATAAATGATTTGTGCCAAGTGGGGTCTGAAAAGCTTTGCCCTCAGAATTGCCAGATAATTTTTCTTGGTCTATACGCAAGAACCAATCACCGTAGCCCGCTCCAGCACCCACTCTGTAATAATCGTTATCTATTTGTTTGCTACCGTCTTTGTAGTCGTCTTGTTTAGCATATTCCGCTGTGTATAACACTTTCCAGTGATCATCAAGTTTTTGGCTGCCATCTAGGCGCAATCCAAAGGTTTTATTCGACGTAGTTTCGAGCGCTTTTCCATTCCAATCAATCAAATAGCCGTAGCCAACCAGACTGGTACTAGGAGTGATGTTGTATTTGATGTTAGCAACTTCGATGTTGGCATCTTGAATTTTGGTGTTGATTTGTTTTACTTGCTCGTAGTGCGCCAAGGCAATTTCGGTATTTGGCAGGCTTTTGTTCAACAATGAAAGGCCATTAAACACCTGCCAATTTTGGCGAAAACGCACATCGCCTATGTAACGCCAGTTATCAAACACCATGGCTTGGCGCCCTAACTTTATGTTTGACTCAGGTAGCCCCGTCCACTCTAAGTAAAGTTGATGAAAATCGTAATCTTCAGGGTCTGCAATGACAGGATATTTAACTCGGCTGGCAATAGGGCTGCCTTTTTTAAGGTCGTTATAATCATCATTTAAGGGGCTTAAACCATATAGTTCGGCATTAACACTAAACCCGTGAAAAGGCTTAGTTTTCCAACCAACCAAACTGCGTAAGGTAAATGCTTCGCCAGTTTCTGATTTACCATCCTGTTTAACATTTTCATAACGTAATTTAAAGTTAATGGTTGGTTTGCCTTCTGTAATCGCCTCTTTTAATGAAGTAGCTTGTGTAGCGTCATCTGCCAATGTTGGCAATACGTACATCGCCAACAAGGCTGAGAATACGGAGATTTTTAATTGATTTTTCATCATCTGTCCTTTATCCTAAAATTAATACAATGGCATTACAATTCAAATTGCCACATCACGCGCCTGCGTTGCATACGGCAGCTTGGGCACTTTCCACCAACACCTCAAATACGCCACCCTGAGGCTGATATTCATACAACTCGCCACTCTGCATATCAAAATACCAACCATGTAAAGCCAATTTACCTTGATGCACGCGACTGCTAATCCATGGGTAAGACATCAGGTTTTCTAAAGAAACCAAAATAGCAGACTGCTCACAGGCATGCGTCAAAACTTGCATTGGTTTACCTTCGAACTCCTGTAGCACCTGCCTGCGAGCTTCTTCTGCGATGCCCAGCCACTTGGCAATCAGTTCTTCTTCGTTACAGTTTGGCGTTTTATGCTCCATTAAGGCGCGGATACCACCACACTGTGCGTGCCCCATCACAATAATATGCTCAACTTCTAAGTTATGGACCGCAAACGCAATCGCTGAAGTTGTAGCAGCAAAGTATGTTGCCTGCACATGCGGTGGAACTAAATTTGCCACATTGCGTACCACGAACATATCGCCAGGTTCACAATCTGTCAGCAAAGCTGGATCACAACGTGAATCACAACAAGCTATCATCAGCGCACGTGGGCGTTGACCTTGCTGAATAAGCTGACTATACAAGTCATGCTCTTCGCCCAGATAATGCTGCTGAAAGCGCTTGAACCCAGTTAGAAATTTAGAAACATCACGCATAGGAACACAAATCTCGTTAACGGAAACGTTTGCTACGCACAATTTGATAAGGACGACTCACGTATCCTAAGGGTGCGCTCCAGACATGCACCATACGTGTGAACGGAAATACTAGGAACACTGTCATGCCAAAAAACAGGTGTACTTTAAAGATGGTATTGACCCCTTCAAGCAAGGCTGGGTCAGGGCGTAGGTAAACGATGCTTTGCACCCACTCCGCCAAGGCGATCATCACACCGGGGTTACCGTGATTGGCATGATCAATAGACACAGGTATCGTTGATAAACCCAATATCAAGGTGATGAGTAACCAAGTGAGAATGAATTTATCTGAACCGCGACTGGCAGCCGACACACGCGTATTAAACATGCGGCGCACCCACAAAATAGCGCCACCGATTAAGCACATCAGACCAAAAATTGAGCCAGCCCAAATGGCCACCATCTGGTGAGCCATGTCTGAAACCCCCATCGCTTGAAACCAGCTATGAGGTGTTAGCAAACCCACCGCATGGCCGCCAAAAATAGCCAGAATACCAACGTGAAATAAGTTGCTACCTAAGCGCAAGTTGGCTTTAGATAGCAGTTGACTTGAGTCACTTTTCCATGTGTATTGCTCACGGTCAAAGCGTAGCAAGCTGCCTAGCAGAAACACACTCAAGGCAATGTAGGGATACACACCATATAAAAAATTGTGTAGGTTCATTTTATTCTCCTCAATGTTGTTCGCTTAAGCAGCCAATTTAGTTAACGTTGCTCGATTTTCAACGATAGAGAGCAAGGCTGCATAAGGACTTTCCGCTTTTTGCAGATTTTCTGTTAGTACACCTAATACTTTTTTAGCGTCCGATAAAAACACCGTCGCCTCGTTGTCATCCATATAGGCCGCAAATTCAAGCACCAGCGGCAAGTAGTCGGGTAGCTCATTAGTCACCACTTCTACCCCGTAATCTTTATATAATTCGCCTAAATCTATCAGCGCGGGACCACGATTTTTGTCATCACCAAATAAATGGTGCGTAAGGTGCAGGCTATGTTCTGCTGTCATATCAAACGTTTTCACATAGTCGGCTTGCAATTCGGTGACTGACATGCTTTGCAAATGCGCCATGAACCCATGCAGAGCGTCACGTTCAGCACAATCAATTTCTTGATTCTGCACCACAAACTCCTGCAAATCCGGCAAATGTTCAACCAGTTCTTGGTTTGGATAATCCAGTAAAGCGGATAATAATTTATAGATTTGCATAATATTTCCCCTTAACTATTAGGTGCTTCTTCTTTAGGCTCTACCGTGTCTTTGCGGCGACGTGGGAAAAGCGTAATTTTTGAAATGCCACGTGAAGTGTCATTGCCAAAGGTAAAACCGTTTTGCCCTTGAAAGCCGAAAGAGTCATCCAGTGTTTCTTCGGTATGCCCAGTCGGAATCACAAATCGGTCTTCATAATTGGCAATGGCTAAGTAGCGATACATTTCTTTGGCTTGATCTTCAGTTATACCAGCCAGATCAATTGCCCGCGTGTCAACAACGCCTTCTACATGAATAGAACGTTGGTAACTACGCATCGCAATCAGCTTATTTAGCGCACTTTCAATTGGTGCTTCTTTGCCAGCAGTGAGTAAATTAGCCAAATATTGCACAGGCAAACGCATGGTGCCAGCCACTGGAATTGCACCATCTGGCCCTACAGGTAAATTGCCTTGGTCAATTTGCGATTGCACAGGGGATAGTGGTGGCACATACCACACCATCGGCAAGGTGCGGAACTCTGGGTGCATAGGGAAAGCGATTTTCCAGTCCATTGCCATTTTCCAGATGGGTGATTTACGTGCGGCATCCAACCAGTCTTCGTTAATACCTTCAGCTCGGGCAGCTTTAATCACTTCAGGATCGTTTGGGTCTAAAAAGATGCGGCGCTGCGCTTCATAAAGATCTTGCGTGTCCTCCATACTGGCCAACTCTTCAATACGGTCAGCGTCATATAGCATAATGCCGTTGTAACGGATGCGCCCAACGCATGATTCTGAACACACGGTCGGCATGCCCGATTCCACGCGTGGATAGCAACCCACACACTTTTCAGCCTTGCCTGATTCCCAGTTATAAAACACTTTTTTGTAAGGGCATGAGCTTACGCACATGCGCCAGCCACGGCATTTGTCTTGATCAACCAACACAATGCCGTCTTCCTCGCGCTTGTAAATTGAGCCTGATGGGCAGGCTGCAACACATGAAGCGTTCAAACAGTGGTTACAAATGCGCGGCAAATACATATGGAAAGTGTTTTCAAATTGACCATACATTTCCTTTTGGATGTTATCCATATTTTTGTCTTTGCTACGTTTGTGGTACTCACCGGCTAAGTCGTCTTCCCAGTTTGGCCCCCAGTGGATTTTCTCCATACTCTCACCCGTGATTTGCGAGATTGGGCGAGCGGTAGGCGTGGCTTCTGACAAAGGTGCATTTTTCAGATGTGCATAGTTGTAGGTAAATGGCTCGTAATAATCGTCAATTTCAGGCATGTCTGGGTTAGCAAAAATATTGAGCAATTTGCTGGTGCGGCTACCAGATTTTAATTCCAGCTTACCGTTTTTTAATTCCCAACCACCTTTCCAAACCTCTTGGTTTTCCCATTGTTTTGGGTAACCCACACCTGGTTTAGATTCCACGTTGTTAAACCAAGCATACTCAACACCTTTTCTGTTCGTCCACACGTTTTTACAGGTGACTGAACAGGTGTGACAGCCGATGCATTTGTCCAAGTTAAAGACAAAGGCGAATTGGGCGCGTACTTTCATAATGTTCTCCTTATATCTTTTTTATTTGGCACCAATGCCAACGGGGTTGAGTTGCGCTTCACGTTCTGGCGTGAGTGGACGTTCTAACCAATCCACATCCTTATCTGCAATTTTGTGTAATGCCACCATGGTGTCGCGTTGACAACCCACCGTGCCGTAGTAATTAAAGCCGTAAGATAACTGTGCGTAGCCGCCTATCATATTAGTGGGCTTCATAATCACGCGTGTCACAGAGTTTAAAATACCGCCGCGTTTACCTGTGGTTGGCGAACCTGGCACGTTGATAGTTTTCTCTTGCGCGTGGTACATCATGGCCATGCCGCGAGGCACACGTTGAGAAACTACAGCACGTGCAACCGTTGCGCCGTTATGGTTCAATGCCTCCACCCAGTCGTTATCCTCAATCCCAATAGACTTAGCATCATCTTCAGATAGCCACACATAAGGGCCACCGCGGAACAAGGTCAGCATCCGCAAGTTATCTTGGTAGGAAGAATGAATGCCCCATTTGGAGTGCGGCGTAATCCAGTTCAAAGCAAGATGTGGCTTAGAGGTGACGGTTTTCGGTAATGAATTTAATTCACCTAAATCCACCATTGGTTTGTAGGTGCAAAATCCCTCCCCAAAATCCAGCATCCATTCATGGTCTTGGTAAAAATGTGCCCGACCAGTGAGCGTGCGGAACGGAATATGTTCGTGGATATTGGTATAACCTGCAGTGTAAGACACTTTCTCAGACTCAATGCCAGACCAAGTAGGTGCGGTAATAATTTTGCGTGGTTGCGCTTGAATGTCTTTGAAAGTGAACTTATCTTCATGGCGACCAGCATATAAATGATGGTGATCAATGCCTGTTTTTTTAGAGAGTGAAGTCCATGATTTATGCGCCACTTCGCCATTGGTTTCAGGGGCTAAGCGCATCACAGAATCACACACTTCAATGTCTTCAGCCAGTGAAGGCATACCAAAAGAAATGCCTGCTTCTTTCACCGTGCTATTGTGTTTTTTAAGTTCCTCGTACTCTTGGTCGGTGTTCCAATCAATGCCTTTAATGTTGTTGCCTAGCTTAGTCATCAATGGCCCAAGCGCAATAAATTTACGGTACGTATCGCCGTAAGTACGCTCAACCAGTTTGATAATCGCCATGGTTTTGCCAGGAATAGGCTCACAATCGCCCTCTTTCCAGTTTTTAACTTCGCCAAAAGGTTGCGCCAACTCTGCCGCTGAATCATGCTGCATGGGCAAGGCCACCACTTCTTTTTTCGTGCCTAAATGTTTTTCAGCCAGTGGCGAGAATGTTTTAGCCAAAGTTTTGAAAATCTGCCAATCAGATTTAGATTCCCAACCTGGCGAAACGGCTTCAGACAATGGATGAATAAATGGGTGCATGTCTGTGGTATTCAGGTCATTTTTTTCATACCAAGTGGCGGTAGGTAAAATAATGTCAGAATATGCGCCTGTAGAATTGAGGCGGAAGTTAATATCCACCATTAAATCTAGTTTTCCGATGGGCGCATCATCATGCCATTTCACTTCTTTATTGTTATTACCTGCGCCACCTTCTTGCAACACACCATTTTGTGCGCCCAGTAAGTGTTTTAAGAAGTATTCATGACCTTTGGCTGACGTACCAATGAGGTTGGCGCGCCACACAAACAAGTTGCGTGGCCAGTTGACTGGGTTGTCAGGGTCAGCATACGCTACGTCCAAATCGCCTGATTTCAGTTGCCCAGCTACGTATTTGGCTACTGAGGCTTCATCCGTAGCACCACTTTTGAACGCTTCTTCAGCCAGTTCAATGGAGTTGCGATTAAAGTTTGGCATAGATGGCAACCAGCCCATACGCGCTGCTTTGACATTGTAATCGGCAATAGAATTACCTTTGTTTTTACCTTTACCTGCTGGGCTTAACAAGCTATCTGCATCCATTGTTTCATAACGCCATTGGTCAGTATGGAAATACCAGTAAGAAGTAGAATTGGTGTGACGTGGTGGGCGCATCCAATCTAAGGCGAACGCAATGGGTGCCCAACCTGCTTGTGGGCGCAGTTTTTCTTGCCCTACATAATGCGCCCAACCACCACCTGTTTGACCCACGCAACCGCACATGTGTAGTAAATTCATAATAGATCGATAGGATAAATCGTTGTGATACCAATGGTTTATGGCAGCACCCATAATTACCATGGATTTACCTTTGGTTTTTAAAGCGTTGTAGGCGAATTCGCGACCAGTTCGCTCAATATCAGCGGCTTTTACGCCTGTGACTTTTTCTGCCCATGCTGGTGTGTAAGCCACACTGGCATCGTTGTAATCGCTGGCAACATTACCACCTCCTAAACCGCGGTCTATGCCGTATTGGGCGATTTGCAAGTCAAATACGGTGGCTACTAAAGCTTCTTCACCATTGGCTAATTTCACTTTACGTACTGGCACGTTACGGAATAACAAGTTAGCTTCATCATGGTTAAAATGTGGAAAGCCAACAGATACCACGTCATCACGGTCATCAATGCAAGTTAGTTCTGCAACGGTCTCTAAATGACCGGCTTTTTCCAAAAGATTCCATTTACCTTCTTCACCCCAACGAAAACCGATACTACCGTTTGGTACAACAAATGCGCATGATTTACGATCGAAAACAATGGTTTTCCATTCAGGATTATTGGTTTCACCTAATCCGCCATCAAAATCTGATGCGCGTAAAAAGCGGTCGCTAACATAAGCATCGCCTTGCTTACGCAACATGACTTGCATGGGCATATCGGTATATTTACGTGCGTACTCTTGAAAGTACGGGTCTTGGTTTTGAATATGAAACTCTTTAAGCGCCACATGTCCCATCGCCAAAAACGCTGCAGAGTCTGTCCCCTGTTTAATTGGCATCCATAAATCAGAGAATTTGCAAAACTCAGCGTAATCAGGTGCCATGGCCACAATTTTTGCACCTTTATAACGCACTTCTGAGGCAAAGTGTGCATCTGGCGTACGCGTCATGGGCAGGTTAGCGCCTGTAATAATAATGTAAGTGGAGTTGTACCAATCGGCCGCTTCTGGCACATCAGTTTGCTCGCCCCATGTTTGCGGGCTAGCCGCAGGTAGATCGCAATACCAATCATAAAAAGAACCACAAGCTGCACCGATAAGGGAGAGATATCGGGAGCCTGCGGCATAGGAAATCATTGACATTGCAGGGATAGGTGAAAAGCCAAAAATACGGTCTGGACCCCATTTTTTAATGGTGTAAACATTGGCCGCTGCCATAATTTCATTCACTTCATCCCAAGAGGTACGCACAAAGCCACCCAAGCCACGCACTGCAGTGTAGGCCTTACGCTTTTTCTCATCGGCCTGAATAGCTGCCCACGCCTCAACTGGGTCTTTACCGGTCATACGTTCTGTGCGGTATAAATCTAGCAATCGACCACGTATTAACGGATGCTTAATGCGATGTGGGCTATATAAATACCAAGAGAATGAAGCACCGCGCTGGCAACCGCGTGGTTCGTGGTCTGGCAAATCGTCTCGGGTGCGTGGGTAATCGGTTTGCTGCATTTCAAATGACACCAGCCCATTTTTAACAAAAATCTTCCAAGAGCAGCCGCCCGTGCAATTTACGCCGTGGGTGGAACGTACCACTTTGTCATGCTGCCAACGGTGGCGATAAGCATCTTCCCATTGGCGGTCTTCATTGGTGACGATGCCGTGATTGTCAGAAAAAGTCGCTTTCACTTTATCAAAAAATCTTAATCTATCTAAAAAGTGGCTCATTTTTTACTCCTATCGTTTTACATTGCACGCGTAAAAACACGCATGCACATTAATCGTTTATGGATTTTTAATTTCGCTATTTGCCCGTAAATAAAACCACCAGTTCAATATCAAGCAA
>JAKQIT010000151.1 GCA_029556915.1 Pseudomonadota bacterium
AATGGAACAGCAACAGCAGCAGACTGATGGTTTGCGCGAAAAGATGATTGCAGTTAATCGTGTAAGTAAAACGGTTAAAGGTGGTCGTATTATGAGTTTTGCAGCTCTTACAGTAGTTGGCGATGGCGATGGTGCTGTTGGAATGGGTAAGGGTAAAGCACGTGAAGTGCCAGTGGCGGTACAAAAAGCAATGGATGAAGCTCGCCGCGGTATGTTAAAAATTAATTTAACAAATGGTACATTACATCATGCAGTTACAGGTGTTCACGGTGCAGCTAAAGTGTTCATCCAACCAGCTTCAGAAGGTACTGGTATTATCGCCGGTGGCGCAATGCGCGCTATTTTCGAAGTGATGGGTGTGACTAACGTTGTGGCTAAGTGTATTGGTTCAACTAACCCTTACAACTTGGTTCGCGCAACATTAAATGGTTTAGAGTCAATGAGTACCCCAGCTGAAATTGCAGCTAAGCGCGGTAAATCAGTTGAAGAAATTAGAGGCTAATCATGGCTAATGCAAAAGAAGAAGCATCAACAATCAAAGTGACGCTGGTAAGAAGTACTATCGGTCGCATTGAAGCGCACAAAGCTACTGTTAAAGGTTTGGGTTTGCGTCGCATGAATCACTGCGTTGAAGTTCAAGATACACCGGCAATTCGCGGCATGATTAATGCCGTTAGCTATCTCTTAAAGGTAGAAGCATAATGCAATTAAATTCTATTAAGCCTGCAGAAGGCGCAAAGAAAGAACGTCGTCGCGTTGGTCGCGGTATAGGTTCCGGTTTAGGTAAAACAGCTGGCCGTGGCCATAAAGGTCAAAAATCACGTACAGGTGGTTTCCATAAAGTCGGTTTTGAAGGCGGTCAAATGCCAATTCAGCGTCGCTTACCTAAGCGTGGATTCAAATCTATGACTAAAGCAGATACTGCACATGTTCGAACAAGTGAATTAGCACTAGTGCCAAATGAGGTTATTGACTTGCTCGCATTAAAAGCTGCAAATATCGTATCTGGTACAGTTACAAATGCAAAAGTATTTTTATCTGGTGATGTCGCTAAAAAATACAGTGTACAGGGATTGATGCTGACAAAGGGTGCGCGTGCTGCTATTGAAGCCGCTGGTGGTAATATTTTAGAAGTAGCATAAGAGAAAAATCTTGGCACAAGAAGGATTACTAAAGTCAGTATCAAAAATGGGCGAACTAAAAAGCCGCCTTTATTTTGTATTGGGTGCGCTAATCGTCTATCGACTTGGCGCACACATCCCGGTACCGGGAATAGATCCGGTTGCGTTAGCAACACTGTTTGCAACACAAAAAGATGGCATATTAGGAATGTTTAATATGTTCTCTGGTGGTGCGTTATCGAGATTTACAGTTTTTGCTTTAGGTATTATGCCGTATATTTCAGCTTCAATTATTATGCAATTGATGACGGCAATATCACCTAAACTTGAGCAATTAAAAAAAGAGGGTGAAGCTGGGCGCCGTACAATAACAAAATATACACGTTATGGCACGGTTGTCTTAGCTACATTTCAAGCGCTTGGAATTGCAATAATGCTTGAAGGTCAGCCTAATTTGGTGATTGATCCTGGTTTTGTTTTTAGGTTCACAGCGGTAATTACGCTAGTTAGTGGCACTATGTTTTTGATGTGGCTTGGCGAGCAAATTACTGAGCGTGGCATTGGTAATGGTATTTCAATTATCATTTTTGCTGGGATAGTGGCTGGACTACCAAATGCTTTAGGTTTAACGGCAGAGATGGTTAATAGTAATACGTTGAGCATTCCATTAGCATTTTTCTTGTTAGTGGCTGTAGTGCTTGTGACGGCATTGGTGGTTTTCGTCGAAAGAGGCCAACGTAAAATTACAGTTAACTATGCGAAGCGGCAAGTTGGGAATAAAGTCTATGGCGGCCAGACGACGCATTTACCGTTAAAGCTGAATATGGCGGGCGTTATTCCTCCAATATTTGCGTCTAGTATTATATTGTTTCCTGCTACGTTAGCAGGTTGGTTCGGAAGTAAAGATAGCATGTCATGGTTGGTAACAGTCAAGGATAAGCTATCACCAGGCGAGCCAATTTATATTTTTATGTTTGCAGCTGCAATTGTATTTTTCTGTTTTTTTTATACCGCATTGCAATTTAATCCTAAAGAAACTGCAGATAATTTGAAAAAAAGTGGTGCTTTTATACCTGGAATCAGACCTGGTGAACAAACAGCTAAATATATTGATGGAATTATGGGGCGATTGACTTTAGTTGGGGCTGCTTATATCACTTTAGTTTGTTTGCTACCTGAATTTTTGATTTTGAAGTTAAATACTCCATTCTATTTTGGGGGCACTTCTTTGTTGATTATTGTGGTGGTAACAATGGACTTTATGGCACAAGTACAGTCACATTTAATGTCCAGCCAGTATGAAGGTTTGCTAAAAAAGGCAAACTTTAAGGGAAGTCAGAAATAGTCATAAGATTAATACTAATTTTTAGTAACTGTTAGTTAGAAGTAATGGAGTCGTAAATGAGAGTTCGTGCATCAGTTAAAGCGTTATGCCGTAATTGTAAAGTTGTTCGTCGTCGTGGTGTTGTGCGCATTATTTGCACTGATCCACGCCATAAACAACGTCAAGGTTAATGCGAGAATTACGTTGAAATTAGAGTCCTTCTCTAATTGGGATGGTCATGAGTTTGGTGATCAGAAGATAAGCAAATTGAAATAATTAGGTTTTACTGTTAGAATGTTCGACTTTTTAAAGTCAACCTATTACAAAGCCTAAATTTGGAGTTAAAGTATGGCACGTATCGCTGGGGTTAATATCCCGAATAATAAGCATGCAGAAATTGCACTTACTGCAATTTATGGCATTGGACGTAATACTGCACAAAAAATTTGTGCAGCCGCTGGAGTTTCACCGTCCGTAAAGATGAAAGATTTAAACGATGCTGATGTTGATAAGCTACGTGATGAAGTTGCAAAAGAAAAAGTAGAGGGTGATTTACGTCGTGAAGTTTCAATGAACATCAAACGTTTGATGGACTTGGGTTGCTATCGTGGCGTGCGTCATCGTCGTGGTTTGCCAGTTCGTGGTCAACGCACAAAAACAAATGCGCGTACACGTAAAGGTCCTGTAAAGGCAATTAAACAATCTAAATAGCATCATTCTAATCTGGTGTTGCTAGAAGAATATATAAGTTTCAGAATTTAAGTAAGTTTTTTGGTAAGGATAATGCAGCATGGCAAAAGCTAATGTACGCGTAAGAAAAAAGGTTAAAAAGAATATTGCAGAGGGTATCGCCCATGTGCATGCTTCTTTTAACAATACAATTATCACGATAACTGACCGTCAAGGTAATGCCTTGTCATGGGCAACTTCAGGTGGTCAAGGTTTCAAAGGTTCACGCAAAAGTACACCTTTTGCTGCACAGGTAGCTGCAGAAGTTGCAGGTAAATCAGCACAAGAAAATGGTGTGAAGAATCTGGAAGTTCGTATTAAAGGTCCTGGACCAGGTCGTGAATCTGCTGTGCGCGCACTTAATGCGGCTGGATTTAAAATTACTAGCATTACCGATGTGACACCAGTGCCACATAACGGTTGCCGCCCACCTAAAAAACGTCGCATTTAAGCGAACAAAGATTAACGGAGAACTATCTTGGCTAGAAATTTAGACCCTAAATGTCGTCAGTGCCGTCGCGAAGGCGAAAAGCTTTTTTTAAAGGCTGAAAAATGCTTTACCGACAAATGCGCTATTGAAAAACGTAACTTTCCACCTGGGCAACATGGTCAACGCCGCAATCAGCGCTTGTCTGATTATGGTGTGCAATTGCGTGAAAAACAAAAGGTTCGTCGTATCTATGGCGTGCTAGAGTCGCAATTTCGTAGTTATTATGCAGAAGCTGACCGTCAAAAAGGCATCACTGGCGAGAACTTGCTACAGCTTTTAGAGTGCCGTTTAGACAATGTAGCTTATCGTATGGGTCTTGGTGGTTCACGTACTGAGGCGCGCCAAATTGTGCGCCACAACAGTATTTTAGTGAATGGCAAGCGTGTGAACATTCCTTCATATCAAGTTAAAGCAGGTGATGTGGTAAGTGTTGCTGAAGCAGCGAAATCACAATTGCGTATTAAAGGCGCACTAGAAGCTGCTGCACAACGTGGCTTCCCTGAGTGGATTGAAGTAGATGTAAAAGCGCTTAAAGGTACATTTAAAGCTAAACCTCAGCGTGATGAGTTGCCACCAACTATCAATGAATCATTGGTTGTTGAGCTTTACTCTAAATAATTAATTTAAAATAAAGTGAGTGAAAACTCACTGGAATCAAGGCGCTACTTGCTATTGCTTGTAGCGTTTGTTTCTAAAATATTATAAAAGGTATAACTATGCAAAACAGTCCTACCGAATACTTAAAACCACGTGTTGTTGATGTTGAAGTCATTTCACCATTGAGGGCAAGAGTAACTTTAGAGCCAATGGAACGCGGCTTTGGCTACACCCTTGGTAATGCTTTACGTCGTGTTTTATTATCATCTATCCCAGGCTTTGCAATTGTTGAAGTTAAAATTGATGGTGTAGTTCATGAGTATTCTACAATTGATGGCGTGCAGGAGGATGTTGTTGACATTCTGCTAAACCTCAAAGGTGTAGCATTAAAATTAAATACGAAATCTGAAACAATCTTAGTGTTAAATAAATCAACAGAGGGTGTTGTTACCGCTGGTGATTTTGAAACTGGGCATGATGCAGAAATTGTGAACCCAGACCATGTGATTGCGCATTTAACTAAAGGTGGCAAGTTAAATCTTGAAGTTAAAGTTGCGATGGGTCGTGGGTATCAACCAGTCCCAGCGCGCCAAAAAGCGAACGAAGAAGACCGTGTTTTAGGCTTTATTATGGTAGATGCGTCATTTAGCCCTATTAATAAAGTGAGTTATCAAGTTGAAAGTGCCCGTGTTGAGCAGCGTACAGACTTAGATAAGTTGATTATGGATGTTGAAACTAACGGTATCATTGAACCTGAACAAGCGATTCGTGATGCAGCTCGTATCTTGATGGGTCAGCTCTCTGTGTTTGCAGATTTAGAAGGCGCTCCAAGTGAAGTTGAAGTTAAAGCGGCACCGCAGGTTGATCCAGTGTTGCTGCGTCCAGTGGATGATTTAGAGTTGACAGTACGTTCAGCAAATTGCCTGAAAGCTGAAAACATATTCTACATTGGCGATTTGATTCAACGCACTGAAAATGAGCTATTGAAAGCACCTAATTTAGGCCGCAAGTCACTCAACGAAATTAAAGATGTGTTAGCCTCACGTGGTTTAACATTAGGTATGAAATTAGAAAACTGGCCACCAGCCGGGCTTGAAAAAGCTTAGTTGACTCGCTAAATAAGAGAATTTTAAGGAAATATTATGCGTCACGGTAATAGTAATCGTAAATTAAATCGCACAAGTAGCCATCGTGCGGCCATGTTCCGCAATATGACGGCTTCGTTATTGCGTCATGAGGTAATAAAAACAACATTGCCAAAAGCAAAAGAGTTGCGCAAATTTGCAGAGCCTCTTATCACTTTAGCTAAAACATCTACTTTGGCGAATCGTCGTTTAGCTTTTAGCCGTTTGCGCGATGAAGAGATTGTTGGTAAATTATTTACAGAGCTAGGTCCACGCTACCTTGCGCGCAATGGTGGTTATTTACGCGTCTTAAAATGTGGTTTCCGTAACGGCGATAACGCACCGATGGCCTTGGTTGAGTTGGTTGACCGTCCAGATACTCAAGCTGAAGTTGTGGCAGCTGAGTAATGCTAAGTTGAATGCTAAAAAGCCAGCTTTTGCTGGCTTTTTTATTTTGTGCGCTAACATTTATATTCGTGAATTTATCATTCTCAACGCAAAAAAGTTGCAATCTGTTGTGCATCAAAAGGCCATAGTAACTCTTCATTGGTATCAGTTCTTTTTAGTACTGGGATTTTTGTTTCATAAAGATTTAGTAATTGTGAGTCGTCACTAATTTCTACAGATTGCCATGTTAAATCCAATTTGCTACAGACTGGTTGTAACAAATTTTCTGCTTTTTCACAGAGGTGGCAGTGTGTGGTGGAGTATAGATAAAGTTGCATAGAAAATTATTTATTCGCGTTGATAGGATTTCTAAAGTTGGTCAATATTATAGATACTCTTTGTCATTTTCGCTCGAGAAAACATAATGCCTCTGGAAGGCGCATCCAGACTGGCTTGCAGGGCATCAAAATGATTTGTGAGTAATTTAGCCTTAAAAGTGACGGTAATCAGCGTTACTGAAGTGGCTGAGTTATAATGCTATTAACCTAAAATTGAAGGCGAACGTAGTGCAATCTTCTAAAAGTAATTGAGCTTTTATGGCAGAAAATCAAGAATCCAAAGAGAGTTTGAGCGAAAACCTGCAACAGGTGATTGCGCTACTAGACAAGCAGAAGTTGGTAGAAGATCTTGTGCATAAGCAAGAGATGCCACATCATGACTTGGTGGAATCGCTCGTCCATAAGCAAAACCTAGCCAAATTACAACAAAAATTGGATGCTTTGCATCCTGCTGACGTAGCCGATATTTTAGAGGCTTTGCCGCTTGAGCAGCGGTTGGATGTGTGGGAGTTGGTCAAGGTCGAGCGTGACGGCGATATTTTGCTGGAAGTTTCAGACGCCGTCCGCCAAACGTTGATTGCGGACATGAACTCAGATGAGTTGTTGGCAGCAGCCGAGCAACTTGATACTGATGAATTGGCAGATTTAGCACCTGATTTGCCTAAAGATGTGCTGCAAGATTTACTGGATAACTTAGACGCGCAAAATCGAGCCCGTCTGCAATCTGCATTATCCTATTCAGAAGATGCTGTTGGCGCGATTATGGACTTTGATATCGTCACGATTCGTGAGGATATTACGCTAGAAGTTGCACTCCGTTATATGCGCCGATTAGGGAGTTTGCCAGATCACACGGATAAACTTTTTGTGGTGGATAGGGATGAGATTTTACGTGGTGTTTTGCCTCTAAAATTATTGGTTGTGAGTGATTTAGATGCCATTGTGGCAGATGTCATGTCTGATGATGCAGTCACTTTTCACCCCGAAGACGTTGCCGAAGATGCAGCCAAAGCCTTTGAGCGTTATGATTTGGTCACTGCGCCGGTAGTTGATGCGAGCAATAAGTTGATTGGGCGTATCACCGTCGATGCAGTCATGGATTTGATTCGTGAGGAAGCAGAAAGCGATATGCTTTCGATGGCGGGTTTGCGCGAAGAGGAAGATTTTTTTGCGTCCGTTTGGAAATCAGTTCAAAACCGTTGGGCTTGGCTGGCCATTAATTTAATTACGGCACTGGTTGCATCTCGCGTGATAGGTTTATTTGAAGGCTCAATTGAAAAAATTGTTGCGCTGGCAGCCTTAATGCCGATTGTGGCTGGCATAGGCGGCAACTCTGGTAACCAAACTACAACGATGATTGTGCGCGGCTTAGCCTTGGGTCAAGTGGCATCACATAATATGCAGTCGCTCATTACCAAAGAGCTAGGCGTTGCGTTGCTAAATGGTTTGCTATGGGGCGGGGTACTTGGCGCTATTGCGTATGCCTTATATGGCAATTTTCAGCTCGGTTTAGTGATGATGGCGGCCATGACCTTAAACTTAATGCTTGCGGCGCTTATGGGCGTGGTGATACCGTTATATATGAATAAATTTGGGCGCGACCCTGCTGTCGGTTCAAGCGTACTCATTACTGCTGTTACAGACAGTGGCGGCTTTTTAATCTTTTTAGGTTTGGCGACATTATTTCTTATATAAGATTAAACATTAAGTAAATTTTGCTCTGATGAATCTCACTACACAACAAATTTTGCATGAAGCTTGGGCAGACTTTTTAACGCCAGCAAGTTTTTGGCAAATCGCCATGATAGTTGTTGCATGCGTAACGGCATGGGCAGTGAATGGTGCGCTGCGCACCTACGTGCGCAAACACACAGAAAATATCATGAGTACGCAGGCCAATGCTGATGCAGCAGTGCATGCTATTAATCGCGTGTTATTTCCACTGACTGCTCTGCTTATCGTGTGGGGAGCAATAGTTTTATTAGCTAGTACGCAACACACAAGCTTGCTACATCTGGCCAGTCAATTGTTATTAGCCATGGCGGCCATTCGCTTGGCGGTTTACGTGTTGCGCTATGTGTTTTCACCCAGTGGCTGGGTTAAGGCTACTGAAAACGCGATTGCTACAACGATTTGGACAATACTAGCCCTGCATCTAAGTGGATTATTGCCAGAACTTGTTGCGCTTTTAGATGGCATCAATGTTACGCTGGGTAAAAGCAAGGTGACGTTATTGCTGGTAATTCAAGCTTTATTCACCGTGGTAGTTACAGTAGTCGTTGCGCTGTGGCTTAGTCGATTGATTGAAAACCGCCTCATGCAAAATACGCATCTTAACCCCAATATGCGCGTGGTGCTAGGTAAAGTGCTGCGCATAGTTTTAACTGTATTCGCCGTATTATTTGCCTTTTCAGCCATCGGCTTAGACATTACTTTACTTTCAGTCTTCGGCGGCGCATTAGGCGTAGGCTTGGGTTTTGGTTTGCAAAAAATTGCCAGCAACTTTATCAGCGGCTTTATTTTGCTGCTCGATGATTCAATACACATGGGCGATGTGATTACCGTTGAAAACCACTACGGTGTTGTGAGCGACTTACGTGCGCGATATTTGGTGCTCAAAAAATTAGACGGCACAGAAGTGGTGATTCCGAATGAAACGCTGATTGCGCACCCCGTTGTGAACCATTCGTTTACTGACCACAAAGCGCGCGTGCAAATGCCCGTGCAGGTAAGCTACGACAGTGCTTTAGAACTTGCCATGCAATTGATAGAAGCCACTGCAACCAAACACGAGCGCGTGTTAAAAGACCCCGCGCCTACTGTGCACCTAAAAGGTTTTGGGGATAATGGCATCGATTTAATGTTGTCTTTTTGGATTCCAGACCCTGAAGAAGGCTCGTCAGCATTGCAATCAGAAATCTATCTCGATATTTGGCGCGCATTTAAAAACAACGCTATTGTGATTCCATATCCACAACGTGAAGTGCGGATGTTGTGATGCAACGTATCACAATTGAAAATGTCAGCGAAAACACTTATAAAGTGACGGTACAAGCAGATAGCAAGACGGAGCACACCGTTACCGTGCGCCCAGAATACGTGCAACAACTCACGCTAGGTAAAGCCAGCGTAGAAACCTTGCTACAAAAATCGTTTGAATTTTTATTGGCAAGAGAGCCAAACACCAGTATTTTGCGCAATTTTGATTTAAGCCTTATTACACGATATTTTGCTGATTACGAACGCACTATTTCACAAAAATTTTAGCTTATTTTTCATATCTTCTTTTCAGATGCTCTGCAAGCCAGTATCCATGCGGCTTCCAGAGGCATCAATTTCTCTCGGCAAATATTAAGCTTAAAATATCGCAATTTTAGTCCATAAAAAAAGCCTGCTTATAGCAGGCTTTTTTGTAACAAAACGAATAATTATTTTAATTTTGTTTCTTTATACATCACATGTTTACGCACGACAGGATCAAATTTTTTGATTTCCATTTTGCCTGGCATTGTACGTTTATTTTTAGTGGTGGTATAAAAATGGCCTGTACCAGCACTTGACTCTAATTTAATTTTTTCGCGCATGATTTTCTACCTTAATTGACTTGCTTAGATTTTTTGGCCAGCTGCACGCATTTCTGCAAGCACAGCATCAATACCATTTTTGTCGATTGTACGAAGCGCGTTGTTGGTAATGCGCATGCTAATCCAACGGTTTTCGCTTTCAACCCAAAATTTACGGTTTTGTAAGTTTGGTAAAAAACGACGTTTTGTTTTGTTTTGTGCGTGAGAAACATTGTTACCCACCATTGGCTTTTTGCCAGTTACTTGACATACACGTGCCATAATTATTCCTTAACGCTTAATTTAGTGTCTAAACCTAAAGCTTATTGCGATGCTTTTTTAGAAAGACGGCGATTATAATATGAAAAGCGTACTTAGCTCAAGCTAAATATGCGTTTTTATGCAGTTAATTCACTTAGTTTAATGTTTACCTGTGCTGCCAAAACCGCCTTCACCGCGGTCGGATGCATCAAAATCATCCACCACATGAAATTCCGCTTGCATCACGGGCACAATCACTAATTGGGCGATACGCTCCATCGGTTTTAATTCAAACGCAGTATTGCCACGATTCCAACAAGATACCATCAATTGCCCTTGATAATCCGAATCGATTAACCCTACCAAATTACCCAGCACAATGCCGTGTTTATGGCCAAGCCCAGAGCGCGGCAAAATGAGTGCGGCGTAATAAGTGTTATCAATATGAATCGCCATGCCAGTGGGAATGAGCGTGGTTTCGCCAGGCTGTAGAGTGATTGGCGCGTCTATACAAGCGCGCAAATCCAGCCCAGCAGAGCCCGCAGTGGCATAAGTAGGAAATTGCGTGCGAATACGATCATCTAAAATTTTAAGATCAATAAGAATGGACATGGGATTTTGGGCTAATAAATAAAACTGATATTAGACACTATATTTTCAAGAAAATCACTATGGTTTAACTGCGGTGTTAAAGGTAAGATGCGCGCATGAAAAAGGGAGAGATGAAAATGGTATCAAAAAAACATAAAACGAAAACAAATTTTAGCTTAACAAAATTGCACAATAGCCTAGTCATGGCGGGCTTCATGAGCATTTCCTTGATGAGTGTTTCAAGTGGTGCAATTGCTGAAGAAGCGACAGTAACTGAAAGTCAAGAAGCCGCAGCGCAAGACACTGTAGCTAGCGAAAATGCTGTGCGACTTGCCCCTGTGGTAGTGACAGGTACACGCGTAGAGCAAAATAGTTTCGATTTACCGATGTCTATTGACGCAACGGATGCGCAGCAAATTCAAGAAGGCCAATTAAAAGTCAACTTATCAGAGTCATCTAGCCGCATAACGGGTGTGGTGATCAATAACCGTAATAATCCAGCCCAAGATTTGGCGATTCAAGTGCGCGGTTTTGGTGCGCGCTCAGCCTTTGGCGTGCGAGGTGTGCGTTTATATGCAGATGGTATCCCCATGACCATGCCTGATGGCCAAGGTCAAACAGGCACGTTTAACTTAGATACCGCAGCACGCGTAGAATATTTACGCGGGCCATTTTCAGCTTTATATGGCAACTCATCAGGTGGCGTTGTACAAATTATCACGCAAGACGGCGCAAAAGATCCCGCTATTTTAGGCGGCATGACATTTGGTAGTGATAATACGCAACGTTATAGCTTAGGGTTAACTGGCAGTGGAGATGCTTTTGATGTTGTTGTGAATGCTAACACCTATCGTAGCGATGGTTACCGTGACCAATCAGACACGCGTCGTGAAAGTTTACATGGAAAATTTAATTTCAAACTTGGCGATGATACTAAATTGACGGTTGTTGCTACAGCTTTAGATCAACCTGATAACGAAGACCCTCAAGGGTTAACGCTAGCTGAGTACAAGCAAGATCGTAAACAAGCCGCACCAGCAGCTTTACTTTTTGATACAAGGGTTTCTCGGAGTCATGAGCAAGTTGGCGCAACTTTAGAGCATAAATTTACCCCAAATGACACAGCGCGTATCATGGCCTACTATGGTCAGCGAGATAACGAGCAGTTTCAATCTATTCCAGTCAGCGCACAAACGGCATCAGATCGTAATGGTGGTGGCGTTGCAGTAATTGAACGTGAGTTTGGTGGAGTTGATTTACGCTGGACACACAAAGGCGAAATAGCAACTAATCCATACAGTTTTACTGTTGGTCTTAATTACGACAAAATGGAAGATGACAGAACTGGTTATGAAAACTTCATTGGTACAACGTTAGGTGTGCGTGGGAATTTAAGACGTGATGAAACGAATACAGCAAGAAATTTTGACCAATTTTTACAAGGGTATATCGATTTAGGCCAAAGATTTACGTTAAGTGGTGGTTTACGTCACAGTAAGGTTAAGTTTAAAAATAGTGATAACTACATTGTTGATAGTGCACTCCCAGGTTTAAATCCAGACGATAGTGGATCAGTCACTTTTAGCGAGACTACACCAGTGATAGGCGCTGTATTTAAGCTTACAGATGCGATTAACTTATATGCAAATGCAGGTGAAAGTTTTGAAACGCCTACTTTGGTGGAAATGGCTTATAACCCTGATACAACTAAAGCTGGGCTAAATATGGATTTAAAACCTTCAACAAGTCGCCAGTATGAGGTGGGTGCAAAGGCGTTTATTGGAGACAATACATTGGTAAATCTAGCATTGTTTAAGATTGATACCGATGATGAGATTGTGGTTGCAACATCACAGGGTGGCAGAACAACTTATCGAAACGTTCCAAGCTCTGAGCGTAAAGGCTTAGAGTTTTCAATAGATAGTAAATTACCGAATGATTTTGGGGCTTATTTAGCTTATTCGTTGTTAGATGCTGAGTTTGATAAATCATTTAATGCTTGTAAAATTCCACTTGCTGGGCCAGGTAACACTTGCCGATTTAACAATGCAGCAGATTTTGAGCAAATCGCTTCAGGTAGCAAAATTCCTGGTACTTACCGTTATAATTTGTACGGGGAGCTCTCATGGAAACACCCATCAACAGGCTTCAGTACAGCGTTGGAAATGCGAAAAGTCAGTGATACTAATGTCAGTTTCAACTCAGCAGACGGTCAAGCAGACGGGTATACTGTGTTTAACTGGCGCGGAGGCTTTAGCCAACAGTTAAGCAACTGGAAATTCTCAGAGTTTGTGCGCATAGAAAATATTACTGATAGAGAGTATGTAGGTTCTGTACGTGTGGCTGATGGTAATGAACGCTTTTACGAAGCTGCCCCTGATCGCACATGGTTGTTAGGTTTGAACGCTAGTTATAAGTTCTAGCCAAAAGCTGTAATCTACCAGCCCCGATTTACCGGGGCTTTTTTATGCAAAAAATGATGGTTTTTAACCCATCTTCTTTTTAGCGCCTCTGTAAGCCAGTATCCATGCGGGTTGCAGAGGTGAAAAATTTTCTCGGGCGAAATTTAGGCGTTAGATTAAGCTGTTTTAAGGGGATGAAATGCACTTGGCAATATGTTGCAATATCCCTCTGGCAACTGCAATTTTTGGAGCATTTGCTAACGGGTGCGCGCCATTTTTATCTAGTAAAGTTACTTGATTTTCATCACTGCCCATTGCGTCGGACGCCAGATTTGCCACAATCAAAGGGAGCTTTTTAGCTTTGCGTTTAGATTCAGCATACTCAAGCAAATTTTCACTTTCTGCAGCAAAGCCTACGCAAAATGGCGCATTGGGCAAGCTGGCAACATCCGCCAAAATATCCTTATTTTTATTGAGTGCGATGCTAAGTGTTTGCTCACTTTTTTTGATTTTTTGGCTATGTTTTGTGGCTGGACTGTAATCTGCCACGGCGGCTACGCCGATAAAAATATTTTGATTTGCAACATTTTGCATGACGGTCTGATACATGTTTTCAGCACTAATGGCTGAAATGTTGTTTACCCCTAACGGTGGTTTTAATGCAGTTGCACCGCTCACCAGTGTAACTTCTGCGCCCATTTCAAACGCTGCTTGAGCTATGGCATAGCCCATTTTGCCTGAACTTAGGTTGGTAATGGCTCGAACAGGGTCAATCATCTCTAGCGTTGGGCCGGCTGTAATTAAAATACGTTGCCCATTTAGTGGCTTAGGGGATAAATGAGCATAGACTAAATCACATAAATCTTGAGCCTCTAACATGCGGCCAAGGCCAATTTCACCACAGGCTTGTTCGCCACTGTCTGGCCCTAAAATACTGATGCCATCAGCCTGTAATTGCGCAATGTTGCGCTGCGTGGCTGGGTTTTCCCACATTTGTTTATTCATTGCTGGGGCAACTAATAGCGGGCAATCACGCGCTAGGCACAAAGTGGAAAGTAAGTCATCCGCCCCACCGTGAACAATTTTAGCTAAAAAATCTGCGCTGGCGGGCGCAATTACAATAGCATCCACTTGGCGGCTGAGCTCAATATGCGGCATACCGTTGGCGATAGACGCATCCCACATGTCAATAAAAACCGGCTTGCCAGAAAGTGCCTGCATGGTGACTGGCGTAATAAACTGGCAGGCAGCTTGAGTCATTACCACTTGCACGTCAATATTGTTTTTTTGTAGCAAGCGCACTAATTCAGCCGCTTTATAAGCTGCAATGCCGCCAGTGATACCTAATACAATTTTTTTGTTTGCCATGTGTTAATTATCCTTTGAGGTGTTATTCTAAACTATTTGAATCACTTGCATAATTGGCCTTATGATGCAGTATCTAAAACTATTGGTTTTTATTGCTATCTTCTTTATCAATAGTGCGCAAGCTAAGCGTATCAACCCTGAGTTGATGAAGCCGATTGAAGATGAAGCCGAGGCAGTTAGTCAGCCGATAAACCCCGCTTCAAATCGCGTTTGGCAGTCAGAAGTGAATGATTTAGCTACTTGGCAACAGTTGAGCAAACCCATGCGTGATGCTGAATATGCTAAGTTTGTGATTGATATTAAATCGAACAAAATTTATTTTGTAGATAGCCATGTGTTTACGCTACATGCGGATTTTGTAGTCGATTATTTGCAAAAAATTCCGCGTTCACGCGCTAATATGTTGGCTTATAATCAAAACTACAGCACGGTAAAGCCGCAGTTTATTCTAGGTTATATTACCCATTATCCCAATTTGAAAATTGGCGCAAAAAATAGCGATTTGTGGACTTTCTCGTTTTGGGAGGGTGACACAATTCAGGCCAAAGATATTCATCGCACCTATAAACGGCTTGAGCAAGCATTTAAAATAGCCCAATTTAAATATAGGCCAGACTCTACCGCGCAAGAGCGCATAGCTGGCAAGCTTAAGTCTTATCGTATCCCTATCATTAGTAACCATCAGATTTATCAGGCTTCACCCTACCAAGCGTTTAATACGGGCAGTGCCGTTGGGCGACTTGTAATTGTGCCACCAACAGCACAGGTGGAAGATTTAAGCTTTAATGAAGATGATATTGTGCTACTTCAAACCAGCTATCCAGATATTTCGCCTGTGGCGGGTGTGATGACTAGCCAATTTTCCACACCGCTTTCACACGTGAATTTACGTGCAACGGCTTGGGGAATCCCCAATGCCACCATAAAGAGTGCGGCGCAAGAATTTAAACAATATGAAAACCAACAAGTGTTTTATGCAGTGACTGAGGCTGGATATACCTTGCGTTTAGCCACCAGCAGTGAAATAGCGCAGCAACAAGCAATTATTAAAGAAAAGCGCACGGTGACAATGCCTCCTGCGGATTTAAATGCAACTGCACTGATGCCACTAAGCAAAATTAGTACTGCGGATGCCAATAAATATGGTGCAAAAACCAGCAACTTGGGCGAAATGCTACGTGCCAAATTACCCATCAGTATGAAAGATGGCATTCCTATGCCATTGAATATTCCCGATGGTTTTGGCGTGCCATTTAGTTTTTATCAAGCGCATATTCGGCAGCATCATATTGATACGGAAATTCAAAATATGCTGGATAATCCGCAATTTGAGCAAGATGCAATTTGGCGCAAACAAAGCTTAGAAGCTTTGCGATTACGCATTAGGCAAGCGCCCATGAATGCCGCGACATTGAAAAAAATTTCAACGCAATGGCAAACCCAATTAGCTGGCAAAGGCGTGTTTGTGCGTAGCAGCACCAATGCGGAAGATTTAAAAGGCTTTAACGGTGCCGGGCTATATGACACCATACCAAATGTGAAAGAAGAAGCCGCACTTGAAGCGGCCATCAAGCAAGTGTGGTCATCGGTTTGGAACTTGCGCGCAGTAGAGGAGCGTGCCCATTTTGGTATTAAACACGAGGAGGTTTACCCTGCAGTGTTGATACAAACTGCGGTGAGCGCTAGCGCTGCAGGCGTACTGCTCACAACGGATATTTGGGGACACCAGCCCAGCACTTACACTATGAACGCCAAATGGGGCTTAGGCATGCGGGTGGTGGAAGGACAAAAAGTAGCCGAACAAATTTTGTTTGACACCAGCAATGACGGCACACGTGTGGTGAGCAGATCAGACGAAACTACTATGTTGGTGGCTAGCCCGCATGGCGGTATGATAGAAAAACCTGTGCCCAAAGGTGAGGCTATATTAACTGAAAAGCGCGCTAAAGTGCTGGGCATACTCGCCAAACAAGTGAGTAAAATATTCAAAAATACTGCTGTGCTTGATATAGAGTGGGTGCTTGAAATCAAGGACGGCAAAGAGATATTTTGGCTCGTTCAAGCCAGGCCTTATGTGCAAGCTACAATTAAATAAGAGTAAAACAGATGTGGAAAAAAATAAGAATCGCTATTTTATTGCTAATACTGACCACGGTAGCGCAACAAACTTGGCTAGAGCAAGCTAAATTAGATTGGAAAAATAATTTCTATATTGCTGTTTACCCAATCAATGCTGATGGCTCACAAAAAGTGAGTGCATACATACAAAGCTTAACGCGCGATGACTTTGAACCAATGGCTGAATATTTTGTGCAGGAAGCCGCACCTTATCAATTAGGCCTGCGCAGGCCAATAGAAGTGCAATTAGGGCCGCAAGTAAACAATGTTCCACCTGCCCCGCCTAGCAACGGTAGTGTGTTAAGTAATATTGTGTGGAGCTTAAAATTTAAATTGTTTGCATGGCGTAACAGCCCTAAAGTCAATGTGAAGCCCGCCATTCGCCTGTATTTACTATATTACGACCCTGATAATCATCAGCAACTTAGCCACTCCACCGCGATAAGTAGAGGCAGAGTGGGGCGCGTGAATTTGTATGGTGAAAAAAGTTACGCCAAGCAAAATTTAGTGGTGATTGCGCACGAGCTCTTGCACACACTCAATGCGACAGATAAATATGACTTAGCGAGTACATTACCCATTTACCCAGATGGTTTTGCTGAACCCCATAAATCACCACTTTACCCACAAGAAACGGCAGAATTGATGGGTGGACGTGTGCCCGTGAGCGAGTCGCAAGCAGTTATTCCCAAAAGTTTGCAGCAAACAATGATAGGCGCAAAAACGGCACGTGAAATTGGTTGGTTAAAGCAATAGAAAAATAGTTTTATTTTTGCGTATAACGCTCGATAAAATAAATTGCCTCTGCAATCCAGTATCCATGCGCCTTTCGCATTCGACTTAGTGCGTTAGCACTTAGCGAGAATGGAGATGCCAAGTACTGGTACAGAGGCACAAAAAGAAGACATGCTGTTTAATCGAATATTTTTTGAAAATTAATTACCTTTTGACAGGGAAATAACATGGCAATTACTGATTGGCCAGCCAGCGAGCGTCCACGTGAAAAGTTGATTGAGCTTGGCGCGCAAGCGTTATCGGACGCGGAGTTGTTGGCGATTTTTTTGCGTGTAGGTGTGGTGGGTAAAAGTGCCGTAGATTTGTCACGAGATTTGCTGAGGCAATTTGGAAGTTTAAATGGTATTTTTGCTGCAAGTGAGCATGAGTTAAGCCAAGTGCATGGCATTGGCACGAGTAAATATGTGCAATTGCAAGCGATTTTTGAAATGAGTCGGCGTGCTTTAAATGAGCAACTGCAACAACGCGATATTTTAAAGTCACCGCAGCAAGTACATGATTATTTGGTGTTAAAGCTGGGTGGCCTAAGCAAAGAGGTTTTTTTGGTATTGTTTTTAGATATACAAAACCACTTATTGGCGACAGAAGAACTATTTAGCGGCACACTCACACAAACCAGCATTTACCCGCGTGAGGTGATTAAGCGTGCGCTGCACCACAATGCGGCGAGTGTTATTTTTGCACATAATCATCCATCAGGAGTGGCCTCGCAAAGTGTGGCTGATGAGCAACTCACAAAGCACCTCAAGTCCGCTTTAGCACTGGTAGATGTGCAGGTGCTAGACCATATTATTGTCGCGGGCAATCAAACCTGCTCGTTTAGTGAGCGTGGTTTGTTGTAAACTAATCAATCAATAAACTTTTTTATCATCATTGTTATGAATAAATACATTAAAACGATATTTTGGTTTGCCGTTGCACTGCTAGGTGCTTATGCGTTATCAGGCATTGCTTTAAATCGTGGTGAAAGCATTAATGCCTTGTGGTTAATCACCGCCGCCGTGTGCATTTATGCTATTGCTTATCGTTTTTATGCTGCGTGGATAGCGACTAAGGTGTTAATGATAGATGAAACCCGCGCAACACCTGCTGAGCGCCTAGACAACGGGCGTGATTTTATTCCCACCAACAAATGGGTGGTGTTTGGGCATCATTTCGCGGCCATTGCTGGCCCAGGCCCATTAGTAGGGCCAACATTAGCGGCCCAATTTGGCTATTTACCTGGCACGCTATGGATTTTAATAGGCGTGGTATTAGGCGGCGCGGTACAAGATATGGTGACCTTGTTTTTCTCTACCCGTCGCAACGGACGTAGCTTAGGGCAAATGGCGCGCGATGAAATTGGCCCTATAGGTGGCACAGCAGCGCTGGTGGGCACGTTTTTAATAATGGTTATTTTAATCGCCGTGTTAGGTTTGGTCGTCGTCAATGCCATGAAACACAGCCCTTGGGCAACCTCTACCGTGGCAGCAACCATCCCTATCGCCATGATAGTGGGCGTTTACATGCGCAATATTCGCCCAGGACGCGTGCTAGAGGCTTCTGCGATTGGTGTGATATTGCTTTTGCTTTCAGTGGTTGCAGGTGGTTGGATTGACCATAATGAAAGCCTGCGAGGCTTTTTTGACCATGATGGTTTGCCACTCGCTTATGCGATTATTGTTTATGGGTTTGCAGCAGCGGTACTCCCTGTTTGGCTGTTGCTTGCACCACGAGATTATTTATCCACCTTTATGAAACTAGGTACTATTACCTTGTTAGCGGTGGCGATTGTGATTTTACGCCCTGATATTCATATGCCAGCACTCACGCAATTTACTGATGGGTCAGGGCCGATTTTTGGTGGCAAGCTATTTCCATTCGTGTTTATCACCATTGCTTGTGGTGCGATTTCTGGTTTTCATGCCTTAATTTCATCTGGCACTACGCCCAAATTATTGAGCAATGAGCGCGATATTCGTATGATTGGCTATGGCGCAATGTTGCTCGAAAGTTTTGTGGCGGTTATGGCGATGATTGCCGCGACAGTGTTAGAGCCAGGTATCTTTTTTGCCATTAACAGCCCTGCGGGTGTGGTGGGTAAAGAAGCGATAGATGCGGTGGCAAAAATCAATAGCTGGGGATTTGCAGTGACGGTTGAGCAAATGAACCAACTAGCCAAAGATATGGGGGAAAGTAGCTTATTTGCCCGTACTGGTGGTGCGCCTAGCTTAGCTGTTGGCATGGCAAGCATATTTGGTAGTGCGTTTGGTAAGCACTTGCTGGCACTGTGGTACCACTTTGCCATTATGTTTGAGGCGATTTTTATTTTAACTACGCTTGATGCTGGCACGCGCGTAGGGCGCTTTATGTTGCAAGACATGCTGGGCAACTTTAACAAAAAATTAGGCGAAACGTCTTACATGCCATCTGTTATTTTAACCAGCGCGATTGTTGTGGCAGGCTGGGGTTACTTTTTATATATTGGTGTGATAGACCCCAACGGAGGCGTGAATATTTTATGGCCATTATTTGGTATTGCGAACCAAATGCTTGCCGCCATTGCCCTATGCGTAGCCACAGGCATTTTAATAAAGTCTGGTAAGTTAAAATATGCTTGGGTCACTGGTTTGCCATTAGTCTGGCTAGTGGTGATTACCAGCACCGCAGCTTGGCAAAAGATTTTTAGTGACGATGTTCGTGTTGGTTTTTTTGCGGCCGCAAATGATTTGAGCACAAAATTAGCGGCTGGCGTATTGCCGCCAGAAAAAGCCAGTGTTGCGCCGCAGTTGATTTTTAATCAGCATTTAGATGCTTATTTAACGCTGTTTTTTGTGGTGGTGTTATGGGTGGTGCTATTTGATATGTTGCGTATGTGTGTGCGACATTTGACAGGGAAGCCAGTGTTAAAATTATCCGAAGCACCACATGAACCTAGCAGATTAGTAGAAAACTGGGTGAGGGACTAAAGTTAACATGCTTAAAAAACTCAAACATTTATGGCATATTGTGCGGCGCCTTTCAGGAGATGATGCTTATGAGCAATATTTAAAGCACCATGCAGAATTTCATACCGCAAGTGTGGATGTGCCGCCCGCCTTAACGCGTAAAGCGTTTTATAAACTATGGCAAGATAAACAATGGGATGGCGTTAAACGTTGCTGCTAGTGTTTATGAGCAACGATAAATTTTATCAATTTGCATGTCATCCAAATCTTGCATATTGCTTGCCTCGTCAATGTAATAGTCTGCGTTGCTCACTTGTGTTTCTACTAAATTAATTGGTGCAGGCTGATATTTAGGCAAAATATAGCTTAACTCAGTCTCTTTTTTAAAAAACATATCTATTAATTTTTTCATTTTTCATTTCCTATCAAAAAACATGTGAGTGCTTGATGATATAAATGCAATGCGCGTGCCAACGCATATTGAAAATTAAAAGATAGATTTTTAACTTATAACTAATTGAAATGAATAATAAAAATTAAATAATTGGTCAAAATAAAAAGCAGCTAATTGCAACCGAAAGTGTCATAAAATAAATCAACTTGTTAGCTTTTCAACAAATGTAAAAAAGGGTCAAGCAAACTTTTGCTTATACGCTTGAACCCACATCCAAATGCCAGCCAAAATCATGGGTAAACTTAACCATTGCCCCATACTTAAGCCCAAAGAAAGCAAGCCTAAATAACTGTCTGGCTCGCGCGCGAATTCAACTATAAAACGCCCCGCACCATAACCGATTAAAAATACTGCAGATATAGCACCCACGGGGCGCTGCTTTTTAGAAAACCACCATAGCACACCAAAAAGCACGATGCCTTCTAAAGCAAATTGGTATAACTGCGATGGGTGGCGCGGCAAATCGCCGGCATGTTGAAATATCATCCCCCAAGGCACATCGGTTGTTCTGCCCCAAAGTTCGCCATTGATAAAATTACCCATGCGGCCAGCCCCAAGCCCTAAAGGCACAAGTGGTGCAACAAAGTCCATAATGCGTAGCCACTTGAGCTTGTATTTGCGTGAAAAAAACCACATGGCTACTAAAACACCTAAAAATCCACCATGAAAGCTCATGCCACCTTGCCACACCTTAAGAATATCTAAAGGGTTTGCTAGATAATGCGCTGGCTGATAAAACAAGATAAACCCTAAACGCCCGCCTAAAACCACGCCCAGCGCCCCCAAAAATAGCGCATCATCTAACATGGGCAGTGTCCAGCCGTGCCATTTTCGGTGCTGAATTTGCAATTTTCCCAAGGCAAAAAAGGCTAAAAATGCCGTTAAATACATTAGCCCATACCAGTGTATGCCAAATGAGCCAATGTGAATTGCAACAGGGTCAAACTGTGGATGAACAAGCATATGCGTGCGATTTAAAGTGAAAGAAGAATTTTACCTAAGTTTTGCGTAATCGTAATAATTAAACGGAGCTAACCGAGCGTTACTTGTGAAATACGCGAAGCGCCGCTACGGGATAAATTTTGAAATTTTCCAGAAAAATTTAACTATAAAAATTACTAAAATCACGCCGAGAGCAAAACGTCGCCTCTGGAAGCCAGTATCTATGAGGCTTGCAGAGGTGTGCAAAAGAAGTGGTATTAAATTGAGCTATTAATGTTGATTTAAATGACAGATTATCAAGTCCACTTTTACAGTAAAATACGACTATGACACTATACAATTTAACCAAACCTTTGCTTTTTCAGTTTGATGCTGAAAAAGTGCATGACTTCACTTTAAAAACGTTAAAAAACACAGAAAAACTGGGACTGTTATCACTCTACCCAACAGCGCCAAAGTGCCAATCTAGGCAAGTGATGGGCATTAATTTCCCTAACCCAGTTGGTTTGGCTGCTGGGTTAGATAAAAATGGCGCGGTAATTGATGGCATGGCCGCATTAGGTTTTGGCTTTATTGAAGTGGGCACGGTAACGCCGCGCCCACAGCCTGGAAACCCAAAACCACGACTATTTCGCGTACCAGAGGCTTTGGGTGTGATTAACCGCTTTGGTTTTAACAACAAGGGTGTGGACCACTTAATTGAAAATGTAAAAGCAGCAAAATTTAAGGGCGTGCTTGGCATCAATATAGGTAAAAATTTTGATACGCCTATTGAAAACGCGGTAGATGATTATTTAATTGGCATGCAAAAAGTCTATGCCCATGCTAGCTATATTACGGTGAATATTTCATCACCAAACACCAAAAATTTACGGGCATTACAAGAAAAAGAGGCGCTATCGAGCTTACTTGCGGCGCTTAAACTAGAGCAAACCAAGCTAAAAAATCAGCACGGAAAGTATGTACCAATCGCGCTCAAAATTGCGCCAGATTTAACACTTGAACTAGTGAATGAAATTGCAGATTTGCTGCTAGAACATCAATTTGATGGAGTTATTGCGACTAATACTACCCTAGCGCGTGATATGGTAAACGGAATGTCGCATGCTGAAGAGGCTGGAGGCCTATCTGGTGCGCCTGTGAAAGAAAAGTCAACCTTAGTAATTCAGCAGTTATCTCAACGCTTGCAAGGTGCTGTGCCTATTATTGGCGTAGGCGGTATTTTAACTGGTGCAGACGCAGCAGAAAAAATAGCTGCAGGGGCAAGTTTAGTGCAGGTGTATAGCGGCCTGATTTACCAAGGCCCATCGTTAATACATGAGGTTTGCCGAAGCTTAGGTTAGGTGGTTTTTGGCGTACTTCCGCTTTTATATCTTTCGTATGCCACGCACGCTTCAGTGATCATTAAGTATGAATTAGCGTGAAGATGTTAAAAATTTAAGCTGTTAAGTTGCTGCTTAGCTATAAGGCGTTAATAATTTCACCGGCATGATCTAACACAAATTGGCGGAACACTTCAACGGCAAGTGAATGTTCACGTCTATTTGGAGTCACCACATGCCATTCACGCATGACAGGGGTATCCTGAATATCCAAAATAATGAGCTGCTTATTGCGTAACTCTTGAACAATAGTATGGGATGATACAAACGAAACCCCTAAGTTTGCGATGACAGCTTGTTTAATGGTTTCGTTTCCAGAAATCTCAATGCGTACCAGAGGCGTTAAGTTATGGGTCACGAAAAACTTCTCCATTACATAGCGTGTACCAGAACCTTGCTCTCTTGTAATCACTTCTAGACGATTGAGCACCTCTGTGCTGAGGTTTTTTTGAAAAGCTAAGGGGTGATGGGTGCTGGCAATAAATACATGAGGATGCTTAGCAAAAACTTCAGTTTGTGCACTTAGCGTCGCTGGTGGCTTACCCATAATTGCAATATCAATTTCACCGTTATGCAGCAGTTGGATAAGTTGTTCGCGATTTTTGACATCCACTTTTAGTTGCACATTTGGATAAATTTTCTGAAACTCCACCAATACAGTAGGAAAAAAATAACGCGTAGTACTAACAAGTCCAATACGCAAAGGCTTCATTTCTTTACCGCGTAATTTATCAATGGCTTCTTTTGCTTGATCTAAAGTGCTCATGACTTTAATTGCATAGATCAAAAAATGCTCGCCCTCTAAGGTCAATTTAATTTTTTTGTTGTCTCTATTAAATAGCTTGGTATCAAAGTCTTTTTCCATCTCTTTCATTTGTAGTGAAACAGCGGCAGCAGTAATGTTAAGCTCATCTGCTGCCTTAGAAAAACTAAGGTGCTTTGCTGCACAGATAAAAATTTTAATTTGACGTAGCGTTAAATTTTTCATGAATAAAATTTAATAAATAGATAAGTAGTTAAGTAAAACTTAATTATCACATAAAAATATATCGTTTTACTTAAAGTTAAATAGTTTCTAAAGTTATCAACAATCACTAAAACATGGATAGTGGAAACATGAACAATAAAAGTTTAGAAAGTTATCTAGAAACGGCATGCGCTAGCCTTTCATACGGTGAAGCCTTAGCGAAGCTGGTATTAGCCGCGGCAAAAGCTAGTATTGAATTAGCCCATTTGCTGGCTAAAAGTAATTTAACGGGTGATACCGAAAAATTGAGCAACAAAAATGTACAAGGCGAATATCAAATGCGATTAGATGTAATAAGCAATGATATTTTTGTAAAAGCGTTTAAGGCATCTAACGTGGTGGCGGGAATCGTTTCTGAGGAGCTAGAAGATGCCGTAATCTTCAATATTGAAGGAAATCAATACCCATTTCTGGTGGCTTTTGACCCATTAGATGGCTCGTCAAACATAGCTGTGAACGGCATTGTAGGCTCAATTTTCTCAATCTTACCTGCACCCATT
Organism: Pseudomonadota bacterium; assembly: GCA_029556915.1. Lineage (GTDB taxonomy): Bacteria > Pseudomonadota > Gammaproteobacteria > Burkholderiales > Methylophilaceae > Methylotenera. The sequence goes on from JAKQIT010000151.1 coordinate 24,441, forward strand.
CATGGTGCAATAGATGCTCAGGCCTTTTTGCAGGCAGGCAAATCACAATTAGCGGCGCTTTATGTAATTTATGGGCCAGCCACTATGTTGGTGATATCAATTGGCAATGGCACGCAAGCTTTTACTTTAGATGCGGCGACAAACACTTTTTATTTAACCCAAGCCAACATCAATATTAGCCCGCAAACGAGTGAATTTGCTATTAACGCTAGCAATGAACGCTTTTGGGAAAAGCCCATCATTCGCTATATCGCGGAGTGTCTTGACGGTAAAGCAGGGCTTAGGGCACGTGATTTTAATATGCGCTGGACGGCCAGTATGGTGGCTGATGTGCATCGCATTTTAATGCGAGGAGGCGTATTTTTATATCCCAAAGACAATAAGCAGCCCACTAAAGCAGGCAGACTGCGTTTGCTCTACGAAGCCAACCCCATGAGCATGCTAGTTGAGCAAGCGCATGGTAAAAGCTCAACTGGCCGAATGCGTATTTTAGACATTCAACCCACTGAAATACATGAGCGTGTCGCGGTGATTTTAGGTTCTGAGCAAGAAGTAAGCTTGATAGCGCAATATCATCAGTTATACGATCAACAAAAAGGATAAACGCAATGGCACTAATTTCGCTTAAACAATTACTTGATCATGCGGCTGAACACAGCTATGGGTTACCCGCTTTTAATGTCAACAACATGGAGCAAATACAAGCCATAATGCAAGCGGCAGATCAAGTAAACAGCCCGGTGATTATGCAAGCTTCAGCTGGCGCGAGAAAATACGCAGGTGAAGTTTTTTTAAGAAAAATGATTGAAGCCGCAATCGAGCAATATCCGCATATTCCTGTGTGCATGCATCAAGATCATGGTGTCTCGCCAGTAGTTTGCCAAGCGGCTATTCATAGTGGATTTTCTAGTGTGATGATGGATGGCTCACTATTAGCTGATGGTAAAACACCATCAAGCTATGAATACAATATAGAAGTGACTAAACGTGTTGTTGAGCTAGCCCACGCAGTTGGTGTGTCTGTAGAAGGTGAGTTAGGTTGTTTAGGATCGTTAGAAACAGGGCAAGCAGGTGAAGAGGATGGCAGTGGTGCCCAAGGTGTTTTACATGAGTCACAATTATTAACAGACCCAGAAGAGGCTGCACAATTTTTAAAAGCCACAAAAATAGATGCGCTAGCTATTGCTATTGGTACTAGCCATGGCGCTTATAAATTTAGCCGCCCACCCAGTGGTGATTTACTATCAATTGAAAGGATTAAAGCCATCCATCAGCGCATTCCAAATACACATTTAGTGTTACACGGCTCATCAAGCGTTTCACAAGAAATTTTAGCGACCATTCGCCAATATGGAGGAAACATCAAAGAAACTTATGGTGTGCCAGTTACTGAAATTGTTGAAGGTATTAAAAATGGTGTGCGTAAAGTCAATATTGATACGGATATTCGCCTTGCGATGACGGCTGCTTTGCGCCAAAAATTGGTTGAAAACCCTGAAGAGTTTGATCCGCGTGAATTATTTAAACTAGCAGTAATTGAAGTCAAAAAACTATGTATCAATCGATTCGAGACCTTTGGTAGTGCTGGGCGCGCAAGCCAGATTAAGGTAATTTCTCTTGATAAGATGGCCTCACGTTATGCTAAAGGTGAAATTTGATGAGACGTAAATTGGTCGTTGGCAATTGGAAACTAAACGGAAATTTAGCTAAAAATCAGTCTCTCATTTCTGCGCTTGTGAGCAAGCTTAAAGCAGAACATGCGGCAGATTATGCAGTGTGTGTGCCATTTACTTATTTGTTCCAAGCGCAAGCCTTGCTTGCAGGCACCAATATTAGTTGGGGCGCGCAAAATGCCAGTCAATTTGAGTCTGGTGCTTACACATCATCTATTTCAGCGAGCATGATTGCAGAGTTTGGCTGCCAATATGTGATTATTGGCCACTCAGAAAGACGTACATTAAGTAATGAAAGTAATCAAAAAGCCGCAAGAAGAGTGGCTAGAGTAGTAGAGTCGGGCTTAATACCCATTTATTGTGTGGGTGAGACTTTAGAGGAGCACAACGCTGGCACTTCAAAAAATGTGGTTAAAAATCAAATTATAGCCATTACGCATGGCCTAGAAGATGATGTTTTTGCACGGGCAAAAGAAATCGGCATAGTGATTGCCTATGAGCCCGTTTGGGCTATTGGTAGTGGCCAAGCCGCAACGCCAAGTCAAGCACAAGATATGCACCTATTTATTAGAGGTTTAATAGCAAAGGTTGATAAAGATTTTGCAGAAAAAATCAAAATCATTTACGGTGGAAGCATGACACCTCATAACGCAGCTGCCCTACTTTCTATGGCAGATGTAGATGGTGGTTTGATAGGACGCTGTGCATTATCAGCAGATGATTTTAGCAAAATTTGTATTGTAGCGGGCAAGGTAAGTCAAGTTAGCTTGACAAATATGGCTGATAACGGGAAAAAAGCGCTTATTTAAATTTTCTATAAGTGTAAAAGAAAAATAATTAGACTTAGAGGCAGTGAGCGCTATCGTTAGCTTCGCTAACAGAGATGTTGTATGACTTTAGAAAAACATAGAATTTAATTTTAAATTACGATTATCCGGCCACTATAAATGGTCAAGGGGTTACGAATAGTTCGTAACCCCTTGTTTTATTGGTAGGGTGTGCGGGGATCGAACCCACGACAAACGGATTAAAAGTTGTTATAACCAATTGATTATTAATGTTATTTACTCGCCATCTCTCGCCAACCCTCGCTGACACTCGTCAAAGTTGTCACGTTTAAGATTTTCGAATGGCAACAACCGGCCAAAGCAGCCAGTCATATACTTCACTCATGGCCCAGAGAAGATAATCAATTTATTCAATAATTTTCAATAGCATTAAAATTCAATTACAATTGATCCAATTACAGTGCGTCTCTATTTTAGATTTTAGGCATTCCTATGACATTCGATCTTCATACAGTTTTACCTCTGCTAATCCCCAAGGCCATAGCATGGGCTCAAGTTCAAAGTTCACTCATAGAGAAAGTCGGCCAGCCCTTAAATGACAGTCTGCTTGCCATAGCTCGTAGTGTTGGAGTAATGCATCCCGAACTCATTCGCGTGGCAGAAGTCTCTCGTCTTCCACTCCCTGAAGACCCTGAGTTGCAACAGGCTGCTCTTGAAAGCGGACTCCTTGGGCCAAACATGGTTGGTATGACCTTTGGTTACGGTATATACGTATGTCATGGTCATAACACTATCCGACTACTGTCCCATGAATTTCGGCATTCTTTTCAGTATGAGCAAGCTGGTTCGATCGCCGCGTTTCTTCCAACCTACCTGCAGCAAATTGTTACTGTCGGATACAACAATGCTCCATTTGAAATTGATGCCCGTGCCCACGAGAGACACCATGCCTAACCTCTCTCTAGGAACAGGCTAAAGCAGTACAGCGCGTTTGATTTTCGGATGATTCGCGTTTGATTTCTGGACAGCAATTTTAACCTGTTTTAGCTTGATTTTCGGATAGTAATTTAATTGATTTAATCATGATTTAAATGCTATTTAAACTCTGTTTAAAACTACTTTTAAATGGTCTGCAACTACGCTTTGAATTAAGACTAAATCACTCGCTGGCATGTCTAAAAGTGGTCGTGCAGTTAAGCCCGGGTGATTGACCTTTTTAACCACTATACCACCGAACGCTAAAGCACGTTTATTCAATGGTTGTATCAAGTATGGATCAGTGCCTCCATGATGCCAAAACGCTAGCTTTGCGTTGCGCTCTCCATCAAAACCCAGTTTCAATTCATTGTCTGCTACCTGATAGTTTAACGAGTTAAGCATGTCGCCTGATGCATGCAGTGGCTTTTTGTTGGCCACTTTGGTTGCGCCTTTGGCATTAAGCCTGCCATCTTTCCCATAGCTGCTTTTGCTTAGGCCGCTGGCGTATGCGTCGTAGGTGCTTTTGGCGTTAGGTTTCCACGGTGTGCCGTCTGGTGCTAAGCCTTGTGCATGTCGCTTTTTATTAACGCGTAGCAAGCTTTCGCCAAGGCTCTTAAGTAAGTGGTCTGGATGCTGCAGCATGCTTTGAATGCGCTGCATTGATTTAAGTGTATCTATATCTTGTATTTTAAATTCAAGTTGCATATACTAACCATTCGCGTGGAGATGAAGTTGCGGTTCTGCATAACCCACCAATCTGCTCCATAGACGCTACCCATGCAGAGGTAGCGTTTTTATTTTGTGCGTTTATAAACCAGTCTACCAAGACGTTGCTTAGCAAAATACTCAGCTGGGTCTTTGTTATCTGGCACAAAAGTCGTGGCACCTTGCCAGCCTGTTTTATGGTTCCAACTAAATGAGCTAATAGCATATTTAGTATCACCGCTAATCTCAAACGTTTTTAGGTATCGACGCTGTAAGCGCCACCGGCCTTTTTCGCTTCGTTCTTTTTCCCATTGCCACCATATCTCGTCTGGGTCTGCAATTGAGAGAGCTAACAAGTTTAAATACTCTAATCTAGCAGCTTTACCCTCAGCCTCAAGCCACTTAAACTGGTCTGACGCTTTGTCTTTGCCCTCAATAAACAAGGCTTTTGATATGCTGATGTTAACCCCAGCCTTGTCAGTAAACACGCTAGCATTATTGAGGTCAGCATTAAAGAAATCTAAAAAGTTAATGACTGCAGCTTCACCTGAGATTGATTTATCATTAAGCCAATGTGGCTGCATGGGCGTGGCTGGCAGCGGTTCATCAAAGTTGGCCGTGCGCACATAATGCCCACTCTTGTTAATATTTTTAGGGTTGATGGCCTCATATCCATAGGGATATGGGCTGTGCGGCTCTAAATACGCTTTACCCGGGTTATATGCAAAGCCGGGGTCAATGCCTTCAGGCGTGCTTACTACGCGCGGGTTGCTGCCGTTTTTGCCGACGATTTTATCTTCCCAAATGATTTTTGGCGCTTCATCTGGGCCAGTGTTGCCTTTGGCCATCCAAGCTTGTTCGGCCTCATAACTGCTAAGCGAGTGAATACGGCATTTACAACCCCAGCCGTTTTGGGGCATGTGCGTATCAAACCATGCATCGTCGGCTGGCAGAATAATGCCATCCCATGATTTATGCTCTAATCGTGGGTGCTCAATGCTGGTGTGCTCATACTGCCAGTATGGCCGTAGGTGCTTAACTTCTCGCATTTGCACATAACGGCCAGCGCTATAAGCCTGCGTAATATTGGTATCGTATGTTATGCGGCTGCGCCAGCCTGGTGTTCCGTTGTAGCTCCAGCCGTGTTTATCGACTATTTGGCCAAAGCGTTCTTTAAAGTCGGCATAGCCACCGCCGTTTTGTTTAGCATCTTGCAAGGCGTTGTAAAAGTCCTCAAGCAGCGCGTCAGATTGAGCACCAGCCACCACAAAGGCTTTGCTGTGCTGCTCTTCCCAAATATCAGTCCAGCCGCTGGTTGGCAGTTTGATTTTATCGCGGTAGAAAGCGATCGCTTCTTTGAATGGGAGTTGAGTGGGATTGACTGCCATTAAGAGCACTCACGCCAGATGCCTTTTTCAAGCCATCCATGCCAACTTAAATTATTATGACTTTGTGATACTAATATTGATGGCGACACAGTGATTGTGCCATCTTCATGCTCAGTTACAGAATGGTTGCTGATATTACCAAACAATCCATTGGGTGTTGAGCAAAACCAGTCTTTGCCATTGGCCGTTCCATAGGAGCCATGTGTATTAAAAATGCGATTTAGAAAATTCTCTTCGCCATCTTCTCTATAAAGTCTTTTGCCTATCATTATATTACCTCACTGCGTCCACCCAAATTCGCTGCGGCCAAACCAAGCGCAATCACCTCTGCCAGTGCTGGCACTTTAAAGTCAACAGCCAGCGCTTCTATGCCTGCTATCGCCTCATCAAAGTCGCCAGCCTCGGCCACCACGGCTGATATCTTTTGCACCAATGTGGCTTCATGTTTTGCACCAAGTGCAGCCAGTTGTGCAGTGTAAGCATCGGTTAGATCAGCGCTTGCACCTTGCTGTTTTGCCAGTGTGGCCAAGCGTGTGAGTGCGCTTTTGGTTTCATCTTCGTCATCTTCTTTTGGCTCTGGTTTTTCCGACTTTGGTTTATCCTGGTCTTGCTTTGGTTCGGCAACCTTGCCAAGCAATCGCGCGCCTTTTTCAGCTTTTGGTATTTGCATTACCTCATGCGCATACTCTAGGCTAATCTCCATGCCTAGCCCTGTAGCCGCTTGCAACACGGTAACCATTTTTTGCTGATCAACAGACTCTTGGGTTAAGTATGACCACTTGGGCATGCGGTCTGGCGTAAAGATACCGTTGTATAAATTGATAGGTGCTACCAGCTGCTCGGTGAGTGTCGGCTGCATTTGTGATACATCGTGCAGCATGATCTCTCGACGCGTTTTATCAAATAACATAATGCGCGCTTCAGTCATCGACTTACCGTCAGGCTCACCGCCCAAAATAGCCTTACTTTGTTTTTGCTCCCAATATTCTATATTGCTTAAAAAGTCGGTGACATTGCCTTTAGCTTGTGCCTGGACAAATTCAATCATCATATTGGCTGGTATTACGCCAGCGCCATCATTACCGATTGACCTCACGGCTTTGAGCAATTGGTCGCGTGAGGCTTTATCGATGCCCGCAGGGTATTTACCTAAGCGCAGCGGCAAGCCGTACAGCTCTAAAAAGCGCTGCATATCTTTAATCGTGTAGGCTTTGTAAGCATACGTCCACGCCAACACGCGAAATAACGCTGATTGCTCCATATAGCCAGACTTAGCTTTATGCTCGTGAATCACCCAGCCAAACGGTCTTAAATCTTCCGGTATGCCTGTGCCGTTATATTGTAAGTGGCGGTCTTTATCATGCAGCACAAAGTCACGCTGCGGCACATAGTGCAGTGCTTTTGGTAGCCATTCTGCGCCAAAGCGCCACTCTATTTCAAGCGCACTAAAGCCTTTGCCTATACCGTCAGCCAAGTCATATTGTGCGTCTTCAATATTGGGGATTTTGCGGATCATATCTTCCAGCTGATCAGTACGATCTAGCTCTGACTGATCAGCATCATCAGACGGCTCAAGTTGCCAGCCCAATGAGGTAATGCCGCGCTTACGCTTGGCCAACTCGGCATAAATATGTGCGTCTTGCTCTTCTACCAACTCAAACAATGATGCCTGGTGCGTAATCTGGCCACTATCTGCCTGCCTGAATGCATTGGCCAAACGGCTAGGGTCAAGCGTGTTAACGCTAGCATAATTAAGTGTGTGGCCAAGGCTGGTACGCGGCCCAGCTTGCAAGTTGGTGTCTGGTTTGCCTGTAGGCGGTGCAGCTTTAAAAGCGGCTTTTTTATGTTTTCTGCTCATTTTTAGTCATCCATATCATCATTATTTTTGCCACGGTTGCTGGCAGCGGATACATACTCAAAGGCTTGTGAATAGCTGGTGGCAATCTTCCACAGCATCTCTAGTGCGTCAGGGCCGTCGTCATGGTCGGCTTCAGGGTAAAACTTCAGCTGATCAATAAGCTTGCTTTGCTGATGATGCAAACGAATCTGACCGCGATTAACAGGAGGCTGCAACGATAAAATAGCCAGATCTTTGTCGCGACCTTTCTCAACACCACCCTCTGGCGCCGTAGGAAAATAAACACCTTCTTTAATCGCGCGTTTGAGTAGTTCTGTATATAAAAACTCTTGAAAAGCCACGGTCTCAACTGCCCACATCAAGCAGTTATATTCTTTCTGGTAATCAATGGCGTGCGTAATAATCAGATCTGGCACACGGCGCTGTATATCAGCCTCGACTACATCTAAGGTCATGGTCACAATTCTGTATCCACCAACCAATATTGCTGAGTAATCATTTTTTTTCTTTTTCTTGCCCATAGATGGGTCAATCGACCCAAAAAATAGCCAATCAGATAGTTTATTAACCCAAAATTGTATCGTTTTAAATGGTGCATCTTCACTATTGCCAGCCTCGTTTTGTTGCTCATGGTTAAAGGCTTCATGGTCAATCGCGCGCATGCACATTAAGCGGTATAGCGGGCGCACTTGTGGCCAGCTGACCACCGCGCCTTTTTCCATTTCGGCTTTGTTAGCCTCATAAAAGGCTAAGGCTTCGGCCTCGGCTTCGTCTTTTTCTTCAGGTGTACCAGGGCGCGCATAAATCGCCTCCCACTGATCCCAGAGGTGCATATTGTCTGGCCAGCGCATAATGGATTTAAACACGCGTAAACGCCACCCGGGTGCGCGGCCTATGCGGTTAATCGCAGCATCATAATGTAGGCTGGTACCTACTAAAAATACATCCATGCCACCTTGTGGGCCAGCCAAGCCAAGCACGGCTTTTAAGACAAAGTCTTGCGTTTTTTTGCGTTGCTCTAGAGACTTAACATTGTCGTCGTTTTCTAAGTCATCTAGGTGAATTTGGTCTGGCCGATGTGGGCCATGTTTCATACCGCGTAGCTTTTTACCCGTGCCACCAATGCGCACTTTGATGTTGTTAGCCGTGATGGCCGTGGTGGCTTGCCACACTCTGCCTTGCCCTGTAGCTTCGCTAAAATCCATCATTAAGCGTGGGTTAGTATCTAACTCAGCTTTGATACTTTCTAGCATTTCAGCGGCTTGCTCTTCGGTATTCATAATGATACCGATCATGTGCTTGCGAGCTTTGCGCGGCAGCTTGCCACTGGTGATATGCTGCTGAATATAAGTTGCGCGGCAAATTGACCAGAGAGAGCCTAACTGTGTTTCATAAGTTGATTTAGCCTCACCGCGTGGCGCTTCATGGTCTTCGCGTGCATCTTTTGGTGAGTCTATACAGGCTGGTAGCTGCTTAAAGATAAATTGCTGAAAAACACTAAAATGCTCAGTAGGCACATAGTGTGGAAAGTACGTCCGACAAAAAAACTCATAATCAAAAATCGCGCGTTCACGGCGTGCTTTGCTGGCCGCTGGGTCAACGTCAAAAGCCTCGCACTCTAGCTCAATGGTTGCGCGTAGATCTTCGCCCAGCTGGGCGAGCTCTGCTTCAAACTCACGCCAGCTTTTAATTGGCTTAATGTCTAAGTCATCAATATCAGCCATAGCGTGCCTGTAATACGGCACCAATGCCCTCTAGGTGCTCTTGAAATTGTGCCAGCGCAGTTTTATCGTTTTTAGCGAGGTAATCCGCAATAGTTTTAAGTGTGTCTAAGCTCACACTCAGCGCACCAAGTTTAGGGTTAATGCGGCTCATTGACTTACTGAATTTTGAAACGGCATCACTTAGCTGCGCTTGCAGCTCAACCTTAGTTTGCGCACTCATTTGCGCATTTTCAATTTCGCGCATAGTAGTCACGGCTTGGCGCATCATTTGCTCGATGAGCGTCTTCATCAACTCATCAACGCCTTGCTCACTCACTAAATACGCTGTGCGTGCAGTATCCCAGTCATCACCGTTTGATTTAGCTTTTGCTTTCCAATCGCGCGCAGTTTCATAGCTCACCCCTGTGGTGACAGAGGCACCGCTCAGAGGCATACCTTCAATATAAAGTCGCCTTACGTTATCGCGGGTTTGCTGGTTATGTGCCATTAGTGCAACCGTTTCAAGAGTTCTACAAAGCCATAAGTTATTGCGCTGCCAACCGCAGCCAAGCCAACACTGTGCTTAGCGGTAAGCTTAATATTGTCTTTTTCAGCGCTTTCAAGGCTGGCCACGCGCTTACCCAAGCTATCCACCTTGGTATTGAGGCGGTCTTCAAGGTGTTGCATATTAGCTTTATTGGCGTCTTCCATGCGGCGCATATCTTCACGCATGGTTCTAAAGTTTTCGGTAATGCTCGAATGAATAAAATCCATCTTGCCTGTCAGCTCACCAAACCCTTTAATCACTTCTTTTAAATCGTCTTCAGTTGCCATTTTGCAGCCCTTCAATGCGTTGTTGTTGTTGGTTTTGCGCACGACATTGCGCGAGTAAATCTTTAACGTGGTTACTTTCAATCACTACTTCGTCGGCTTCGGTGGTGAGTCCGACAAGAAATTCACCAGCCGTATCAGAAAGTTCGGCTCGCGGTGTTTCAGCAATGCTGGGTCTATTGGCGGGTTGACTGCTATTTGCACTGGCACAGTTTTGACCGCCACGGGTTGGGATTGACAAGCGCTGAGCGCCAGCGCGCAAACTAACAATAACACGCTCTTTTTGGGCAAGTTTTTCATTGAGTTGGCCTTTATAAAAGTTGGATAATTGGGCGGCTTGGCTTGCCATATCGCGCTCTAGCTTGCGGTTGGCGGCTTCTAGCTTGGTGGTTTCTTCAGCTGCTGCTATTAAGGCTAAATGTTGGCTAGATTGCCACTTAGTGCGCTCGTGCTTAACGCCAGCTTGGTAAAAATACAATGCAAAACCAGCGATAATGCCAACAATGACGAGCAGCTTAACCCAAGGTGGAATGATGTATTTCATAGCGTTAAGCCTTGGCTGGTAATAATGCGCAGGCCAGCATTAACAATGATTAAAAGCAATAAAGACCAGGCGTAAATATTGCCGGGAATAAACGGCTGCACAATGTGCAAAGCAGTTTCTAGCGCAATGAGTATCGCCACAATCACGTTAAACCATATCGTGCGGCTTTTATACCAAGGCTTGGTTGGTGGCGTCACGGCCACAGCGGTTTGCGTATCTTCAGCCATTTACACACCTCCTGTCATCATCACAGCTCTACCCCAGCCGTAATAGCGCGGTTGATACACATTTAAAATGCGTTTGGGGTAGCTTAGGTTTTCTTTGCAGTGGATAATATGCCTGCGTGCCTTGCCACAGGCAGCATCTATTAGCGTGCGCTTGCGTGATTGCGCTACTGCAGCTTCGCGCATCCAATGGCCTAGGCCACCGTTGTAGCCGCGCAATGCAGCATGTAGGCGATCATATTCGCTATCACCCCACACGCGGTCATGCAGCCACTTATCATAGCCAACCAGTGCGCGCATCGCCCACTGTGGGTTATTGGGTTGGCAATCTAGCAGGCTAAGCTTATTGAGATCACACCACCACTTAGCAGTAGCAGGCATAAATTGCGCCATGCCTTGCGCACCCACGCGGCTTAGCGCATCGGTACGCCATGCGCTCTCTTGCTGAATTTGCGCGGCAAACACTGGCACTGGAGCATTTAAACCCCAAACCTGTTGTGCCTCACGAGTGAGCGTAGCGCGGTATTTAATTGCGTTAGCTGGCAGAGGGTCTGCCTCTGCCTCGCTCATATAGTAGGTAACGCAAACAATAAATATGAGCCATGCAATCACATAGCGAATATCACTTCTGCTAAGCATGTTAAGCACCTAAGCCTAAAGATAACATCGCAGCGCCCACCACAATGGCACGCCGTAACATGCTCACGCAAAACGCCCATTGATAATCAGACTTAACACGTACTTTTTGATAATGGTTATCGGGGCTGAATGTGCTGACCTCTTGCAGATACACCACAAAGTCATCAGGGCGAGCATAAGGGAATAGCGCACGATCTAGCCAATAGCCAGCAAAGCCTGCCAGCGTGACCAGAGATAACTTATAAAGAGTGACGGGTAACTGCTGTGGCGAAAATGCCAGCACAATGCAAATAAGAACTACATTGAGCAACAGCAAGCCAAAAAGGCGTGGGAGTTTAAAACTAAAACGGGTAATAAAGTCAAACATTGCAAGCTCCAATCATCGTTAAGATGATAAGAGCTTACGCGCGCGCGTGAGATTTAATGAGGCGCGAAATGTTTCGCGGTGTATATTAGCGGTTTAACTGGTGCTTAATGAAGCCTGAGCGCCGGAACCCCTAGAGAGTCAAAGCGCCTATTTTAGTTTGTCCATTGCATCTAAGCATTCTGGATAATGCTCTCCACCATTCCATGCCGCATAAGCTATCCCTGACGGCACCATTTTATCCAACTGTCCAGTGCGGCCTATTTCTGCTATATGCTGCCACACACCTTTTAAGTCTATCGCGGCAATAGTACAGCTCGCTAATTCCGAAGTCATCGGCTTACCGAATAGTTTTTCTGCTTGCGCATTAAGCTGATTTAGTTTTTTAGTGAGATTTTGATGTTCGCTAGTTTTAGTGATAAATAATGCGTCAAATACTTTATCTTTTGCTGCTCTGAACTCTGTACGCCACTTTTCAGCCTTTGCCTTTGTTGGTTCCGCATAGGAAGTTGGCGATATTAAGGCCAATGTAATCAATAGAATTGAATATTTCATTTTTTACCTCCCAAAGACGGATTATTTAAATCCAAAACAATAGGTTCGTCATCTCCATATTTAGCTCTTTTTTGAGCGGCTATTAAGTTCGAGTGGTTATTTGCAGCTTCATATACATTCTCAGTTGATGTTAACTTTTGTTCTCTCTTGGATGTAATGTCCAATAGATTTAATACTGCTGCCTGCGCCTGTATTGGACTTAATCTAAATTTATCCAGCAGCTCTATTTCCTCGACCGATATTTCAACCGCCAAGGTATGTTCGCCAACGAGTAAATATTGAACATTAAAGCCAGATACGCTCATCTTCTTTATAACATCTGCACCAGGCTTAGAGCCGCGCTCATATTTACCCCACATTTCACGGCTAACTCCAACCAAATCAGCTGCGGCTTGCTGGCTATAGTTCAATCTTTTTCGCTCTATTTTAAGGCGTTCGCCAAATTGAGAATCAATATTCATATAAACCTCTTGACAAAGAGAACTTGAGTTATCATAATGTGAACACTTTGATAATTTATGTTCAGATTTAATAAAAAAGGGTATTCATTATGACACCAAAATTACTCACTCCACAAGAGGCAAAAGCCCATATTTTAAAACAAGGTAAAACCTTTAAAGAGATCGCTAAAGACATTGGCTGTGACTACCCAACAGTAGTAGCAGTATTGAATGGTCGAAACCACGGTAACTTCGGTAAAGCACACAAAGCAGCTGTCGCGCTTGGCATTAAAGAGGCGGCTTAATTATGGATGAATTATTAAACCCCATGATTACTGCTGCATGTAAAGAATGTGGCGTACCTGAAGAAAAACTATCTTCCAAAGATAGAAAATATTTAGAAGAGGTATTTCTAATTTCTAAATCTATGTTTATTAAAAAAATTTCACGTCTTGAGGTTAATCATGACTAATGAAATCGATTTAGATTTAATTAACTTATCCAGCCAAACAAATGGCCTACCAAATAAATTAAAAAAAGCTGTAGCCATCCCTTCTAATGAAGACGCGCTTGGTTTAGATGTAGAGCACTCTACACATGAAGCAACGGCGCTAATTAATCAGCGTATTGGGCGAAAATCTGTGATTGACGCAGTAACAAAATTGCTAACGGTTAGCGATTTAATAGACCTAATTAACATTAAGGAAACCAAAGCTTATAAGGGTGCTCAGTTAATCGTAGATGGAAAACTGCTAACGGTTAGCAGTTGGTCAGATTTTTGTCAGTACTGTGAAGGTCGCAGCAACAAAACAATTGATTTAGAAATTCTAAATCTAGAGTCACTCGGTCAGCCTACGTTCGATGCTTTGCGGAAAATTGGCATAGGCCCATCCACCATGCGGTCAATTAGACAGGTATCTGATACAGATAGAGCAATGATTGAGCAAGTTGCTAATTCTGGCAACAAAGATGAGTTGATTGATTTAGTAGATGGAATCGTATCAAAACATCAAAAAGACAAAGCCGAACTCAATGAAAAAGTTACCAACCTTGAGGCAGATTTAGAAGCTAGCGGCAGACGCACCAAAAATATGGATGCCGAAATTGAGCGCCAAGAAATGCTAATTGAGCGCCTTTCAAAACAGCAACGCATCACCCAGTTTGACCGCTTCACCGAAGATTGTCGTCAAGAGTCTATGGTTTTACAAGCAGGCGTTGAACTCAATTTAAAAAGTCTTCAACAGCTGTTTGAATCATCTTTTGTGCAAGCAACATTTCTTGAAGTGAATTTATGTATTGAGCAAGTCTATATCGCCACCTGTGTAGCTGTATCAAAAGGTTTAAGCATCATAGAAGCTATGCGAAATCGCGCGCCAGAGTTACCAGAGCGCGTACAAGGCCAGCATGTGCTAACACCTGCAGAGGCTGAAAGATGGCAGCTTGATTTTGAGTCACTCAAAAACGCACACGGCGCTGCCGAGGCAGCACGTCAAATTAAACGTGATGCAGACCAGCCACGTGGTCGTGGTCGCCCAGCTAAAGCCAAGGCTGAGTAAAAATGGGAGCCAAGGCCATGATGATGCATGTCACCCCGCCCACAGGCGGTAAAGTAGTGCTGCCAACCAATAACGTGTTAGCAATGCGCGCACGCGACCCTTGGAAAGAATCAACAGCCAAGGCACGTGAGGTGGCAATGCAGCGTGAAATTATTGTCAACACATTGCAAAGCATGGTGTTAGATGGCGTGAGTCAAAACAACGCTGTTGCCTTACTGTTAGAGCGTAACGAGTCAAAACGCCTGCCAGTACACATAGCCAACGCAATGGCGGCAACAGCTAAAAAAGACCGCACCAGCCCAACTCGCTCAACCATCTGCGCTTGGATGGCTGACTATAAAGCCGAAGGTTTAATCGGTTTACTGCCAGATCATAAAGGCCGCGTGGTAGAGTCAAGCAGCTGGTGGGGGCCTGCGCTCGAGTACTTTAACAACCCGGGCAAACCAGACATTAGCGCAGTGCATCGCCGCTTGGTTGAGGTTGATAATTTTGCGGTCACCTATGACCAAGTGCGCCATTACCTTAATAGCGTGCCTGCCATGCTAGGCCGCAACAGCCCAGCACGTATTGGTAAAAATCTCTACCGCCTAACTGAAAAAGCCTACATACGCCGCAGCACAGAAAACGCACTGGCGGGCGATGTATATGTGGCTGACGGTTATAGAGCAGACATTTACTTAGCGCACCCTGTTACTGGTGATCTATGGCGGCCTGAATTGACTGTCGGCATGGATTTACACAGCCGCCAAATCGTAGCATGGCGTGCCGATGAGCACGAAGGCACGATTGCTGTACAAAACATGTGGGCGCAGGCCATCGACCAGCACAACCACGTGCCACCAATGCTCTACATCGATAACGGCTCGGGCTATAAAAACAAACTGATGAGCGATGATGTAGTGGGCTTCTATAAGCGCATTGGCATACAACAAATCATTCACTCTATCCCCGGTAACCCGCACGGTAAGGGCTGGATTGAGCGCTTCTTTAGAATCGTTAAAGACGACTTTTTAAAGCTATGGCGCCCGCAGTTTTATTGCGGTACCGACATGGCAAGTGAAGTGCAGCAGCTCACCGTGCGTGAGATTAAAGCAGGTCGTTTACAACCACCAACCCTGCAAGAGTTTACCCAAGCTTTTAACGAGTGGCTAGAGCGCTACCACAACCGCCCACACCCTGAAAACAAACACGTTACCCGTGCGCAACTGTGGGCTGATTTAGTGCCAATTCCACCGCACGCCACTGTGCATGATCTGAAACGTCAAGTGGTAGAGCTAACAGTGCGCCGCGCCTGCTTAACGCATGGTAAACGCGCCTATGGTCACCCTGATTTGATTGCATTCAATGGCGAAAAAGTACTGCTTGAGTACGACTTAATGGTGAACGAAGTCGGCATTGTACGCACGCTTGATGGCCGCTGGATATGCGATGCAAATCTGATTGGCCGCATCGATGCTGTGGATACCACAAGGCTTGAAGAAAAACGCATCGCCAGTGCTGAAGACGCACTTAAACGCCTTGAGAAAAAAATGGCAGAACAAAAAGCACGTGCTGGGCGCGTCATTGATGTTGACGCATTAACCAATGCGCTTGCGATAGAGCAACAGCAAGATGACGACGACGGCGAAGCGCTGATACTTGATTTAACTGATATTTAACGGAGGGTAAAACAATGGCAAGACCTAAAACAGACACTGAATATACCGACCAAGACTTAAAAAACCTTGAGATTGTTAAAGACTGGCTTGATGAGCGCAAATTAACAACGAATGATATACAGCGCGTCAGCCAAGCCGCACTAGCACGTATGGCACGCATTGGGGTGAGCACGATCAGCCAAATTTTAAGCGGCACTTATGCCACCAGCCCAACCAAAATAATTGAGCAGATCATCAGCGCAATTAAACACATTGAAGAGCAAGAGACTGATCTATTGCCAGCGGTTGAAACCAGTGTTTTTAAAATGGTGCAAACCGCTTGCACAATGGCGCGCCGCAATCGTAACTTTGCCGTGATTAGCGCCTATGTAGGCTTAGGCAAAACCTTTAGCCTAAAGTACTACGCCAAGCAAAACCCCAACACCTTCATGATTGAAGCCGACCCAACCATGACGCCGCAAACCATTGTAAAAGAGTTTGCCAAGCGCATATTGGGGCCAGATGCTCACGGCACCAACTATGTGATGTTAGAGGCTGTGATATCAGAACTTAAAGACACAGACAGCCTGATTATTTTAGACGAGGCTGAAACCTTAACGCCTAAGCAACTGCATATCGTGCGCCGCATACGCGACAAAGCCAACATCGGCGTGGTGTTAAGTGGTACCGAATACCTCAACGGCTTGATTAAGCCAGAGCATGGTCAGTTTGACCAAATCCGCAGCCGCACAGGCTTTTGGCCTGAAACGATTAGAAAAATCACCAAAGATGATGGCGCAGCGCTGGTGCAAGCCGCCTTTCCGGGTGAAGACATTAGTGATGAAGTGATAGAACGCATGATGGCCTACTGCCAAGGCTCGGCGCGTATGTTGGTTGAAGGCTTAATCGCCAGTGTCAATCAGTTTCGCAAAGGGCGTGAGCTTGATACCAAGCTGGTTGATGCCATTGCCGCACAAGCACTGTGCTTACACCCAATTAAATAGCGGAGGACAAGATGACACTCTTTTATGTTTTAGCAACATGGCTGGTGATCAACATTTTAATTGTAATCGTCTTAGCCGTTCGCATGCAGCACAAAGACCCGTTTTTAAACACTCAACAGGAGGCAACACAATGACTAAATATGACCAAACTTGGGCGCAGATACACCGCGTAAAAACACGTACAACTAACACAAAGCGTGTGGCAACACCTGCGATGTATATCAACGATACCAGATTTAAAAGCACTTTACGCACTATTAAAGTGTGGCTCACCACGCATCATAACTGGGATATGAGCTGGCACTTGGCGCATAAATAACATGCATATGATTAAAGCCATTTTATTTTACCTAGCCGTGCCAATTTTTGCACTTTGTTTGGCATGTCGCTTAATTTGGGGGTTTTAGCAATGCAGCAATACTTGATTAACCAGCTTTATTTTCGCAGCGTCGAGCAGCAGATATTAGAGCTGCTGGCAGCACAACCAGCCACCGTGCCAAACATGATTTCGCACATCCATTTGTTTGATGTGTCTTTGCAGCAGCTGCTATCAAAAATGCAGGCCGAAGGCGCAATTGAAATGAGCAAAAGCTATGTGTACAGCATCACCGAAGCTGGCCGCGCTGCACTTAACCACATGCAAAGGCAAGCCGCGTGAAACTGAGTGCCCTTGAAATTGCAACGCTGCAGGTGCTTCGAGCTGGCCCGATAGATGGATCAGACTTAAATACCAGATTTGATGGTGCGCACGCAGCTAATGTATTGCAAAAAAAAGGTTACGCAGACTTTAAAAGTGGCATGTGGCAAATCACCCCTGCAGGTCGCGCGGCTTGCCCATTGAGAAACAAACATTTGGAGACAATGATGAGTACAAGATTAGATGCATTAGCACTGATAAAAAAACAACCAGGCATTACAGGTGGTGAGCTGGACGTAGCGATGGGCGTAACTGGCGTATGTGCATACATTAAACATGAGATAGCAAGAAGCGAAGTCATCACCATGCCAGTACCAGATGGAAGAGGCCGCATGTTTTATATGGCTGAAGATGCACCGAAAGATACAGCCAAGGTAGAACCTAGTCGCGTGCGTGCGCCAGAGCTGCAAACAAAAGCCGTTGAAAATATGGCTGACTTGGCAACTACATTGCTAGAAGCGCCACTCGATGCACCAGTAATTGATATTGATAAGGTGTACGAGAGCTTATCTATACCAAAACCAACGCCTATCGCGCCAAAAGTGGCTGAGCAAGCTACTAAACCTTTCCGCGTGGCATATACCAACGATGGTTGCTTGATGCTATTTGGATTAAATGATTACGGTATGCCGATTGAGCTTAACCCAGCGCAAACCAAAGATGTGGTTGAGTTTCTTAGCGAGCAAGTTATGCCAATTGTCGGTGCGATGGAGTAAGCCATGATTGGAAACTTACAACAACCCGCTAAAGATTGGCTTGCTGATGTGGTTTGCAATTTTGCAAAACAGCTAAAGGCTGGTGACGATCCATCAGTAAGCATACATGTAGCTAATTGTGAAATCGAAATCAGATTAAACAAAATTGCAGATGTTTTTAATCGTATTGAATTTGATTTATCTAAACAAAATGACTCGGAGCCAGCGTGAAACTCGTCTGCCCAATTTGCCAAGCTGAATACCCGCTTGAATCTGCACTCAATGATGTGGCAGCGCGTCAGGCGGTAGTGCGTGCGTTTGAGCTCACTGAAATTGGCAGCTTTCTTATTCGCTACGTGCAGCTCTTTAAGCCAGCCAAGCACGCTATCAGCATGAGCAAATTGGCAAAGCTGCTCGATGAGTTGGTACCCATGATTAAGTCAGGCCAAATCACACGCAGCGGCACTATTTACGCCGCACCGCAAGCTTATTGGCAGCAAGCGATTGAAACTATGTTGGCCAGCCGTGACAAGCTCAGCTTACCGATTAAAAGCCACGGCTACTTGCTTGAGATTATTGCAGGCATGGCTGAGAAAGCCGCAACTCAAGCCGAGCGTCAACAAGAGCAAGGCCGCA
This sequence comes from Pseudomonadota bacterium, assembly GCA_029556915.1. Lineage (GTDB taxonomy): Bacteria > Pseudomonadota > Gammaproteobacteria > Burkholderiales > Methylophilaceae > Methylotenera. The sequence continues at coordinate 43,356 of JAKQIT010000151.1, forward strand.
AATATGGCGAGGTGCACACAGCCAAGCAGATTAAAAAAGATGCACCCGTGAACTTAAAAGCAACCCTTAAAAAATTAACCAACCTAGGAGAAACAAAATGACCGCAATACCAGAAGGCTACAGAGAAGATGCAAAAGGCAATTTAGTGCCAATTAGCAAAATTAAAGAAATCGACTTGATGCGTGACAACTTAGTCAATGAAATTGTGCTTGAAGCCATTGAGCTGCACGAGTTGATTAAAGCTTACAAAGACAATGTTTTTGGCAACATTGCCGCCTTTGTGCAGATCAGCGGTGAGCAATATGGCGCCAAGCTGGGTGGCAACAAAGGCAATGTCACCCTCACCAGCTACGATGGCCGCTACAAAATACAGCGCGCTTATGCTGAAAACTTGGTGTTTGATGAGCGCCTGCAAGCGGCAAAGCACTTGATTGACGAGTGCATCAATCGCTGGGCTGAAGGCATCAACGACAATATTCGCGTGTTGGTTAATGGCGCATTTGAAGTAGATAAAGAAGGCAAGATTAGTACCACCAAAGTGCTGAGCCTGCGTCAACACAAAATTGAAGATAGAGACTGGCATCAAGCGATGGATGCCATATCAGATAGCCTGCGCGTGGCTGGCACCAAAGCTTATGTGCGCATTTACAAGCGTGTGGGTGACAGTGATGAATACACTCCCATTAGCTTAGATATTGCGAGCGTGTGATGAAAGCTGATCAATCTGGCACATGGACAGAGCAAGTGCGCTTTAAGCGTGAATGGCTTAGTCCACAAGAGCGCAATAAAAAAGGCTTAGTACAAAAGTGTGGTGATTGCGGAAGCATTGACAAAAACCACGGTGCATTTTGCAGTCTTGGCAGATTCTCTACACAAGTAAACGCGGTATGTGCCAGCTTTGTACCTCGCAGCGCGGAGGATATTTAATGGAAGCCGCACTTATTTTTGGTAGCACTTTCGTCCTGGTATTTGCGCTCGGTTTTCAGAGCATGAATGTTAACCGTGGCCATTACTTTGCTGCATTCTTTACCAGCTTCTTAATCGGCACCAGCAACTTAGTGCTATTTAAAACCGTACCACAGGCGGGCTTTTTTGAAATGAGCGCTTATTTAAGCGCAGGGCCATTTGCCATTATAGCCAGCATGTGGGCGCACGATAAATGGATGAAAAAGTAGATTGTTGATCCACAACCCAAGCTGTGAGTGGGGATATAACCGCAGCAGACCGTGACGCTTGTTTGACCTCCACGCCTTCGGGCGCGTCATCCAAACAGCGGGCGCGGTCAACTTAAAACAAACATTTTTTACATTTTAAAAGGATTTAAACCATGAATAAACAAGATTTAATTGACGCCGTAGCAAACGCATCAGGCACTACCAAAGCTGATGCAGAGCGCGTGCTAGAAGCATTAACAACGGTTACCCAACATGAGTTAGCCAAAGGCAATGAAGTCACATTACACGGCCTAGGCAAGCTAAAAGTTAGCCAACGTAAAGCACGCACTGGCCGCAACCCGCAAACAGGCGAGGCAATTCAAATCCCCGCCAAAAATGTGCCCGGCTTTAGTGCTGCTAAAGCGCTTAAGGATGCAGTTAACGCAGGCTAAACCTAAGCAACTTAATACTGAGCAATTTAATAAAAAATCATCTTGTTGATGTTAACAAGATGATTTTCAGGAGAGTAAAAATGAAAATCGGTGGTAAGTACAATTGGATAGGACAGTCAGAAAGACTGATATTTCTAGGTAGATATTATAGTGTAAATAGATATTGGAACCAGTTCGCTAAAGTAGAAAGTCCTAGTGAGGTCTGGTGTGAAGTATTGGATATTGATCTGCATATGATTGAAGAAACAATTGAGCCTCACGAAAATGCCATTCAGAACGGATTAGATCGCACAACATCAGGAGCAATAGGTCAGCCATGAGTGATCTCATAAAACATTACCGCCAGCTGCTTGGCATTGCCAAAAGTTGGGCTGAAAAAAACCTCCCCGGCTGGTGCGATGATCTGCACCGCAATTTACTCGCCCGTCATGGCGCAGTTGAAATTGAAGGCCGTATCTCAGCAAGCAGCATGAATATGCCGCAGCTCGCCGCAGCACTAGAAGATTATGAAAAACGTGGCTGGCCGCGCACGCGCAGCTTTAATGACAAAGCAAACAACACGCGTAAAGATGTACCGCCACGCATTGCCAACATTTTTAAATTATGGGCCAAGCTAGGCCAAGCGGGCAAGGTGGAATCTACCACCCGTGCCAGCCTACTTAAATTTTGTGGCCGTCAAACTGGCAAACAGGTCAATAACCTAGATGAGCTATCACTGAAAGAGTGCTCAGTGATTATTGAGTCACTCAAAGCTTGGGCAGCACGTTAATGACAAATCAAATCACATGGCCGAATGTAGAACCAGAGCTGCTTAAAACCTTGCCGCCTGCATTACGCGGTATTGTTAAAGCGCTCGGCTTTGCCCGTGCCCGTGATTTTTTATCAACGCACGGTGGCGTATTAGTGAGTTTGCCAAAGCATAAAAGCTATGCACTTGGGCTTGCTGATGATGAGTTGATGCGCTTGCGTATTGCACTGGCAAATATGCTTGATAGCGCAGATCGTATTTGCCTACCAAAAGCTGACAAATTATTTATTCTGGTACGCGATACGCAAATTCGCAAAGAGCGCAGCAAATCTACATTATCAAAGCTTGCAAAAAACTATCGCCTCACCTCACGGCACATCTTAAATATCTGCCGTGAAGAGGATGACAGGCAGTTTGACTTATTTTAAGCAAAGCACTCAATCGAATACCCAGCAAAAATGCGTTTAAATAATCCCACAAACGTTTAACACCTTTGAGTTGGTATCATTAGCGCAGCCAAAAACAAAAACGCGCCAAAACGCGTTAAATCAAATCTAAGCCACCCTCTGGCACCGCGAAACATTTCGCATGTTATTTTAATTAATGCCACAGCCCACAATGCACTTATTAACCGAGGGCTATTGAGTGGCTAAAAATCAAAATGTAATGTCGATGTCTTTTGTGTTCGATGGCAGCATCGAGCCAAATAATCATGAGGCACACTTGCTGCCTGCAGGCGACTTTACGCCAGATGATGGCCGTCCTCTGAATGTCGATAGTTTTAAGCTTTCAGCCGCTATTGCAAAAAATATTATCGCCGTCATGGCAGTACGCAAAAACATGACGCTGATTGACTATGAGCATCAAAGCTTACGTGCTGAAGAAAACGGTCAAAAAGTCATTGCTGCAGGTTGGTTTAAGCAAATGGAATATCGTGATGATGGCCTATGGGCTGTCAACATTGAATGGACACAAGCAGCACTCGAGCATATTCGCACCAAAGAATACAAATACATCAGTGCTGTATTTAACTACCACGCTAAAACTGGCGAGATTGTCAACATCGTATCTGTCGCCCTTACCAACACGCCAGCGCTTGATGGCCTTAAAGCTTTGGCTGCCCTTACCAAATCCACGCAAGACTTTTACACAGGAGACATTGCAATGCCCGATAACAAACAAGACACCGAGTTAGCCGCGCTGACCACTCAAATGGCAAAACTCACTGCTGATTTAAAAACAGCCAATGAGCAAGTGATTGCGCTCACAGCAGATAAAACCGAGCTAACCAACAAGCTAGCAAAAATGGATGAAGAGAAAGCGCAAGCAGCACTGGCGGCTGAAAAAAAAGCCCATGCAGATTTGTTACAGACTGCGCTGACTGATGGCCGTGTAGCGCCAGCACAAAAAGCGTGGGCTGAAAAACTCAACCTTGCTGCACTGACGGAATACTTGGAAGCCACCACACCGTTGGTGCCACAAGGCCGTCAAGCTGACCCTGCTCACAAAGATATTAACCACGGCTTAGATGAAGCTGAGTTGGCGATGTGTTCGCGCATGGGTGTGAAGCCTGAAGAGTTTGCTAAAACCAAACAGGCTGAGTTAACACGTAAACAACAAGCACAAGCTTAAATTAACTAATCAGATCACTTTAGGAGATCAAAAATGGTAGCAGCTACAATTTTAACCCAAGCGCAAATTAATGCGTTTAACACCACTATCCAAACCCGCTTTAATGCAGGCTTGGGCATGTCTGAAGAGACATGGAAACAAATTGCCAAGCGTATTGGCTCTGGCGGTGCCAGCAACACTTACGCATGGTTATCACAATTCCCAGCATTCCGCGAATGGGTAGGCTCTCGTTTACACAAAACGGTTAAAGAGCGCGCTTACACCGTGCCAAACCGCAAGTTTGAAAATACGCTTGATGTACCACGCGAAGCGTTTGAAGATAACAACCTTGAAATGTATGGCGACGTGGCTGAGAGCTTCGGCCAGTCTGTTGTTGATCTGAAAAACGATTTAATCTTTGGCGCAATTAAAGCAGCATTCTCGACCATTTGTTATGACGGCCAATTCTTTTTTGATACAGATCACCCAGTAGCCCCAAACGAAGATGGCTCAGGTACAGCGGCAACTGTAAGCAATATGCAAGCGGGCGCATTAGAGCCTTGGGTATTGCTTTGCACAAAACGCGCTCCACAGGCGTTTTACTTGCAAGAGCGTACTAATGCCGAACTATATAGCCAAACTAACACTGACTCTGACACGGTGTATAACACCGATGTGTTCAGCTGGGGTGGCCGTTGGCGTGGTGAAGCTGCCTATGGTTTCTGGCAGTTAGCATATGGCTCTAAAGCTGCATTAGATGCAACAAACTTTAACCTTGGCTACAACGCGATGATGCAAATTAAAGCCGATGGCAACCGTCCGCTTAATATCATCCCAGACACCATTGTAGTTGGCCCAGCTAACCGTGTTGCAGCAGAAAACTTAATCACGGTTAAAACCTTGGCAAATGGCGCAGACAATGCGCTTTACAACCGCGTAAAAGTGATTGTAACGCCGCTATTGGCTTAACCAACATATGAGGCTCAGCATTGAGCCTCATGTTTTAACTAAAGTTTAGGAGAATCTGCAATGCCAATTTTAAATGTACGTGTAGCCCCAAAATCTGGTGCAAAACAGTTTTATCGCTGTGGTATTGAATTTACCGACGAAGCAAAAGAAGTTGAGGTGGATGATGCCACAGCAACACGCTTGCTTGAAGAGCAAATGCTAGAAGTTGAAGTTGTAGGGGCAGGTGAAGCCGGCGGCGCCACTGGTGATACGGGTGACAATGATGATGACACAGGTAACACCGGTGGTGATGACGGCAACCATGCAGATGCACCAGCCGATCCAGCACCAGCACCAGCTGAACAAGCACCAGCCGATCCAGCACCTGCACCAGCTGCAGCTGCTAAAAAAGCAACGGCTAAAGCAAAAGGCAAATAATCTGTCATGCCTTTCGCTACCCGCATAGATCTGCTTGCACGCTCAAACGCACGTCGTTTAGCACAGCTCGCCATACCCGCCGATATTGCCATGCCGCCAGATGATGCGCTACGTGTTGCAATAAGTGGCGGTACTATGGGTGACTTTACGCAAGCAGATCAAGATGCGATTGAATTAGGCCTAGATGCCATTGATAAAGCGCTGGCAGATGCTAATGCTTTAATTTTAACCTACGGCATACCAGCCACGGTACAAACAACTTTGCTGGCGCGCTTAACCTCAACTATTGCGCTTTACTATTTGCAAGGCGCAGAGCGCATGACAGATGATGTACAACGTGCTTATGATGGCGCAATTGCAACGCTTAAATCTCACGCACGTGGTGAGATTAACCTTATACCCGCTGACCCTACCGCCACACCAATTGTGGGCGATGTGATTACCATCACCAGCAACACTGGGCGCTACCGCGTTAACTCAGATGTCGATAACGAATTTACGCTAGATCAACCGATAGACCAGCCTTTTGATGAGGTATGGCAATAATGCTATCCCTCACGCCCATCATTCAACAGCTTGAGCATAAGCCACCAAGCTTTAATGCGTTATGGTTTAGGCAAGTGGCAGGCGCTGCAGAGTATGCGCAAATTCGCCCAGATGCTTTGCCATTGCCAGCTGCTTGGGTGGTGCGTGCCAATGAAAAAAGCAAACACCTGGGCGAGCGTCGTGAAGAGATCACAGTCACTTTTGATGTGGTGATTGCCATTGAAAATGCCCGTGTGCACACACCGGGCGAAACAGACGACTTGCTATTGCAATATCGCAAAGCAGTTAAAACTGAGCTGCTTGGCAGCTACCCGCATGATGATACCAAAGCCATTAACTACGATGGCGGGCGCGTGCTGCAATATGCCGAGGGCGATATCTACTGGGCAGACACTTACAGCTTTGTTGCAGAAATTACCAATTATTTACCAGACCCACCGCCATTTGAAAAAGCGGAATATCAGGAGAAATTAGCATGAGTTTACCATTTGACTACATTCCAGAGGCATTACGCTATCCTGGTGTGCAAATTGAGATTGACGGTTCACAAGCGGGCTTGGGTGACACCATCCCCACAATGTTGTTAGTTGGCCAAAAACTAGCCACAGGCACAGCACCAGCGGGTGAAATTACACGTATCAGCAGTGTGGAAGACGCTAAAACCAAAGCAGGCGCAGGCTCTATGCTGCACCAAATGGCAGAGGCTTATCGCAAGGTGGATCAAGTGTTTGATCTATTCATGCTGCCGTACGCTGATAACGCCGCAGGCGTACAAGCCACAGCTACGCTTACAGCTACCGCAGTAGCAACAGCCAGTGGCGTTTACACGCTCTATATCGCTGGCCACAAAATTGAAGTGGGTGTCACTAGCAGCATGACGCTTGCGCAAATTGCCACGGCTATTACAGCTGCTATTAATGCAGATGCTAACGTACCATGCACCGCCGCAGCTGTAGCTGCAGTGGTCACATTAACAGCAAAACACAAAGGCACTTGCGGCAACGATATTGATTTGCGCACCAATATTTATGGCGAGTTAACACCTACCAGCTTAGTGGTAGCCATTGCTGGCTTTACTGGCGGTGCCGGTAATCCAGCATTAGGTGATCTTGAAACAATCCTTGGCACGTTCTGGTACCGTTATGTTGCATTAGGCTTTAGTGATGCTGCAACACTGGCCGCATGGCATACAGAACAACGCCGTCGTTATCAACCGCCTATTCAAGCAGGCTTCCGTTTATTCACAACTTACCGTGGTGACTATGCAGGCGCAGTGGCTTTTGGCGAGACTAAAAACTATGAGCACATTTGCGATCTAGCTTTAGGCATCAACCCAAAATCCACATGGGAATCTGCTGCGATTTTAGCAGCTGCAGCTGCTCCAAAACTTTACAACAACCCTGTTACAAGTCTTGAAGGCATTGCATTGCCCGGCTTGATTGGCTTGAGCTACTTTACTTGGACACAAGCCAACAGCTTGCTGTTTAAGGGCATGTCGATTATGGAAGTGGCAAAAGATGGTAGCTGCTACATTAAGCGCTTAATCTCAATGTACCAGGTGCGGCCAGATGGCAGCGCCGATAGCGCTTGGCTTGATATTAACGCTGCAGAGCGTCAAGAGCGTTATCGCTACACCCAACGCATTGAGTTGGCCAAAGCTTTTGTTGGCACAGCTGCAGCTAAAAATGATGAAGGCTATCGTCCTGGTCTGCGTATCACCACTGAAGACAGCGTTAAAATCAAATTACTCAGCTTGTACGAGCATAAGTTCTGCTACGACCTTGGCTGGTGCCAAAACAAAGACTATTACAAATCGACTTTAATCGTTCAACAAAATAGCGATAACCAAAGCCGCTTTGACTTCTTTGATACGCCCGTGTTCTTAAGCCCATTCTACAACATTGCGGGTATTAACCAGTTCCGCACTGCAGTACCGTTGGTTTAAGTTTAAACATACTTTAAACATTATTTAAAAGGCATTCAATCATGGCACAAATTTATAATATCCGCACGGTAAGCGTACCAAGCATTGGTAAGTTGCCACTGGCAGAAAACCCCGGCTCATTCACACCAAGCGGCACCAAGCGCGAGCATAAAGGTGGCCGCCTTGCTGCCGATGGTGGTTACATTGAAACCAGCACACCAGCCAAGCTTGATCTAAATATCAACTTGCTAAGTGCGGTAGATGTAGTGGCTCTCAATGCTATCAAAGACGAAGATGTCACAGTGCGTCTAGCCGATGGTAGCGTGCATATGCTTAGCCAAGCCTTTGTGACGGATGCTGTTGGCGTTGAAAATGGTGAGAGCAAAATTAGCATCATGGCTAACACTAGCGAGAAAATTGCCTAATGCAAGTGGTCGAGGTCAAGCGCGGTGAGTTATTTTCGCCCACGGTAGAATACTTTGAGGCAGACGGTAAAACACCTGCCTCATTGGTTGGTGTTACCATTAAGGCTGATGTAGTCGATAAAAACGGCAACGCCGTGCATCAATTTGTTGGCACTATCACCAACGCTGCACTAGGGCAATACACACTAACCCCCGCGCTCGATACAGAAGCGCTGCCGCTAGGTGATTATTTTGCAGACCTTGTTTACACTATTAACGCCGCACCGATCTACACCGAAGCATTTAGTATCAAGCTGGTTAAAACCTATACACGCCGCACACCATGATTACCGTTATTAAAAAGTCACAGCCAGTACGCGTGAGCAAAATAATCGGTAAACACAGCACGCTCACTGTACGCAATGCTGGCAGCAGTACAAACCGAGTCACCAGCATTAATGTTGGTAAACATGGGGTAAAAGGTGACACTGGTCCACAGGGTCCACAAGGCTTAACTGGTGCGCAAGGCTTAAAAGGTGACACTGGTGATCAAGGGCCACAGGGTTTAAAAGGTGACACTGGTAACACTGGCCCACAGGGTCCTCAAGGCTTAACTGGTGCGCAAGGATTAAAAGGTGACACGGGTTTTATAGCTCACACAATAGTGACACTCAATATTTCACCCGCAAAATATGTCGAATGCACAATTAATAGTATTGATGCAGCGGTAACCAGCGTGAATATTATTGACGCACAACTCCTACTAAACGATGACCATGACTTAGATGATCTCGCAGACTATCAAATTAATGCACAAGCCAACAATGGCAGCATTGATTTTCACTTAACCGCCCAAGGCCCAATCGTAGGTGACTTTAAAGTGGCATACAAAATACTTAACTAAGGCAAACATATGAGCATATTGAGAAATCTACTTGGCGATTTTATGCCACATTTTGAGCAGAGAAGTGAGTTTGGCTCTATTTCTGGCATCAACTCAGAAGTGGTGCTTGATGTGAATGGTGATGAGAGCGCAACTATATTTTTAGATGGCGGCGGCGGCACGCTCAATGCAACATATGTGATTGAAGGCTCTGTAGATGGCTTAACATATGGCGCGCTGTTGGCTTTTCCGATTCCGCAATTTTGCAACGCTGGCACTATACCTCTAGCGGCACAGCCCTTGCTGCTAGAAGCTGTGAATGCTGCATCAGTGCGTAGAGTATTATCGGTATGCGTGGCTCAGCTAAAAAAAGTGCGCGTGCGTTTAAGCGTATACGCTGCTGGCACACTTGATGTCACAATCAACGCAGATGATAGACAAGCGCTCAGCCCTTATGTGCGAGATCAAAAATCAGCAACCTTGCTAGTAACAGCCACGGGTGTATCAGGTGCAGCGGTCACCGCAACTGTGCCATTGGTGGCTGGGCTGCGACACTATATTGATTTTGTACAGGTTGTTAAGTTTAATGCTGCCGCCTTAACCGCAGCTGCTGCACCTGTGTTATTAACAACAACCAATGTACCGGGATCACCCGTGATTAACTTTCCGGCGGGGGCAGAGGCTCAAGGTTCAGATGTAGTGCGTGAAATGGATTTTGGGTCGCAAGGTATGGCCGCTACCGCAATTGGTACTAATACCACAGTGGTGGCACCAGCCACAACTGGTGTGATCTGGCGCATTACTGTTGCGTATCGTCTAGGTTTATAAACAAAAGGAAGATTAACCATGAAAACCCTCAACCTCAAAAAACCAATCAAACTTGAAAAAACTGAGATCTCAAAACTCACTTTTAAAGACCACGCTACCGCAGAAGATTTAATATCGTTTGATTTACGTGGCATGCATGCCCAAACCATTGCACTTATTGCTAGCTTAACTGGTACAGATGAAGCTATCATCAAAAAGCTGCATGTAAGCGATTATTATGCTGCAGATGAAATCGCCATGAAAATGATTAAAAATGAACTTGGCACAGAAGGTATAAAAGACCCAGACGAGGCATTAGCTATCGCAGCAAAAAAAGATCAAGAGTCTTGATTGCCGTTGCCCTTGTTGCCAGAGGGCTACATCAAGACTTAAATCAAGTTAAAAAAATGCCACTACCTGAGCTGTTTATTTGGGCAAAAGAAGCAGCTTGGCATGAAGGTAAAACATTCGTCTAATCTCAGCACCACCCACCGCGAAACGTTTCGCACCTCATTACAAACCCCGCGCGGGCGTAAGCTCTCTTGTAGATTAACAGGAGAGCCCAATGAGCAATATCGACGCAGCACTCACCCCCGCCAGCAACGGCAAAATACCAGTTACTAAGCTGCGCGAGGCGCTCGCCACTGCAAAAACTGAAATTACTGCGTTAGAAAGCAGCTTATCTTCTGCGCAACAAACGATTGCATCACAAGCCACGGCTTTGGCACAAAAACAAAATGCAGTGGGCGGCAAGGGTTTATCGAGCAACGACTACACAAACGAAGAAAAAACCAAGCTTGAGAATCTGCAACAGACTAGTGGCAACTTTGTTACTTTGCCAACTATTACTTTATCAGCCAATACTACAATCATAGGCAATCCCGCGACTCCAGTGGCAGACACTTACTACTTGTACCAGTTCGTGCAAGGCGGTAGCGGTGGGTACTCAGTGACCTTGCATGGCGAAACAATTACAGGTGCTGCACTCGGCTCTAAAATGTTCATGCAGTATTACTGCGATGGCACGGATTTTATTAAACTTGTTGGTACTGTTAAAGCGCCAGCCGCGCAAGGTGGAATTGGCGACTCACAATCTCTAAATAGTTGGTCTACGCCTGCAATTGTCACCTCGACAACGACTGAAACTGTATCTATTAATGATGGCGCGGAGGGTTCGGCTTACATCATTGCGGCAACTACACCTAACTATGTTAAAACTGTAGCGCAAAAAGTTGGCTCTGCAAAAAGCGATATTTACGCGGATGGCAGGCTAGGCTTTGCCAGATTGAATGGTAACGCCAATGCTTTGCGCATAGGTGCGGCAACGCCAATTACCTTGCCTAGACGACATACCGTAGCCGTTTTAGCGCGGCTGCCTAACTCAGCAATTACAGGCTACAACGGCAGGCATTTGTTATTAAGTTCCGCTCAAAATGGCGGTAGCGGCCAGCCTCTTTACAGTTTAGGCATTGCAGGGGCATCTATTGGTGATGGTAATAAAGCCTCGAGAATTGGCGTTGAATTTGAGACCAATAATAACACACGAGGGTTTTGTTATTCAGCGGGGGCAGATAGCGGTTATGTCACTTCGGCTGAACTGTTTGGGGCTACGGCTGTAAAGCAAGATAGTGATTGGTTTTGGTCATTTATTGTAGGTGGCAGCACTCAAGACACCCAGCTCGTTGGTGACAACATTGTCGCCAGTGGTAGTAGTTTGACGTATGCCAACAAACTGCTTGTTGGTAAAGCTATACACAAATTCAGCCCAACTAACATTAGAGCCCAACACACAAACCACACCTATGCAGGAACGGCTGAGTTTATTGGCAGTATTGTAGGAGGCTCTAATGGCACTCTAAATGTAACCTCTATGGTGAGTGGAACAATTGAGATTGGGGCAGTTGTTAGCTCTGGTAGTGACCATTACATTTTCGCGCAAACAGGCGGCACGCCTGGTGGGGTCGGTGATTATACGGTGCGCAGAGGGCTTGGCGGCTCTGTACCTACCGTAGCAAGCACGACAATGACTAGTGGTGGCTTGACTGAAACTAATTATCAGAATCTACAGTTCATTATTAGACCCGGCACAGGGTCAGCGGCCGTGATGGATGTAGCGCGGGTGATGATTATTGAAGATAGATTATCAATAGCTGAATTAGATGCTATCACAAAGGGAGCGCACCCTAAAATATTTGGTGTACCTTATCAACTTTATGACTTAAGTGGTTTGATTGCTAACGTATCTGTGGAGGCAGGTGCGCCTACCTTCATCACAGATGCTACAAGCCCAGTAGGACAAGTTTATTTAGGCGACAATAATACCACACAGCGCATTATAAACATTACTAACGGAAGGGCGGCTTAATTATGGCAAACTACAGAACATTACCAAAAAATGCAATCGTTACACATAAAAACATTGTATTAACGCGCGCTAATTTAGGTGGTAGTTACATAGGATGGCCTATTAACCACCTTGGAGATAGTCAATTTAATGATGTGGAGGCGCAACTTACTTATGACACAACTCCATCAAACGATGCGGGTAAAGAATTATTAGATACTTCTTTATGGTTAGGTTCGTTTAGAAATCATAGGCCAGGTGTAAGTCAGTTATACGACTTCTATGCGCAAGGTGGCGCGGCTATAGGGGTTCAGGCTCTACACAATTGGTTGCGCACTATGGATTTTTGGTACGCAAAAGATAGCGTTGTTACTTGGGTTCTGCAACTTTTCAGCGCAAAAGACATTACCAATTCTCTAATTAAGAGTAATTATAAATCTACAACCAGTACTGCAGGGGGAACAGGGTCTAAGACCTTTACTATACCTACAGGTAAAACTATTACACCAGGGTTAGCTGTTTACGCTTACAAGCAAGGAGACTCTGGAGGATTGAATATGCGAGGCACAGTTACCTCCTACAATGACGCGACAGGTGAACTTGTTGCCAACATGACTACGAACGTTGGTACATCCGCCAATGCTAATTGGCGTATAGAAATTGGTGTTGAAACACGCTACACAACGGCACATGAACAGGCAATAGTAGATTACTTATATAAATTATTTGATGGCGAAAACACAACGACATCAATCTCTGTTAGCTTAGGTGCAAAGTCATTTACAACCACAAAAACGCACCGTTTATACACTACTAACAATTATTTAAGAATCCGTAGTATTACCAACCCTGCAAACTTTGTATTTGGTAATGTAACGGCTTATGACAATGTTACTGGTGTTGGCACTTTAAACGTAACCGCAATTGGTGGCTCAGGTACGTTTACAGACGGTCAAGTGTTAGTAGCCAGTGCATTAAACCGAATTTTAGAAGGCCACCCTGCCTTAGATAATGTTGAAATCAGCAATGAAGCTTTATCTGACAGCTTAACCGCTGGTGCTCAATTAACGAACGGTCAAAATGAGTTTGCGCGTGTTGCAAGATACGTGAATAAAATATTTAAAAAATACTGCCCACTCACCACAGTGACATCTGACACTAGTGACCAAGGGCGTAGAACTCTCACAGGCTTTTTATTGGCAAGCGCGGCAAGCACAATCTCGGTAGAAGGTGATGGTGGCACGGGAAAACAAGCATGTGAGTATTTAGGTGGCTTTGGTTACAATAACTACACTTTCAACAATGGCACGTTCGCATTGCATAAAGAATTGTGCGAGACAAACGGGTACGCTGGCGTAGTTGAAAAAGGCAGTATGAGGGTCATTAAAGATACGATACTTGCAATGACGAAATACATCACAACAAGTGCATGGTATGGTCGCACGCACCCACCAAAAGTGATGATTGGTGAGCATAGCTTAATAGGTGCGGCTGATGATATAAACTCATACGCTTTACAACAAAACAACTGGACACATGGCGCTTCTACAAGCGAAAAATCATTCTGGGATGTAACTAGGTACTTAATACCTGCGATTTTAAACACTCATGATGGCGCAGGCGGTTATGGTCGCGTACATTTTTATGCGAACGACAACGCAGGCGGGAATGCTACAACAGGCACAATATCAGCCGCAGGTGTTGGGGCGCATACAACTGGCGAAGTAAAATTCACTTTAAGCACTGCGCCACATATTCCATTTTCTACAAACCTGCCAGAGAAGCGCGTGGTAATTACTGCACCAGCGGGTGGATGGGCTGATTTAGGATTAACCGCAGGACAGAAAAAAGCATTTTTTGTTAGACAAGTTGCGGGCAATGAAGTGTATATAGTTGGCTCTACATATACAACGCCGCTCGCTACTAACTGCGCTTATAGCCAATTCCATACCGACTGGTGTCCATATCCTGAGATTATTGAGCGTGTTTACAATACATTTTTTAATGTGCCTTTAACAATCGGCGAAATTTATGACCAAAATGTGCGCGACATACCGCAAGCAGGCAAGACAAAACGTAAATTCGCAGGCTTGTTTATTGTGGTGCCTGACATCGGCACTAACTCTCAATATGCAGGCACTTACTATATAAAGGGCACTGAAATTGGTAGCAAGTGGTAACCCATGTCAACCACCGTCGAACTACGCTTAACCCTTAAAGACCTCGCCAGTGGCGGGCTTAAGTCCGTCCAGCAAAATCTGGATAGACTAAGCAAAAACGCGCTGCGCAATAACGAGCAGTTTGCAACCAAAAGCACACAAGCTTTTGCAAAAATGTCGCAGGCGCGTGAGCAGCTTGGCATTCGCAGCGAGCACGCGGTGCGCCGTGAAATGCAGCAAACAGAGGCCGCTTATAACAGATTAGCGCGGGCTGGGCTAGCAAGTAGCCGCGAATTAGCACGGGCAAAAGACGCTGAGATTAAAAAACTGCGTGAGCTGAGAAATGAGCTTAAAGGTGCAAAAGATGGCTATAGCGGGTTAAATCGTCTAATGACTGCAACAGCTGGGATTGCCGCAGGTGGCTATGTCATCAAGCGTGCTGCTGATCAAGCCATGAGCTTTGATGAGCGTTTGGCTGGTATGGCAAACACGGCCTTTTCTGGACGAGATTTGGCTGGCAAACAACGTGGCATGAAAGAACTAGAGGCCATTATTAATAGGTCTGTTCAATCAGGTGTAGGAGGTGGCACGCGCGATCAAGCCGCTGAAGCGCTAGACGCTTTAATTGCTAAAGGCACGCTTGGCTATGATAGGTCAATCAAGTTTTTACCTACAGTCATGCGCACCGCCACCGGTGCTAACGCTAACGCATTAGATATTGCAAACTTGTCTAGCGTGTTAGTTGGTCAAGGCATTGTGTCTAATGACCGCGAGCTTAAAACCGCGCTTAATATGGTCACAGCCTCTGGCCAAGCGGGTGGTTTTGAAATTAAAGACCAGGCTAAATGGTTAGCACAGCAATTACCGCTAGCAGGTAAATCTGGCATGCTAGGCTTGAATGGCTTGCAAAAAGTGCTCACCATGAACCAAGCCGCTATTCTGACTAGCGGCACTACTGACGAAGCTGGTAACAATGTGCGTAACTTGCTGGCCAAGTTATCTAGCTCTGACACTGCTAAGGATTTTGAAAAACAAACTGGCACAGACTTAACTGGCTTCTTAATGAAAAAACGCATGCAAGGCGTAGATGCTGTTGATGCGTGGATGGGCTTAATTGATAAAGAAGCTGCCAAGAACCCTCAACTGAAAGCCGCGATTACCAAGCTGCAATCAACAAAAGATAGAACGCAGCAAGAAGAGATTTTAAAATCTATTACTGCACTGTCGGAAGGCACAACCATCGGTAAATATTTTCAAGACATGCAGGCAGTAGGCGCATTGATGGGCATGCGCAACAAATCTGTTGTAGATCGAGTAAATACAGAGGTAAGTAAAAACCGTACTGAATTTGGCGCTAATGATAGCAACTATGCGTTTATGCAAACAATTCCCAGCGTAAAGGTGCGCGCGGCAGAGCAAGCAGCAGCGGCAGCGCAAAAAACCGCGATGGATGAGTTAACACCAACGATTGGCAAAGTAGCTGATAACTTTGAAGAGTTAGCTACAAAACACCCATTTTTACTTGGCGCAGGCACATTGGCCACCGCTGGATTAACGGCTGTTGCTACAGCATCAGGGTTGGCAAGCCTTGCACTTGGCACCAGTGGTGCAAGCGGATTAGCTGGGGTTGCTTCTACAATCACTGGCAGCTTATCAGGCCTTGCAAGGGTAGTACCGCTTGCCGCCGCTGCATTTGCTGGGTTTCAATTCGGTGATAAAGTAATTAACCCTGCTATTGAGGCTTTTGATAAAAAAACAGGCTTAGGCATTGGCAATGGTATAGGGTTTGCAGCAGCTTCACTCATGTTACCGTTTAGCGAAGAGGCTCGAAATGCGGTTATGCAAACGTTTAAAACTGAGCCAGCTAAAGTCGAAACTACTGTAAAAGTGCAACTGGCAGATGGCCTTAAAGCCACATCACAAACAACCAATACTGCAGGCCCAGTTAAAAATTGGGTACAAACAGGCAGTGTGTGGGGTATTCCATAATGGCTTGGCAAGATCGTTTAAAAAAAGCTTCATTTCGCGGCTTTGAATTCCTCACCGACGACCATGATACGCGCTATGGTCACCGCCTTGTGGTGCATGAATATCCAAAACGCGACGATCCTGAAATAGAAGACTTCGGCAACAAGTCGAATGACTACAGCATTAGCGCTTATTTTATAGGGCCAGACTATGATTTAGAAGCAAACGGCTTTAATGCCAAGCTAAATATACCGGGTGCAGCTTGGTTGCAACATCCGTGGCTAGGTCAAGTGTGGGTGCGTGCGCATGAGTGGTCACGCACAGAAACCAATGAGCAAGGCGGTTTCTGTACAATTAAGATAACCTTCGTACCAGGCGGCCGTGCACCTAGCGTACCTGCAGTAGATAAAGTGGATGTGGCAATCGACAAAACCAACGCACTCAGCCAAGCCATAGTTGATGACTTTGACTTGCAGCCGATGAATAACAACACGCTCACCGCTTATGTGGCAGAGGCGCAGCAGCACATTGAGCATATACGCAAGGCTATTTCAGTGGCTTCATTACCACTGCAATGGGTCAATGCCGGGCTTGGCCTCATTACCGAAGTCAAAACAGAAATTGCAACGCTGCTGCAAACGCCGCAACAGTATGCTGATGCATTATTGAGCGCGGTGGATAGTGTGGTCACTGGTGCAGATTTTATCGGCAACATCACCAGCAGCACCCGTGCCAATGCGGTAACACGCATTATTAACTCAGCGCTTAGCCCAGCAGATATTGAAAAAAGCACAGCGCCAGAGGCACTCAATGCCAATTTTAAATTAAATGCGCAGGCAGATGCTGCGCTGCGCACTAACTTACTTGTGGCAGGTGCCGCACAGCTCGCCATTGCAGATTACACTGATGCACAAAGCCGTGACTTAGTGCTGGTTAAAGTGATTAAGGCGATTGATACGCAGCTGCCAAGCATGAGTGATGATGTATTTAACCAAGCCATTGATGCTAGAGCAGCTTTAATTGATGTGTTGCTAGATCAGGACTTAACACCAACTACATCACGCAGCGTTGTTAACCCATTGCCTGCTGTTGTGCTTGCTTATCAAATGGGCATAGATGAGGCCAGTTTTAACGCACAAAACAATGTTGCACATCCGCTGTTTGTGCAAGGCACTGTATATGGATAATGTTGTTGAGGTGCGCTTAAATGGCGTTAAATATGCATACTGGCAGCAAGTCAGTATTCATACCAGCATTGATGATCTCGCCACTAGTGTTGATTTGGGTCTGACTACCACAGGTGACGATAACCATATCAAACTTGATGCCAACTCTGTGGCGCAAATATACTTAAACAATTTACTCATCAGCACAGTGCGTGCCGATATACTCACTCGCAATGTGGATGCTGATTCACATACTGTGCGTTTTAGCGCACGATCGCTGGCGCGTGAATTGATAGATTGCCAATACAGCATCACATTAAAAAAAATGATGCTTGGCGAGATTGTGAAGCGCATTTGTACGCTATTTAAAGTGCCTTTAAATGCGCCTAAAACTACGCCGCTGGTGCCAGATTTTTCTATGCAGGCTGAAAGCCCAGCCAATGCGATTTTAAATGCGGCACGCGCAGGTAATGTGCTTATTTACTCATTGCCTGATGGTGGTTTAAAAATTGCCGAGCCAGATAACAATGCCCCAGTGGCCACGCTGGTACTTGGCGACAATATCAAGTCTTATGCGGTTACCGATGAGTACCGTTTGCGCTTTAGCGAGTATTACGTCAAGAGTTTTGATTACGCAGCCAACACCTCTCGCAAAGGTGTGATGATTGATGCGGGCCTAAGTTACTTTAGACCAATGCATATTGTTGCTGACAGACACGGTAACGCACTTGGCGCGCTGCAACGGCGCGCCGAGCTTGAGCGTAACCGCAGGTTGGCCAGAGCGCACCGCATTGAACTAACACTGGTCGGCTGGGGCCATGAGACTGCTGGCAACTGGCAGCCTTGGCAGATCAATACCCAAGTGCGCGTGGTCATACCAACCGAAAATATTGACAGCGTGATGTTAATCGGTGATCTGCACTTTAGCCAAGATGACAAGCAAGGCACGCTCACCCACATGACCGTCATGCATCGCAACGCATTTGTTGGTATAGCTGAGCAGAGCAAGAAAAAAAGTGCGGCAAAACGTAAAGCTAAAAAAGTGGTGAAGTATGATCAATCAAATCTGGAATAGATTACAGCTCGTTATTGCGCAAGCCACTGGCGTGATCATTACTACGCATAAAGTGCAAGTGAAAGCGCTAGACGCTGAAGTGCTAGACAATATTGACCGAATTCAGCCTTACGGCTTCAGTTATCATCCTAAGTCAGGTTGCCAAGCTTTTATTGTATTTCCATCGGGTGACCGCACACATGGATTATGCTTAGTGCAAGGCGACAAACGCTACACGCTAACACTAGAAGATGGCGAGGTGGCACTACATGACGACCAGGGTCAAAAAGTACATATCAAGCGTGACCGCATACTGATAGAAACCAGCAAAACATTTGAAGTGCGCGCAGATAAAATCAAGTTACACGCCGACAGCGAATATAAATTTGATGTAAACGGCCAAGGCCAAAAATGGGACGGCTTAGGTGTTGAAACTTGGCAAGATAACGACCAGCCTCGACCACATCATAACCACCAGCCACCAGAGATTTAATCATGCTTAAAATCATTGCAACAGCCGACGGCCAGTTTGATTTGGCTTATGAAACCAAAGACGATGATATTAAAAAGGTACGGCTGCTCACCATTATCTACACCACATTGTTTACTGATCAACGCGCGCCTGAAGGCCGAGTGGATGACCAGCTAGACCAACGCGGCTGGTGGTTTGATCCACAGCTTGGCACGGGGCTATGGTATGTGCGGCGCCAAGCGTTAAGCGATGCTGCACGGCTAGAAACACTCAATATGGTTGCCCACGCGCTTGAAGAGCAAGATCCACTACTCACAGATGTACATGTTATCGAAGTCTTACCACAAACCTATGACGATAGACTGCGAAACGTTTCGCGTGTCGTACTCGACATTGCAGGGTTATATGATGGCATACGTTTTGAGTTATCCCGCTTCACCTTGCCAGATCAAGCAACTATTGATGCAACAGGCATGTACGTGTGGGATAGCACTTGGGACTTCAGGTGGTTCGATGACTAATTAAAGCGAGCAAAATGAGTTACGTTAGACCGACATTTACACAATTAAAAACACGTATCGAGTCTGACTTAACCGATTTTGTCACTGCGCTACGCGATGCTTTAGCTGTCACTTGGGCTAAAGTTATTCATAGCTTACATGGTCATGTAGAGTGGGTAGATGCACAATGCTCGCCACTTACTTGTGATTTAGAGCGCCTTTATGATTGGGCTGCTTTGTATGCCGTCAATCGTCTCACTGATTTTCCATCTAGCGGTCAAATAATTGTCACGGGCAACGTAGGCGCTATAGTGCTCGCAGGTGCGGTTTTTAGAGGTGACAACGGCTTTGATTACATCACCTCAGTCGCTAGCACATTAGCAGCTGGCAATAACAATATCTCGGTCACCTGCACTACAGCAGGTGCAAATACCAACTTATCAGCAAATCAAGTATTAACGCTTGTTGACCCAATTGCTGGTGTAGATAGTAACGCAACAGTAGCTTCAAGCGGATTAACAGGCGGCGCAGATTTGGAAGATGTACACGCTTGGCGTGCACGCGTGGTGGATGAGTGGCAAGTTGTGGTGAGCCAAGGCGCACGCAGCGGCAAAATAAATGACTATAAAGCATGGGCAAAGTCAGCACACCCAAGCGTAAGCGCTGCCTTGGTACAAACACATACACTTGGCCTTGGCAGCGTAGTCATTAGGCCAATATGCAACAATTTGGTTGATAGATTACCCACTCAGGCGGTGCTAGATGCTGTTACCGCTTATCTTGCCAGCCCGGGCGTTGCGCCAGCTACCGCAGATATTTATGTCAGCGCACCTACGCCAAAAATAGTCAACATCACATTAGACCTAGATTCTGCAGTAGATACCGCACCTAATCGCGCCGCAATCAACACGGCAATTAACAACGTCATATTGGCTGAGTTTTCAGAAACATCTGTGTTGCTAATGGCCGAACTTGATGCAGCAATCGCAACAGTAACAACGCAATATGTGCGCAATGCACCGCTGGCTAATATCAGCGTTGCAGCAGGTGAAGTGCTAGTGCTCGGAGGCTTAAGCTTCGTATGATGCAGCTTATCAAACATACCGCACGCCAATTTGCCGATGCGATGCTGGCATTACTGCCACCGGGCGACGCATGGAAGTGGACAGAATCCGGCTTTGGCGATTATTTGATGATGGCCTTTGCGCAAGAGCCATATCGCCTTGAGAGTGATTTGCAGATGGTGATGGATCGCGCCATTGAGCTGCATAAACCAGCACAATCAAACTGGCATATCGATGCCTACCGTGCCGTGGCCTTAAAAGCCCTACAAGATGCGGGCGTGGTAGAAAGCATACCGCGCAAACCCTTTACAGCAGGCAGTAAAGCAGGCGACCGCTTATTTTCAGCCAATGTTAATAGCACACAGTTTAATGTGCCATTGGTGCAGATTGATCACTTGGTTGGCCCATTTAGAGCGGGTAGCAAAGCAGGTGACCGCCTATACAGCGCACGGTCACGATTTATTTTACGTGTCAGATACTACAAAACAGTTGTTAATCCAGACATTATTTTTAATGCGCTAGCAGCATTTAAGCAAGCGCATGTTTACTTATGGTTTGAAGATATCACCGGTGTCGGTGGAGAGGTTTTTTATGCACAAAACTGATGGCGCAGGCCACTTAAACAATACTTTCGTCAATGAAAATCCATCTACTTCAACACCAGCAAGTATTGTAGATGCTGCTTGGCTTAATGCGGTGCAAGCTGAAATAGTTAACGTTATTGAAGCGGCAGGCATTACGCTTAACAAAGCCAATAATGCGCAACTACTGCAGGCATTAAAGTCTATTGCAATCGCTGCCGGCGTGGCCGCGAATCCGGGCTATATGATATTCCCGTTTTATGACGCAGTAACTAACACAAAAAAGAAATTTGTATTGCAATTTGGCTTACATTCATCGGCCAGCACTGGAGTCATTACCGTCAATTATCCAATCGCATTTGATGTGGTGATTAGCGTAACAGCCAGCGCATACGCAACTCAAACAACTGGCATATTTAGCAACCAGTGGGTAACCGGCTTAAATGGGGGGAGCAGTTTCAGTTTATATAAAGATACATCTGCATCATTTAGCTGGATAGCGATTGGTACAATTAACTAGGAGCACGTATGTGGTATTTTTCTAAATTAAACAGTGGTTTTTACAATGATCAGATTCATAGCACGCGGCCTGAAGATGCCATTGAAATAACAGATGCACAGCATGCAGCGCTCATGGCAGATAACAAAATCGGTAAAAACATCGTTTTTGATGATAACACTGGTTTGCCAATTGCTATTAACCCGCCTGCTCCAACATTGCAAGCCCAGTTTGAGCAAGTACGCCTTGCGCTACAAGCCGCGATAAATACTAAAGCACGCGAGCTTGGCTTTAGCGGTGGCGACTCTGTTATTCAGTATGCGGGCTGGCAAAATGCCTATCAAACCACCGCAATAACCTTTGGTAATTGGGAGGTAAGCGTTTGGGTGACGGCAGATGATTATAGAGACCAAGTGATTGCAGGCACTTCACCCATGCTCACACCAGCAGAGGCCGTGGCAATGATGCCCGCGTACCCAGCATGATGATACTTTTACTCATAGCACTTGCAATATTGCTGTTACACAGCAATAAAGTGCAAATTTTGCTGGCAATAGACCAACTTATCAATACCGCACTATGGGGCTGGGCAGATGAGTCATTAAGTGCCCGCGCATGGCGCAATCAGCACAAAAAAAGACGGTTTTTTATCGCAGTTAAAGTGATCAATAGTGTGTTTTTTTGGCAAAAAAATCACTGCCAAGAGGCTTATAGCAGCGAGAAAAAAAGGCGGCAACTGCCGACAGAATATAGAAGTGAATAAAACAGGGCGAGTGCAATAGCGGCAGCAACCGCTAAAAAACCCGTCTCACCGTAAACAGACTACGGATCAACCAAAGACCCTGCTGCCGACGTCGGCAAGGTCATTATAAGGGTGACCGTATGAGCAACACAAAGGATAAGCAGTACCGAGTAGATTTTAGGTGTAGTAAATGCAACAAAAAGCTAGCCGAGGGTGAAGTAAAGCAGCTCAGTATTAAATGCCCAAGGTGCGGAAACATTAACAATTTTAGGAGCAATCATGACAAAACGAGTACGAATTGAGAACGCAGACACAGCTGGCTATAAAGTGCTTGTGCAAACATGGGATAAAGGCAGCGGTGGCGAGCCAGATGTGCTGGTCGGTGAACAGGTTTTAAATAACCCGTGCGACATTACAGGCCAAGAGACTTATATCACCAGCACTCGATATTTGGTGATTAAAGAAGCATAGAATACCCGAGAGAGGGCGCTGCAAAGCCTTCAATAATATAAGGTCTGATAGAACCTAAAGATGCAGAGCATGGCCCGTGTTAAATATCTATCAGGGCATTCACATTACTAGCTATTTAACTCTAGCAGGCGGGATGCCTTGAAAAATAGCGGAACAATAAGTAGCTAGTAATGTGGGTACATAGTAACGCGAAGGTGAAAGCCATCCCCGCTAAGGACAGAGAATCGGAATGCTCGTAGATTCCAAAGCGGATTAGTGATTGGTTAGTAAAGCCGGTAGAGAGCTCCCTGTACCAACACCTTACCAAATAGCGCAGCGGCGAATTTGGGATGGATGCAAAAGCTGGGTGCGTGTGTCTATGTGCCATAACCTAAAAGACCGACTAACTGCCGTAAGCAGTTAATATTTCAGAGTGCCATGAGCACCTATACTTAAATATAGGATCAATCATGGCAATACAAAGAAAATCACCACTGGCATGGGTCGGTGGTAAATCGAAACTCACCAGCACTATCATCCCTTTAATACCTAAACATTCATGTTACGTAGAGGTGTTTGCAGGTGCTGCGTGGGTGCTTTTTCGTAAAGAGCCGAGCAAAGTTGAAGTGATAAACGACATCAACGGCGACTTAATCACGCTCTATCGCGTCATTCAAAACCATCTTGAAGAGTTTGTACGTTACTTTAAATGGTGCTTAGTCTCGCGTGATGAGTGGGATAGATTGCAACGAGTCGATGAGACCACGCTGACTGATATTCAACGCGCAGCGCGATTTTATTACTTAGTTAAAAATGCTTTTGGTGCAAAGATTGTGGGCCAATGTTACGGTGTGGCCAACAGCTCAAAGCCGCGTTTAAATTTACTCAGGCTTGAAGAGGATTTAAGCGAGGCGCACCTACGCTTAAGCCGTGTGAGCATTGAAAATCTGCCATACCATGAGCTAATTAGACGCTACGATGGAAAAGGTGTGTTTTTCTATATCGACCCGCCATATTGGGATTGCGAAACTGACTATGGCAAAGGCTTATTTGATAAAACCGATTTTGAGCGGCTTAGAGACGTTTTAATTAATTGCCAAGGTAAATGGCTTGTGAGCATCAATAATGTGGCTCAAATTCGGACGCTTTTTGATGGTTATTTTATTAAAGAAGTGCAAACCAGCTACAGCGTTAATATGCAAAGCAACAAGCCCGTGACTGAGCTGCTGATAGCTAATTATGGTATTTGACCAGGACAAAATAAAAGCCGCTTTAAAGCGGCTTCAAATGGTGTTTAATGATTGTTTAAATAGCGTGTATTTGCTTGGCTTTATCGAACCCAACCCAGTTGCCATTTTGGTCTTGGCCGCGATTAGCTAATATTACTTTAGCCAGCGCATTTAAATCAATTTCACCTTTTATTACTTGAGCTAGCATTCTGCTTGGTAGCGTTTGCATTGACATTTCAGCATCAAAGTCTGTGTAAACTTTAGTTTGATATTCGCGCTCTGATTCTAATAATGCATCTGTTCTTTTACCCATTTTAATCACCTCGTTAATGTTTATTTGATGACACATTAACGCTCTGTTGCGCATGCAAAGCAAGTCTTTTATGCTAATGACTTTGGTAATTAAATACTAATTATTTATCCGATTTATTTTAGTTATTGATGTATTTAATGCGTAATTTACCCCTTAAATCATCCAGAAATCAAAGTTTATTTAATTTTGCTGTTTATCTATATTCTATGCGGATTTGAGGCCATTTTTTAGTTGTTTAATTCATCCTATTTCTACTACTAGCCGACCAAAGCCAGCCCTTTAA
Organism: Pseudomonadota bacterium; assembly: GCA_029556915.1. Taxonomy (GTDB): domain Bacteria; phylum Pseudomonadota; class Gammaproteobacteria; order Burkholderiales; family Methylophilaceae; genus Methylotenera. Next base: position 68,095 of record JAKQIT010000151.1, read on the forward strand.
TTTAAACGTTATGTATCAATAAAGTCGCTCAAGTCGTTCGTTTCGATATCTGGGACAGCGTGCCTCGGTCCCTTAGCTTATCTGCTTATAAGAAAGTTGATCGTCCCAAAAGGGTCGTGACCTGTCATTGTCGCGTCCAACTCATATTCAAATCCTATCAGAACCATAATTGGTTGTATTTAACCAGTTTTAGGTTATAAACAACCCGAGCATATTTTTACTGCTAATCGCTTACATAAAATTGCTATGTAATCTAATGACTTATGCATGTAATTTTTATTGGTAAGATTTTTGCTTTTTTTTAAGCTATAGATAACCAATCAAATATTGTATGTGTCGTTGAGGGAGTCGAATGAGCTTCGCTGTAATTTCTTGGCAGGGTTTTATTTTTTTTACTATTGCTATTAGCGGTAAACATCGTTTTATTGTCACTATTTTTTGGTATATATGGACGCTATTGCAAGTGTTCGCTTATCCGTTAAGTCTATTACAGTTCCTCACAATTTTATTGGCTTACTTCGTTTCAAGGGAGCAAGAAGGTGCAACATCTTCTAAGAATATTGTAAATGCCAATAACACTATTAAACCTTTGGTCTCAACGCAAGAAACTGCATCGAATAGACCTCATGTCTCGCTATTAGAGCAACCAGTTATTGAAACGACAATCTCAAGGGAATGGACTAGCCAACTTCTTTACTCTCTTGAATGGAAGCGATTTGAAGATCTCTGTAGCGCATATTTTAGCGAAATTAATATGAAGAACAAGCAGACTTCCCTTGGAGCCGATGGAGGCATAGATATTTTTCTTTATGAAAATGATCAACAAAAATCAACCGCCTTAGTTCAATGCAAAAGTTGGTCGGGGGTCATTGGTGTAAAGTTGATTAGGGAACTTGTAGGCGTAATGTTTCACGAAAAAATTCTCAAAGGATATTTCATTACCACAAGTAATTTTAATCAAGCAGCCATTCAGTTTGCTAAAGACAACAATGTGGAACTTATTGACGGTAAAAGTATGTTGGCTAAAATTAAAGCCTTATCTAAAGAAGCTCAGGACAGATTATTTTTATTGGCAACATCGGGTGACTTTACTACGCCAACTTGTGTTAAATGTGGAGTAAAGATGAAATTAAGAAAAGAAGGGGGACTAGATCAATTCTGGGGTTGCGTAAACTATCCAAGATGCCGAAGGACTTTAAAAGCTAAAGTGGTCTCTAAGACAAACTCTCCTTTTAAATTTTGGAATTATTAGCTTAGATTTGAACAAGCGGAATTAAGTTTTTTTTGAGTTTCTTTATTTTGTATTTGGTGACTAATTGAAAACCACGAAAACACGCCTTTTAAAGCCTCAAGTCATTAAGTTAATCAAAAAAGCCGCTCCAGATTATTTGGATATTTTTAGCGAATTCAAAGCTTATGATGGTGGCTGGCTTGTCTGGCCAGATCGAATTCGAAAAATAAAAGACAACCTCAAATTAGATTATTACGTCACTTTTTATAAAGACCAAATGACAATTGATGTATGTCTTTTACTATTTTTGTTTGGAAAAGAAGGGTTGAAGGAATGGAATGACGATTTTAAAAAGCTTTCTCCTTCAGCTCAATTGCAAGAAGTAGTCAGTTTTTCGGATGAGCTATTGAATGATCCCTTATGGATTAATGATCTTTTAGGGAAATGGCCTGAAACCCCAGAAGAGGAACTTGCTCAGAAAAATTTATTTGAATCTTTAACTTCTCATGAGCAGCAGCAGCAATTAGAGAGAATAAGTTTCTTGTTCATTCATATTTTACTTTCGTTGCATAACTATTTTGGATTGATGGCACATGGTGAAAAGATGGTCTCCCTAGTTCCTAAAGCAATTAACGGTGATGACGAGGCATTTTGCAAGGCGGTCAGAGTTGATCGGAACTTACTTGTCGCCCATCCTTACTTCAAAGAGAGATATCAAAAAGCACAAGCAGATGGTGAAAAAGAGTTCTTGGAAAAATTAGGCATCAATCAGGCTAAACCAAACTTGATCGGACGGATTCGATACCCTGGTTTATATCTTTTATTCTCTATGTTGGAGGTTTTGGATTGGCTGGATGACTTGTCGCACAAAGAGATACTCGACCTATGTGATGCCGCAGGTTTAGATCGTTGGCAAAACAGGATTGAGGATGTTAATGCTGTAACTAAACAACTTGCACGCTATCGTAATTACCAAAAGACAGGCGGCGTGTCAATGCACTCAAATTAAATTTGACTGCATGGAGTTAAATTTTTAGATGTAAATAATACATATCCATTCCAGTAACCAATTTGGGACGCTGGTAACCATTAAGGAATGGATATGAAAAACCAAAACACACAAAACCCTCAAACCGCTTCACGGGATGCCGACCTCAGCGCGCTCGGGCGCGGCGAGAGCGGAGACCGCGAAGCGGTAGCGGTGCCTAGTAACACAGCTACTAATAACAGCATTAATGGTGAAGTTAAGTTTTTAAGATGGGGTGTAGATAGTTTATATCTCTCTTATCAAGGGAATCTTCACCCACACATCAATGCACAACTTAAGCAACTCAAAACTCAAGCACAATCAGAAAACCCACTAGAACAAGCTAAGGCTCAAATCAAAGTCGGGGATCATTTATTTGAGGTAAAAGACAAAGGCTCTTCCATGTTTAATTACGTGTTAGAGGACAATGCCTTTCGCATTCAATTATCGCGTCCAGATAAAGCTGTTCCGATGGCCTATGTAAAGTTTTCTAGTGAGTATCTAACCTATAAAACACCAGAACAAGCAGAAAAACATCTCTCCAGCATCCTGTCTGAATTAGGCGTATTGGAATCCTCTGCGAATGTCAGTCGTATCGATCTATTTGTAGACTTTATTTCATATCAAGATATGGAAGCATGGAGTCGTGAAGCTTGGGTCACCCATGCCAGTGCTGTGAGTGCTTATGCAGTAGATAATCGTTTTACAGGCTGGGCAATCGGGCTAGGGGGTGTCATGGCTGGTCGTCTCTACGATAAACGCTTAGAAATCATTAAAAGTCACAAAGATTATCTCATTCCATTATGGCATATGATGGGCTGGCAAATGGACGATCCTGTTTGGCGTTTGGAGTTTGAATACAAGCGTGAAATGCTTGTCCAGAAAAACCTCGCTAAACTCACCGATGTATTAGCTAATCTCAATGGATTATGGTCTTACGCCACCACTGAATGGCTTAGGCTCGCAATACCAAACCCAGAGGATCAAACACGCTCACGGTGGCCAATTCACCCATTATGGGCTACGTTAGCCACCTTAGATTGGGAAACCAGTGGTGGGCCTTTGCAATCACGTTTTTCTAATAACAGAGTGCCAAATCATGATGCCATGCTCAGGCGTACATTTAGCACTTTGGCTGCTTGGATGGCAGCAGAAGGCTATACCAACTATGACGAAGCCGTGCATAACTTCTTTGAAGCGCTAACGCATCACATTAATAATAAATCAATGAATTTGGGGCTTACCTTTGAATCCTACGTGAAAGAAAAGGTCGCTTTAAAAGCCAGATTGTTTAATACCATTGATGTGAATGCTGAGATATATGAATCTTATGTCGATGAAGAAATTCGCGCTATGCGTGAATATGAAAAACAATCCAACGGTGAATAACATGAAAGACAATGACTTGCCCTTACCGCCAGTTCGCTGTCTTTCTAAAGAAGAAGCCGCGTCTTACCTAGGCATAGGTGTGACGCTCTTAACCGAACTCGATATTCCAGCGGTGAAGTTTGGTCGCCGTCTGGTTTATGATGTAGTTGACTTAGATCTTTGGTTAGAGGAATATAAGCGCAGCGAGCGAGGGCGAGTTGGAAAGGATTTTAAATGCGCCAACCAACCTCAGAAGGAGTCTACCGTAGAAAGGATTCAATCTACTGGTGGATTAGTACGACGCTCCCTAACGGCAAACGATTACGCCAAAGCACTGGGACTGAAGACAAATATGAGGCACAAGCATTCCTAGCAAAAATTAAGCTAGATAGCTATCGAGAGCATCATTTTGGAATTAAGCCTCAACGTTCATGGCAGGAAGCGGTTGTCAGATTTTTAGCAGTTAAAACAACTTTGCGAGATGTAAAAGGCTATCAGGGCATTTGCCGAAGGTTAGATTTTTATCTAGGCCACTTGATGCTTAACCAAATTAACGGGGACGTTATTTGGAACATTGTACAAGGGGAATTGAAGCGCGGTAATAAGATTGCAACAGTAAACCGTCATTTGGCTCTCACTCGTGCAATACTCCGCATGGCACGTGATGAATGGCAGTGGATTGATAGTATGCCTAAAATCCGATTGTTATCGGGTGAAGCAGAACGCGACCGCTGGCTGAGTCATGAGGAAGCAGATCGTTTAATAGCGGAATGCCCACCTCATTTAGCGGCTATGGTCAAATTTGCTTTGTCTACTGGTTGTCGAGCTAGGGAGATAACGGGTCTTGAGTGGAGTCGAGTTGATTTAGAACGTAGAACAGCTTGGCTAGATCAAACCAAAAATGGAACACCGAGAGGTGTACCGCTAAACCAAGATGCTATTGCAGTGTTAGAACAGCTACAAGGAACACATCCCAAATACTGTTTTACATTCAAAGGGCATCCAATTAAATTCGCTGTCACGAATAATGCTTGGTATGCAGCAGTTGAAAGAGCGAGTCTTGTTGACTTTCGTTTTCATGATCTAAGGCATACATGGGCATCATGGCATCGTCAGGCTGGCACTAGCTGTGATGAGTTGAAAGACTTAGGCGGTTGGAAGTCACGCGTGATGGTGGATCGTTATGCGAAGTTTGCTACGGAACATTTAACCGTCGCCGCGTCTAGGATTGAATCTGGACGTACAGCTAACGTGATCGATATGGTCACGTTTATGTCACGCCAAGAAAGTCAAAAGGCCTGTGCGTAAACACAAGCCTTTGATTTGATTGGTAGGGTGTGCGGGGATCGAACCCACGACAAACGGATTAAAAGACCGTCTAAGTCAATAATTAACAACAAGCCAAAACAAACTAAAACAATATAATCAATAAGTTATATCAAATACTTTATTGCCTCATGTTGCTGATTATTGTATTTTTTTATCCTTGAGTGTCCCGCCAGTGTCCCATGGGGGGGCGGGGGATGTTAGCGGAAGTGGCGTGCCCTTCGAGGTCTCCCACTAGCTACATATGCCATATCCACATCACATATAAAATTATGATTTATAGGTGTATTTATTTTTTCATCTTTTTTGCAAGATTAAATTAAGAAGCATAGAATAAGCCACATTCATATAAAGGCAATTACAATGAAAATTATAGTCGGCTTGGCGTTATTTTTCAGCTTATGTGGCATTGGTAATGCTCAAACTCAATCATCAGTTAAAGAGTTTTCAGATAGGCTAAGCGAAAAACAGGACGTACTAAGTAAAATTAGTCGAAATGTACTGCAAATGTTGCAAGGTTCAATTTCGGAGAATGATCAGATCACTGGTCTGGGGGCTTACGATAGCTCACAGAATTTATACGGACAACTCACATTGCTTTTGACAGTATCATATATACATACTCATATGGTAGATGAAAGAGATATTAAAACTGTAAAAATTATTTTTGATACTGTATGCAAATTAACAATAGAGAAAAGTGAATGGACAGTTAAGTCTATTAATAAAGCTTTGCCCTCAATTCAGTCAGCAGCACTGGTTAATGAGGTTACAAAATTAAGAGATGCCCATAATAGCATTTTGCAAACGCTAGAGTTTTGTAAAACTAATTAATACATTGCATGTTTATTGTTAGCAAATTCAGTTTTCACCTTAGTATTTTGGGGCGCGATAGATACGACAATCGTAGAGTCCTTTTACTTGGGCATTGTAGTAACGACCCATTGAATCAGCATTACGCCAATTTTCAATGATACTAGCTGGCACCTCGCAATAATGATAATAGGTGGCTTTTAGTTTAACAATGACATACTGTTCTTTTGAGTCGTAGCATAAACGATTGACTACTGAACTCCTAGATACCCACTCACATGAGAATGGTGCTAAATCAACATCACCTCTATATTTCACATTTACAGTTTCTGCAAACAAAGATGTTGAAACACAAAACGTCAGTAAAGCAAATAATAATTTCATGTCTTTGACGATATGGAATCGCTGGCAGTAATCAATCATTTCATTCCCCATTGTAAATTGAGCGTCTATTCTAGTAGTAGTTTATGAACGAAAACAAAACACGCAGACTCACGGACTACCTATTACCTCACAAACTATGCATTGGATATGAAGAAGACCTAAAGGGCATCTAGGCCAAACTCGATTATCAGTCGAACAATGAGTAGAGCCAAAGCAATAATTGGAGTAGCTAAAAGCAATATTAAAGCAATCTTCCCCTTTTTCATGCTTGTGGCCAAAGAAGTTGGCGCGACCAATCTATGAAACA
>JAKQIT010000152.1 GCA_029556915.1 Pseudomonadota bacterium
ACTTAAAAACACCTTGCGCCAAGCGCCTGATGTGATTTTAATTGGCGAGATTCGCGACCGCGAAACCATGGAATTTGCCCTCGCCTTTGCTGAAACTGGCCACCTTTGTATGGCCACGCTACATGCCAATAGCTCAAATCAAGCACTTGACCGCATTATTAACTTCTTCCCCGAAGAACGCCATGCCCAACTACACATGGACTTATCGCTCAACATGAAAGCGTTTGTTTCACAACGCTTGGTTTCACGTACGGGTGGTGGGCGTTGTGCCGCCATAGAAATTTTGCTCAATTCACCACTTGTAGCCGATTTAATTCTTAAAGGTGAAACCAACATGGTGAAAGAAGCGATGGCAAAATCAGTTGAACTTGGCATGCAAACGTTTGACCAAGCCTTGTTCAACTTATGCGAAGAAGGCCGCATCACGCAAGAAGACGCGCTTCGCAATGCCGATTCCATTAACGAACTGCGTTTGCGTTTTAAATTGCATAGCAAAAATGCTGGCGAAAAATCCAGCGCGTTTGAAAAACCAAGTTTATCGCTCCATGTGGATGAACCTGAAGAACCGGATGAAGATCCAATGGCTAAATTTTAAAATTATTTAAATTCAATTAGTTAAACCAAGAAAAAATCAATTTTAATGGAACTCGTGCTTATATTCATACTTTTTGCGGTAGTTTGGTTTTGGCAAGACAGCCTCGCCAAACGCGAACGCGCCACTTTGCTGGGGCGTGAGCTTGCTGCGCGCTTTCAGCTGCAGTTGTTAGATGAAAGTGTAGCCTGCTCCAACCTGTGGCTGGGGCGCAATACACGTGGGCAGGCGCAGCTGCAACGCACTTATGAATTTGATGTCAGCGCCAACGGTGCAGACCGCCTGCCCTGCCATTTAATTTTGCTGGGCAACCAACTGAGCAGTTGGCATATTCCACCGTACCTGCAACCAGACCATTAACTTGCCATGTACGTTGGCAGATTCGCCCCCTCGCCCACTGGTCCGCTGCATTTTGGCTCGTTAGTTGCCGCGGTTGCCAGCTATTGTGATGCCAAAGTGAACCATGGAAAATGGCTACTGCGCATTGAAGACCTCGACAAACCACGTGAGATTCCCAGTGCAGCAGACACTATTTTGCGCCAGCTTGAAGCCTTTGGTTTTGAGTGGGATGGCGAAATTATCTACCAAAGCCAGCGTCATGCATTTTACACAGAGGCTTTTCAGCAACTGAACGCGCAACACTTGCTCTACCCCTGCACCTGTACGCGCAAAGAAATTGCAGATTCTAGCCAGCAATGGGGTATTGAAGGCGTTATTTACCCAAAAACCTGCCTGACACACGCACTTAAACCACTGGCCCCAAGTGCTTGGCGCATTAAAACCAATGCCACACCCATTCAGTTTGAAGATGCAATTCAAGGAACCCTCAGCCAACAGCTCAATGAAGCCGTGGGTGATTTTATATTAACACGTGCCGATGGCTTATTTGCCTACCAGTTGGCCGTGGTCGTGGACGACGCAGCACAAGGTATCACCCACATTGTGCGCGGCGCAGATTTACTTGCTTCCACCCCGCGACAGATTTACCTGCAGCAATTGCTGCAACTCAACACACCGCACTATGCCCACGTGGCGCTGGCCTGTAATGCCGCTGGTGAAAAACTCAGCAAACAAACGCTGGCAAAATCCATCGATGCCAGCCAAGCCAATCAACGCCTTTTTGAAGCGCTGTCATTTTTAGGGCAACACCCGCCAGACGAATTAAAAAACGCCACAATGGCTGACTTGTGGCATTGGGCGATGACTTATTGGCAGCTAGAAAACGTGCCAAAAATCAAAAACATGGTCGTTAAAATGTAGCTGTTTATGTACTCAATCAATGCTGCTTTCGCACTTAAAAAAACAGGTAAAAATCATGTAAAAAAACGTGTTTTTAAGTTGCAACCTTTTTTGATGCTCTGCGAGCCTTATAAATAAAGGCTCGCAGAGCATCAAAAATTCCTCGAGTGATTTTAATGGAGTTAAATGCGATTAAAAAGCACCTAAAAATCGTAACGCACACCCACCTGCACAAGTCTAGGCATTCCCGTTAAAATGCCACGCGTTCTGTCGGTAATATAGTCTTTATCAAACAAGTTTTTACCCGTTACAAAAACAGTGGTTTTATACGGCTCAAACTTGTAGTTCACCGCCGCGTTGTAAATGGTGTAACTGGCTATTTCACCAAATTGACCTGTGGCCCCCAGCGCGGTATTCGGCACCTCATTCGTTTCAGAAAAGTCAGAATATTGCTTGCCAACATGCACCGCTTCCAGTTGCGCGTTCCAACTGGCCACTCGGTAACCCACTGCAGCCGTCAGCGTATTTTTAGGGGCGTAGGGCTGGCGATTGCCTTTTGAACTGCCAGCAACGGCCGCGCCGTTACTTACTTGCCTGAAAGGGGTATCCTGCTCGGCCACAGGCAGCCAAGTGTAAGCTAAACGGCTATAAAACCCGTTATCAAAGTCATATTGACCACTGAATTCCAAGCCCGCAAATGTGGCCTCACCTTGCGACAAGCTCACGTTACTCGCCACTGAGCCTACCGCAATTAAGTTACTGAAATCATTATAAAAAGCGGTAGCATCAACTTGTAAACCTTTCACAGGTTTAGCTCTGAATCCTAATTCATAATTAGTGGATTTTTCAGCATCAACCTCTACAGAGCCGCCCGAGTTGGTGATTAAGTCTTCTGTTCTTGGTGGGGCAAAGCCCTCATGAACGCCAGCAAACAGGGTGATGTTCTGGTTGGGATTGTAGGCAACACCAATCCCTGGAATCCATTCTTGCAGGTTTGCGCTACCATGACTCCCCGTTAACCGATTGGTGCGTTCGTTTTCAATATGTTCATAGCGAATAGCGGGCGTGATTGAAAATTGGCCAATAGTAAAACGGTTTGAAATAAAGCCTGAGTACGCATCAGTTTTACGCTCATTATTTTCAACCAATGTTCCTGTTCTTGCCGTCGCATTTGTGCCGTTTACTTGCCTGCGTTCTTGGTCCTCAAAGTGCGCCTTTGCGCCCATTTCAAGCTCACCGAGCGCGTGCGTAATTGACAAACGTGGCTCAACACCATAGGTATTGTAAGTGCGCAAACGTCCTTGCACGCCTTGGCAATTGTCGCCGTTAGTGGCCAAGCCGGCAATTCTGTCCGCTGAA
>JAKQIT010000135.1 GCA_029556915.1 Pseudomonadota bacterium
CACGGATCTTCTACGCTCAAAAATAGCTCCAAGCCTATTGCCCACTGCAAAGCATTCACGTAGTTTTGGTCGCGATATTTAAACGGCACCACGCCACAACCTGCATCGCATTCAATATCCATAATCACCGACTTTTTCGGGTTGGCGTGTTTAGCATTAAGGTGCTGCATCATGGTGTCGCCCGATGCGGTTACGGTTTGGCCAAATAATATTTGCCCGACATCAGCGGTGATGTGTTTGTTTTTGTTTAAAGCTTCGGAAATTTGCGCAGCGGCCGATGAAAACTTTTTTTCGCCCTCAGTGCCGTAGCTATGGAACTGGATATGCGTCAGGTGCATTGGCAAGCCATCGGATGCGTCCATTGTGTCTAATGTGGTTTGAAAGTTGCCGGCTGCGCCTAAATTATTGCAATGCACGTGCAATGGTTTGGCAATACCGAGTTCATGCACGGCGCGGCTGAGTTTTTGCAAAATCTCGCGCGGTGTCACTTGATAATGTACATTATTTTCATCTAAATCGAGGCGTCTCTGGTTAAACTTAAAGGCGTTAATACCGCCAGGGTTCACCACTTTAATGCCAATCGCTTGCGTGGCGTGCAATGTCCACGCGACATAATCATTAATGGCTTTTTGGTCTGCGTTTTGATGAAGCAAGCGCAAGAAATAATCATCGTTACCCAACATGGCGTAACCGCCTTTATCAATCATCGGCGTGTCGCCCATTTCAAGATGCGCATGGCGAGCATTGATAGGCAAAATGGCGGGTTCAAAAGCTGCGGTGTAGCCCATTTCAATATAGCGAAAGCCAGTATCAGTGGTGCTAGGCGTGGCATTGTGGCTACAGTTGGGGGTGCAAACGTGTGCTTCAGGCTCTGTATAGCCTTTTGTTTCTTGAAGCCTTTTTTCTTGAAATTCGGGCAACATCATGCGGGCAATGTTAATTTTGCCGCCGCCGATATGGCTATGCATGTCAATGGCGCCCGCCATCACCACCTTGCCCGTGAGGTCAAATGTTTGCGTGATTTTACTCGGGTCTAACGGCTTAGGCACGATGCGCCCCTGAAACAGGTAAAGG
>JAKQIT010000004.1 GCA_029556915.1 Pseudomonadota bacterium
AAAGTTTTAGTCAGGTTGTTTTGCGAATGCGCTGGCTGTTTTTGTCTATTTTAATCGTGTATGCGTTTGCTACGCCTGGTGAATATATTCAACCTTTTTTATTTGATACTGCGCCCACTTATGAGGGCGTGCAGTCGGGCCTGTTGCAAGTAGGCAAGCTGCTGATTGCAATCGCTAGTTTAAGTATATTGTTTGCAACGTGTAGCCAAATGCAACTCATGACAGGCTTATATTATTTGCTGTTGCCACTGCAATGGTTAGGGTTAAATTTGGAGCGATTTACCGCACGATTATTACTGACGCTCGATTATGTTGAAACGCTGGCGTTGGATAAGAACTTCAAATTCAATTTTCAGCAGTTTGACAGCTTGCATGCGGTTGAAAAACCGTTAATGCCTGCAATAAATACGCTAAAACAAATTGAACTTGCTTTTTTGCCTTTTAAATTGCGCGATAAATTTGCGCTAGTAGCCATAGCCTTGTGCTTCTTTTGGCTTGTGTTATTGAGTGTGAAAGTTGCCAGTATATGACGAGAATCGCATTAGGCGTTGCCTATGATGGCTCAGGCTTCTGTGGCTGGCAAAGTCAGCCGTCTGCCTGTGGCGTGCAAGATGCCATAGAAGCAGCCATTGCGAGCATCGCACAGCATGCCGTAAGAGTGCATGCAGCAGGCCGCACTGATACGGGTGTGCATGCCAGTTGCCAGGTCATCCATTTTGATACAGAAAGCACGCGGCCAATTTCTGCTTGGGTGCGTGGCGTGAATGCGAATCTTCCCGAAACGGTGCGAATAGAATGGGCGGTGGAAGTTGACAGCGCGTTTCATGCACGGTTTTCTGCCTACAGTCGCCGTTATGAATATCTGCTCTACAATGCACCCGTGGCCTCTGCGCTCATGGCCAAGAAGTCAGGCTGGTTTCATCTTCCGCTCGATTATTCGGCCATGCAAAAAGCAGCGGGTTATTTGATTGGCGAGCATGATTTTAGTGCTTTCCGTGCTTCTGAATGTCAAGCGAGTTCGCCTGTTCGTACTATGCATCAAGCCGAGGTGATGCAGACAAAATTAACTGAAAATAAGGCGTACTTTCAATTTAACTTTAGTGCCAATGCTTTT
>JAKQIT010000019.1 GCA_029556915.1 Pseudomonadota bacterium
TTTGTCTTTGTCATCAATTTCGAGCAATTTATAAGCTGCGCGCGCGCGATAACCCTCTTTTTGCGCAAGCTTTACGTAGGGGTCATTCAAATGTTCTTGCATCCACGCTTTGCTGGTTTTAGTGGGTTTCATAGCAGATCGACTTCATTCGAGATAAGGTTTCATTCAACGTTAAACATGGCTTCATGTTAAAATGTGCAGCAGTCATCACATTATAAAAGAACATCATGAAACCAACTAACTTAAAGCTCACCACCAAACAAATTGCACACTTACGCGGCAAAGCGCATGACTTAAATCCTGTGGTGATGATAGGCAACAACGGCCTGACTGACAACGTGCTAAAAGAAATTGAGCTGAATTTGAATGCGCACGAACTCATTAAAGTGCAAGTAGCGGGCGACGACCGCGATGCGCGCAAAGCTATTTTTAATGACATTGCCACTAAAACCAATGCGCTTGCAGTGCACCACATTGGCAAGCAGCTGGTCTTTTATCGCCCAAGCGACACGGTAAAAGAGTCTGCCAAAATTGTCATTCCAAGATAATTTAGCGCGTTAAAAATTACTTTTTTTAGCCTTATTTAAGCACAACCCTTTTGCACTGCCCTGAGAGCCTTTATTTATAAGGCTCTCAGGGCAGTGTTTTTTGCTCGAAGGGTTTTTCATGCATTGAAATTGGTTGAATGCTCTGCGCTTTAGTTAAGCAATACACCTGCATCCCCAGCGCAATTTTTAAATCTACCAACGCTTTATTTGTGACTTCTACCATCAATTCAACGCCAATATCGACCGATACTAATGTTCTTGACCCAATCACCTGAATGCTTGAAACCGTACCTGCAAGCTGATTTTGTATCGAAATACCCTCAATTAAATGGGTGGATAAAGCAATATTAGCAGCGGCAATCGAAACCGAAACCATGCTGCCGAGCGGCGCGTCAATCGGTGGTATCACAATGCGCTGTTTCGCTAAGGCAACGACGCTAAAACCAAGTGTTGCATGATGCGCTAAAATGCGGGTATGCAGGACATTTTCTACCCCGAGT
>JAKQIT010000025.1 GCA_029556915.1 Pseudomonadota bacterium
CATTGGCACTTGTTCTAAGTAGGTGGCTAAATAGGCGGCCAATAGTAATTTAAAGGTAAATTTTGCAATCCCTGCCAAGGGTGAAACCGCACCTAGTCGAATATTCACGGCCGTTCTAGCCAATGCGCCAGTGTGTGGAAAACCATTGAATAATGGGGTGAAAATATTCACCATGCCCTGCCCCCATAACTCTTTGTTGGGGTTATAAGGCACGCCCGTGTTATTGGCCATGCGGTCTGCCATACGGCTACATAACAGGCTTTCAACTGCTGCCACAAAATAAATCGCCACGGCAAAATACAGCAAATCAAACCATACTTGGCCGGTGGTCATATCAGGCAATTGGGGCATCGTAATCACCCAAAAGTCGGTGGGAATACTGCCGTATTTATCTTTAATTAAGACTAAGCCTTTGTCTTTCCAGAAAGTTGCTGCCGCAAGCCAGCCTAAGCCTAAGCCAAATACGGGCGCAGGAATGAACGTAGAAATTTTAATCAGCACTTTGCAAATGGCAAAAGTGGCGAGTGCAACGATTAATGCGTAAATATTCATATCGCCAATATAAGCAATGGTTTTTTGAATTTGGCCGATAAAGTCATAACCAATTTTCTCTTTAAAACCAAACACTTCACCCATTTGCGAGAACGCAATCACCACCGCAATGCCAATGGTAAAGCCGACTACGATTGAGTGTGGCACGAGCGTGACCACTTTGCCTTTTTTAAACAAGCCTGTAAGCATTAAAAATGCGCCTGCCACAATGGAAGTCAGCACCAAAAAACTGTGGTTATAAGTGGCCATTAAGCCCGCAATAATGGGAATATACGCAGCCGTTGGGCCATACACCTGATATTTACTACCACCAAACAACGCGCCCAACAAACCTGCAACTGCACCACCTACAATGCCTTGCTCCGGACGCAATCCACTGGCCATGGCAAAACCCATTGCCAGTGGAATCGCCACCATCGCCACCACCAAGCCTGCCGTGAGGTCTCGAACGATATTTTTAGTGCGGTTTCCCTTGGCTAAATCTTCATAACGGCCGTCATTTGGATTTAAATAAAACTTGAGTGTGCGTAAAAGTGTGCTGGTATCTTGCCTGTGGCCCATATTCAGAACTTTCAGAAATTGACTGCATTGCGTTGAAAAATGATTGCGCTGAATTATACAGTGTTATGGGTTTAGCCTGCAGTATTACGGGATAATCGTTAGCAAAATTTGTACAAAAAAAGCATGAGAAATCGTATTTTTCATGCTCAACCTTTTTCGACGCTCTGGAAGCCTTTATTTACAAGGCTTCCAGAGCATATTTTTTCTCTCGAGAAAAATACCGTTCAAAATTTGTTCAATTACATGTTATTTACAGCATGTAAGTTTCAGGCAAAAAGCGCACTTCGCCTGTGGATAAATTATAAATGCCGCCCACAATACCAATTTGTTTTGCGGCCAGCATATCTTGAATAAT